>JADIYM010000010.1:40000-183690 GCA_016705245.1 Blastocatellia bacterium | reverse complement strand
TTGAGAACGCCGACGGCACGGCGCTCGCTCGGGAGGCGCACAAGTTGAAGGGCGAACTGGGCATCTTCGGAGCTGAAGCCTGCGTGCGGGCGGCGTGCCGTCTCGAGGAACTCGCCGAGTCCGGCGACTTCATCACGGCGCGGCGTGTCTACTTGGACCTCGAGAGCGGTCTCGAAAAGCTCCTTCCCGAGATCATGGCACGCCAGGCAGCCGTGGCCTGAAGGGGCGAGCGCGTTCGAGGTCTTTCCTCGAGCGTGCGTATCACTCGGGCGTGCTCCGCTTCCAGGGCGACCCGCTCGCTACCGCGAGCAACAGTAGTGGGTTCCCCGGTGCCTTGGTGCAGGCTCACTGCTCATTTTGCGTCTTTGCGTCTTCCTTGGCGCCTTTGCGAGAACTTCTTCGACGGCGAGAGTTCTCGCCAAGGCGCAAGGAGCCGCAAAGACGCAATAGAGCAACTGAAATGTGAAGGACTGAGTCGACGCGAGACGAAGTCAGATTGACCCACTACCTCTGTCGCTATTTTGACCGAATCCTTGACACCTTGTGATAGTGTTCACGTTTGTTCACAGCCGGTCTCCCGGCGAAGTCTCGAACCGTACTGCGGTGAGAAGGGTGTGGGTGAGATTCCCGCGCTCTCGCGCTTCTGTTCCGGGAGATGTTCGTTGACAACTAAATAGGAGAAAAAGATGAGACTCAGTGCCAACAGCACGAGAAAAGGAAACCCCTCCGTCTCACGCGTCCTCGGACGCATCCTTCTGTCGGGCGTTATTGTTTCGTTCCCGGCAACCCTGACGGTCATCGCCCAGCAGACCGCTGCGATCACCGTTACCTCGACAATCAAATCCGAAGCCATTTCCGAGGCCTCCGAATTCGAATCGAGCGACGATGCGAACCTCCTCCCGGCGCCCGCCGACGAGGTCGTTCCCAATGTCGACCGTGAAGAGTCGAAGGCAATTTCCACGACTTTTTTGGCGACCGCCTACTGTCTCAAGGGGCAGACCGCATCAGGCGTTACCGTGCGGCGTGGCATTATCGCCGCCGATCCCAAGGTACTCCCTCTCGGCTCCGTCGTCCGCATCCAGGCTGGAAGCTATTCCGGCATCTACACCGTTATGGATACGGGCGGGGCCATCAAGGGTCGGAAGATTGACATTTATATCCCCACGCGCAAGGAAGCCATTGTCTTCGGCGCGCGCAAGGTGAAGGTCGAGGTTCTCCGCCGCGGCTGGGAACCCGAGGTCGCAACGACAGCGGCTCTTTAGACCGACATCTCCCTGCTCGTTTCACCATTCTTTGATGTGACCACCAATGGCCGGACGCCACAAGCGTCCGGCCATTGGTGTTTTCGCGGCTTGCCTGCGGAGAGGCGCAATGGGCGGCCGACGGGGACCGCACTCCCGACGCGGCCGACAGGGACCGCTCGCACTTCCGCGCGTCCCAGAACCGAGAACGCAGTGAGCGGCCGGCCTTGCGTCTCCCGCCCAGTGGTTTGAACCGCAAGCCCGATCCGGCTGCTTCCGACACGACCGACGTTGAGCGTTCGGCACGGCCGGCCGCTCACTGCGTTCGCGGTTCTGGGTCGGCCTGCGGCCGACGGGGACCATAGGCGAACGTAGCACTTGACAGCGGCTCTACGGCCGTCTGATAGACTGATCCGGTGACACTCGCTGTCTACGCCCTCGTCGGATTGATGCTGCTTGGGACTTTTGGCTGGCTGGCGCTCTTCGTCTTCAATATGGAAGATCCGGGAAGCGCCGCGTCTGAAGCCGTCGAGCGCATTCGGATTTCCAAGCGACGCGCCGCTCGTGTCAGTGCTCGTTCCGGCCCGAAACGAGGCTTCGCGAATCCTCGATCGAGCCGTGGCGTCCATTGCCGGACAGGATTATCCGAGCATCGAGGTGATCGTCGTCGACGATCGGTCGACTGACGGAACGTGGGAGATCGCGAAACGACTCGAAGTCGAGCATCCGCGCGTACAGGCCGTGCGAGGCGCCGCGTTGCCGGCCGGATGGGCAGGCAAAGTCTGGGCACTCGGCAGGCGAAGCGGGCTGCGAAGGGCGACTGGATCGTCGCGACCGACGCCGACATCGTCTTTGCGCCCGAGGCCGTCCGAGCCGCGATGTCGGTCGCGTTTCGCGGCCGTTTCGACGCCGTTACGCTCCTGCCCGACATCGGCGCCGGAACGTTCGGGACGCGCGTCGTGATGCCGATCGCCGCGTGGATGATCGCAATCGTCCTTCCCATCGACAAGACGAACGATCCGAAGTCCGAAATCGCACTCGGATGCGGCGGGTTCTTTCTCATGCGTCGCCGCGCGCACGATGCCGTCGGCGGCTACGAGGCCATTCGAGGTGAAGTCATCGACGACGTCGCCACCGCGCGAGCGCTCAAGTCCGGAGGCCGCAGACTTCGCATCGAAGCGGGCCAGCAACTGCTCTTCACCCCGATGTACGAGACGCTCGGCGAGCTCTGGCATGGGTTCTCGAAGAACGCCTTTGCCGGAGCCGGCAACAGCGTCGCCACCGTCGCGCGAAACGTCACGGCGAACCTGCTTGCCACCGTGCTGCCGATCACGCTCGCCGTGGCGGGTCTCGTCCTTTGGCTGGTCTTTGGCGTTGCCGAGGCGATGCCGGTGGCCCTGGCGGCGGTGGCGGCGTACGCGGCCATGGTCGTGGCTTTTCTGCCGGTTTACGGCGCTCTCGGAGGACGCTGGTACCTCGCGCCGCTCGCGGGTTTCGCGAACGTGGTGATGGTGGCGATCCTGATGAACTCGGCGTGGAGGGCGCTCTCCGGTAAGGGGGTCGTCTGGCGGGGTCAGAGAACGCAGCTCGTGACCGATCGCCGAAGCTAGCCGGCTCCGTGTCTCAGTGCCTTCGTGCCTCCGTGTGCGAAGCGTCTGAGACCCAGATCGGAGCGTCTCGGCACACAGGGCACCGAGATGACGAGCGCCTATGCCCCCCTGATCGAGCTTGATCCCGAACCGCTCCGCCATCCGGTAGAGCGTCCTTCGATCCACGCCCATCGTTTCCGCTGCCCGTGTACGGTTGCCACCCACCGCGGCAAGCACGTGGAGAATGTACCTCCGCTCCAGCTCATCGATGGTCGGAAGGTCGTCAAAGAGGTCGGCAAGCCCCGTTCGAACCACCGCCGCGGCCTCCCGGAACTTGTCCGGCAGATCGTCCGTGGTGATCCGCGCATCCCGGCTGTACAGCGCAAGATGCTCGATCGTGTTCTCGAGCTCTCGCACGTTTCCCGGCCACTGATACTGAGTAAGAAGCCGAAGGGCCTGTTCCGAAAGTGTGACGTCGCGTCCCGCCAGGGAACACGCGCGCTTCAGAAAGTGCGCCGCGAGCGCCGGGATGTCCGCAACACGCTCGCGCAGCGGTGGTACGCGCAGTGTCACCACCGAAAGGCGATAGAAGAGATCCTCACGGAACGCGCCACGACGAACCTCCTCCTCGAGGTCGCGGTTCGTCGCGCAGATCACGCGTACGTCGACCTTGATCGGACCGCTGCCGCCCACACGACGGATTTCTCCCTCCTGGAGCACTCGAAGCAGCTTTACCTGGAGCGCCGGCGAGGTTTCGCCGATCTCGTCCAGAAAGATCGTGCCCCGGTCAGCTTCTTCGAAGAGCCCTTTCTTGTCGGCCACCGCGCCCGTAAACGAGCCCTTCTGATGCCCGAACAGCTCGCTTTCGAGGAGTGTCTCGGTGAGGGCACCACAATTGACCGGCACGAAGGGCTTTCCCACGCGCGGACTGTTGTCGTGCAGGGCGCGCGCGACGAGCTCCTTGCCGGTCCCCGATTCTCCCGTGATGAGCACCGTGGAGCGCGACGGCGCCACTCGGGCGATTTCGCGATAGAGGGCGATCATCTCGCGTGAGCGGCCGACGAGCGACGAGCCGGTAAAGGGCTCTCCGAGGTCAGCCGTGCGCTCGCGACCCGAATCCGATGTCTGTTCGCGCCACTCGATGGCCCGACGCGCAGTTGCAATGACCTCTTCGACGTTGAACGGCTTCGAGATGAAGTCGAACGCGGCTTCACGGATCGACTCGACTGCGGTTTCGAGCGAACCGAAACCGCTGATGAGGATGACGGGAATTTGAGGAAAGTCTCGACGGAAACGCTTGAGCAGCTCGATGCCGTCGATGCGCGCGCCCAGACGAACGTCCGAGACGATGAGGTCGATGCGGGCGCTCATCTTCGTCGTGGCTTCATCCGGTGTCGTCGCGGTGTCGACCGCCCAGCCGGCGTCGCCAAAAACTTCGGAGAGAAATTCACAGGTCTCGAGGTCATCGTCGATGACGAGAATTCGTTTTGCGGTCATACGGTCACGTCGGCAGAGGGCTCCGTTGTCTCGTGGATTTCGTCGGCGTCGTCGGACGCCTCGTCGTGCGACTGGGCCGCCGGAATCGGCAGCCGGATCGTGAACGCCGTGCCGCCGCCGGGCGTCGACGTGACGTCGATCGCACCGCCAAGCTCGTGGATGATCTGGTGCGACACGGCCAGGCCAAGCCCCGATCCGCGGTCCTTCGTCGTGAAGAGCGGCTCGAACAGGTGCGGCAGGTGCGCCTCGTCGATCCCGTGGCCGGTGTCGGCGAAGCGGACCCGGACGTCCGAGCCCGTGCTTCCCGCCGTCACGCGCAACTCACCTCCGTCCGGCATTGCATCCAGACTGTTGTTCACGAGGTTGATGAAGACCTGCTGGAGCTGATCCGAGTCTGCGTGCACGCGAGGCAGATCGTGCTGAAGCTCCGCGATGAGGCGAACGCGTTTTGCGGCGAGGGTTGGATCGATCGTGTCGAAAGTCTTGGCCAGCAGCGCGCTGAGGTCGACGGGCTCGAGCCGGACGGCCGGCCTGCGAGTCTGGTCGAGCATTCCTCTGACGATGCGCTCGATGCGCTCGATCTGCGCTGCGATCGTCTCGAGGCGCTTCGTCGTCTTTTCATCGGTCGAGCGCGCCCTGAGCAGCTGCACGTGCCCCGAGATGAGATTGAGCGGCGTTCCGACTTCGTGCGCGAACTGCGCGGCGAGCTGGCCGGCCGTGGCGAGCCGCTCCAGCGTGCCGAGTTGCCGCTGTATGCCGAAGAGCTCGACGTTTTTCTGCTTGAGCTGCTCGTTGCGTTCCTCCAGCTCGCCCGTCGCGTCGCGGACGCGTTCCTCGAGCTGTCGCGCGTGCGCCGCACGATCCTCGGTGTACTCCCTGAGGCGGTCGACCATGATGTTGAAGCGCGTCGTGAGCAGGCCGACTTCGTCTTCGGCGCGCTCGGGAGCCTTCACTGAGAGGTCGCCGCTCTCCGCCCGCGTCATCGCGCCGAGCAACGTGTCGATCGGTGCATACACGAGCCGTTTGAAAATCAGGTACGTCACGATCGCAATCCCGAGCACCATGAGCGCGAGCGCGATGAATGCCTGCCGCGCCATCTTGGCCGCGAGGCTCTTCGCGTCGGTCACCTCGACCTGCACTCCGACGGCGCCGACGACGGACTGCTCGGCGGCCCGCGTCGTGACGATGACCGGGGCAACCGCCCACACGGCGAATCGGCCGTCGGGGTGTTCGCTGACCTCGACCTCTGGAAAGTCGCGCGCGAGTAGTTTGCTGACGGTTTCGGGGCGAAGCTCGACTGCTGGCGCCGTAGATCTCGGATCGGTGTAGACGGTCTGCACGCGCGGGGAGCTGTCGTCCGGGGATTGAAACGAATAGACCTGCGAGAGCGTTACTTCGAAGCCGTATCCCTGGATCAGCTCGGCCTGGCTGAATCCGGGCGCCGACGACCGCTGGACGCCGTTGATCGTCTGCAGAACGCGTATGCGGGCGACCTGGTCCGCGTAGTACGTGGCGAGTTGAAGAGCCCGCTCCTTGTACTGGTTCTGTTCGAGCGCGATCGCCTGCTTCGTGAAGATCCACGCGGCGACGAAGAAGATGGCGACGACGACGGTTGAGACGATCAGCGTCGTCTTGACGTGCAGTTTCAGCGGTCTCACACCGCGCTCCTTCCTCCCGCGCACGAACAATACACGATATCACCAGCTTTTCGCTCGCGAACGGGTCTGGTAGGTTTGCGGCCATGAGTTGCGAAACCCTGACTCGACGAGCCGAGCGCTCGCGCACTACGCGCGAGACCAACGTTTGCGTCGCCATCGACCTCGACGGCCGCGGTAACGCTGAGATTGCGACCGGAATCGGTTTCCTCGACCACATGCTCGCGCAGTTCGCGCGGCACGGACTGTTCGATCTCGAAGTCCACTGCAAGGGTGACCTCGAGATCGACGGCCATCACACGGTCGAAGACGTCGCGATCACACTCGGCGAAGCAATCGGCGAAGCGCTCGGTGACAAGGCCGGCCTCGTTCGGTATGGCCACGCCTATGTTCCAATGGACGAGGCGCTCGCTCGAGCCGTCGTTGATCTCTCGGGCCGCCCGTTCGTCGTCTACAACGTCGCGGACACGCGGGACCGCGTCGGCGATCTCGAGACGCAGCTGGTGGAGCATTTCTGGCACTCGCTCGCTACTGCGGCGAAGGTGACGCTGCACATCGACCTGCTGCGCGGCCACAATCAGCACCACATCACGGAAGCGGTCTTCAAGGCGTGCGCCCGGGCGTTCGCGGCGGCCACGCGGGTCGATCCGCGCGTTACGGGCGTCCCGTCGACAAAAGGCGCGCTTTGATTGGAATCGTCAACTACGGCATCGGCAATCTTCGCAGTGTCGAGAAGGCCTTTCACGCGGTCGGAACCGAGGCGATCGTGTCATCGGACGGCGGACGGCTCGCGGAGTGCGACGGCCTGGTTTTGCCAGGCGTCGGCGCTTTCGGTGACGGAATCGACGGATTGCGATCGAGCGGGCTGGACCGCACGGTCGTTCGCGCCGTCGAAGACGAAACGCCCGTCATCGGGCTCTGCCTCGGACTGCAGCTGCTCTTCGAAGGCAGCGACGAGTTCGGCAGCCACCGCGGGCTCGGGTTGCTCGGCGGCCGCGTCGTGAAGTTCCCTGAGACGGTCCGCGTCGTGCCGCACACGGGATGGAACTCGGTGCACGTCGTGCGACAGCACCTGCTCTTTTCGGGACTGGACGGTGATCCGTTCTTCTATTTCGTGCACTCGTTTCACGTCGTCGCGGATGATCGCGACGACGTGGTCGGCGAGACCGAATACGACGGTGTCGTTTTTCCTTCGGTCTGCGCGAAGGGCAATCTGTTTGGGGCGCAATTCCATCCCGAGAAGAGCCACACGGCTGGATTGAAAATGCTTGAGAACTTCGCGCGTATCGCGGCGGCCCGATGATCGTCATTCCGGCCATAGACCTGCGAGGCGGGCGGACGGTGCGGCTCGTCGAGGGCGCGGCGGACCGCGAGACGCGTTACGACCTCGATCCGGTCGAGGTCGCGAAGGGTTTCGAGCGGGATGGAGCCGAGTTGCTGCACCTGGTCGACCTCGACGGAGCGTTCGACGGGCTTGGAGGATCGGCTAACGCGGACGTCGTGTTGGCGATTCTCGAGACCGTGGGGATCCCCGTCGAGCTCGGCGGGGGACTGCGGAGCGAGGCGTCGGTCGAAGTCGCGCTCGGGAGCGGCGCACGCTGGGCGATCCTCGGAACTGCTGCCGTCGAGGACTTCACGCTCGTCAGGTCGCTTGCGATCCGGTTTCCCGGCCGGATCGTCGTCGGCATCGACGCGCGACGGCCGTGTGGCGACGCGCGGCTGGACGGATGTGACCGGGGTCGACGCCGTCGAGCTCGGACGACGGGTTCGGGATGCCGGCGTCGAGCGCGTGATCTACACCGACATCGCGCGGGACGGGAAACTGCAGGGGCCGAACCTCGAGGCGACGCTGCGATTTGCGGCGGAGACGGGACTCGACGTCACGGTTTCCGGCGGCGTGAGCTCGGTCGAGGACGTGCGGGCGATCGCGGCGGCGGGCACGATCCACTCCTGCATCATCGGGAAGGCGATCTACGAGGGGCGCCTGACGCTCTCGGAAGCCGTTGCCGCTGCGAATTCGATCGTACCTTGATCGGCTGATTTGCGCCTTTGCGCGAACCTCCTCGAATCAAAGACGGGGAGATTCACGCAAAGACGCAAAGGCGCCAAGGTCAGGCCGGCCTTACTGACAGGCCGGATCGTCGAGGATGTTCCGGTCGCGCAGCACGAACTGCACTCCCGTGATCAGGTTCTTTACCGTCGCCGTTGCCGTGTTGCGGCCGTAGTCGACCCGCACGTCCATACGCACGTTCGGACTGTCGTGGTCATAGGCGATGAGCGAGCGACCCGGCACGTAGACCAGGAACTCCGCGAATCCCTGATATATCGTCCCGGTCGATACGTCCGTGTACTGCCAGAAGCCGTACAGGGCACTCGTCGGATCCGTCACGATCTTCAAGGTATCCCGTTCGCTGACCGGCCCGTCGTTGACGATACACACGCCGAACGCCGTTCCCACGGTGATCGTGAACGAACAGGCGGCCGTATTGCTGGAGGCATCGGCGACCGTGCAGATAACCGTGTTCACGCCAACCGGGAAGAAGGACCCCGACGCCGGCACGCACGCGGCCGCCCCGACACCAGGGCAATTGTCCGAGGCCGTGGGCGCCCCGTAGTTGACGATCGCCCCAAGCGTCGTCCCCATCGTCGTCGTCGCCGGTACCGACAGGTTCGCCGGACACGTGATCGTCGGCACCTGCGCGTCGACGATCGTGACCGAGAAGCTGCAGTTGGCCATCTGGCCCGCCGCATCCGTCGCCGTGCAGTTCACCGTCGTCGAACCGACCGGGAAGAAAGAGCCGCTCGCCGGAACGCAGGCGACCGTCGCCACACACCCAGCATCGTCGGTTGCCGTCGCAGCAAAGGAGACGACGGCACCGCACTGGTTCGCGTCGTTGTTCTGCGTGATGTTCGCCGGACACGTGATCGTTGGCGCGGCGTTGTTGACCGTCGTCATCTCCGACAAGGAGTTGCCCGGGTTCGGGTCCATCTCGATGGCGATGATGTCCGCCTGCCCGAAGAGGGCCGTCGCGTTCGGTACGTTGCAGGGGACTGCGCTGACGACGGTAAAGCTCGCCGTCCCGCCATTCGGAATGCTCGCGGTCGAGAACGTCACCGTTCCGCCCGTACCGACCGGCGGACTCATCGTGCTCCATCCCATGGGCGTCGTCGAGGACACATACGTCGTTCCGGAAGGAAGCGTGAACGAGACCGAGACGCCCGTCGCCGCGGCTGGACCGTTGTTGATCGCGTTGATCGTGTGGGTCAGATTCCACCCGACGTTCGCCGGATCGGGCGAGTCGGTCACCGACGTGATCGCCACGTCGGCGCCCATCGGCGCCACGGGGCAGGACTGCACGAGAACGTCGTCGATCGCGAGGCCCGCTCGCTGAACGGTGGTATCCGTATCGACGTGGAAGACAAGCTGAACTGTCAGCCCGGCGAACGCCGAGATGTCGCGTTCGCAGAGCTGCCACCCGGCGGCCTCCTGTACCGCGACCGTCGGATTGCCGACGTTATCAACCATGTCGGCGCCCAGGTGCTCGAAGACGCGGCTGATCATCCCCGAGCCACCCACTTCGCGCACTTCAACCCACGCGTGATCGAAAGTTGCCGGCTCGATCTGGTACTTCTGAGCCCAGGAGAACCGGATCGGCCCCGACGCCGGGAGCACGATGTTCGGTGAGAAGAGATCCTGGCTCGAGCTGTTCTCGTAGGTGTTGTCGAGATCGGTCTTCCAGCACATCGTCCCGCTGTTGGCCGAAGTGATCGGAGCGAAAGTCGGCGTGCCGCGTTCCCATTCGTCCGCCGTTCCCGAGTGGGTAAATCCGCCGTCGGTGGCCTCGAAGTCGGCGCTGAAGACGGTGGTCGGCACCGTCATTCCGCAAAGTGGCTGCGGGTCCTCGCAGATCTCGAGCGACCAGGCGTTCAGCGTGCCGCCGTCGCCCGTCGCGTCATCGCGCATGGTCAACGTCCACGTTCCGCCGCTGGTTGTGAGTCCCTGCAGCCATTCGAGCCGGTACTGGGGCTCGGGCATATACGACATTGTCTCCGAGAGGGCGAACTGACTGTGGATCGCGGCATCGTCGTCGAACGTGATGTTCATCCCCGTCTGACGCCAACCGACGCAGAACCGATGTCCGAGAAGAGCCCGATCGTCGTCCCCGTCGGCGACGTCAGCTGCACGTCGAGGTCGGCCATGAAGTTGTGCGTGAGGTTGATGTTCACGCGCAGCTTGTCGATGCGCGGATTGCCGGGCACGGTCAGCGTCGACGTGACAATGCCGGGTCCGGTCGGGATGGTGATCGGCACGTTCGTGCTCGTGTACGTCGTGCACGTCCCCGGCGAGACGCGCGGGAAGACAGCCGTGCTGAGCTGGTACGTGCCGAAGAGCGCCCCCGTCTGGACACTGACGTGGACGAAGTACGTCCCGGCCGTCTGGACGGTGAAGAACATCGCTTCGGAATCGGGCGTTGCCGTGCCGCCGTCGCCCGTCACGAGGATCTGCGACGATCCCGTTCCGAACAATGCGAATCCGACGCGGCCATTCCATTCGACGGTGTCGCGCTCGGGGTCGAGGTCGAGGCTCAGGAAGACCGTGTCGCCAGCATTGAGCGCAACGGAATAGAAATCCTGGTCGGCTGCAGAACTCGTCGAGCCCGTGATCCAGCCAGACGCCGGCAGCGGCTGCGCCGTGCCGGTCGTGTCGTTCGCCTCGACCTCGGCGACCGGAGCGCCCGTCTGGCGGCGGAAGTGCAGGTCGTACGGGCGCAACTGCGTTGTCGCACTGAAGTGACGAACCCGAAGGAAATGCGTTCCCGTCGCCGGCAGCGTTCGTCCGGCGATCGTCGACGATGAGGCGCCGAAGCTGCCGTCGTTGTCGTCGGTCTCAATGATCGTCGTGCCGTCTGGCGCGATCAGATCGAGGATGCTGTCCGTCGAGAGATTCGCGGACGACGACGTCATGACGGCCGCGAAGATGCGGTCGCCGGCCGTCCCCGAGAAGGAGTAGAAGTCGATGTCCGCGTTCGGGTATACGTTTCCGCGGATCCGGGCGCTCGCGCCCGCAATCGGCGTCGCCGTCCCGAACGTGCCGTTCGGCTCGACCTCTGTCGCAAGGGTCGTACCGGGAGCAAGCACCGAGACCGGCGTGACGACGCCAGGCTTAAGGAGCGGCTCGCCAGTGTCCATTCGCCCAAGCGGTATCGTGTCGACTTCGCTCGACGTGTCCTCTCCCTTGCCGTCCTTGTCGAGCGTGGAGCCCGTTTCGTATTTCTGCTGGTCGGCCTTCTGCTGGACGGCCGCTGCCGGTGCTTCTGCCTTGGATCGCGGCTCGAGCCGCGTCGAACGCGCGCTGGTCGTGGGGCAGAAGCCTGAAATTAGAACAGCGGCGATCGCAAGGGCGACCGGGAGAACTCGGGCTCGAGGGGCTAAAGAACGGATCACGACGGACCTCCTGAT
Source organism: Blastocatellia bacterium (assembly GCA_016705245.1). Classification (GTDB taxonomy): domain Bacteria; phylum Acidobacteriota; class Blastocatellia; order UBA7656; family JADIYM01; genus JADIYM01. The sequence continues at coordinate 172,248 of JADIYM010000010.1, read as the reverse complement.
GGTGGCTGGACGATCGGTGCTCGGGAACGAATGCGGACGCATTCGGCCCGGAACGTGGCGGACGCTGTTTATTGGCGGAGTCGCCTTGAACTGCATGAAAAGGACGGAACGTCGAAGTATCGAAGTGTCGAAGGCGTCTCGTCAAGGTAAAGACATAAACGGAACAGACCGACTCAGAGCGAGTCGCCGATTCCATGCCTTCGCGCCTCTGCGTCTTCACTCCGCGCCTCTGCGAGAAACAGTTTCCCGCAGAGACGCAGCGTGAAGACGCAGAGGCGCTAAGACGCCAGGACCCGCGCGCCGTTCACTCGAAGTAACCATCCGCATTGACATCCGACCCCGCATTTCGCAGGCTCGAAGGCGTGAACGACGTGTTAAAGGAATTCCCGCAACTCGGTCCGACGATCGAGTCGTTCACGCGGTCCAACTTCCAGGACGCCGAGCGGCAGGCGCTTGCGTTACGTGACGAATCGCACCGGCTGAAGAACCGGACGCTCGAGTCACTCGCGACGGGATGGGCCGGTGCGGCGTTGACCCAGCAGAGCAGGTATCAGGAGGCCATGGAGCACCTGCAGGCGGCGATTGCCTCGTTGACGGAGCTCGGCCGGCCTGACCTGACCGCGAGGCTTCACAACTACGTTGCTGTCGTTTATGAGGAACTTGGGGACTTCGACGCTGCGTTCGTTACGTACGAACAGGCGCTTGCCGGAGCGCGCGCGACGGGACAGCGAGAGCTCGAGGGCCGGATCCTCGGCAACATCGGGGAGGCCTACGTCAACCTGGACCGATTCGACGAGGCCCGCGAGCCGCTCGAGCAGGCCTCGCTTCTGCTCGAGGATCTCGGTGAATGGGCGCTCCAGGGGTGGGTCCTGTGGGCCCAGGGACGCGTGGTTCAGAAGCACGGCGACGTCGACGCCGCGCGCGACATGTTCGTTCGCGCCATCGAGATCACGGATCGCGGGCTCGGCGTACGAGGACGCGCCGAGGCGCGCGTTGGGCTCGGATCGCTCTATTCGGAGCTCGGCCGACACGACGAGGCCATTGGGCTGCTCGAAGAGGCACTTGTGCTCGCCCAGTCCGTCAGGAATAGGCGAGAGGTCTTCAAGACGCATCTCGCCCTGTCGCAGGCATACGAGCGCGCCGGAAACCTCGAGAAGGCGCTCGAGAACTACAAGGCCTTTCACCAGGCACGGACCGAGGTGTACGACGAGGCCGCGCGGGCGACGACGCACCTCCTCAAGGTGGAAACCGAGCTCTCGAAGGAGCGGTTCGAGCGAGAGATCTGGCGGCTTCGCAATGTCGAGCTCGCGACAGCGCTCGAGCATCTCGAGGAGCAGGCGCGCCAACTCGTTCGTCTGAGCGTTCGCGACGGTCTGACGGGAGTCTTCAATCGACGCCACCTCGACGAGCAGCTCCCGTCCGAGCTCGCGCGGGCACGTCGCACGGGGCAGCCGCTCTCGGTGGCGATGATCGATCTCGACAATTTCAAGCGAATCAACGATTCGGTCGGACACGCCGTCGGAGACAAGGCGCTCCAGGCGATTGCAGACGTGATCGGTTCCCACCTGCGGCAGTCCGACGTCCTTGCACGGTACGGCGGCGAGGAGTTTGCGCTGGTGTTTCCGGACACGGGCGAAGAAGCCGCGGCGGCGGCGTGTGAGCGAATCCGGGCGGCGATCGAAACGCGCGACTGGACCGACATCAGTCTGAATCTGGGGTTGACGGCGAGTTTCGGGGTGGCGCAGGCGGATGCGACGTGCGATGCCGGAACGCTGCTCGATGAGGCTGATGCGCGGTTGTACGCTGCAAAGGCCGCCGGTAGGAATCGCGTCGTGGCGAGCCCGGGGCAGCCGTGCGAGAAGGCCTGAAACACCCGGAATCTCTGCGCCTTTGCGAGTCCTTTGCGTCTCTGCGAGAACCTGACTTATGGCCGCGTTTCTCGCAAAGGCGCAAAGGCCTGAATCATTGACTTCAGCGATTCTCCTGACGTTCAATCGCGCCGAGTCAGGCACATCGTGTGATCGACGTAATCCCTCCACACAGGAGCCCTCAATGAACACCTCGTCTTTCGGAACCGCCGTGCGAGCGGCTGTCCTTCCGTCGCTCTGCCTTCTGCTTGCCGGCTGCGGAGCCGGAACGACGACCGCACCCTCATCGAATTCGCCGACGCCAACCACGAAATCCGACAACTCGGCGACGAAGCCAGCCGAGAAACCGTCGACGCCAACTGAAATCGAGGGATCCTATGCCGTAACCGGCACCAACCCGTCAGGCGCGGCCTACAAAGGTGACCTCGAGGTCATCAAGCACGACAAGGTTTATCAATTCCGATGGACGGCCGGAAAGCCTTATGACGGCGTGGGCGTGCTTCGTGACGGAGTCGTGGCCGTCTCGTTCTGCGATGGCGCCGACGGTACGGGTTGCGGCGTCGTCAGCTTCGTTGTGGCGGCGGACGGTTCGATGGACGGCACCTGGGGGATGTGGGGAACGAACGAAAGCGGGACCGAAAAGGCGACTCGAACCGGCGGTTCCGGACCGGTCGAAGGCGAATACACGCTTGCCGGCAAGAACCCGGACGGATCGGATTACAAGGGAACGCTCGTCGTCACCAAGGCGGGAGCCGGGTACAACCTGGTGTGGAACAACGGCAACACGGGTTTCGGAATTCGCCGCGGCGAAGTGTTGACGGTCGGATTTGGCGGGTCGAAGTGCAGCTTCGTCGCCTATGAGGTCAAGCCGGACGGAACAATGGAAGGTGTCTGGGGCGGAGCCGGTGCGACTCAGACCGGGACCGAGACAGCCAGGAAGAAATAGCGGGAGTTGTTGTTTCTTCTTCGCGTCCTTTGCGCCTTTGCGCCTTTGCGTGAGAATTCTTCTCTCGCAAAGGCGCAAAGGCGCAAAGGCTCTCAAACGTCAGTCCCGGTATCCTCGAAATCCCCTATCTCATAGCAATTCAAGCCCTTCCTTGCGGCTTTTCGCGGGCGTGTGCTACGGTTTGACGGGGGATAGCGACCGCTTCGGAGCGGTCCGCATCGGCAGCCAGTAAACAACAAACAACACCTCACACGAACAGAGGAGGCCCGCATTCGATGGACAAAGCACTGCCGCCGAACAACATTCAGGACAATTTTTTGAACGCAGCGCGTCGCGAACGGTCCGGCGTGACGATCTACCTCATCAGCGGGGTCAAGCTCACGGGTCGAATCAAGAGCTTCGACAAATACTCGTTGATCCTCGAAGCGGGTTCGCAGGAACAGCTCATCTTCAAGCACGCCATCTCGACGGTTTCGCTGCCGCGCGGCATGCATCGCGGCCCGGGACGGCCGCCGATGGGCGACCGTGAAGGCGCTCGCCATTACGGCGACCGACCGCACGATCCGTCGGGTCCGGGTCCGGACCGCGAGCCCGGTGCGCCGGCGGGCGACGAGTCTCGAGGCGCCGTCGCGTCTGACGAAGCCTGACGCGACGCGGCGTCGTGAGCGGAGTATTCATCACGTTCGAGGGCGCGGACGGCAGCGGGAAAACCACGCAGCTGCGCCGCGCCGCCGAGCGGCTCATTAATACCGACGTTGAACTCGTCGTGACGCGCGAGCCCGGGGGGTCCTCGGCCGGTGCCGAGATTCGTGCGCTCGTGCTCGAGACACGCGATCAACCGATCTCTCCTGTCGCCGAGCTCCTGCTGATCGAGGCTGATCGCGCGCAACACGTCCAGGAAACGATCGCGCCGGCCCTCGAACGCGGTGCTCTTGTGCTCTGCGATCGATTCACGGATGCGACGGTGGCGTATCAGGGCGCCGGTCGGGGACTCGACCTCGAGCTGATCGCCACGGTGAACCGGGTTGCCACGGGCGGATTGCAGCCCGACCTCACTCTCCTCTTCGACATCGAGGTCGAAGAGGCAATGCGACGACTTGCGGCGCGCGCCGGCAGCGCTGGAGAGGACGCCCCGACCCGCTTCGACATGGAACGGGCCGACTTTCACGATCGCGTGCGACGCGGTTATCTCGCGATTGCCGCGGCCGAACCGTCGCGGGTCGCGGTGATCGACGCGAACCGGCCGGTTGACGAGGTCGGCGGCGACGTCGACCGACTTCTGGATGAGATCCGGTGCCGCTTCGGGATCTGATCGGCAACGCCCGGGTCGCGAAGGCCCTGACGCGCGCAAATGCGCGCGACCGGCTGCCGCACGCTCTGCTTTTCGCCGGACCGGACGGTGTCGGCAAGCGGACCTTCGCGATGGAGCTTGCGAAGGCGGTGACCTGCCACTCGCCCGTCGACGGCGACGCGTGCGGCACGTGCGATAGCTGCGTCCGCGCGACGTCTGGCGAGCATCCCGACATTCGCGTGTTCGTGCCCGAGGGAACGCTCCACAAGATCGCCCAGATGCGAGAGCTCGCTCGAGAGGCGCAGTATCGGCCTTTCGACGACCACCGCCGGGTGATGATCGTCGACGACGCGCACAAGATGCGGGACGAGGCGGCCAACGCCATTCTCAAGACGCTCGAAGAGCCGCCGCCGACCACGTTAATCGTCCTGGTGACCGACCAGCCATATTCGCTGCTCGGAACGATCCGGTCGCGCTGCCAGACGCTGCGATTCGCACCGGTCGACGCGGAGTCGATCGAGGGATTCCTCGGGGAGCGTTTCAAGCGCCCGGCCGATGAGACGAAGGTCCTTTCGCGCGTTGCGGCGGGCCGCATCGGACGCGCGCTTTCGACGGACCTCTCGGTCTACCGCGACCGGCGAAAGGAGATGCTCGGGCTGATCGAATTGCTCGCATCGCGCGGAGATCGGCTGCGGCTGATGAAGGCCGCGCAGTTCCTCGCCGACGTCGGCAGGAAGGACCGGTCGGAGCTCGATGCGCGGCTCGACCTCTTCGTCGATCTGTGTCGAGACGTCTACGGCGTCGCGCTCGGTGAACCGTCGGACGGTGTGGCGAACGCGGACGTCACCCTGAGGCTCGAAGCGCTGGCGGCGTCGACGCCTCCGGAGCGTATCGCGACCTGGATCGATGCCGTCGAGCGGCTGCGAGAGCGTCTGCGCCAGAATGCGAACCGACAGGTTGCGCTCGAGGCGATGCTTCTCGGGTTGGGAGGAGAGTAGACAGGATTACAGGATTATCAGGATTTACCTGAAAATCCTGTAATCCTGTCTACTCACTCAGCCGGTTAGAAACCGTCCCAGTTGCCTGCGACGCCAGTCACCGCTCCGCCGACTCCGTACATGAAGACGATGTCTGCAGGACCGCTCGAGTTCGTGTTGCGGAGGAAAACGGCACCCGTCGCCGGAGAGAACAGGCCGATCGAGTCGCCGCCGAGTCCATCCCAGTTGCCGACGAGCGGCTTGAAGCCGGTCCCCGGGCCGTAGGAGAAGATCACGTCGGCACCTCCTGGCGTGTTCGTGTTGCGAAGGAAGACGACTCCGGACGCCTCGATGTATATGCCGATGGTCGTCGTACCGTTCGCGTCCCAGTCACCCGCAAGAGGCGTTGCGCCACCCGCGCCGAAAGTGAACGTGAGGTCCGCCGGTCCCGGCGTGTTCGAGTTGCGGAGGAAGAACGTCCCGGTCGCATTGTCGTAGACACCGACCGTGACCGAGCCATTTCCGTCCCAATCGCCGACGATCGGGATCTGGTTGGCCGGGCCGAAGCAGACGGTAATGTCGGCCGGTCCGGGCGTGTTGGCGTTGCGCAGGAAGAAGCAGCCCGATGTCGGATCGTAGATACCGACGGTCGAGGTGCCGTTGTTGTCCCAGTCGCCCGTGATCGGCACGAGCGCGTTCGGTCCGAAGAACGTCGTTACGTCAGCCGGGCCAGGTCCATTGCAGTTGCGCAGGAAGAACGTGTTCCCCGCATCGGTGTAGAGCCCAACGGTATCGACGTGGACGCCGTTGACGTGGTTGGCCGTTACCGAGATCGTATCGGAGTTCATGGCCAGGCTGTCGCTCACTGTCAACTGGAACGTGAGCACTGCCGACGTGGCAACGTTGGGTGCTTCGAACGTCGGGGTGGCCGACGTCGGGCTGTTGATGACGACCGTCGGACCGGCCGTCTGGCTCCAGGCGAACGTCAGCGGATTCGGACCGCTGTCCGGATCGCTCGAACCCGAACCGTTCAGGCTGACCATCGTGCACGAGTTGACCGACTGGTCCATTCCCGCGTTTGCGACCGGCGGCAGGTTGCCGCCGCCGCACGTCGTGGAACAGACATTCGGGTTGACGAAGGTCAGTGACCAGCCACCGGAGATCGAACCCGAATCCGTGCTGACGTCATCGCGCACGAATAGGTTCCACGTCCCGTTCGCGCCGGCTCCGAGGGCGCTGAGGCTTGTGAAGTCAGTCAGGAACGGCGGCGCGGGCGCCGGAGCCGGAAGGGCGTCCGTCGTCGTGTCGAGGTTCGACGGTTTGAAAGTTCCGCTCGAGATCGCCGCCGTGGTCAGCGCCGCCGCGGCGGTATCGTCGAACGTAAGCACTGCGCCGCTGACGTCCGTGCCAGACCCGTTGTCGGACATCACGTAGGCTTTCTGTCCGCCCGGCGCGACGACGATGATGTCGACGTCATCCGGGAACGTGTGCGAGAAGCCGTTGAGCGTCAGGGTAACGCGAGTGTAGGCCGTCACGCCCGACACCGTGATCGCAGACGGATAAGGCGTCGCCGCCGCGTTGTCGGTGATCGTGATGGCGGAAGCATTCGTGAACGTCTGGGAAGCCGAGACGCCCATGACGAACGTGTACGAGACGGTGCCGAGGTTCGACACGCCGTCCTGGAGCTGGAGGGTCGCCGTGATCGTGCCGCCGCATACACCGGACGCCACGAACGAGAAGTTCATGGTCGAACTGGCCGAGCATGAGGAAAGCGCACCGTAGTTCTGCGGCGCACTTGGACTGGTGACGCCGCCCGTGGCCTGAAGCGTCGCGACGAGGCTCGACGTCGCGCCGCCGCCGACGTTCTGCAGTCCGAGACTGACGGTTACCGTTTCGCCTGGATCGATGGCGCTGTTGGCCGGAGTACAGTTCTCCGCGATGAGAGACTGCGTTGTCTTGACGATCGACGCCGGGAACGAGCCGACCGGCGTGCGGGCAATCTTCGTGAACCGGACATCCGGCTGGTTGGTGTGGGTCAGCAGGCTGTCGCGGTTGTCGCCCCACGCGCGGTAGAAGAACCCGCTGTCGGCGACAGCCTGGTCGTAGTCTCCCATGTACGTGCTGACGATGCCCGGATCCTGGCCGATGACGACCGGGAAGGACGCCGTCGTGATTCGGTAGTCAGGGAGAGTTGCAAAGCCCGATCCGCAGGAGATCAGTTCGGTGCCGTACACGTCGATGGCGGTGCCGTTCAAACGACGGTCGTACCAGCTGATGAAGAGCGATTGCCCGTCCGGATTCATCGCGATTACCGGCTGCCACTGGGCGGTCGTAGTCGCGTCGGAGTTGACGCGGAAACGCGGCGTCCAGGTCGCGCCGCCGTCGGTCGACTTCCTCAGGAACACGTCGGCCTGATCGCCTGCAGCCACGCCGCGGTCGTTGTAGCAAAGGTAAAGCTCGTTGGCGTTGCTCGGGTGATGCACGACATACGGAAACGCGTTCGAGCGGAAGCCGCCCGTCAGTCCGAGGTCGCCGTTGACGCCGGCCGTCACGATCGTGTTGATCGTCGCCGCGGCGCTGAACGTCACGCCCTGGTCTGTCGACTTTCGCAGGCGCATGTTCTGCCCGGCCAGCCACGTTGCATAAACCGTGTGGTCCGATGCAACGCTGACCCAGGCGCCCTGGCCGCCGGCCTCGAGAACCTGCCGGGCACTCCACGTCGCCGCTCCATCGGTGGATCGGACGAAAGACATGCCGCCGCCACCGCCGAAGTCACGGTAGAAGTTGTAGAAGTTGCCCTGACCGGTGCCAGCGGCGTTGTCGCAGGCGATCCATTCCTTGTCGTTGCTCGTGCCGCCGCCATCGCAATCGATCGGCGCCATGTAGGTCGCGCCGTCGTTGTCCGTGCGGAACGACTGGAGGACTGCACCGCTGTTGAATCCGAGCGTCGCGATCACGATTCGGCCGGTGACGTTGTTCCGGGCGTATACCGGATCACCGGCGTCACTCGTGGCGCTGGCCGGCAGGCGGCCCTGGTCAGTGAACGTCACGCCCGCGTCCGTAGACCGGGCGATTCCAGTGAACGAAGCGTTCGGTGCGATGTTCGACCCCGAGTCATTGAAGCTGACGAGGATGTTGTTTCCAGTTCCGAGAACGAGCGAAGTCTCGCTCTGCGTGTCTGCGGTGGTTGTGTCTGCCGTGCGGTTGTTGACGGCGACATTCGGGAATCCGGGTCCCAGCTGACCTTCGTCGACCGAGCCCGAACCCTTGTTGCCGGGAGCGATCCTGCCGCGAAGTCCGAACTTTCGCTCCAGCCTGTTCTGGAATGCGGATGAAAGCTGGTTGTACAACGCCGGATCCCAATAGAGCTGCCAGTCGTGGCTGCCATCCGGCGGCACGACCGACTGTTCGAGGCCATCGTTGAGCTTCAGGTTTCGCTGCTGAATCTGAAGGGCGTTCGCCGTGTAATACGCGCGCCAGCGGCCGAGCAGGTCGTCGCCGATCTTCTCTTCAGGATATCCAGCGACATACACATTGTAGAGCGCGCGCGAGAGCAGGACGTGCGCTTCGATCTGCGCGATCGGCAGGCCCGTACGCCACGCATCCATGATCTCGAACTCGTGAGGAGCGAATGGCACGCCCGTGCGGGCCTGGTCGACGAGCGACTCGATGGCCTCGAAGCCGCCGTCGAGCTTCGTGATGAGGCGCGCGTCGTCACGTGGTGACGAGTCCGCGCGCGCTGTCGGCGTTCGTGGTGAGAGACGCGTCGGAGCGGCATAGGCGCCGGCCGGAATCGACGCGCAGAGCGCCATCACGACGAGGGCCGCGATTTGGGACGTGTGACGGTTCAAATATCTAAGTGGGTGGATGGCTCGCATGTAGGACTCCTCTGAAGCTCGCGCAAGGCCGCAACGGTCGAGCGCAACTCGACACAACGCCTCGGGCACTCGTGGCCCGCGACTCTCGAACGGAAATGTGTGAAGAGAGATCGACACGAACGTGTGTCGAATGGCTTCGACACAATAGACGAAATTGGAGGAGCGGGAAACCGAAAAGCGGGGGAGAGTGGACAGGATTTCAGGATTATCCTGTAATCCTGTCCACTCTCACGCCTCTAAAACCCGTCCCAGTTCGCGACGAGCGGTGTCGCCGAGCCCACCCCGAACGTGTAGATCCAGTCGGCCGGTCCGGAGGTCGTCGCGTTGCGCACGAAGAAAGCACCCGTCGACGGAGCGTAGATCCCGATCGAGTCCACGCCGTCGTTGTTCCAGTCTCCCGTCACCGGCACGAAGCCAGCGCCGCCGGCGCCGAACGAGAAGACGAGGTTCGCCGCCCCAGGGGTGTTCGAGTTGCGGAGGAAGAAGTTCCCGGTCGCCGGATCGTACAGCCCCACGGTATCGGTCCCGTTGCCGTCCCAGTCGCCGGCGACTGGAATCAGCGTCGATGCCGATGGCCCGAACTGGAACGCCAGGTCCGCGCCGCCGGGCGAGTTCGTATTCTTGAGAAAGAACGTCCCGGTGGCGGGAATGTAGATTCCAATCGTGTCGGTGCCGCTGCCGTCCCAGTCACCTGCAACCGGGGTAGCCCCCGCCGGTCCAAAGCCGAAAACCATGTCAGCCCCGCCGCCGCCGTTCGAGTTCTTCAGGAAGAATGTCCCCGTATTTGTGTCGTAGATCCCGATGGTTCCCGACGCATTGCCATCCCAGTCCGCGGTGAGTGGGCGGATGTTCGGCGTGCCTGCGCCGAACGTGAATGCGCTCGCGGCAAGTCCCGGGGAACTGGAATTGCGGATGAAGAACGTTCCACCGTTGTAGAGTCCCGGCGTGTCGGGGCCGCCGGCCAACGCCAGCTGGACGGCACGCAGAGCGTTCACGCGACCGTAGCCGTAGTAGAGGCTCTTGCCCTGTGCGTCGTAGGCGCCGAATCCGGGATCGATCTTGTCGGCCGACTGCTCGAGCACCATCTTCACTTGCCGCCACGTCAGGTTCGGGTTCGCGGAGAGCACGAGCGCACCGACGCCGGCTGCGAGCGGGCATGCGGACGATGTGCCGCCGAATGTCGTCGTGTAGTTCCCGGAACTGTAGCCGACCGAGCCCGTGACGTCGGTCGTCACGATCGACCGCGAGCCGCCGCTCGATGGAGCCGCGATCGACGTCGACGGACCGAAGCTGCTGTAGCCCGATTTCACGTCGGAGTTCGTCGTTGCCGCCACCGACACGACGCCGGAGTAGGAGGCGTACGTGTTGTTGCTGTTCGTGTCGTTGTTGATGTTGCTGTTGCCCGCGGCAAAGAAGATGACCGTCCCCTTGCCTCCGCGCCCGTTCGTGGCACAGTAGTCCATGGCGGTACGCGTGGCGTCAGGCAGCGCCGTGCCGGTGTTGTCCGGTCCCCAGCTGTTCGACATGACGTCGGCGTGGTCCGCGGCCCAGGTGAACGCCGCTGCCTCGGTCGCATTGGGAGTGAAGGTCGACTCTGCATAGAGCTGAATCGGGACGAGGCGGCACTTCGGCGCGATGCCCGAGACGCCAAGGCTGTTGTTGCCGTATGCGACAGACACGCCGCTGGCCGCGGTACCGTGCGAGCGGTCCGCATCGACCACCTGCGGGAAGGGGTCGTTGTCTGAGTGCACGACGTCGCGGGGGTCGTGAATCTTCGCCACGCCGCCGTCCATCGTCACCTCGAGGTCCTCGTGGTGCCAGTCGATGCCGGTGTCGGCCACGGCGACGGAGATCGAAGTGCTGCCCTGGGTGATGTCCCAGGCCTGCTCGGCCTTCACGTCCGCGCCAACCAATCCGCCGCCCTGGCCGGTGTTCTTGAGGTGCCACTGGTCGACGAACCGCGTGTCGTTCGGGATGAACTGGAGTTTCCGGTAGGCGAGGAAGTCCGGATGCGCGAAGACGCATCGACCGGACTCGAAGAGCGCGTTGGCCACGGTAAGTGCGTGGCGGCCCATGTCGGCAGAGTTCACGCGCAAGTGGAAGCCGTTCGGCGCATATTTCAGCGGTTCGAGAATCGACAGGCCGTGCACGGCGAGCGTCGCGTCGATCTCGTCACGCGTAACGTCGACACGGAACTGCACGAGCAGGTCGTCCGTCACGAAAAGTGTCGACTGGTCCCGTTCGACGCCGGGTTCGTAGAAGACGGGGAGCATTGTCGCGCCCTCCGCCCGACTGGCCGAGGCCAGTCCCGATGGTAGGGAGGCCGTGCTTCCCACTCGGACTTCGACGATGCCACCAGCCTTTATGTCGCGGACAGAGACGACGCCCGGAATAGATTCGACGGACTGCACCAGCTGGCCGGTCTTCGATGCGGTGGTCGTCCTCAGGACGACCCGGGTCGTCGAGGCCACGATCGGCACGCGTCGCCCGGCGTTGTAGTAGTACGGGCCAGTCGCCTGGCGTTCATCGTCAGACCGTGGTGATGCGGGTGTGACGGCAATGGCAAGCGCGGAAATCACCGCGACGGTGACTAAACGGGCGGCGTGATGCACGGCAATGTCTCTCCTGAGGGAAGTGGGACAAACGAGGACTCGTCAGTAAAACACAGCCCCGCCGCCCGATGCCAGAAGCGAGTGATGTCTGACCCCGGACGCACGAAGGGCCGGCCCCGAAGGACCGGCCCACTCGTTCAGATCGCCAGGATGGCAAACTGCGAATTGGGGAGGAGAACTACTTGCTCTTGATCTCGAGCGGGAGGCCAACCGTGAGCGTCTCGCCGTCGACCGTGACGTCGAGAACGATGAAGTACTGACCCGGACGGGCACGCTCGTTGATCGTCAGCGAGCGAACCGCGGTCTTGGTACGGCCAGCAGTCATGGTCTTGACACCGCTTCGCAGCGGGATACGGGCGACCGGGCCATCTTCCGAAAGAAGCGCCATGTTGAAGACGACCGGCTTGCGTGCGGCCGTCCCGTCATTGACCAACGTGATCGTTCCGGTAAAACGAGCAGTCCCGCCGGCAGTGACAACCGTCGGGCCGTCGACCGAGATGCTGACCTTGCTGTTCGATCCGGAGCTCGAAATCGGCGGAGCCGCAGAGACCGAACCAATCGAAGCGAGCATCATCAGAACGGCGGCAAGTGAAACGACAGCTTTCCTCATGTAGTTGGATCCTCCAAAGACTTTTTCCGAAAATTTACCGAACGGGGAATAGGCCGAAGCCTACTGCCGGTATGGAGTAGAGTCAACAAGATATTTTGACGACGAATACGGGCAAGTGGCAAATCAAATGGCAGGCGGTAGTGTCAGTGGACTGGTCGATGCGATTCAGGCAGGTTCCGGAACGGTGGCTACATCGTCGCATGTGTCAGAACCGCGAGCGGTAACGCAACAGGACTGCGGACAGTTCGTGTAGCCGCAGACTCGTCGTTGCGGATGGACGGAAAGGTTTGGAGCCGTTCGACCGTCCGCCGGCCCGCTCGCTACTGCTCGCGGTTCTGATGCTGAGGTCGTCAATTCCCACGATGGGCGACTTTCCACAAGGCCTAGTCCACTGTTTGGTTGAAGTAGCACCCCGTACGTGACGCTGTGCCACTCCACGATTCTTCGGGCTCGACGACCGCGGAGCGGTCGAAGGAAATAGCCGTGGGTCGCACGGGGGCGAGTGCAACGAGCCCTCGTGCGACCCGCGGTCCCTCCACCCAGAGCGCGGCGACCGCGGAGCGGTCCATTGTTTCTGAATGGCAAGCAACACGACGACGGGCGCGGCATCGCCTACGACGCACGTTATCTCTGGGATTGACGAGCGACGCTCCGCGGTCGGACCGAGGTGGGCGGCGGTACCGCGGGTCGCGTGTGCTCGTTGCACTCGCCCCCGCGACCCACGGCTATTTCCTTCGACCGCTCCGCGGTCGATTTTCGACCGCTCCGCGGTCGATGAGCGCCTTCGGCGATGTTCCGGAATCCTGCAGGTTGGTCGCGATATCGATCGTTGCGACATCTCGCAGGTATCAAGCCTTCAGCGATCCACTGCGTCGAATTCTGGTGGTGCCCTCTCTGTGAATCAGTGGCCTACGAGGCTCCGACTGCGTCCCGTGCCTTCAAAATCGAGTGGTGCGCCCGGACCGGGTCCGTGGACGACAGCGCCGCCCGGAACGACGCCCACTGTCCTCTCGTGAACCCTTCGGCCCGCTTCGGCTTGAGCCGGGTTCGGCCCCTCGGACACCTCATCAGGTAGTAGCTGACTTCCTTGAAAACCATCTTTCCGCGCTCGCGGTCGAAGTAGTGTTCCCGAAGGAGGAACGGCCCGACGTCGACGCGAGCAAGCCCGCTTTCCTCGAGAACCTCGCGCCTGGCTGCCATTCGACGGTTCTCCGATCGTCCACGCTTGCCCTTGGGGAGCACCCAGCGTTCCGACGAGCCGGATTTCTTCAGCAGGAGCAACACGCGAGGCCGGGCGCCTGAGGTCACGACGATGCCACCCGCGGCATCGATCCTCGGCACGTCGATCGACGACGGGAGATGCGGGCACGCCGCGAATTTCAGCGGAACACTGTGACAGTCATAGCGACCTCGCCCGCGTTCATAGAATCGGCTCCCCCGCTCGGCGGCAGCCCTGGCCGATATGCGCAGAATCACCTTCGAGTCGCTCGCGGTTCGCTTCGTCGCACGACGCACGCTCTCGAACATCGCGAGCGGCTTGCCGCTGATTCGAACGAGGGTTCCGGTCTTGATCGCCAGTCGCATTGCCCTGCGTGATACCGCAACAAAGAGGACTGGCGGGACCTTCGCGGGCCTGAGTTTGACGCTTTGAGGAGAGCTCATTCGGAGGGCGCAGCGTAACCGGTCTGGATCGCCGATGAAAGAGCGATTCGACCTCCGAATCGACCGCATGCGCGTACCTTGACCGGGCCATCCTCGCCGACTAAGGTGTTTTGGTTGAGGCGATGGGCGCGAGGAGGCATGGATCTCTCATGAGCATTGCGACGAAACACGGCGACGACGGAACGACGGGACTCATCGGAGGCACACGCGTCTCGAAGAGCGACCTCCGCGTCGAGGCCTACGGCACACTCGACGAGCTCGGCGCCGCCATCGGCTTCGCCCGCTCGATCACGGACGACAGCGAGGTCGTCGAGATCTCGAAGTCCGTACAGAAGGAACTGTTCTCCGTGTGCGCTGCCGTTGCGACCGACCCCGAGACCCGTCACAAGGGGCCGGCGCCAGTCACTGCGGAGATGGTCGAGGCGCTCGGCGCACACGTCGATCGGATCGAGGCCATGCCGGGGATTCTGACTGACTGGGCCCTGCCCGGAGATCACTCGGCGGCCGCTGCCTTTGACGTGGCGCGGACGGTCTGCCGTCGAGCTGAACGGCACATCGTGCGACTCGTCGAGAACGAAGAACTCGAAGACGCCAACGTTCTGGCGTATGTGAACCGCCTGTCCGATCTGCTGTGGCTACTCGGTCGCGTGCTCGAAACGCGCGCGGGCGTCGACTCGGCACTCCGGACCGGTGGCGGACCAAAGTGGTCGCGGGCCTGGTAACCGCGTCCGCATCGACACAAGGGGGCCTGTTTCATGGGGAGGAATCCGCGAAGAATCGGGATGCGCAGCCTTTTGGCGATCGTCGCCATTTCCGCCGTCGCGGCGACGGCGACTGCACAGTCTCGAGCGCGAACAGTGGCGGCGGCGGGCGACGCCGCGCCGGGTGGAGGTGTATTTACGCCGTCGATCGAGCGAGTCGTCCAGAAGGGACTGCCGTCGATCATCGGCAACACGATCGTCTTCGGCTCCGACGTCCTGCTCAACGGCCAGAGTGTCTATGCCGTCTTTTCCGAAAGCAATCGGGTTCTGCGAACGGTGACACGAGTCGGCGCCCCTGCCCCCGGGGGAGGCACGATTCAGGACATCGAGCACTTTGCGGCCGATCGCTTCGGCAATGTCTATCTGACTGCGCGAACCGGCGGAGCCGGTGGCGCCGATCGCGTACTCAGTTACTCGTTCGGCGTCCTCCAGGACGTTGCGCGCATTGGCAACACCATTCCGGGAGGCCACACGATCACGAGTCTCGGACCGTCGATCGCCGCTGACGGACTCGGAGGCTGTTACGTCCAGGTCGGCTACAGCGCCGTGCAGGGAAGTAACGACTCGGCGCTGCTCCACATCAATGCCGACGGGACGTTCGACGTCGTGGCCGCGACCGGATTGGCCGCTCCGGGCGGCGGGGTTTTCGGGGGCGTTTCGCCCGCGACGATTGCCTCGAGTACTTCCGGACTCGTCGTCTTCGCAGCGACGATCGATGGAGGACCCGTTCCCGGCGGCCTCTTCGCCGGACGAACCGGCAACCTCCTTCGCATCGATGCCGGCGCCGATGCGTTTCCGAACATCACCATCGCCGACAATGACGAGGCCGAAGTCTCGTTCATGTTGCAGTCGACGCCGGGCATCCGTATGTCGAGCCTGACCGGTATCTCGACCTTTGTGTCGAACGGCATGGGCGCGCCACGTTCGGTCGGCACCGTGAATTTCGGTCCGTTCGCCGTCGGCCTTGCCGCTGACGACGAGGGCTCGTTGTACTTCTTCGCTCCGATTCAGGGCGACCCGGACCGCGGGGCCGGACTTCTGACCAAGGACCGCTTCACGGGAGCGGTGACGTCGATCGTGCTGCAGGGCGATCCGGCGCCCGGCGACGTCAGCGGCTTGATCGGCATCTTTGCATTGACGGCAAACCGTCCATCTCGAATCGCCAATGACGACGGCAAGGTCGTCTTCGCGGCAACCGCCGGGGACAACTCCGACAAGACGGGCATTTTCACCACGCTCAACGCGCCGGAGGGACTCGTGCCGACGGTGACGGCGGCGCAGATCAAGGGTTCGAAGCTTATAGTCACCGGCTCGAGCTTCGAGGCCGGCGCGAAAATCCTCGTCAACGGGACAGTGCTGAACGACACGAAGAACAACAAGAAGTTCCCGACGACGAAGTTGCAGGCCAAGTCCGGCTCGGCTCAGATTGCGCCCGGACAGACGGTCTCGATCAGCGTTCGGAACACAACCGGCTCGTTGTCGGCACCGTTCAGCTACCGGCGTCCGAACTGAAGGTGTGGGGTCTGGGATGAGCGCGGCATCCGACGTCCGGGCACTGCGTTCATCCCACTCCCTCGAATGATGGCCGTAGCTCTAGCCATCGACGTCGGGACCTCGTCCGTTCGGGCGTCGCTATGGACCGAGCGCGGGGTGCGGGTCGGCGAGATCGTCGCGAGGGCAACGTCGCTCCGGGTGTCGGCCGATGGCGCCGCGGAGTTCGATGCCGAAGACCTTCTGCACGCGGTCGAGAGTGCGCTCGACTGCCTGCTCGACAGCGCGGGCGTGCTCGCGTGCGAAATCGTCGCGGTTGGCACGTCGTGTTTCTGGCACAGCCTTGTCGGCGTTGATGACGCAGGACACGCCGTGACCACGGTCACGACGTGGGCCGACACTCGAGCCCGAGCCGTCGCGACCCGCCTGCGTGCGTCGACGGATGCGGCGGCGTTCCACGCTCGAACCGGCGCCGAGCTCCACTCGAGCTACCCGGTCGTCCGTCTTGCCTGGCTCGCCGGGCAGGAGTTGCCGGTCAGCCGATCCGTGGCGACGTGGTTGTCGTTCCCGGACTACATGCGATTGCGGTTTTTCGGGGTGGTCTCGACCGGCGCGTCGATGGCCTCCGGAAGCGGACTCTTCAATCCGAACGCGAACGACTGGGACGACGCGGCCCTCGCGCTTGCGGGCATAAGGCGCTCGCAGCTGCCTGAGATCGTCGATACGCCAGCCGTCGGGCTTGCGGGCGACTATGCGCGTCGGTGGCCCGCCATCGCGATCGTTCCGTGGTTCGCGGCGATCGGCGATGGCGCGTGCGCGACGATCGGCAGTGGGTGCGTCGGACCGGACCGGATGGCCTTGTCGCTCGGAACGTCCGGAGCGCTTCGCATCGTCGTGGAAGCCCGCAACGTCGATGTCCCCGAGGGACTGTTCGCCTACCGCATCGACGCCCGGCGATGGGTCATCGGCGGCGCGCTGAGCGAAGGCGGCGCCGTCGTGCGCTGGCTTGCGGCGACAGTCGGCCTCGCGCTCGACGCGGACCTGGATGCGCGAGTCGATGACATGCCGGCCGACGGGCACGGCCTCACCATCCTGCCATTTGCGACCGGCGAGCGAAGTCCGGGATGGGCCGACAACGCGCGTTGCACCATTACGGGCTTGACGCTAGGCACGAGCCCTGTCGCGATCCTGCGGGCTGCGCTAGAATCGGTCGCTTTTCGCTTCCAGCTCATTGCAGATCGCCTGCGGGAGGTCGCCCCTGAGGCCGCGGAGATTGTCGGTTCGGGAGGCGCGCTCGTCGCGTCTCCGGCCTGGTGCCGGATTCTCGCGGACGTCCTCGGTCGGCCCCTCGTCGTTCCAGACTGTGCCGAGAGCTCGAGTCGAGGCGCGGCGCTTCTCGCGATCGAGGCTACCGACGAGGGTTTTGCCCTCGGTGACGTAGCGCCACTGCCGGGGCGGGCCGTCCTGCCCGACGCCTCGTGCCGGGACGTCTACCGAGCAGCCGCGCTGCGTCAGCAGAAACTCTACGACGCCATCATTTCAAAATAGAGGAGAACAGCACCGTGGTCTCACGTCCCGAGGCATCGCCCTCCGAAGATCTCGATCAGGTTCGAATCAACACGATTCGCATGCTCGCGGTCGACGCCGTCCAACAGTCCAATTCCGGTCATCCGGGCATGCCGATGGACTCGGCGGCGATGGCGTACGTGCTCTGGACGCGCTTTCTGCGGTTTAACCCTCGCAACCCCGCGTGGCCGAATCGCGACCGATTCGTACTTTCTGCCGGACACGGCAGCATGCTGCTCTACGCGCTGCTGCACCTGACGGGCTACGACCTGTCGCTCGACGAGATCCGGAACTTCCGGCAGTGGGGCAGCAAGACACCGGGACATCCGGAGCTCGGCCACGCGCCAGGCGTTGAGGTGACGACCGGACCGCTCGGTCAGGGCTTTTCGCACGCCGTCGGCATGGCCATCGCCGAGGCGCACCTCGCCGCGCGGTACAACCGTCCGGGGCACCCGGTCGTCGACAACTTCACCTACGTCATCGCCAGTGACGGCGATCTGATGGAAGGCGTCGCAAGCGAGTCGGCGTCCCTCGCCGGCCATCTGAAGCTCGGCAAGCTCGTTGTGCTCTACTCCGATAACAGGATCACCATCGAGGGTTCGACGGACCTCGCATTCACCGAGGACGTCGGCGCCCGGTTTCGCGCGTACGACTGGCACGTCCAGCGCGTCGAGGGAAACAATCTGATCGAGGTGGACGACGCCATTCGAAAGGCGCGGGCGGAGACGACGCGTCCATCGCTGATCGTCGCGCGCACCCACCTGGGCTTTGGAAGTCCGAACCGGCAGGATACCGCCAAGGCGCACGGTGAGCCGCTCGGTGACGAGGAGACGCGACTGACGAAGCAGAACCTCGGCTGGCCGCTCGAGCCGTCGTTCTTCATTCCGGAGGAAGCGCTCGCGCACTTCCGCGAGGCCGTCGCGCGAGGCCGGGTCGCCGAGGAGGCGTGGGCTGCCGAGTTTGACGCCTATGCCGCGGCGCATCCGGGACTCGCATCGGAGTTGCGGGACCGGCTCGAGGGCAGGCTGTTGCCCGACGGTTGGGATGCTGACATTCCGGAGTTTGCGCCGGGGAAGGGACTGGCGACGCGCGCGGCGTCGGGGCAGGTGCTCAACGCGATCGCCAGAAACGTGCCCGCGATCGTTGGAGGATCGGCGGACCTGGCCGGGTCGAACAACACCCACCTCGACGGTGAGGACCATCTGCAGGCAGGCAATTTCGCCGGGCGCAACATGCACTTTGGGGTGCGCGAGCACGCAATGGGCGCCATTCTCAACGGCATGGCGCTGTCGAAGGCGTTTATTCCCTATGGCGGAACGTTCCTGATCTTCTCTGACTTTCATGAAGCCCGCGATCCGGCTGGCGGCGCTCATGGGCAGCATGTCGTCTATGTCTTCACCCACGACTCGATCGGACTTGGCGAGGACGGACCAACGCACCAGCCGATTGAACAACTCGCGTCCCTGCGCTCGATTCCGAACCTCATCGTGTTGCGACCGGCCGACGCGAACGAGACGGCCGAAGCGTGGCGCGTGGCTGCATCGCATTCCGGCGGTCCGGTTGCGCTCGTGCTGACGCGGCAGAAGACCGGGACCATCGACCGCGCGACCCACGGATCGGCTTCCGAGGTCGCCAACGGCGCGTACGTTCTGCGCGAGGCCGAGGGCGGCGGTCCGGACGTGATCCTGATCGGAACGGGTTCCGAGGTCGGCGTTGCGCTCGAGGCCGCCGACATACTCGCCATCGACAACATCCGGGCACGCGTCGTCAGCATGCCGAGCTGGGAGCTTTTCGAGCGTCAGCCGGCGGCATATCGGGATGGCGTGCTGTTGCCGGACGTGACGGCGAGGGTTGTGGTCGAGGCAGCGGGGGGATTCGGCTGGGAGCGGTATCTCGGGACGCGCGGTCGGGCCGTCTGCATGAAGGGGTTTGGCGCTTCGGCGCCGGCCGAGGATCTAATGCGGGAGTTCGGGTTCACGGCTGCGAACGTCGCGGCCGTGGCTAAGGGTGTGCTCGAGGGGTCGTAGGTGTTCGGTTCGGAAGCAGCGTGGGTGACGACCGTCCGCAGGCCGGCTTGCTACCGCTCGCGGTTCTGAAACTCACGGCCGTCGATGTCTCGCGCGACGATGTCCGCAGAGTGTGCGGCCGAGCATCAGAACCGCGAGCGGTAGCGAGCGGCCTGCGGACAGACTTGTAAATCTGAGGGCCGAGTACGCACCAACGCATCAGTACCGTGCGCGGTAGCGCACGGGTCAGACTCCCGGAGGGCCCGCCGCAAGGCGGTAGCCTGTACTCGGGACCGACCCGTGCGCTACCGCGCACGGTACTGATGCGTGAGGCGTGCAATGTCAGTGTCGTCACGGATCACGTGACATCTCCGTGAGCGTCTCGGTAAGCCCGTCGTCCTACAGCTTCTTGATGCTCGAGGCGAACTTCTTGAAGCCCTCGAAGTGCTTCTTGTTGCCTTCCTCGTTCGCCACCGAGAGGAAGATCACCGGCTTCTTCGCCTGGAGGATGTCGACGGACCACTGCACGTTCTCACCTTCGACAACGCCGGTCCCGCCAATTGCGATTCCGGGCATTCCGTTCACATCCTGTTGGCGCGCGTCGTTGGTGACCTTCGCGTTCTGGATGATCTTTCCAACCTCGTCATCGAGCGCTTTCACGGTGGCATCGAGCGAGTCTTCGCTAGACACGATCACGAAGATGGCAAGGCTCTCGTCAGGTGTCGTGATGACGCCCTGATCGCCCTCGGGCTCGAATTTCCAGCCCTTCGGGACCACAAACGACAGGCCGCCCTCCTGGTGGCTGAACAACTCGCCTTCGTCGGAAGTGCCTGCTGTCGCGGTCGTGTTCGTCGCGGCGGTGTTCGTTGCAGGCGCCGCATTCGAGGTGGCAGGCTTATTGGCATTGGCGTTCGCAGGCGCCGTGCCCATACCTCCGCCGCACGCAATCGCCGTGCACATTACAAGGGACAGTGCCAGAAGCGTGTAGAGCTTTCTCACGTAAGTATCTCCTGAATTGAAGTGATTCCCTGTCTCGGAGGACCGGTGGCCGCGCGCGCGAGAGACCGGGTGCAAGGAGGCAGGAGGTGGGACGCCGAACGATGCCCCGAGAGAGCGTTCAAGTCAAGCATCGTCGAGCTGCGACGATCCGTCTTGGCCAATCCGAGGTGCGAGGTTTAGACTCGCGGCCACATCGACGTCATGCCATCGAATCAGGAGGACCCCCACCGTGAGCCAGCCCGACATTATCGTCTGCGCCGATCGCGACGCGCTCAACCTCGAAGCCGCGAATCGATTCGTCGAACTCGCCGACGCTGCCATCTCCGAGCGCGGCCGGTTCATGGTCGCATTGTCCGGAGGCTCGACGCCGAAGGCCCTATTCGAGTTGCTCGCCTCGGACGTGTGGCGCGACCGCGTGGATTGGGATCACGTGCACCTGTTCTGGGGCGACGAGCGCGGGGTTCCGAAGGATCATCCCGACAGCAACTACGGTATGACGAACGGCGCGCTGCTCTCGAAACTCTCCATTCCCGAGACCAACGTCCATCGTGTCCGCACGGAGGCGGGAACGCCGGACGAAGTGGCCGAGATCTATGCCGGAGAACTGCGCGAGGCCTTCGGACTCGGTGCGGAGGGTGTTCCGAGTTTCGACCTCATCCATCTCGGTCTCGGCGACGATGGCCACACCGCGTCGATGTTCCCTGGAACGACGGCGATGCACGAGTCCGAGCGTCTCGTGGTGGCCGTCTGGGTCGAGAAGTTCCAGCAGCACCGGATAACGATGACTCCGGTCGTATTGAACAACGCCGCCGAAGTGCAGTTCCTCGTGGCCGGCGCGTCGAAGGTGGACGTGCTCCCGCAGGTCATCGCGGGCCCGTATGAGCCTGACCGGCTTCCGTCCCAGACGGTGAAGCCTTCGCGTGGACAATTGCGATGGATCCTCGATCGGGAGGCAGCGGCGAAGCTGTAGCCTCTGTGCGCTCCGTGCGCTCCGTGCGCTCCGTGCGCTCCGTGCCTCTGCGTCTCTGCGTCTCTGTGTGCGAAGCTCTTCCCGACTTTGATGGGAGCTTCGCACACAGAGCCACGGAGTCGCTGAGGCACCGAGCTCACCGAGTGACTCAGTTGATGTAGACGTCCAGCTCGTCTGCGCGCTTGTAGACCGCCAGCCCGAGGATCGCGGCCATCATGATGCTGATGAAGAACTCGACCATCGACTGCAGAATGTTCATGGTCAGCACGCCGAATCCCTGTGCAACCGATCCCAACGTCATAGCGAGAGGTTCAATCAGACCGAAGATGCCGTTCATCACGGCTCCGGCGACGAAGACGAGGACGCACATGAAATACGCCTTCACGTAAGCACTGCCCATCTTCCACATCGTCACGAGCCCGACGAGCGGGTTGATCGTCGACACGAAGTCCGCGGTGTACCCGGCCACGAGAAGCGCCATCGGGTAGTAGAAGATCGCCCAGAGCAGAGCGAGGAGAAGTGCGACGCCCCACGCGCCGATGGCCGCAAGGCTCACGCCGCCTTCCTCGTCCATGAAGCTTGGAACCTGCCCGATACCGATGGTGATCACCGCGATCAGCGGTCCAAACGATATGAGCATGACCGCGATGCCGGTCTTGGCTGCGTCCCAGATGAGGTCGATCGGATCGCTCAGGTCGGGCGCCGGGCCGTCTTCGTAGCGGCCGCGAGCGACGCGACGGATCGTGTTCGAGATGTACCCGAACAGGAGGCCGGCGCCGAGCGCCATGCCGTACCAGCCGAACAGCGTGACAATGCCGTAAAGGAGTCCCGCGAAGATCATCGCGATCGGGTCCTTGAACGGATAGACAATTGCCGCGGCAAAGTCGTTCATCCCGAAGCCCGAGTAACGGTCCGCACTCTTCTTGAGTTGCTCGGTGGCCTGCGCGTAGGGCCGGCAGAGCTGTCCGCACAACATGCAGACGGCGGTATTGCTGTAGCGCTTGACGCAGGCGCCGCACAGCGAGGCCCGGCAGCCCTGGCACATGAACTTCGCGGGTGCCGTGGTGTGGGTCACGCAGGTTCCGGCAGCCCCCGCCTGTTGCTGGCCGTATGCGCCGCTGACGGGTGATCCGTATGTCGGCGCCGATGCCGGCTCCGAGTACATCGTCCCGGAATCCTGCTGCCACCCGGCTTCGGTCCCGTGCATGGTGTCGTAGGAGGAGCGCGTCGCCCCCGAAGCCTTCGTCCAGGAAGTGTCCGCCGAGGTTCCCTGGTCCCAGGAGCTCCCGGACGTCGCATCGCCGCCGCCCCACGACGTGCCCGTAGCCGTGGGATAAGGTGAGACCTGGTCGGTCGGCAAGGTCGCGCTGGGATCGTAGCCAGAGAAGAGTGCCCGGAAGGCCGGCGCCCTGCCAGCCTCGATCGGCTTGAGGGATCCCTTCTGCACCCGAGTCTGCGTCGTCACGTACCCGTCGAGGATCCACTGCTTGACGGTATCGGTGTCGGCTTCATATTGCTGGCCGTCGATTTCGACGAGCCAAAGGTCGGTGGGATTCTCCATTGGGGCTTCCTCTCGGGCGCTGAGGGGCTTCGGGCACGGGGCCACCGTATTGTCGCCGAGTGTAGACGATCACCATCTTCAAGTGAAGCGGCTCGCGAGCAGGCGCGTGCCGCGGCCGCGGACGTGCGAAGGGCCGCCGGTTGCCCGGCGGCCCTTCGCGACTCGAGATCCGGGAGCGCCGGCTACAGCGCGTCCCAGTCGCCGGTGATGGGAGTCGCACCAGGCGCACCGAACCCGAAGATGACGTCGGCACCTCCGCCCGCATTCGTGTTCTTATCTCCGTTCCAGTCTCCGGCAAGCGGCAGAAATGCACCGCCGGGACCGAAGTTGAAAACAAGCACAGGCGGACCGATCGCACTCGAGTTCTTCAGGAAGAAGGACCCTGTCGACGCGACGTAGAATCCAACTGAGTCGATCCCGTCACCTTCCCAGTCTCCCTTGATCGGGATGATTCCCGCGCCGCCTGGGCCGAATGAGAAGATGAGATCGGCACCACCCCCGGTGTTGGAATTACGCAGCAAGAAGAAGCCCGTCGATGGGTCGTACAGGCCCGCGGTGTCCGTATGGTTGCCGTCCCAGTCGCCGACGAGCGGCACGAGCGTGCTCGGTGCCGCGCCGTAGCCGAAGATCACCTCGGCGGCGCCCCCCGAATTCGAATTCCTCAGGAAATTGGCGCTCGAATCTGCAAACCAGATACCGGCGCTGTCGCCGCCGTTCGCCCCGGCCGTGATCGTGAAGTTCGCGTTCGAGATGTCGAAGAAGATATTCCCGGCGCCCTTCACCTTGATCCGCGCCATCGATGTGGCCACGTTCGGGATCGTGATCTGCTCGGTGCCGTCGTTCGGCGTGTTAGCGAACAGGCAGATCGGGAACGAGTTGCCGCCGTCGAGTGAAAGGAAGATCGAGACGTTGGCAGTGTTGACCGGCGCCGCGTTCGTGTTCGCGACGTTCCAGGAGACCGTCTGCGCCGAGCCGCCAGCGAAGGTTGTTGCCGCGTTCGGCGCCGTGACGGAGAACGGTCCGGCCGAGGTCGAGGAGGTGACGGTGGTCGTGTCCCAATCCACGCCGCCGCCGCCCGCTCGGTTGTCGCGCGCCGTGCAACGGAACGTCATGGTGCGATTCGTCGTGGGCAGTACCTCGCCGTAAGGGAAGGCATTCCACACCAGGCTCGAGATCTTGGGGAAGACACGAGTCGGGCTCGTCGACGGGTTGAACGAGCGAAGGATTGGGGCCGATCCGTCGTCGGTTGTGCCGGCACCGGCCGCTCCGAGATCGAACTCTTCCCAGCAGAAGGTGAGCTCGTCGCCGTTGGGATCGCTGTAGCTGGCTGCCGTCAGTTCAAATGGCGTGCTCACCGGAATCGTGAAGGCCGGCCCTGCGTCGATCACCGGCGGATTATTGCCGGTCGCGACCGGTGCCGGACAATTGCCACTACCGGTCGTCGTGAAGGCAACCATCTGATCGTAGCTTCGCGCGTGGAAATAGGCGTCAGAATTTGGCTGCAGGTTCTGTGCCCCGCATATTCCGGCGTAAGCCTGAATCGTCGAGCCGCTACCGACCTCGTAAGCCGAGCTCGCGGTCCGATTTCCGCCCGAGCAATTCCCCGCGTTGCCATTGAAGGTGTGGCTGCCAGCGAACTGGTGGCCCATTTCGTGCGCCACGAAGTCAATGTAGAAGGCATCGCCGATGGGTGACGGAAGCCCCGTGACTCCGCGCGCTTTGTTCGAGGTGTTGCAAACGACACCAAGTCCGGCCACACCTCCGCCTCCAGTGCTGACCACGTGTCCGATATCATAATTGGCCGACCCGATCACGTTGGTACAGGTCGTCTGGTTCTGGCCGAGCATCGTCGAGCCGTTGCTGTTCGTGTAAGGATCCGTGGCCGAGTTGGTGAAGATGACCGATGAGTTGTTTGCGACGAGGACCATTCGAACCGCTAGATCGACCTCGTAAACTGAGTTCAGGCGGTTGACGAGCGTGACGTACTCGGTTTCGACGAGCGGCACCGTGCCGCCATGGAAGGCCGCGTATTCGCCCGTACACGCAAGGGCCAGGCGGTACGTGCGAAGGTTCGAGCCCGACGGGACGCGCGTGTCACCAAGTTTGGACGCCGCACTGTCGATCGGATCGTCCACCGTGTCGCAGCGCCAGCCCGTGTCCCGAACATAGTCGCGCTTGTAGTAGCTTATGTAGGTCCGTGTGTCGTTCTTCCGGTACGGATCGACGAAGACCGTGCCGTTCGGCGACAGCACCATCGCGTGAAAACCGGCCGGCGTGCGGTCGAAGCGCATCGCAGCCGCCGGATCGTCAATGCCCTGGGCGATGAACGTCCGCAGGTCGGGGCGACGGGCCGCGAGCGCGGGCTCCATCACGGGCGACTCCTGGATGCGGAAGCGCTGCATCGAGCCGTCGGGCATCGGGAGGTTCATCACGACCGGCGCGCCGGTCTTCGCGGCGGCTGAGAACTCCAATGGTGCCCGGTCGAGCGTCTCGGCGAGCGAGGCCTCGTCGAGCTCGAAGACCCGGTACAGCTGCGGCACGATCTGGCGGTCGGCGTCCTTTGCCGACCCGAGCGACGCCTCGTCAATCTCGCGCCAGAGATCGGCGGGGGGCGCGGCGTCGGTCGCCGGGTTGAGCGCAATGGACTTGAGTCGGGTCGCCGAGACCGGACTGACGATGGATATACCGACGACGAGCGCAACTAATACGCAGCGGACCAGGGACTTCTTCACGTAACGACCTCCGCGGTTTCAGTGGGTGGTGCTTTCAGTCGGGGGGAGCCGACTCTGAAACGCTAGCCGCGATTCCGGCAGGACGCAAGATCTAAGCACATTTTGCGCGAAGCGCTTTGGAGTGTGGCGTGAATCGCCGCTTTGGATTTCCTCTGGTGCTCGCGTCCTCGAGTTGAATCCAAAGCGGCGATTCACGCCGCACTCCAAAGCGCTTCGCGCAATGTGCACACACGCAGACGCGCGAAGGGCCGGGGGATTGCTCCCCCGGCCCTTCGGTTACGACCGTTCGAAACGATGTTCAGCTCTGCGGCGGTGGTGCCACCGTGCACATGTTGTTGTTGATGTTGCGATCGCGAAGGACGAAGTTGCGTCCCGTCGTGATGTCGCGCACCTGTACGCGGCACTTGCGCCGCGGGAAGTCGATCTCGGCGTGGCAGAACACCGCCGGATCGTCGTTGTCGTCGATGATGATGCTCAGGCCCGGCCTGTAGGCGACGTGGTTGCCGATGCCGGCGAAGATCTCGCTGGTCGCCGCAACCTCGTACTCCCAGTAGCCGTAGAGCGGGCTCGTCGGAGGCACGCTCGCGACAACCTGACGGAAGATGTCTCCCGACGCGTCGTCGACGCAGCACGAGTCAAACGGAATCGTGACGTTGACGTTGAACTGGCACGAGGAACCGCCACCGCCCACGACGATGTCGCGCGTGATGACGAGCTCGTAGCAGAACAGCGTGCCGACGTCACCGCCCAGATCGTCGGCGATGTTGAGCGTCCAGTTTCCGGCGGCCGGAATGCCGTCGAAGGCCGAGAGGCCAACTTCCGGAATGAACGAACCGGCAAACGGCGCCACACCTGACGCGATGCCAGTCGCCGCCTCGTCGTCGAACACCGTAGGTGTGCCTGAGCAGTCATTGGCGCCAGAACCGTAGTTGTCGCCAGAACCGCCGTTGTCACTCGACACGTCGATGGTGACGGCGTTCGGGCCGGTCAGCGATGTCGAGGTCATTGTCGAACGTGTGATTCAGGCGGATGCGCAGATCCACGTCCAGGACCGTAACCGACGTCGGCAACGTTGATCACCTGCGGAGTCATCGACGCGACATCAGGAAGCGGAACGGCAATATTGCCGCTCGAGTAGGTCGTTACAACCGTACCGCGCGTCGCATTCGGCACGTCATCCTCGCCCGTGCAGGTGACGACCGTCGTGCCGACCGGGAAGGTCGAGCCCGAAGGCGGGTTGCAGACAACGTTGATGCAGTTCGTCGCTGTCGGTGCGAACGTCACAACCGCGCCGTTGAGGTCGGCCGCCGTCGTCGTGATGTCGGCCGGGCACGTCAGCGTGCAGAGCGGTCCGGCAACCATGCACATGGCCGTGTCGATGTCGAGCGACCAGGTGACCGCGCCGCCGTCGCCAGCGGCGTCGTCGGAGATGGTCAGAGTCCAGGTGCCGTTGGGGTCTTCACCAACGAAAGCGCCAAGGGCCTCCTCGGGAACGAGCGGCGAAGCCAGCGTCAGGTCCGCGTAGACGTGTTCCGTGGCCACCCCATTGTTCGTGGTGTACGGAACGGCGCCCGCCGGATTGGCGTCGTCGTTCCACAACGTGCCGTTGAACACGTTGTCGAAGCTGCTGCCGTTGTCCGTCGTCAGCGTCACGATCGTGCCCGCAGGCGAGGTCAGCGTCATGTCGATGTCGCCGCAGAACGTATGCGTGATGTTCGTGAGGACGTCGACGTCGCTCAGATACGTGCCGGCTCCAGCAACCCCGATCGTCGTCGTCGTGGTCGAGATAGTCGTCGGGATCACGACAGGCGTCGCATTGGCGGCCATCGTGTTTGCGAGGACCGGAGGCGCCGCAAGGGTCGACAGGTTCAGCGACCAGGTGACCGCGCCGCCGTCGCCAGCGGCGTCGTCGGAGATCGTCAGCGTCCACGTTCCGTTGGGATCTTCACCAAGGAACGCGCCGAGAGCCTCTTCCGGAACGAGAGGCGAGGCCAGCGTAAGGTCCGCGTACACGTGGTCCGTGGCCACCCCATTGTTCGTGGTGTACGGAACGGCGCCCGCC
The DNA here is from genome assembly GCA_016705245.1 of Blastocatellia bacterium. GTDB lineage: Bacteria > Acidobacteriota > Blastocatellia > UBA7656 > JADIYM01 > JADIYM01. Next base: position 144,256 of record JADIYM010000010.1, on the reverse strand, counting down.
GGATTGGCGTCGTCGTTCCACAACGTGCCGTTGAACACGTTGTCGAAGCTGCTGCCGTTGTCCGTCGTCAGCGTCACGATCGTGCCCGCAGGCGAAGTCAGGGTCATGTCGATGTCGCCGTTAAACGTATGCGTGATGTTTGTAACGGCGTCGACGTCGTTCAGATACGTGCCGGCGCCAGCAACCAGGATCGTCGTCGTGGTGGTCGAGACGGTTGTCGGGATCACGACAGGTGTCGCGTTGGCAAACGAGGACGACGTGGCGACGCAGTTTGGCGGCGCAGGCGGCGCTCCGCCGAGCTCTCCACCAGCTGCGGCCGGCTGTGTTCCCAGAACCGGAGCACGGTCGCCTCCGAGTCTCGCCGAGACCGCGTCGTATTCCGCGATGGCAGCCGCGAGCTTGCTCTGAATGCTCGTACTCGTGGGATTCTCGGCAAGCCTCGTCTTGAAATAGGTGATGGCAGCGTCGAGCTCAACAAGCCGCAGGGTGTCCGCGTGCTTCGAGTTAGCGCCTTGCAGCGCCAACCGTGTCGCTCGCGCCGCTGTCGCATCGGTCGGGAGCATCGCTCCAACGGCCAGCAGCAGGCAGCACATCGCCAGTGCCCGTCGTACGGGTCTTCTGGATCGTGAGTCCATGTGGGTTCTCCTCGAAAATTTGGGTTTCGTATCGAGCCCCGACCCGAGCGGTGAACGCGGCATCGTCAGGGCCTGCCCCAACCCCCGGTATTCCGGGTAGCGAAGCTAGCCACACGGTCCCTGGCCCTGCGCCACGATACGGACCGCGTGATTGAGTTGAAATCTGGATTGCTGACAGTTCAGCCGAGTAAGACGCCTCCATCATACGGTTTCGGGAGAATGCGTCAAGCACTGAGGCCACTTGCGGCCATTGCGCGAAGCGCCTTGGAGTGCGGCGTGAATCGCCGCTTTGGATTTGATCTCGAGGACCCGTCTCCCGAGAGCCAATCCAAAGCGGCGATTCACGCCGCACTCCAAGCGCTTCGCGCAATGCACACACGCAGACGCGCGAAGGGCCGGGGGATTGCTCCCCCGGCCCTCCGGAAACGACCGTCCGAGACGGTGACTACCTCTACATAGGCGGTGGTGTCACAGCGCACATGTTGTTGTTGATGTTGCGATCGCGAAGGACGAAATTACGTCCCGTCGTGATGTCGCGCACCTGTACGCGGCACTTGCGCCGTGGGAAATCGATCTCGGCGTGGCAGAACACCGCCGGATCGTCGTTGTCGTCGATGATGATGCTCAGGCCCGGCCTGTAGGCGACGTGGTTGCCGATGCCGGCGAAGATCTCGGCCGTCGCCGCAACCTCGTACTCCCAGTAGCCGTAGAGCGGGCTCGTCGAAGGCACGCTGGCAACGACCTGACGGAAGATGTCTCCCGACGCGTCGTCGATGCAGCACGAGTCAAACGGAATCGTGACGTTGACGTTGAACTGGCACGAGGAACCGCCACCGCCCACGACGATGTCGCGCGTGATGACGAGCTCGTAGCAGAACAGCGTGCCGACGTCACCGCCGAGATCGTCGGCGATGTTGAGCGTCCAGTTTCCGGCGGCCGGAATGCCGTCGAAGGCCGAGAGGCCAACTTCCGGAATGAACGAACCGGCAAACGGCGCCACACCCGACGCGATGCCAGTCGCCGCCTCGTCGTCGAACACCGTAGGTGTGCCCGAGCAGTCATTGGCGCCAGAACCGTAGTTGTCGCCAGAACCGCCGTTGTCACTCGACACGTCGATGGTGACGGCGTTCGGGCCGGTCAGCGTGATGTCGAGGTCATTGTCGAACGTGTGATTCAGGCGGATGCGCAGATCCACGTCCAGGACCGTACCCATGTCGGCAACGTTGATCACCTGCGGAGTCATCGACGCGACATCAGGAAGCGGAACGGCAATATTGCCGCTCGAGTAGGTCGTCACAACCGTACCGCGCGTAGCATTCGGCACGTCATCCTCGCCCGTGCAGGTGACGACCGTCGTGCCGACCGGGAAGGTCGAGCCCGAAGGCGGTGTGCACTGGACGTTGACGCAGTTCGCCGCCGTCGGTGCGAACGTCACGACCGCGCCGTTGAGGTCCGCCGCCGTCGTCGTGATGTCGGCCGGGCACGTCAGCGTGCAGCCCGGTCCGGCAACCATGCACATGCAGGTTACAACCGACAGCGACCAGCTGTTGAGCGTGCCAGTGTCGCCAGCTGCGTCGTCGTCAATGGTGATCGTCCACGTACCGTTCGGATCCTCGCCGATGAATGCACCGAACGGCTCCTCGGGAGCAAGGTTTGCCACCGGGACGCCGACCGCATACAGGTGGTCACTGACCAGACCGTCATTGTTCACGTAAGGCACCTGGCCGCCCGGATTGGCGTCATCGTTCCAGGTCGTTCCGCCGAACGCGTTGTCGTTCGTGCCGGCATTGTCGCTCGAGAACGTGACGATAGTCCCCGCCGGCGACTGGAGCGTCATGTCGAGGTCGCCCGGAAACGTATGCGAGATGTTGGTGAACATGTCGACGTCGCAGAGGAACGTGCCCGCTCCCGCAATCACGATCGTCGAGGTCGCCACGGGGCCGCCGCTGTCCGGAATCGCCACCGGCGTCATGTTCGCGACCGTAACCGGTGCGGCATTGACCGGTGCGGCCGCCAGGGTTTCAATGTTCAGCGACCACGAGTTGAGCGTGCCGGTATCACCGGCCGCATCGTCGTCGATGGTGATCGTCCACGTGCCGTTCGGATCCTCGCCGACGAACGCCGTGAACGCTTCTTCCGGGGCGAGCGGTGTGGCAAGCACGCCGATCCCGTATAGATGGTCGCCGACCACTCCGTCATTGGACGTGTAGGGCACTTGACCGCCCGGATTGACGTCGTCGTTCCACGTCGTTCCGGCGAAACAGTTGTCGTTCGTGCCCCCGTTATCGCTCGAGAACGTCACGATCGTTCCGGCCGGCGACTGGAGCGTCATGTCGAGGTCGCCCGGAAACGTATGCGTGATGTTCGTGACCATCGTAACGTCGTAAAGGTACGGCCCGGCACCCGCCACTACGATCGTCGAAGTCGCCACCGGACCGCCGCTATCCGGAATCGCCACCGGCGTGACGTTCGAACCGCTTCCGGCCGGCCCCGCGACGCAATTCGGAGGCACGATCGGTCCACCGAGTGGGTCGCTTCCGGGAGCCGCCGGCTGGGACTGATCCGGAGAGGACTGATCGCCGCCAAGTGCAGCGGAGATGGAATCGTACTCGGCGAGCGCCAGGTTCAGCTTGTTGAGCACCTGCGTGTTTGTGGGGTCCGCAGCGAGCCGCTCGCGAAACCGCGTGATCGCGCCTGCGAGTTCATTCAAGCGCTGGAAGCTGGCATCCTTCGTGGTGCCCTGAATCGCCGCGCGCCTGGCCCGGGCCGCCGCTGCGCCGTCGACCGGCACCAGGGCCGCAACGGCCAGCAACAGGCAGCACATCGCCAGTGCCCGTCTAACGGGTCTTCTGGATCGTGAGTCCATTTGGGTTCTCCTCGAAAATCTGGATATCGTATTGAGCCCCGACCGGAGCGGTAGACGCGGCATCGTCAGGGCCTGCTCCGACTCCCGGTGTTCCGGGTAGCGAAGCGAGCGATGTGGTCTAAAGGCCCTGCGCCTTGGGGACAGACCACGCAAGTGAAGTGTTGATTGCTGATGGATCAGCCTATTAAGACCCTTCCATCATACGGGATAGCGAGTGGCGGTCAAGAACATGTTCTCGCGGCAGCTGACCTGGCCGCGATCGCCCTGCGAGGGAAGGAATCAGCTTCGCATACAGAGCCCACAGAGCTAACAGAGATCGAATCTCCTATGTTCACTCTGCGTGCTCCGTAAGCGAAGCCTTACCCTACTGATCGTCCCAGTCGCCGATGATCGGGGTAGACGGCGTCGATCCGTACCCGAAGACGATGTCCGCAGTCCCGATCGAGTTCGAGTTGCGAAGGAAAAACGATCCGTTGACGGCGTCGTAGATCCCGATGGAAGACGCGGCGTTGTTGTCGAAGTCGCCGGCAACCGGAAGCGCACCCGTGAACCCGTAACCGAAGAAGACATCCGCGGGTCCCGATGTATTCGTGTTCCGAAGGAAGAACGTTCCCGTCGAGGGACTGTAGATCCCGACCGTATCGATCCCGTCCGCATTCCAATCGCCAACAATTGCGACGAAACCGCCTCCGCCCGCGCCGAACGAGAAAATCAGGTTCGCAACTCCTGACTGGTTCGTGTTCTTAAGGAAAAACGTGCCGGTCGCCGGATTGTAGAGACCGACCGTGTCCTCGCCGTTGCCGTTCCAGTCGCCTATCAATGGCTGGAAGCCGGCCGCAGCGGCGCCGAACTGAAAGGCCAGGTCCGCGCCCCCGGCGGCGTTCGTGTTCTTGAGGAAGAAGACGCCGGTCGTCGGGTCGTAGACACCGGCCGTGTCGTCGCCGTCTGCATCGTAATCGCCAACAACGGGAACGACGCCTCCGCCCGGTCCGAAAACGAACGAGATGTCGGCCGGTCCCGGATCGTTCGAGTTTCGCAGGAACCAGGCTCCGGAGCCCGCGATGTAGGTACCTACCGTGTCACGTCCGCGCTTCAAGCCAATGGAAACCGCGATGTCGCGTACCGGCGAGAGTCCGGCGATCGTGCCGATCAGGTGAACGTCCAGGTCGTCCAGGTCGATCGTGTAGAGCTGCGAGAACGGGCTGAACGGAGCCGTCAACGAGGCGAAGGCCGTCCCCGACCGCGACTGGATATCGAAGCCGACGAGGTCGGACGTGTCGATGCCGAGCAGCGGGCCGAGGGTCGTCAGCGTTCCGTCGTTGGGCGGATTCTGAATGACGAGCGAGTCAGTATTGAAATCGATCCCGTAAAGCGTCGTCGACGTCGAGCCAGGGAAGTTGTTCGCGTAGGCCACGCCGGAAATGTTCGGGCTCACACCGAAGTTCGGGTCCCCGGCGGCGTAGTTGAGCGGCAGGTCCATGGCGGCGACCAGGCCGGTGTCAGGGTGGAGCCTGAGGTTCTGGTCCAGGTCGCTGACGAGACGAATCCGGTCGACGGTCGGGTTGAAGTCCATTCCGAAACTCGTTCCCAGGACAACGGGGAGAAATCCCGGTCCGATCTGGGTCGTCGCGCCAGTGCCGACGTCGATGCGAAGGACGCGGCTGCCGTCCGTAACTCCGTAAAGCTCTTCGGTCGCGGGTCTGAAGTCGATGCCGACGACGTTCTCGCCGATGCCGAGACCGAGGATCTGGACATTGCTGAGCAGCACGTTCGGCGCCCCCGGCGCGAAGCTGATGATCCGATTGGTGGTCGTCAGTCCGAAGATGAGCTCGGCATCCGGGAGCGGCGTGCCCGCGACCGTCTCGGTGCCTTGCACTTCAAACCTCGGATTCTCGGCAGCCTGTCCGGCGAGGGGCATTCCAAGCAGCATGCATGCCGCAAATATCGAGAGTCGATTCAGAGTCTTCATGTCGGTCGTCAACCTCTGCTTTCCTGAGTTATTGAACCAGATTGCCCCTCATTTGGACGGCCCGACTATAGCACAGCGATGCGTCTCGCTTGACCAGGTCGACCGAGCGCTCGTGTTGTAAGTGGCGGACGCAGCTGGATCGGGCGTGCGGTGCGACCACTGGGTCTGGGACGTGAGGTCGGGAAAGCGGTCTCCGTCGGCCGCAGTGTCGGCCGCAGGCCGACCCAGAACCGCGAACGAAGTGAGCGGCCGTCCGTCCGATCCAATGCCTCGGATCTTACGGCCGGCCGCTCACTGCGTTCGCGGTTCTGGACCAGGCGGCGGTTGCCCTGTCTACCTCAGCCCTTGTATTCGGTCACGTAGTTCACCTTAACGAGTTTCGCGAGCTCCTCGAGCTTCGCGATGGGCATCCGCGCGATGACCATCCTTCCGCTCTTCGGCTCGAGCAGGATCTCCACACCGAGCTTCTCGAGGGCTTTTCTCGTCTCGACGGTGGTGTCCGCCAGGAAGATCTGCACCTCGACGGTTCCCGTGCGCTTCGCCACGACCATCGCAGATAGCGCCGTGTCGAGCTTCGCCCGGTAGGCCGGCTCGGGCGGTGGCGCCGGTTCGTCGGCGACAGACTTGTCGCGGTCGACACTCTCCTCCGTCCTGACCGGTCGCGGCGCGTTCTTCGCCGTCGGAGCAACGGTCGCTGTTCCTGCCATCACGCCGCCCGCGTTCCCGCGGCCCACATGAATCTTTCTCTTCGCGTCCTGCCGCTCCTCTCCAAAGACGCCGTCATAGCTCACGCCGTCCGGCATCTCGACGGGGACCTCGACGCGGCGCGACTCACCTCCCTGGTTGATCACCATCTCCTCGACGGCGACGAACGACGTGAACCGCGTCATAAGGCCGTGCCGGAGTCCGATCTCCGTGATCGCTTCCTTGATCTCGGCCCTCGGGTTCCCGTTCTGGACGCCCGAGTAGTCCTGCCGCTCCAGGTCGTCGACCTTCTGACGGGCCCACAGCACACCGAGCGTGTCGTGCGCCTTCTCGACGGCCGGCAAATCGACCGCGATCTCGCGAACGACGTCGCGACCGGCCTGCTTCCCCCGAATCTTCACCGTGGCCTTTCCAGGAGTCGTGTACTTCGCGACGACGACGATCGGCTTGGCGCTGAAGAGATCCATGACCCGCGAGGGGTACACGTCGACGAGCTGCAGTCCGCCCCAGTCGATCGAGATGTCGGTCAGCAGGGGATTCTGCACGCGCTCGGCGAATTTCCGGGCCGCGGCAGAACCGTCGTCGGCCAGCGTGACGTATTCGACCTCGCCTCGGCCCTCGATGGCCATGCGGTCCAGCAGGTACCGATTGACGGAATTGCCGATGCCGAACGAGAAGATGCGCGCGTTCGGATGGCGCTGTATCTCGGCGAGGATCTCGCCCTCGTTGCCGACGTAGCCATCGGTCATGAAGCAGACGATCCGCACGTGATTCTGTCTGTCGGACGGATCGAGCGCGGTGCGGATGGCGGTCATCATCTCGGTTCCGCCACCGCCGCGACGACCCTCGAGGAAGGCCTTCGCCTTCGCGAGATTGTCGGCGGAAGCCGGCACCGGAGCGGGGAAGAGTACCGCTGTGTCGCCGGCGAACGTGATGAGGTTGAAGGTGTCGTCGGGCCGCAGCGCCTCGAACGCCAGCACCATCGTCTCTTTCGCCTTGTCGAGCGGGAAACCGCTCATCGAGCCGCTTGTGTCGACAACGAAAACGAGCTCGCGCGGCGCGACGTCCTCTGCGGCAATGCGGTCCGGCGGCTGAAGGATGAGCGTGACGTAGCCCTCGTCACCATCGCGGTGCGCCATCACCGCGTCGGCGATTTTGCCGCCGGCGACGGAGTACTTCAGGATGAAGTCCTTGTTCGGAAGCACGCTCTTCGTCTTGAGCGCAATTGATGCCGAGCGATTCGAGGTCCGCTGCACGTCGACCTCGTGCAGCGTCGACGTCACGTCGAGAATCGGTACGCCGGCATCGAGAACGATCTCCATCGAGATGTCATGTCCGGCGCGTGTGCCTGGCACGGCGACGGGAGGCGTGATCTTCGACGCGTCGGGCACCTTGTCGGTGTCGGGCGACCATCCGCCCCCGGTCTGCCCGGTCGGATTGCCGGGAATGTATCGCGGACCGACCACCATCGGATAAACGAAGCTGTAGGTTCCGTCCTCGTAGGCGAGCGTCTCGACGTAGCTGATGGTGATTTCAATGTTCTCGCCGGGCATGATGTTGGCCACGGACTGAGTGAAGATGTTGGGGCGTTCCTGATCGAGCAGGCTTGCGGCCTTGCCGGCGTTGCGTGCGGCGTCGTAGATGGCTCGGGCTTCCTCGCGACGCTTGATCTTGCCGACGACGGTGCGGTCGCCGACCTTCATCGTCATCCGGTCAACAGCCGCCCGATCGGGAAGCGGGAAGACGTAGATGGCCTCGACGGGCTCCTTCGACGTGTTACCAAACCGCTGGGTGAGCGTGACACGCGAAAGAAAGCCGCTGATCTCGGCGCGGACCGCCGTGTGCTCGAGCGGACAGAAACCTGCGGGAGTGCCGTCGGGAGCCAGAATCCGGAGCTCTCCGGCGCCGGGGCCGTCGTGGGCTCGGGCGACGGGCGTCGCCGATCCGGCGAGGACATACCAGGACGCAGCCGAGACGGCCGCAAAGAGCGCGAGGGTAACGATGGACGAGCGTTTCATAACCATCCTCCTGCGGCTCTAGACGCAGACCGGTGTGGATGGTTCCCGAGACCAGAGATAAAGGCAGATCCGAATGGAGGATTCGCAGATCAGATGCAGATCTGAATCTGTCTCCATCCGAGCAAATCAGTGCACCTACTCCACGTCCGGATAGTCGAACGGATGATCGGCGAGCACGGCGCGCATGTTGACCTGACCGAGGAGCGTCTCTAGGAACACGGCGAACCGATGGAGGCCTTCGTTCACCTCGTCGATGGTTCGCGCGACGATGATCTCTTCGAGGAACTGCTCGTACGAGTCCCAGTCCTTGTACATCAGGTACTTGAGCGATGCGTCGCGGAAGAGCGCGATCCGCTCGATGAGCGGCGCGACGCCTTCCTTCGTGCCGCTCTCGATGAACTGGCGAACGTAGACGAGCAGTTTCCAGATTTCGGTCCGGATCAGAACCGATTGTTCGACCTTCGTCTGGAACTGCGGGAAGATCTCGTCGCCCCGCATCTCCGGATCGAAAACCTGCGCAACGGCGACAACGGATTGCTGGAATGCGTCGCGGAGCAATCCGTGACTGTTTTCGACCTTCGCGTAGATCGGCGGCGCCTGGCGCAGGTACACGAAGCCGACGAGCTCGCGGCCGAAGATCTTCTTCAGCTCCATGTTGAGCGCGTACGAAACGGAGTCGACGGCCTGGAAGACCTCCTGCGGCAGGTTGCGCAGTTTCAGCACCTTGTTCTCGATGAACTCGAGCAGCAACCGAACCTCGGAGTTGATCAGCGAGAAGATGAGCAGCGAGTTCTTGAGCGGCTTGTCTTTCTCGAGGTCGTCGGCGATGAAGTTCAGGTAACGGAGTAGCCGGAAGAGCTCGAGCAGGATCTTTGCCGAATCCTGCCGCAGCTGATCGGACGTGATGCCCTTGATGATCGCCGCGAGGCGGTGGTTCTCGATCCGGTCGAATTGCGGCTTGAACTTGTAGGCGATGAGCAGATCGATGTAGCGGCAGCGCTTGATCTCGCGGTTGACGATCTTGCCGATCGAGGTGAAGGCGACGAACGACACTTTCGGCAGCCGGGCGAGGTCGTCGACGATGGCCCGGAGGTCCGTCAGCGACTCGGTGAGCAGTGAAAGCGAGTCCTCGGGCGACGGTTGCTGCATGAGCTTTTCGATGAAGCCGTCGAGGACGTATTCGCGTTTCACGTAGTTTTCGATGTAGCGGTCGAAGCGGCTGATCTCGGCTCGCTCTTCCGACATGAGCTCAGTGCAGAGGTGGCTCATGCGCAGCGAGACGTTTCGGACGATCTTGAGCTCCTCCGAGAAGTCGCGCCGGACGATGTCGCGCGATTCCTGTTCGGACATCGGGTGGTTCTTGACGCGGAAGAACCGGTCGAAGCACTTCACCCACATCTCGAGCTCGAAAAGATAGTCGGTCTTCTGCTCGCGCCCGAGCATCTCGAGCCAGCGGTCGATGGCGCTGCGGTTGTGCTCCGAAACGCGATCGAGCGCCTGGCGAGCACCGGCGAGCGCGGTATCGGGGGTCGACGAGTCGTCCGTCATTGTCGAATCCTCAGGTTCGGCGGGCGGTGCGAAGAATAGACCAGCGGCGCGACGCCTGCAAACGATTGGAATTCTGCGGCTTGGCGTTGCGACTTTGCGCCTCGGCGCCTCTGCTTCTTCACTCCGCGCCTCTGCGAGAGACAGTTTCTCGCAGAGGCGCGGAGTGAAGACGCAGAGGCGCAGGGGAAGAGGCCGCAACTCGTCGAAAATGCAGTACTGAGCCTGCAGGAGGCTGTAGTACTATTTGCCCGCCAGTATTCTCGGGCTTCCGCTCCCTACATTGATGATCGATCGAGCCATCGATCCTCACGCGCTGACCACCGAAGACCCCGTGGTTCTTTTATGGCGCGAGCGACCGCTCGTGCACCGAGGAGGTTCCGGTCGTGTATCAAGTCCCCCGTCTCCTGCCCCATCGTGCCCTCGCCGCGTTGTCCATCGCCGCGATTCTTGCCAGTTTCGTCTGTCTCCCCGTCGCTTCCGCAGCTACGCGGCTGAGGGCGAAGCCCGGCCCAGCGCAGGTCGACAAGCGCGGCCAGGACGACTCGAAGACCGACACCAGCAGTGGCACGGCGAAGGAGCCGTACGACGAAAAGGAGCACGAAACGGAGACGCTCGAGATCCGGGAGACGCACAACGGACCTGGTGGCAGCCTGGCGAGGTCGACCGCGCCTACGACCAGCCTGACCGAGGAAGTCGAACCCAACGGCACCTCGGCGACCGCGACGCCAATAGCCGGATCGTCGGCAAGAGTGCGAGGGAACATCTTTGCGAACGGCGACATCGATTTCTACTCGTTCTCGGGAACGGCCGGCGACCGCGTCTACATCGCGACGATGACCCAGTTCTCGGCAAGCGCCAGCGTCGACAGCTTCATTGATCTCATCCAGCCGGATGGGACAACCGTCCTCGAGGCCGACAACGACGACGGGTCGTTCGGGACGACGTCGTCATCGATCGCCGGCCGCGCGCTCACGATGTCGGGGACGCACTTCATCCGCGTCCGCCACAACCTGGCGACAAGCCAGCTTCGGCCCTACGACCTCTACTTCCAGCTGCGGACCGGCGCGCCGACGGCGGAAACCGAAAGCAACAATACATTCCCCGGGCAGGTGATCCCCGCGTCCGGTTGGATCTCCGGCTCGAGCGCCGCTGCGGACCCTGACTTCTTCGCCGTCAACCTGAACGCCGGCGACACGGTCTTTCTCAGCCTCGACCCCGACCCGGAGCGCGATACGGTCACGTGGAACCCCCGCCTTGGGCTCGGGCAGTTCGGCGCGTTCATTCTACTTGTCAACGACGCGAGCGTTACATCGCCGAATTCGGAAGCGTATTTCATGACGGTCCGGACGACCGGCACGTACGGCATCTTCGTCGACGCAGCCGCGGGGACGGGTACCTATCACCTCAGCGCAACGGTCTTCCCGCGCATCAACCGCGGGACCTGTACGACGTACACGAGTACGAACGTGCCTCAGACGATCCCCGCCGGGGCGCCTCCCATCACGGTCGACTCGACGCTGACCGTTCCGGGCAACCCGCGGATCGACCAGCTCCGCGTCAACATCAACCTGACCCACACCTTCATGAGCGACCTCGACGTCGAGCTGGTCTCGCCGGACGGGTCGACGATCGGTCTCTTCTCGGATATCGGCCCCTCCGTGGCGGGTGCGGCGACGATGAACCTGACGCTCGACGACGACGCGGCGATCCCGCCCTCGTTTACGGTCGTCGACGGTATGGTCTACCAGCCCGAGCTCGCTTACCGGCTCGGCTGGCGTGCCGGCTCTAATGCGGGAGGGACATGGACGCTCAGGATTCGGGACGATGCGACTGGGGACGGCGGGACGCTGAACGGTTGGAGCCTCGAGATCTGCGAGAACCCGCAGCCGCTCTGCGGTGGCTCGCCGACCAATATCGTCTACAGCGCGGACTTCGAGACCAACGACGGCGGCTTCACGCACTCGGGCGTGCAGGACGAGTGGGAGCGTGGCCTGCCGACGTTTGCCCCCGTCACGGGTGCCAACAGCGGCACGAACGCCTGGAAGACCGACCTCGACAGCGGGTACAACGCGAGCGCGAGTCAGGACCTTCTCTCGCCGAACATCGTCCTTCCGGCCGTTGGGCCGATCCGGCTCTCATGGGCCCAGAAGTACCACATCGAGAGCGCCACGTTCGACCACGCGAACGTCACGATTCGCGAGGTCGGCAACCCGGCGAACTCACGGCTCCTCTGGCAGTTCCTTGACGCGACGATGAACAACACGGTGGGTTCGACGCCTGCTGTGACGGTTAACGAAGCCGCGGGATGGGGAATCTGCGAGCGCGATATCTCGGACTTTGCCGGACTGACGGTAGAGGTCCTCTTCCACCTCGACTCGGACACGACGGTCCAGCTCGCTGGTTGGGCAATCGACGACGTGATGGTCGAGTCGTGCGGGGGCTGCGTGATCACGTGCCCGGCGAACGTGGTCCAGGCGAACGATGCGAACCAGTGCGGTGCCGTGGTCAATTACCCGGCGCCGACCGACAACATGATGTGCGGCCCGATCGTGTGCTCGCCGGCCTCTGGCTCATTTTTCCCGGTCGGCACCACGACGGTGACGTGCATGGAAGACATCATCCTCCAGGACCCGGAGGGCAATCCGATTCCGAGCTGTTCGTTCACGGTGACGGTGCAGGACACACAGGCACCGGCGATCACGTGTCCGGCGAACGTTACGCAGTCGAACGACGCGAACCAGTGCGGCGCGGTGGTGACGTTCGCGGCGCCGACGGTGTCGGACAACTGTCCGGGAGTCGGCACTCCGGCCTGCACACCGACATCGGGGTCGTTCTTCCCGGTGGGGACGACGACGGTCACGTGCACGGTGGCGGATGCATCGCCCGACAGCGTAGACGGAACCTGCAGCTTCACGGTGACGGTCAACGACACGCAGGCACCGACCATCACGTGCCCGGCAAACGTGACGCAGGGCAACGACGCGAACCAGTGCGGAGCGGTCGTGAACTACACGGCGCCGACGGCCTCGGACAACTGTCCGGGCGTGGGTGTCGTGTGCACGCCTGCCGCGGGCTCGTTCTTCCCGGTGGGAACGACGTCGGTGTCGTGTACGGCGACGGACGCGACTGGCAACACGGCGACGTGCGGGTTTACGGTGACGGTCAACGACACGCAGGCGCCGACAATCACGTGTCCGGCGAACATCGTGACGTCGGGAACCGACACGGCGACGTGTGCGCTCTCGGGCGTGGTCAATTATCCGGCGCCCACCGTCTCGGACAACTGTCCGGGCGTAGGTGTGCCGGTGTGCGTGCCGGCCTCGGGTTCGACCTTCCCGGAAGGGACGACGACGGTGACGTGTACCGTTGCCGACGCGGCCGGCAACACGGCGACGTGCTCGTTCACGGTGACCGTGACATCCGTGGGAGCGTTCGGAGCGTGCGCGGTCGACGACTTCTCGGGTGACACGTGGTCGATCGTCACGGATCCGAATTCGCCGATCTTCCGCTTCTGGCGCTACCGGGTTGCGGCGACGGGAGAGGTGTTCTGCGGGACGGCATCGGCGATGGCCTATATCCCGAACCGGTCGCTGACGGCGTCTGACAACGACGATCCGACTCTCTTCATGAACGTGAACCTCAACTACGGGCCCCGAGCGGGGACGGTCAAGGTGGTCGACCGGGCAACGGGACGGCACTTCGTCATCAAGGACCGCAACCTCAACAACAACCCACCCTGCCAGTAGGCGGGACTGCCAACCAGGAACCGGCCGTTAGTTATGGCGGCCGGTTCCTGGTTTGTGCCCATTGACGGAGCGCGTCGTCTCGAACAACGACGATCACCAACTGGGCGACATGGCCCACAGCGCCTTTGCGTCTTCACTCCGCGTCTCTGCGAGAAACTGTCGTGAGGCCGCGTTTCTCGCAGAGGCGCAGAGGTTGCGCAGAGGCGCCAAAGGAAATTCGGCAATGGCGGCACCCGGTTCCGGGCAATCGGGCGTTGACCGCGCGCGATCGTGGGCGCAGAATCGGACTGCAATTGCGCCCAAGGGCGTCGAAAGCTCACCCCGCGTCAGCACCAGGAAGATAAAAATGAATAACCCCTGCTCGTTCGTGCGCCCTTTCGTGCGGAGGTCCGTCTGGATCGCCCTCCTTCTCGTGATCTCGGTTGCCGTCCTCGAGCCTTTCGCGCTCGCCGCTGCGCGACCGACGCGACTGCAGCCGAAGCCGGCACCCGCGGTGGCTGCCGTCCAGCAGAAGGCTGCCGATGTGGCGACGTCGTCATCATCTCCGAGCGCCGACACGCTCGGCGTGGATCGGATCGCAGCGCTGGACTATCTGTACAAGCAGCTCGTCAGCGGCGAACCGTTCAGCCAGGAAGAAGCCAAGATCCTGAACAACTACAAGGCGGGGTTCGAGATCGACACGCTCGAGGCGGACGTGGTTATCTCGCGGGCAATGTACGCCGACCTGGTGCAGCACAAGGAGCTGACCAGGGATCAGCAAGTGGTCTACGACGACTACCGGGCGTGGAAGGGCGTCCAGCTTCATGACATAGCGGACCTCAAGCGCCAAGGTGTCGCGGAGCGCGCAGCCGAGTGGGCGGCGAACCCGCGAGCGCCGCAGGTGCCACCTACCAACGATCTGTGCGCTGGCGCGGAGGTGGTTCCTCCTGCAGGTCCGTTTCCCTATCTGACGTCGACGACTGCAGACATAACGGACGCGACGACGACGGGCGATCCCAATGTCCCGACATGCGCTTTCCTGGGCGGACCGGTATCGCGGTCGATCTGGTACAGCTTCACGCCATCGGTCTCCGGCTCGCACACCTTCTCGGTGTGTGCGGACGCGCCGACGGCCACGACGGTGAATGACACGGTACTGGCCGTGTACACGTCGGCGGGCGGGTGCGCCGGGCCGTTTACGCAGATCGCGTGCGACGACGACACGTGCGTGTCTGAGGCTCTGCAGTCGGTCGCCGCGGCCACGCTGACGTCCGGCACGACCTACTACATCGTGGTCTGGCTGTATGACACGCCTGCGCCGACGGCCGGCAATACCGCCGTGCAGCTTCGCGTGACGGCGCCGGCACCGGTCCCGGCAAACGACCTGTGCGCGGGCGCGATTCCGCTGACGCTCGACACGGCGGTTCAGGGAACGCTGGCCGGCGCTGCGAACAACTACACGATCTCGACGCCATCGGCGACGTGCTTCCCGGGAATAGGCCAGACGACGACGAACACGGCGCCGGGCCGCGACGTGGTCTACTCGTTCACGCCGGCATCGAGCGGTAACTACTCGTTCCGGATGTTCTCCCGCGAGGGATGGATCGCGAGCGCCATGATGTTCCTCGTGCCCGGACCGTCTTGTCCGCCGGCAGGGGCGATCGCCTGCTCGGCGACGATGATCGGCGCCAACCGGCAGGGCTCCTCGACGGCCTTCTCGAACGTCGAGGAGATCTACAGTGCGGCGCTCGTGGCCGGGACGACGTACTACATCTTCGTCGACGAGTCGACGCTGCAGACGACGTTCGGGGCGTTCACGATCGAGGCCTTTGCCAGCAACAAGGAAACGGAGCCGAACGGAACGACCGCCACGGCGAACGCCCTGCAGTGCAACCTCGAGGCGGCGATTGGCGCGGCCGGCGACATTGATTTCTACTCGCTCGGAACGCCTGCAGCGGGATCGCGCGTCTTCGCGATGGCCGACGGCGCTGCCGGATCCTCGACGGACCAGGACATGCGGATCACGACGGCGACCGATACGCTGCAATACGACGACGACAACAACGATGTCGCATTCGGCTCGCTGTCGCCCAACTGTGTGGGCACGCCACTGACGGGCGTGGCGTCCTTCATCCGTATGTCGCATTTCGGCGCCACGTCGACGCAGGAGCCCCATCGGATCTTCTCGGTGATCCAACCGCCGGGAGCGGGACTTGGAGGGTCGTCGGCCACGGCGGAAGTCGAACCGAACGACACGACTGCCACGGCCAATTCGGCCGCGAACAACTTCTTCTCGGGATCGGCGGCCAGCACTGTCGACACGGATCTCTTCGCGTTCACGGCGACCGCCGGTGAGGTCATCTTCCTTGGACTCGACGGGGATCCGCTGCGGGACAACACGCCGCGCAACTTCGCGCTCGCGCTGCTCGACTCAGCGGGGACGGTCATCCTCACAATGAACGATAGTGCGTCAACGTCGAGCACGACATCGGGTGCAGGCTCACTGACAGCAACGACTCCGAACTCTCCTGGCGAGGCGCTCGTCTTCCGGGCGATCACGTCGGGGTCGTATTACGCCCGCGTCACGATGCCGACCGGCACGGGCGGCGCCGCGGCTGATTATCTGCTGTCGGTCGCGAGGAACTGCACGATCGGCGGCGGCATCACGCCCTGCACGATTACGTGCCCGGCTAATGTCACCGTGCCCGAGAGCTCGCCGGGTAGCGGTTCGGCGACGGTGAATTACCCGGCACCCACGACCGGCGGATCCTGCGGGACGGTGACGTGCACGCCGGCGAGCGGTTCGACGTTCACTGTCGGAACGACGACGGTTAACTGCTCGACGACGGCGGGACCGTCGTGCTCGTTCACGGTGACGGTGACGGCCGGTTGCTCGATCACGTGCCCGGCGAACATCACCGTGAGCAACGATCCAGGTCTGTGCGGAGCCGTTGTCAATTATCCGGCGCCGACGGCGACGCCCGGATGCGGAACGGTCACGTGCATGCCGGCCAACGGTTCAACGTTCCCGGTTGGAACGACGATGGTGAACTGCTCTACTGTGGCGGGGCCGTCGTGCTCGTTCACGGTCACGGTCAACGACGCGCAACCGCCGACCATCACGTGTCCTGCGAATATCACGGTCGGAAACGCGACGGGCCAATGCTCGGCGGTGGTGAGCTACACGACGCCGGCGCCCGTTGACAACTGTCCGGGCGCGACGGTGACGTGTACACCAGGCTCCTTCTCGACCTTCCCGGTCGGGACAACGACGGTGACGTGCACGACGACGGATGCGTCAATGAACACGGCGACGTGCACGTTCACGGTGACGGTCAACGACACGCAGGCGCCGTCGATCACGTGTCCGGCGAACATAGCCGTCCCGGCGTCGACGACGATGGGGACGACACCGGGAGCGATCGTGACCTACATGGCGCCGGCCGTTTCGGACAACTGTCCGGGCGTGGGCGCCCCGGTGTGCTCGCCTGCGTCGGGGTCGTTCTTCCCGGTTGGCGTGAACACGGTTACGTGCTCGGTAACGGACGCGATGGCGAACACGTCGATGTGCTCGTTCACGATCACGGTGGGGACGCCGTTCGGGGTTTGTATCGTCAACGACGGACCGGTCAGTGAACGAGACACGCTCAAGATCGTGACGGATCCGGCGAGCGCCTTGTACCGCTTCTGGCAGTACACGGACGTGTCGACCGGGACGATCTATCAGGGGTATGCGGAGTTCCTGGTCTACGTGCCGGGCCGTTCGCTCATCGCATATGACCACGACAGCCCGAACGTGCGGATGGACATGCGGGTGGACTACGCCCGCAACACGGCAACGGCGACGGTCAAGAACCTGACGACGGGTGTTCAGTTCACACTGCGCGACCGGAACATCCTCGACGATCCGGCCTGTCAGTAGAGCGGCAAGGCCCTCTGCGCCTCTGCGTCTTCACTCCGCGTCTCTGCGGGAAACCGAATCGCGAATCGAGTTTCTCGCAGAGACGCGGAGGATTCGCAGAGACGCAAAGGGACAGTCCGGCTAAGTAGTTCGATACCGCCGCAGTGCATCGGCGAGGATCCGGTCGTGGTCGAACGCGAGCGCCGGGAGCTCGTCCACCAGGAACCACTCGGCCCTGGCCGCGTCATCGGACCCAGTTACGGACACGCGTTCCGGCAGGCGCGCCAGGAACGCCACGGTGACGGTGTGGCCACGCGGGTCGCGCCCCGGGTCACCGTAGGCGCCGAACTGCTCGATGGCGACGTCCGCGAGCGTAGTTTCCTCGAGAAGCTCCCGCCGCGCCGCATCTTCGAGCGATTCGTTCTCGTCGACGAATCCGCCCGGAATCGCCCAGCACCCGGCAAACGGAGGGTGGTTGCGCTCGATGAGCAGCACGTGAAGTTGCCCGTCATTCTCGGCGAAGCAGACGACGTCGGCCGTCAGAGCCGGGCGCGGAAAGGGGTAGGTGTAGGGGGTCGGTCGGTTTTTCACGTCAATCCTCGCAGCGGCTCTTCTCGTTCAGGTCAATTCGGCTCGGAGCTCCGAGGCGATTCGGCGGATCTCCTCCGAAAACTCGACAGAGTAGGGTTTCGGCGGCGCGGTCCGGCCCTTCAGCGCCGAAGGCAGGTGCCCGACAGCGAGGCGTGTGCGTTCGCACAGTGACTCGAGCGAGGTTGGCGGCCCAACGCGCTTCCCGTCGCGAAGGACGGGTTCAAGAAGCGGAACCGCTCCTGTGGACGGGGGCGGCTCGTCCCGAAGGGTCACTACATCACCGGCGGCCAGTCCATCCTCCCCAAAGAACCGCCAGATCTGCTTGCGCCCCGGCCACGTGGCCTTGCCGGCGCTGAACTTCATCTTGAAGTCGACAGCGCCGTTCTCCTCGAGCTCGACGAGTTTGTAGACGACGCCGAGCGCGGGGGCATCCCGCACCGTCGTCAGGTCAGTCCCGACACCGAACGAATCGATCGGGGCGCCAGATGCGAGCAACTCGGCGATCGACCATTCGTTGAGATCACCGCTGGCGAGGATCTTCGTCGACTGGAAGCCAGCGTTGTCGAGAATGCCGCGGACTCCCCGCGCGAGCTCGCCGAGATCACCGCTGTCCAGACGCACGCCGGCGATTTCCCCGGGGGCGAATGCCTCGGTGATTCGCCCGGCGGCGCGAAGGGTGTCGTAAGTGTCGATAAGAAGGATGGCGTTGTCCGGAAAGGTCCGCTGGTAGGCGCGGAATGCCTCGATCTCGTCGTCGAACGCCATGATCCAGGCGTGCGCGACCGTACCGAAGACGGGAATCCCGTATCGCATTCCGGCCTCGACGTTCGAGGTGCCAACGCATCCTCCGATGTAGGCAGCCCGGGCAGCGATTAGCGCGGCCTCAGTTCCGTGGGCGCGCCTTGCGCCAAACTCCACAATCGAGCGCCCTTCGGCTGCTTCGGCCATTCGTGAAGGCGTCGTCGCGACTGACGTCGGATAATTTACAATTGCCAGGAGCGCCGTTTCGACGAGCTGCGCTTCGATGAGTGGCGCTGATATCGAGAGAAACGGCTCGTCCGGAAACACGGGAGTACCCTCCGGCAGAGCCCAAACATCGCCGGTGAAACGGAGTCGCGCGAGGTCGTCGAAGAAGTTTATTGGTACGGCCGAAAAGGATGGAATATCGCGCATATACGCGATCTCAGCTTCAGTAAAGTGGAAGCTCGTGAGGTACTCGATGACGTCTTCGAGGCCACCTGCAAGCAGATATGCACGGTCCTTGGGCAATCGACGCGTGAAGAGCTCGTATGACGCACGAGCCTGGCGTCCCGCCTGCCAGTGTCCGGCTGCCATCGTGAGTTGATAGAGGTCCGTGCTCGTTGCGGGCGGTGCGGTTCGCATTCCGGCGATCCTAGGGACCGGCCTCGTGCGTGTCAATCATCGTTCCCGAACGGGTCAGTCATCGCCGGTCAATGGACTCCGATCGGGGTCGAAATGTCTCTAACCCTCACACCAAAAAGTGTTTGACATGTCTGGAGGTGGGTGGTAAAACCGGAGCGTTTCTCAATCATCTGTTACATCCTTTCTGCTCAGAGCAAACTTCGGGAAATCGAAGGACGCAGAGCTACGGGGCTAAAGATCTCGGCAGGACCCTAGTTGTGATTTGCGACGTTCAGGTTCTCTCGCGCACGATCTATGCTCGCCTGGCTGCCAGAAGGGGACGATTTTCGGTGGCTTGTAAGCACAGACAGGGTAGGTCGACCGCCGGTTCTTCCGTTTCTGGGGTGTGTTCATGATCGACGAAAAGGTATGTCGGGGCGTCCGGAAGCCGATTCGTGCGAGACATGATGACTCCAGGATCGAAAGTGCTACACCGCGTGGTTCGGCAGGCCGATGCTTGCAAGGCCGTCGTTTCAGCCCCTAAGTCTTCGGTTGAGCCTGGTTTGTGCCCACATCACACGCGGCAATCGCCCGTGACGGTTCGTTCAGTTCGCATTTTTCTCGACAGTTACAGCAGCGCGGATTCGGTTTTCGCACAGACGGCTGTGTCGACTCCGGTTGAGGTCGAACCGGGTCGCGGCGCAGTGGCAACAGTGAATACCACCACTACTTGAGGCTTTATGTTAGGAAGGGGCGGAAAAAGAGGGCTCGTCGGACTCGACATCGGGTCCCACGCGGTGAAAGCCGTCGAGTTGCGCATGGCCCGAAACGGGTTTGAGCTGGTCCACATGGGACACCAGAACCTCCAATCGGACACGATCGTCGACGGCCACATCATCGACCTCAACCATGTCTCGGACGTGATCAACCGAATCTGGACCGAGCAGCAGATACGCACACAGCTCGTTGCCACGTCGATCTCCGGCCACGCCGTGATAGTCAAGAAGATCCTCCTGCCGCAGATGAGCACTGAGGAGCTTGACGAGCAGATCCAGTGGGAAGCCGAACAGTACATACCGTTCGATATCAACGACGTGAACCTCTACCACGAGGTCGTCGGAGTTGATGCGCAGGCGGGTCAGATGGAGGTGATGCTCGTTGCGTGTAAACGCGACAAGATCGCCCAGTTCACCCAGGTGATCTCGCAGGCCGGAAAGCAGCCGCTGATCGTCGATGTCGACGCTTTCGCTCTCCAGAATGCTTACGAGATCAACTACACGCCGCCGCCGGATCTGACCGTCGCCCTGCTCGACATCGGTGCCTCGGTCATGACGATCAACATCGTTCGGGGGACGAACTCGATTTTCACGCGCGATGTGTCGGCGGGAGGCAACCAGTACACGGACCTCCTGCAGAAGGAGATGAACCTCACGTACGAAGCGGCCGAGGCACTCAAACGGGGCGTCGCGACCGAGGAGGGCGTTACTCTCGAGGACGCCTTGCCATCGATTCAGGCCGTGACAGACATGTTGTCGCTGGAAGTTCAGCGAACACTCGACTTCTTCCGCGCGACAGCGTCATCGGATGCAACTCAGATCGACCGGATGCTTCTTTCGGGCGGCAGCTCGAAGGTCGGCGGCCTGACCGATTCGCTCGCCGAGCGCTTCGGGATTCCCGTCGAGCGGTTTGACGCGTTCCGCAATATCAGTTTCGACCGCAAGAAGGTCGACGAGGACTACCTGCGTGAGATGGCGCCGAACATGGCCATCGCGGTGGGGCTCGCCTCGAGAATCGCGGAGGAGCGATGATCAAGGTAAATCTACTTGAAGGCGCCGCGGATACTCGCGCGGCCACGCGTGCGACGAAGGCTGCCGCGAAGACGACGCAGCAGGTGCTGTTGCTCGCAGGCGCGCTGCTTGCGTTATTGATTGCGCTCGGCGTGGACTTCTTCGTTTCGAATGCCCAGTTGACGAAGGCTCAGGACGAGCTGGCAGAACAACAGCGGCAAGCGGCGGAGCTGAAGAAGAATCGCGAGCAGAAGGATGCGCTCGAGAAGCAGATCAAGAGTGTCGAGGAGCGAATCAAGATCATCGACGACCTGCAGAAGACACAGCAGGGACCATCGAGACTCCTGAACCTTATCAACGCAAAGATGCCGTCGAGTGGGAACGTGCGGCTCGAGGCGATCAAGCAGTCGAAGGACACGCTGATCATCGAGGGAATCGCCGACAATCCTGATCCGGTCTCAGAGTTCGCCAAGGGACTCGAGCTTGGCTCCGATGGCCTGTTCCAGTCGGTCGGACTTTCGGTGACCCGTCAGGACGAGAAACTGCCGGACCCGGAGGGCGGACCCGAGCGTATCGTCACTACTTACAAGTTCACGATCTCGACTCGTTACACGCCGACTCTGGTCGGCCAGGCTCCGGAGACTGCGGAAGGTCAGCCAGCCGCCGCTGGCGCAGCGGCCCCGGCAGGCCAGGCTTCACCGTCTTCGTCGCTGGCTCCGGCCTCAACGCCGGTCCCGAAGTAAGGAGAAGGACGAATGGCCGCACAAGGTGCAACTGTAACGACGGGCGACGGCGGGTTCCTGGATCGTTTTCCGTGGTGGGCGCAGCTGGTCGTACTCATCGTCCTGATCCTGGTGATTATCCTGGCCGTGGACTGGTTCCTTTTCAGGCCGAAGCGGCTCGAGGCCGCGAAGCTCGACCAGCAGGCGCAGGAATTGCGCCGTCAGAATCAGGAAGCCGAAACGATCCGTCAGAACATCGAGGCCTATCAGGCCACGCTCGACGGACTCAACGCCAGACTCGACCAGATGAAGGTCAAGCTCCCGGAGCAGCGCGAGATCTCGAATGTCTTCGAGAGTACAAAGCAGCTGATGTCCGCGAGCGGACTCAAACTCGTGCAGTTTCAGACGTCGGCGAAGGATACGGAGGTCCCGCAGAAGTACTACACCGAAGCCATGTCGACGGTGAAGGTTGCGGGCTCCTACCGCGAGATTCAGACGCTCTTCGAGAAGCTGTCGGCGTTCGATCGCGTGGTGAACGTTACGGACATCACGATCACGAAAGCGGCGGCGACCGATCAGGTCCAGGGAGATACGGCTATCGGCGCATTCACGCTGACCGCCTTTTATATTTCGGAGGCGAATCGACAGGCGCTCGAGACAAAGGACTTGCCGCCGCCGGTGGATCCGAAGACGGGCAAGCCGGTCGCGCCGCCACCCGGAGGCGCGCCTCCGGCAGCACCGGCGCCCGCGCCGAAATAGGAGTAGCAGTGGCCGCGCAGTCCACCACTGGCGGCCGGGCGAGCAAGGAGTTAGGTCATGACGAAAAATAAACTCGAGAAAATTCTGGTTGGCGCAGTTGCGATCGCGGCATTCGGTCTTCCGGTGCTTGCGCAGGAACCTGCGGCACCAGCCGCTCCCGCACAGACGCCGCCGTCGAGCGATCCGTTCTTCCGGCCGGTGCCGGCCAAGACCAAGGCGCCGGAGCAGAAGGATGCCGACAAGCCGGTGCTCATTCCGTTCCCGACGCTCGAACAGCGCCAGGCCGAGTTTCAGCGAAGCCGGCAGGAAGCCGCAGCGCGTGGGCTCAGGGAACCGGAAGCGATCGGGCAATACCTTGTCAGTGAACTGCTCGTGACCGGAGTGTTCCAGACCGACGAAGGAACCGGCGCGTTTATCCTCGCGACGCCGACGAACACGACGTTCTTTGTGAAGTCCGGAACTCGGGTCTACAACGGGAAGATCATCTCCATCAATACCGGCGCCGACTTCAGCGTCGGGCAAGTCGGTTTCGAGGAATTGACCAAGTATCGGATCCGGAAGAAAGAGGACAACCGGGTCAACGTGATCACGAAGGCCGTTACTTCGCCGGTTGCCAAATCGAAGTGACACAACCTCAATGACGAAACGCGCGGGTTCGGGGCCTAGCACGGACCGGCACGGCGACGGGGTTACCGCCGTACAACTCGCAGCGGTGGAAGAACAACGATGAGACTCACCAGCAAAGACGGGCAGTGTCAGGGACGGTTGGTGGCTAGAAAGGAGGCTCGTATTATGTCTACTCTCGTGCGCGCGAAAGCCGCCTTGGTACTCGTCGCGCTGTTCTCGACGATGTTGGCCGCCGGGCCCACCTCGCTGGCATCGCCACTTAGTGGCGCCCAGCAGAGTGTCGGCATCGTGGCCCTGCGTCACGCCGCTGACGGCGCTCAGACGCGGATCATCCTCGAGGGGACAGCCGAGTTGCCCTACACGATCTACCGGCCCGACGAGCGGACGATCCTGGTTGACCTTCCCGGTGTTGATGCGTCAAAGCTCGACGACGGGTATCCGGTCGACTCACGCGGTGTGGAACGCATTCAGGTCGAACGCCTGCGCACAGCCTCCGGGCAGTCGCTCGCCCGGTTGCGTATCCGACTGCGTTCGCAAGTCGAGGATCGAACGGTCATTGAGGGACGGAACCTCATCCTGACGCTCTCCGCCGCAGCGTCGGCACCTGCAGCATCAGCGCCGGCGCCTGCACCGGCCCCGACCCCGGCTGCGGCGTCCACGCCCGTCGGTGAGGCTCCGGCCTCGATGCGGGCCGAGATTCCTGTGGCCAAGCCTGCTGCGACATCGGCGCTAGCGCCGGCGCGTCCGGCCGCGGGCATACCTGACAATCCGGCGACGGCCATCACGGCCGTGCGGACGGACGTGTCGAACGGCACGTTCCGGGCGTTCATCGCTGCCGATGGCCGGGTCTCTTTCAAGCATTTCCTCCTTCCGAACCCCGATCGCATCGTGATCGACATAACGGGCGTGAAGAGCTCCGTTGAGCGGAACGCGATGGAAGTGAATCTGGGAGGGATCTCCCGGATTCGCGTCGGCCAGTTCCGGACGGCCGATCCGAAGGTTGTCCGGATCGTCTTTGACGTAACGAAGATGGGTCCGTACGACGTACGGCAGGTGGGAAGCGATCTCGTTCTTTCGCTGGGTGCCGACGCACGAGCGCCGATTCCTGCTGCGGCGAAGACGAGCGCGCCTCCCCAGCGCTCCGTCCCCGAGGCTGCTCCGACCAAGGCTCCGCCGGTCAGTCAGCCCTTGGCGCCGGCGCCAAAGCCCGCTGTCTCCAAGCCGATGGTCTCCGATGACGATCCGGCGGACAGTCCCGTCACGGTCAAGCCGTCAACCAAGCCAGCCGTCAAGTCGTCCGCTCCTCCGAAGGACGCGATTCGGCAGCCTGCGGTGACTCCGGTTCGCCCGGTGTCCGACGAGCTCCAGCCGCAGAATGCGACGGGACGCCCAGTGACGCGACCTTCCGGTGCGGCGGCCCAGCCGCGCTCGGCGCAATCGGCCCCGCCGGGTCCGATGGTGCCGCGGGCCACCGGAAACGACTACATGCAGGAAGGCTTTATCGGCCGACCTGTAAACCTCGAACTGAAGAACGTCGACCTTCGTGACGTGCTCCGGTTCCTGCACAACCGATTCGGCGTCAACTTCATCGTCGACAAGTCCGTCCCGCCAAGTGTGCCGGTAGACGTGAGCTTGAAGGACGTTCCCTGGAACCAGGCACTCGAGGCAATTCTGAAGTCCCAGGGCCTCGGGCTCGTCCGCGAGGACGGGAAGATGATCCGCGTGTCGACACTGGCGTCGATCGCAGCCGAAGGCGATGCGCAGCGCAAGGTTCAGGAGTCGTACATCAACTCCTTGCCGCTGGTGACGAAGATCTTCAAGTTGAAGTACGCGTCGCCGGTCAACAAGAACACGCAGGCAAGTCCGGGAGGCGGCGGACAGAGTCAGGCCGATAGCCCGACATTCGATCCGAGCTCGATTCGGACGGGAATCTACGCTTTCATCAAGAACCGCCTGTCGACGCGAGGTCGCCTCGAGTTTGACGGACGTACGAACAGCGTGATCGTGACGGACCTCGCCGCGCGCATCGAGGTGATCGACGAGATCATCCGGGCACTGGACAGACCCCAGCCCCAGGTTGAGATCGAGGCGCGAATCGTCATTGCGAGGCGCAACTTCCTCCGGGACCTCGGTGTGCAGCTTTCGGCTGGCGCGGCGAACCCGAGCCGAGGCGGCTTCGCAGGTATCTCGAGCATTCCTCTGCTCACAAGCAGCGCATCCGCCTCGACGACCGACGAGATTCCGCAGAATGTCGGTATCCCTTCGCTTGGCGGCCTGATTCCGGCATTCCCGGGCGGACTGCTCGGGGCTCCGCAGGTTCTCGACGGGCAGACCCTCGTCAACCTCACGACGGGAATCATTGGAACGTTCCAGATCTCCGCCGTGATCTACGCTTCGGAGCAGAAGGGCCAGATCCGCACGGTCGCGGCTCCGCGAATCACGACGCAGAACAACACCACCGCAGAGGTGGTCAACGGCGTCCAGATTCCGGTCCAGACGATCTCCAACAACACCATCACGACGACCTACGTCGACGCGGCCCTGCGGCTGAACATCACTCCGCAGATCATCGTCGAGGACGGAGCCGTGCTTCTGAGTGTCATCGCCGAGAACAACGACGTCTCGACGCTTCGTACGGTTGGCGGCACCCCGGGCATCAACACCCAGAGTGCGACGGCCGTCGTGCTCGTTCCGGATGGCGGAACGACAGTGCTTGGTGGCATCAACATCGACCAGGAGAATCAGTCCGAGGCAAGGACGCCTGGCCTGTCGCGAATTCCGCTGTTCGGGAATCTCTTCAAGCGGCGCAACACGAACCGCGATACGCAGGAAATTCTCTTCTTCATCACGCCGCGTATCTTCCGTCCAGAGCTCGTCGGCCTGACGCAGGAGTCGAGCCTGCGCTCGAACGACATCACCATCACGCCGGTGATCTCTGGTGGTGAAGGCAATACGAGCATAACCATTGTGGATCGTTCCTCGGGCGCCGGAGGCTCGGGAGCGACGATTCCGTAACCGGATCCGATTGGCGTCGAGGGCGCCGGTTTCCACGCGAAACCGGTGCCCTGGGCGGACTCGATGTTCGACGAAACCCTATCCAACATCGTTAACCGGACCGATGGCGCCGTCGGGGCCCTCATCATGGGACTCGACGGCATTCCGGTTGCGCGCATCGACAAGCCCGACGTCGGGTTCGACATCGATGTCATCGCGGCCGAGTTCACGGCGTTGATCCGAAAAGTGCTTCGGAACGCCGAGGATGTTGCGGTCGGCCCGCTTCACGAGCTCATCGTAACGGCGGAGCGGCACACGTTTCTGATCAAGCCGATCACCGTAGATTATTTCCTGGTGTTGGCGTTGCGGGATTCCGGCGGCGTCGGTCGGGCTCGATTCGAGCTCCGCAAGGCGCAACTCATGCTCGAGGAAGAGTTCTCGGTCTGACGAGCCTCCGTCCGCGTTGTTATAATGCGAAGTCTCTCCGCGCGCGCCCGGGGTGATCGGACGATGAAGCGGACGGCTCGGTATTCAGCGACCAAGCTACGGGTGTCTTCATGAAACGGTACTCCGCACTTCTTGCACGACTGGGCGTGATTGCGCTTCTCTTTGCATCGCTCGTTGCCGTCGCGCAAGCGGGCGGGCAACGAAAGGAAGTGGACTCGAAGACCGCGATCCGCGATGCGGATCCGGCTCTGTTTCCGGTCGTGGCACCCGGATCGAGTTTCACCTACCGGATTTCGCTGAAATCCGGCCGCAGCTTCAAGAACTCGAATGATGACGGCATCGACGTCGTCCAGACGGTCGGCAACGTCGTTGTCGGCCAGAGTCGGCGCGTCAGCACCACAGTCTTCGAGGTGGATTTCTCGTCCGCCGACAACAGCCAGGCCGGGTTCGTTTCGTTGAACATCAACTTCACGAACAGCAAGGGCAAACTCAAGTTCGTGCGGTCGGCAATTGCGATAGCCGATCCGGATGGCGACCAACTCGTATTCATCGATTCACAGGACAAGACGGTTCTCGATCGAACCAGCGTCGGTTCGCAGCCGCTTGGAGTCGACGTCGGCGGGGACGAGTCCAGCGGTCTCCAGGCGGCCCTGGTCTGCAATTCCGGCAGCGGAACCGTCAGTGTGGTGAATCGCGTCAACGGAAACCTGGTCGCGACGCTCGCAGTTGGCAGCCGACCGTCTTACGTTGCCGTGGCCGGCAACCCGGGCAATCAGACGGCCTACGTCACGAATGCAGGAAGCAACACGGTCTCGGTCATCGACGTCGACAGCTTGACCGTGCTCGGTTCGATACCGGTCGGTCGCTTTCCGCAAGGCGTAGCGATCTCTGGTACGCCAGGGTTCGACGAGCGTGTCTGGGTGGCGAATCGCGACGATGACACCCTGACCATCATCAATGTTCTCGGCAATACGGTGATCGGGACGGTTGGAGTTGCAGATGCGCCGATAGGTGTTGCGATCGGCGGCCAGTTTGCGACGCAAAGGGTCGTCGTTGCGTGCTCTGGCGCCAACGTCGTATCGCTCGTCGACGTCGTCACGGGCTCGTTCCTCGGCAATGTTGGCGTTGGGACCATGCCGTGGGGCGTGGCAGTCGGCGGTCCTGCCCAGGAAACCGCCTACGTCACAAACTTTGGCGCAGACTCGGTGAGCTTTGTCGACCTTGACGAGCTCCGCGAGACGACACGCGTTCCCGTTGGGCTGCAGCCGATGGGGATCACGATCGTTGGCGGATCGGATCTCGAGGAGCTCTATACGGCGAACAGCGGTGACGGTACCGTTTCAGTCATTGAAGTGGCGCCGGCCCGGCGAACCTTCACCATTCCGATTGGCGGCCGTCCTCGAGGAAACTGCACGACGGGACCGATCAACGGGCAAATCGTGCTCACGACGAACTAGGGAAAGAGAGCTTCGCACACGGAGGCACGGAGACCCGGAGGCACAAAGTCTGCCGAGTCTTGGTGTCTCACGTGGTTCGGGCTCTGCGTGTCAGAGTCTCCGCGCCTCCGTGTGCGAGCTCTCCTGGCTCCTCGCTATCGCCTCAGCTTCGGATCCAGCCGGTCTCGCAGTCCGTCGCCGAGGAAGTTGAACCCGAGTACCGTGAGCATGATCATGGCGCCTGGCACCAGGAAGAGGTGCGGGGCCGAGAACCAGACTTCGCGTGACTCGTTGATCATCTTGCCCCACGACGGCATCGCTCCGGGCACGCCGAGACCGAGAAAGCTCAACGTCGCCTCGGCAAGAACGGCCCCTGCCATCCCCAGACTGGCCTGGACGATCAGTGGTTGAACCGAATTCGGCAGGATGTGGCGCCAGACGATTCGAAAGTCACCGGCGCCGAGCGCGCGCGAGGCCGTCACGAAATCGAGCTCGCGCACCTTCAGTACCTGCCCGCGGATGAGCCGCGCGTAACTGACCCAGCCTATGACGCAGAGCGCCGTGATGAGGTTCGTCAGGCTGGCTCCGAGGAAGGCCACGATGGCGATCGCCAAGAGAACTCCCGGGAAGGCGAGGAACACATTGAACAGCACCCCGGAGATCACCTGATCGACCCAACCGCCGTAGTATCCGGAGATCAGGCCGATGGTCGTGCCGATTGACGCTGAAATGACGACGACGAGGAGTCCGACCTGAAGCGAGACGCGGGCACCGTAGAGCGTTCGCGCGAGGACGTCGCGACCGAGCTGGTCGGTCCCGAGCAACTGCGACGACGTCGGCGTTTCGAGGCGGGACTCGAGGTTCTGCCGCGTCACGTCTTCCCACGAGTAGATGATCGGGCCGAGCAGCGCTACGACTGCAAGCAGGACGACGATGACGAGACCGGCGATCGAGAGTCGCGACATGCCTACTCCACCTTGATCCTCGGGTCCAGCCACCGATAGAGCAGGTCGGTTCCCGTGTTAACGAGCACGTAGGTGATAGAGATGATCAGAATGCAGCTCTGGGTCAGAGAGTAGTTTCGCTGGTTGATCGACTCGAGCAGCAGGGAACCGATCCCCGGCCAGCTGTAGATGTATTCGGTGACGATGGCGCCGGCGAGCAGGACACCGAACTGCAGACCGAGAATGGTGACTACCGGGATGAGCGAGTTCTTCAGCACATGCTTGTATAGCACCCGCGCCTCGGTCAGTCCCTTCGCTCTCGCCGTTCGGACATAGTCTTCGCCGAGCTCCTCGATAACGCTCGATCGGACGATGCGCGTGACGACCGCGGCAAGCGCGAAGCCCAGCGTGACGGCCGGCAGGATGAGATGCCGAAACGAACCCGGACCCGAGACCGGGAGCCACCGCATCTTCACGGAAAAGAACAGGATCAGCAGCGGGGCCAGTGCGAAGCTCGGCAGGCTGACCCCAAGCAGCGCGACGACCGACGAGATGGCGTCGACGATCCCGCCACGGTGCGTGGCAGCCGTGACGCCCAGGGGGACAGCCACGACGATGACGACGAGGAGGGCCGAAATCGCAAGAACGATCGTCGCCGGATAGCGCCGCATCACGCGGCGAATGTTCGGTTCGTTGGTGATGTAGTCGCGGCCGAGCTCCCCGGTCAGAATGTCTTGGCGCCAGAAGGCGAGGTACTGCTGATGCATCGGCAGGTCGAGCCGCATCCGCCGGCGCATGTCCATGTAGGTTTCCTGAGAGGCATTCTCGCCAACGATGAGGCGCGCCGGATCTCCGGGGACCAGGTGAACCAGCAGGAAAACGAACGTGACGACGAGGAATATGACCGGTACGAGTAGCAGCAGTCGCCTCGCTACAATCAGCAGGAATCGCGGCATCGGGGCGTGACTATAGCAGAGCAGTCACGCTTCTCCGTGCCTCTATGCCCGCGTGTCTCTGTGCGCGAAGCTCTTCAATGACCCACGAAGAGCTTCGAACGCAGAGTCACGGAGACTTGGAGGCACGGAGTCAGTTCATTACTCGGATCTCGTCGAAGCCTTCGAGCGCGATGTCGGAAATCGAAGCGTCCAGCGTTCTGCGTTGCGACTCGATGATGGCGCGCCCGACGCGACGGTCGGCCCTCGCCGCATCGCGGGCCACGCACTCCTCCACGCTGACGTCGAGCACCACGGCCACGGCGGGCCGGCCCGCGGCACGAGCCACGCCGAGGAATTCCGCCCGTGACGAACGCGAGACGTTAGTGGCATCGACGACGGTCGTTCGTCCGATTGCCAGCCGATGGCGCACGAGCAGGCCGAGAACCTCGAAGGCTTGCGACGACACGGACTGATCCGATTCGTCGTCCGAGATCCATCCCCTGAGTCGATCGCTCGAGAGCACTTGAGTCTCGGCGAAGACTTGCCGGGCCAGGGTGGACTTTCCGCTACCCGACGTGCCGACGAGCAGGACGAGCGCGTGGGCCGGCAGATCGGAGACGGCGAAAGGTCCGCGCGAGATGGGCGTCGGGGTCACCGAACGCGATGCTACGCGCCACATCCCGCTAACGGCAACATGTTGGTGGGCATGACGATGCGGGTTTCGAGCGCGTCTGGCCACAAAATTGCTCCCGCGCAAGATTTCACTTGCATGATCTTTCCTCTGTGGTAAGCTGCGCCCTTTGCGAAGTGTGTCCGCGCCGGCGCCTGTGTCTCCGTGAGTGACTCAGCCGGTGTAGCTCAGTTGGTAGAGCAGCTGATTTGTAATCAGCTGGTCGGGGTTCGAGTCCCTTCACCGGCTCTTTGATTTTTTGGGCAGGGGTGGTCGAGTGGTTAATGGCACCGGGCTGTAAACCCGGCAGGCGACAGCCTTACGTAGGTTCGAATCCTACCCCCTGCACCAGCATTTTGGCTCTTTGAGCGTAAATGAAGAAATGGGCGGGTGTAGCTCAGTTGGTAGAGCATCAGCCTTCCAAGCTGAGGGTCGCGAGTTCGAATCTCGTCGCCCGCTCCATGTTTTCTTGCGCCGGTTCGAATGCGTGTCAGTCACGTAGTTCCGGCGAACGCTCGAGGCGCGGACGTTCGGGCACAACGGCTCCGCCCGCGTAGCTCAGTGGCAGAGCGCATCCTTGGTAAGGATGAGGCCATGGGTTCGATCCCCATCGCGGGCTCTCTCGACGGGTACACGACAGATTTCGACAGGATAACGAGGTAGGTGGTTCGATGGCGAAGGAGAAGTTCGATCGAAGCAAACCGCACGTCAACATTGGCACGATTGGCCACGTTGACCACGGGAAGACGACGTTGACGGCTGCGATCACGCAGACCCTGGCGAAGCTTGATCCGAAGATTTCGGTACGTTCGTTCGATTCGATCGACAACGCGCCGGAGGAGAAGGCACGAGGTATCACGATCGCGACGGCGCACGTCGAGTATTCGACGGTGAACCGCCACTACGCGCACGTGGATTGCCCGGGACACGCGGACTACATCAAGAACATGATCACGGGCGCGGCGCAGATGGACGGCGCGATCCTCGTGGTTGCTGCGACGGACGGCCCGATGCCGCAGACGCGCGAGCACATTCTGCTGGCCCGTCAGGTAGGCGTGCCTGCGATGGTCGTGTTCATGAACAAGGTGGACGCGGTCGACGACGAGGAGCTTCTGGATCTGGTGGAGCTCGAGGTTCGCGAGTTGCTGACGAGCTACAACTTCCTGGCGACGACATTCCGGTGATCCGGGGATCTGCGCTTGGAGCGCTCAACGGTGATCCGAAGTGGGAAGCGACGGTGACGGAGCTGATGGCTGCGGTCGACAGCTACATACCGGTGCCTGAGCGAGCGATCGACAAGCCGTTCCTGATGCCGGTCGAGGACGTGTTCTCGATATCGGGACGCGGGACGGTGGCGACGGGCCGAATCGAGCGAGGAATCGTGAAGGTCGGCGAGTCGATCGAGATCGTGGGAATGAAGGACACGCGCACGACGGTCGTGACGGGCGTGGAGATGTTCCGGAAGCTGCTCGACGAGGGACGCGCTGGCGACAACGTCGGCCTGCTGCTGCGCGGAGTGGATCGCAAGGAGATCGAGCGCGGGCAGGTGATGGCGAAGCCGGGATCGATCACGCCGCACACGAAGTTCAAGGCGGAGGCGTACATCCTGACGAAGGAAGAGGGCGGACGGCACACGCCGTTCTTCACGGGCTATCGCCCGCAGTTCTACTTCCGGACGACGGACGTGACGGGTGTGGCGGAGTTGCCGCAGGGGATCGAGATGGTGATGCCCGGCGACAACGTGTCGATGGAAATCGAGCTGATCACGCCGATCGCGATGGAGAAGGGACTGCGGTTCGCGATTCGCGAGGGCGGACGCACCGTCGGCGCCGGAACCATCACGGACATTGTGGAGTAGGAGTATCTGACCATGCCGCGCGACAACATCATTCTGCAGTGCACCGAGTGCAAGAACCGGAACTACTACACCGACAAGAACAAGAAGACGAAGACCGAGCGTCTCGAATTCAAGAAGTTCTGCAAGAAGTGCCGGGCACACAAGTCGCATCGCGAGACAAAGTAGCTCGCTGCGAAGAAGTCAAGAACCACAGGGGTATAGTGTCAGCGGTTAGCACGGCGGTCTCCAAAACCGTAAGGCCGGGTTCGAATCCTGGTACCCCTGCCAGATGAAGTTGACCGAAACGACGTGACCAAGGAAGCATCGATGGATTCAGCCGAAATGCCGGAGGTAACAAAGCCGGCACCGCGGGCGAGCTCGGGCGGAGGCTTCCTTGCGAAGCCGATTCAGTTCCTCAAGGACGTGCGTCTTGAACTGAAGAAAGTCTCGTGGCCGACGCGCTCAGAGGTTATTTCGACGACAGTCGTCGTGATGATCGCGGTCGTCTTTTTCTCCGCCTTCTTGTGGGTGGTCGACAATCTCCTCGAGCTCTTCTTCTCGCAGCTCGAGAAGTGGCTGGTCTAGACGGGACATTCGCGATCGACGATGCCAAAGCGCTGGTTCATCATTCACACCTACTCGGGGTACGAGAAGAAGGTCCGGGACAGCCTCATCAGCCGGGTGAAAGCCTACGGCATGGAGAGCCAGATCTCGGAAGTCCTCGTTCCCACTGAGACCGTCGTCGAGCTTCGCGGCTCCAAGCGTGTCGAGACGCCGCGCATGCTCTTTCCGGGTTATGTGCTCGTGCAGCTCGAGGTTGACGAAAAGGACGAGGTTGGCAAGGAAGTCTGGCACACGATCAAGGCGACGCCGAAAGTCACCGGATTCGTTGGCGGGCAGAAGCCGACACCGCTCAAGGACGAAGAGGTGGATCAGATCGTCCACCACGTGACCGAGGCGGCCGAGCGGCCGAAGCCGAAGGTTTCGTTTGTCCAGAGCGAGACGGTTCGAATCATGGAAGGCCCGTTCAAGGGCTTCACGGGTGTGGTCGAGGAGGTTAACTCCGACAAGAGCACCCTCAAAGTCATGGTCACGATCTTCGGGCGGTCCACTCCGGTGGAACTGGACTTCCTGCAGGTCGAAAAGCTTTCGTTTTCAGACGAGGAATAGCCGGGCGGCCGGCGGCCGAGTCCGCGCGCACCGGCAAATGAACTGGAGGAAGCGGGTCCGCAGACGCATCGTCGGACCTTCGCAGTCAGCGTTATGGCGAAGAAAGTCATCGGGATGGTGAAGCTGCAGATTCCGGCAGGAAAGGCCAATCCGGCCCCGCCCGTCGGTCCGGCGCTCGGACAGCACGGCGTCAACATCATGGAGTTCTGCAAGGCCTTCAACGCCAAGACGCAGAACGCGGGCGAGCTCAAGATTCCCGTGGTCATCACGGTGTACGCCGACCGCTCGTTCAGCTTCATCACGAAGACGCCTCCGGCGCCGGACCTCCTGATGAAGGCCGCGGGAGTCGACAAGGGTTCGGCGACCCCGAACAAGACGAAGGTCGGTTCGGTCACGCGGAAACAGGTAGAAGAGATTGCGCAGCTCAAGATGCCGGACCTCAATTGCTTCCGGCTCGAGGCAGCGATCAAGACCATCGAGGGCACGGCCCGGAACATGGGATTGACGATCAGCGATTAGTACCCGGGCAATGCCCGAAACCGGTCGGTAAGACAGGGAGTGCCTTCGCGGCACGCTTGGACCTGAAAGGAGCCGAAATGGCAGGCAAGAAGTTCCGCGCGGCGGCGGAAAAGGTTGAAAGTCAGCGACGTTACGCGCTCCACGATGCCGTGGTGCTCGCCAAGGAAGTGGCGTTCGCAAAGTTCGACGAGACGCTTGAAGTTACGATGGTCCTCGGCGTGGATCCCCGGAAGGCGGACCAGATGGTTCGCGGTACCGTGGTGTTGCCGAACGGACTCGGAAAGAACAAGCGGGTTCTCGTCATCGCTTCCGCCGAGAAGGCCCAGGAAGCCCGCGACGCCGGTGCCGACGAGGTCGGGGCCGAAGACGTCGTGAATCGCATCAAGGGCGGGTGGCTCGATTTCGACGCCGTCATCGCGACGCCGGACATGATGCGGCTCGTAGGCGCGCTCGGAAAGGTGCTCGGCCCCCGCGGCCTCATGCCGAATCCGAAGACCGGAACGGTGACGTTCGACGTCGCCAAGGCGGTCGAGGAGACGAAGGCAGGCAAGGTCGAGTATCGCGTCGACAAGACGGGCGTCATCCACTGCGGCGTCGGCAAGGTGTCGTTCGACACCGACAAGCTCGTCGAGAACGCTCAGGTGCTCATCGACGCTGTCCTCAAGGCCAAGCCGTCGGCCGCGAAGGGCAAATACGTTAAGGGCGCCGTCGTCGGAACCACGATGGGTCCCGGCATCAAGATCGAAGTGGCCGCCTAGGGCGAGGAGGACGTCGTGAAGACTCGAAAGCAGAAAATAACCGCCCTCGAGGCGCTCAAGAGCGAATTCACCAATGTCGGCAGCGCGTATCTCGTCGATTTCAAGGGCATGACCGTGTCTGAGGACGCCGAGCTCCGAGAGGCTGTCGCGAAGGCGAAGATCACGTACCGGGTCGTGAAGAACACGCTGGCGCGGCTCGCCGTCGAGGGAACGCCCCTCGAGCCGATCCGCGACAAGTTCGTCGGGACGACGGCGATCGCAACGACGCCTGACGATCCCGTCACGACGGCCAAGGTACTCACGGACTTTGCCAAGCACCACGCCAAGTTCGTTTTCAAGGCGGGAATTGTCGACGGTCGCGTAATCGACGTGGCCGATATCGAAACGCTCGCGACCATGCCGTCGAAGGAAGAACTCATCTCCAAGATGATGTTCGTCATCAACAGCGGCGCGCAGCGGCTCGCCACTGTGACATCGGCGGTAGCACGCGACCTGACGATCGTTGTCAGCGAAGCAAAGGCCAAAGAGCGATAGCGGCTCTCGGCGCTCGACCGTCCGCAACCGGGTGGTGTCCTGATCGGGCCCCACGGGCGCTGATGGCTGGTTTTGGGTATTGAATCATCTGATTGAAGCGCGAAACGCGCGGTGGAAGGAGTGACCTCACAATGGCTGATACGGCAAAGCTCCAGGGCATCCTGGACCAGATCAAGGAACTGACGCTGCTCGAGGCGGCGGAACTCGTGAAGATGATGGAAGAGACCTTCGGCGTCTCGGCGGCGGCGGCGGCGGTTGCCGCGGCTCCGGCGGGCGCGGTCGCTGCTGCTCCGGTTGAGGAGAAGGACGAGTTTGACGTCGTCCTTGCAGCGTTCGATGCGGCGAAGAAGATCGGCATCATCAAGGTCGTTCGCGAACTGACGGGCCTCGGCCTCAAGGAAGCGAAGGATCTTGTCGAAGCGGCGCCCAAGTCCCTCAAGGAGGGCGTTGCCAAGGCCGAGGCCGAGGCGATGAAGGCGAAGCTCTCCGAGGCCGGCGCGACGGTCGAGCTCAAGTAGTTTTTCCGGGTAGCTGCGATGTGGCGCGAGCGTCGTTTCGGCGATCGCGCCGCCTCGCCGGTTAGTCGGCGGTTTCCTCTCTCTGCTCCGGTTGATCGCGGATCTCCGGATCGGGGAAAACAGGTGAAGGCGGGGAGCGATTCGGACGACCCAGCCAGGACAGCACGCGAGTTCGCGGCCGGTGGAGGTGTATCCACTCGGTCGCCTTGTCGCGTTTTTCGCGGATCGTCGCACCACGACGCCCTCGAGAAGCCCGATTCGTCGCAGCCTGTTCCGGTTCGAACGAATGTCCTTTCCAGTCCTGTTGGCGACGGAACGCGCAACTGGCCGCGACCGCGCCGGGCAACAATGCGAAACGTGATCTTGTGACTCGTGCCAATGGTCGAGGGAGGAGATTGACGGTGACGATGACCGAACGGGCGAACCTGAATTCAGGGACGCGCGGGTCCGCGGCGATGGCGCTTCGGATCGCAACGGTCACAACGCCACTCGTCGCATCTCGACCCAACGATTCACGGCGATGAACCTGGAGCGACCCAAAGAATGTCTACGCAGATGAGCGACGGTAGCGGGCGCCAGCGCCACGACTTTTCCCGGATCAACACGACAGTGCGCATCCCGAATCTCATCGAGGTTCAGCGCCAGTCGTATAACCGGTTCCTGCAGATGGATCTGCTGCCGACCGAACGCGACCTTGCGGGACTGCAGGCCGTGTTTCAGTCGGTCTTTCCAATCAGCGACTTCCGCGGGACGTCGCAGCTCGACTTCGTCGAGTACCGAATCGGGTCGTGGCAGTGCAAGTGCGGCGCGATGGAAGGTCTCCATCACCTGCGCTCGAATTGCCGCAGTTGCGGTTCGGTGATTCGAGTCGATCCGCTGTCGGGCGACGACGTGCTCTGCGGAGAGTGCGGCACGCTCAACAAGAACGTCATCAACCTCTGCGACATCTGCGGCGAGCCGGTCACGCTCAAGCACAAGTACGAGGTCGACGAGTGCCAGGAGCGCGGAATGACGTTTGCCGTTCCGCTCCACGTCAAGATCCGACTGACGGTCTGGGACGAGGACGAAGAGACTCGCCAGCGCTCGATTCGCGACATCAAGGAAGAAGAAGTCTACTTCGGCGACATTCCGCTGATGACCGACAACGGCACGTTCATCATCAATGGAACGGAGCGCGTTATCGTCAGTCAGCTGCACCGCAGCCCTGGCGCCTTCTTCGAGCGGGCGAACAACAACACGTATTTCCTCGCGAAGATCATTCCGTACCGTGGATCGTGGGTCGAGTTCGAGTACGACTCGAAGAACCTGCTCTACGTGCGCATCGACCGGAAGCGGAAGTTCCTCGCGACCGTCTTCCTGCGCGCGCTCGGTCTCGTCGACAAGCTCGATTTCACGCGCATTCACTCGGACTCGGAGCTCGAGGACGCCATCAAGCGCGCCCAGTACACCGACGCCGAACTGCTGAAGACCTTCTACGCGACGCAGACGATCCATATCCACGACGGACGGCTCACGATCACGACCGGTCCCGGTATCGCGGCGCTCAAGCCGAGCTCGGACATCAAGGACAAGTCCGGCGAGGTCATCGTCAAGGCCGGAAAGAAGATCTCGAAGCGTGACATCGACCTTCTCGAGAAGGCGAAGATCAAGGAAGTCGAGATCGACGTTGCCGACCTCGAAGGCGCGCTGTTCGCTGCGGACGTCATCACGTCCGAGGGCGAAGTGCTCGCCGAGACGAATGGCGATATCGACGCGAAGGCGATCTCCGGTCTGACGACGTCCGGCGTCGACTCCTTCGTCGTGTTCTTTCCCGAGCGAGACGACATCGGTGTCGTGCTCAGCCAGACGCTCAAGAAGGATTCGATCAAGGAGCCGTCGAACGCGATCCTCGAGATCTACCGGAAGATGCGTCCGGGCGACCCGCCCACGATCATGACGGCCTGGAACCTGTTCAAGGGCATGTTCTTCGACGAGCGGAAGTTCGACTTCTCTCGCGTCGGCCGTTTGAAGTTCAACATCAAGATGGGCTACGAGCAGATGCTCCGGATCACGGAGCAGACGCTGACGCCAAAGGATTTCTACGCGGTCATCACGTACGTGCTCGGAATGCGCAAGGGCATCGGCGACCCGGATGACATCGATCATCTGGGCAACCGGCGCGTTCGCGCGGTCGGCGAGCTCCTCGAGAACCAGTTCCGGATCGGCCTCGTCCGGATGGAACGGGCGATCAAGGAAAAGATGTCGATCCATCAGGAAATGCAGACGGCCATGCCGCGCGACCTGATCAACGCCAAGCCGGTCACGGCGGCCGTGCGCGAGTTCTTCGGATCCTCGCAGCTCTCGCAGTTCATGGATCAGACGAATCCACTCTCGGAGATCACGCACAAGCGCCGACTTTCCGCCCTCGGACCTGGTGGTCTGTCGCGCGAGCGCGCGGGCTTCGAAGTCCGCGACGTCCACCCGACCCATTACGGTCGCATCTGTCCGATCGAGACGCCGGAAGGTCCGAACATCGGACTGATCTCGTCGCTCTCCTGCTTTGCGCGGATCAACGAGTTCGGCTTCATCGAGTCACCGTACCGGAAGGTCGAACAGAACCGTGTCGTCGATTACGCGCGGGTCCTCTCGGCCGGCGATACGGACCTCACCGTCGGGACTCACATTCCGGTGGCCGACATCGAGAAGGCCAACAAGAAGCTCTCCGACAGTCAGACGCAGGCCGAGTTCGAGCCCTATCCCTTCTATCTGTCTGCCTGGGAAGAGGACAAGCACACCATCGGACAGGCGAACATCGCGCTCGACAAGCAGGGCCGGATCGTCAACGAACGTGTGAACTCACGCCGCGCCGGTGAATTCAAGCTCGCCCAGCGCGAGACGATCGAATACGTCGACGTCTCGCCGAAGCAGCTCGTTTCGGTGGCCGCCTCGCTCATTCCGTTCCTCGAGAACGACGACGCGAACCGGGCGCTCATGGGATCGAACATGCAGCGTCAGGCCGTTCCGCTGCTTCGGGCCAACGCGCCGCTCATCGGCACCGGCATGGAGAAGGTCACGGCGCAGGACTCGGGAGCGGTCGTCGTCGCCAAGCGCGACGGCGTCGTGGACACGGTCGACTCAGAGCGCATCATCATCCGCGCCGACAACCGCGGCTCGGCAACGCTCTCGCGCGAAGTCGCGACCGACATCTACAAGCTCACGAAGTTCAAGCGCTCGAACCAGAACACGTGCATCAACCAGAAGCCGATCGTTCGGGTTGGTCAGCGTGTTCGCAAGGGCGACGTCATTGCCGACGGACCGTGCACGGACCAGGGCGAGCTCGCTCTCGGCCGGAACGTGCTGGTGGCCTTCATGCCCTGGCGCGGCTACAACTTCGAGGATGCGATCCTCGTCTCCGAGAAACTCGTCAAGGAAGACAGCTTCACCTCGATCCACATCGAGGAGCTCGAGATCGAGGCCCGCGATACCAAGCTCGGCCCCGAAGAGATCACGCGCGACATTCCGAACGTCTCGGAATCGGCGCTGCGCGACCTCGACGAGTCGGGAATCATTCGGATCGGCGCCACGGTCAAGCCCGGGTCGATTCTTGTCGGCAAGGTTACGCCGAAGGGCGAGACTCAGCTGACGGCCGAAGAGAAGCTTCTCCGCGCGATCTTCGGTGAGAAGGCCGGAGACGTTCGCGACGCCTCGCTCACGTGCCCGCCGGGCATCGACGGCACCGTCGTCGACGTCAAGGTGTTCACGCGCAAGGGCGCCGACAAGGACGAGCGTTCGCTCGCGATCGAGGAGGCTGAGGAGCTCAAGCTGCTCAAGAACCTCAACGACGAGGTCCGCATTCTCGAGGAGGAGCGCAACAAGCACATCTACGAGATGCTCGAGGGCCAGAAGCTCTCGAAGGACCTCCAGTTCAACCGGAAGACGATTATCGAGAAGGGCACGGTCCTGACTCGCGAGCTGCTCGTCGAGCACGAGTTCGCCGCGCTCCGCAAGATCGAGGTCGTCAACACGAAGATCGACGTGCCGGCGCAGATCCGCGAGCTCGAACAGCGCACCGAGCGCGCCATCGGCATTCTCAACCAGCTCCACGGGGAGAAGGTCGAGAAGCTCCGGCGCGGCGACGAGCTGCCTCCGGGCGTCATCAAGATGGTCAAGGTCTTCATCGCCATGAAGCGCAAGCTCTCGGTCGGCGACAAGATGGCAGGCCGCCACGGCAACAAGGGCGTCATCGCCCGGATCCTGCCGGAAGAAGACATGCCGTACATGCCGGACGGCACGCCGGTCGAGATCGTTCTCAATCCGCTCGGCGTTCCTTCGCGAATGAACGTCGGACAGATCCTCGAGACCCATCTCGGGTGGGCTGCCGCGGCACTCGGCCTGAGTTTCGCGACGCCGGTGTTCGACGGCGCAACCGAGCTCGAGATCAAGGAGACGATCGAGAAGGCAGGCTTGGAGCTCGAGTCGCAGGGCCGGCCAAGGATGATCGACAAGTCCGGCAAGACGATGCTGTTCGACGGAATGACGGGAGACGCATTCGAACAGCGGGTGACCGTGGGCTACATCTACATGTTGAAGCTCTCGCACCTGGTCGACGACAAGATCCACGCACGATCAATTGGACCTTACTCGCTCATTACCCAGCAGCCGTTGGGTGGCAAGGCGCAGTTCGGCGGTCAGCGATTCGGTGAGATGGAAGTGTGGGCGCTCGAGGCGTATGGCGCCGCGCACATACTTCAGGAACTGCTCACCGCGAAGTCGGACGACGTCGCTGGTCGCTCGAAGATCTACGAGGCCATCGTCAAGGGTGAGGCCGATTTCGACCCGGGCGTTCCCGAGTCGTTCAACGTGCTCATCCGCGAGCTGCAGTCGTTGTGTCTCGATGTCGAGCTGATGCATCAGGACGAAGAGTAAGGACGGCCGTTTTATGGACGCGGCAGCCGGGAGGCTGCCGCTCCGAGGAGATCGACAAGCAATGTTTCGTACACTCGAGAAGACGAGCTTGGCCCCGGACTTTGAGGCCATTCGCATCTCGCTGGCCTCGCCCGACAAGATCCTCTCGTGGTCGCACGGCGAAGTCACCAAGCCGGAGACGATCAACTACCGGACGTTCAAGCCCGAGCGCGACGGCCTGTTCTGCGCGAAGATCTTCGGCCCGGTGACCGACTGGGAGTGCCTCTGCGGGAAATACAAGCGGATGAAGCACCGCGGAGTGATCTGCGACAAGTGCGGCGTCGAGGTTACGCAGTCGAAGGTCCGTCGCGAGCGGCTCGGCCACATCAAGCTCGCGAGCCCCTGCTCACATGTCTGGTTCTTCAAGGGCCTGCCGTCACGCATCGGTCACCTGCTCGACATCCCGCTGCGCGAGCTCGAGAAGGTGCTCTACTTCGAGTCATACATAGTCATCGATCCAGGTGATGTGCCGAACCTCAAGGAGAAGGAGCTGCTTCCGGACGACCGGTATCGGCAGCTCGTCCAGGAGTACCCCGGCCGTTTCCTCGCGAAGATGGGCGCCGAGGCGATCAAGGAGCTTCTCCAGAAGATCCCGATCGATCAGCTCTCGGACCAGCTCCGCAACCAGATGAAGACCGAGTCGAGCCTGCAGAAGCGGCTGAAGTATGCGAAGCGGCTCAAGGTCGTCGAGGCATTCCGGAAGTCGGGCAATCGCCCGGAGTGGATGATTCTCGACGTCATCCCGGTCATTCCGCCCGAGCTTCGCCCGCTCGTGCCGCTCGATGGCGGCCGTTTCGCGACGTCTGATCTCAACGATCTCTATCGCCGCGTCATCAACCGGAACAACCGGCTCTCGAAGCTCATCGACCTGAAGGCGCCGGAAGTCATCGTTCGCAACGAGAAGCGCATGCTGCAGGAGGCCGTCGACGCGTTGTTCGACAATGGCCGTCGCGGCCGCATTCTGCGCGGAGCGAACAACCGTCCGCTCAAGTCGCTCTCGGACACGCTCAAGGGCAAGCAGGGCCGGTTCCGTCAGAACCTGCTCGGCAAGCGCGTCGATTATTCGGGACGTTCGGTCATCGTCGTCGGTCCGGAGCTGAAGCTCCACCAGTGCGGCCTGCCGAAGAAGATGGCGCTCGAGCTCTTCAAACCGTTCATCTACAACCAGCTCGAGAAGCAGAACTACGCCGCGACGATCAAGCAGGCGAAGGAGATGGTCGAGCGGCAGGAACCGGTCGTGTGGGACATCCTCGAGGACGTCATTCGCGAGCATCCGGTCCTGCTCAACCGCGCGCCGACGCTTCATCGACTCGGAATCCAGGCCTTCCAGCCGGTGCTCGTCGAGGGCAAGGCCATCAAGATCCACCCGCTCGTCTGTACGGCGTTCAACGCCGACTTCGACGGCGACCAGATGGCAGTCCACATCCCGCTCAGCCCCGAAGCGCAAATCGAAGCGCAGGTGCTGATGCTTTCGGCGAACAATATTCTCAGCCCGGCGCACGGTCAGCCGATCGCGGTGCCGACGCAGGATATTGTCCTCGGGATTTATTACCTCACGCGTCGCCGCGTTGGCGCGAGGGGCGAGGGCCGCACGTTCTCGTCGCCCGAGGAAGTGCTTCTGGCGCTCGACCACGGGGTCGTGACGACGCAGTCGCCGATCAAGCTGCTGCATCGCGGTCAGCTCGTCGATCTCGATCAGGAGCGTGACGATCAGGACCTCATCCACGCGACCGAGCGCAACGTCGAGCGGCACCTGCTCGACACGACCGTCGGCCGCGTCATCTTCAACGACGCGCTCGCCGCGGATCTGCCGTTCATCAACGGAACGCTGAAGAAGAAGGGACTGACGAACCTCGTCAGCTTCTGCCATCTCCGGCTCGGCCACGACGAGACTGTGAAGATCCTCGACCGCCTCAAGGCGCTTGGCTTCCTGTATGCGACGAAGGCTGGCCTGTCGATCGGCATCGACGATCTCGTCACGCCACCGCGCAAGGTCGAGATCCTGCGCGACGCCGAGGCCGAGGTCATCGAGGTCGAAAAGCAGTACCAGGAAGGCGTCATCACGAACGGCGAGCGGTACAACCGCATCGTCAACATCTGGTCGGAGGCCACAGAGGAAGTCGCGAAGGCGATGTTCCGCGAGATGGACCGCGTCGAAGCCGAGTCCGGCGAGCTCAACCCGATCCTCGTCATGTCCGACTCGGGCGCGAGAGGCTCGAAGCAGCAGATCCGGCAGCTGGCCGGCATGCGCGGACTGATGGCGAAGCCGTCGGGCGAGATCATCGAGACGCCGATTCGCGCGAACTTCCGCGAAGGCCTCAACGTGCTGCAGTACTTCATCTCGACGCACGGCGCGCGAAAGGGCCTTGCGGATACGGCGCTCAAGACGGCGGACTCGGGTTATCTCACGCGGCGTCTCG
The DNA here is from genome assembly GCA_016705245.1 of Blastocatellia bacterium. GTDB lineage: Bacteria > Acidobacteriota > Blastocatellia > UBA7656 > JADIYM01 > JADIYM01. The sequence goes on along the minus strand of JADIYM010000010.1, from coordinate 100,915 downwards.
TCGACGTCGCGCAGGATGTCATCATCTCTGAGGATGACTGCGGAACGATCCGCGGCATCTGGGCCGAGCCGATCATCGAGGGTGGTGAAGAGATCGAAGCGCTGCGCGAGCGCATCGTCGGTCGCGTGTCGCTCGACGACGTCCGCGATCCGATCACGGGCCAGGTCATCATCAACTTCAACAGCGAGATCACCGAAGAACTCGCGAACGAGATCCAGTCGGCCGGCGGCATCGAGCGCGTTCGAATTCGCTCGGTGCTGACGTGCGAGGCCCGACGCGGCGTGTGCATCCGGTGCTACGGCCGCAACCTCGCGACCGGGCGCATGGTCGAGATGGGCGAGGCAGTTGGTGTCATTGCCGCGCAGTCGATCGGCGAGCCAGGTACGCAGCTGACGATGCGGACGTTCCACGTCGGCGGCGTCGGTCAGATGGCCGATCAGCAGACGAACCACGAAGCACGCGTCGCCGCGACGGCGAAGTTCTCCGAGCTCGTGACGGTCAAGAACCGGAAGGGCTCCCTCGTCGCGATGAACCGGCAGGGCGCGATCCTGCTGATCGACGATCGAGGCCGCGAAGTCGCGCGCTACCCGATCGTCTACGGCGCGACGCTGAAGGTCGCCGACGGCCAGGCCGTCGAGCAGGGCGCGATCCTGGCCGAGTGGGATCCGTTCACGTTCGCGATCCTGACGGGTGTCAACGGCCTGGTCCACTTCAAGGACCTCATCGATGGTGTGACGGTGCACGAGCAGTTCGACGAAGTCACGGGCTTCTCGCACTACGTGGTCATCGACTCGGCCGACGAGAAGCGCCAGCCGCGCATCGAGATCAAGGACGACAAGGGCAAGGTCCTCATGACCTACCAGATGCCCGTGCGCGCGAATCTGCTCGTTGCCGACTATGACGAGTGGAAGAAGAAGCACAAGGGCCAGAGCCCGTCGATCGCGGAGATGGAAGCCGACCACGTACGTGTTGCGCCGGGTGACATCATCGCGAAGATCCCGCGCGAAACGACGAAGACGAAGGACATCACCGGCGGTTTGCCTCGCGTCGTCGAGCTTTTCGAAGCACGGCGTCCGAAGGAACCGGCCGTGATGAGCGAGATCAACGGACGGATAAAGCTCGGCGGTATTGCAAAGGGACTTCGCAAGATCGAGGTCTGGGCCGACGACGGCGAGAAGCGCGAGTATTCGATTCCACGCGGCGTCCACTTGAACTTCCAGGAGGGCGACGTCGTCCGCGCGGGCGAGCCGCTCATGGACGGCCCGCTCAACCCGCACGATATCCTCGCCGTCCAGGGCATCGAGGCGCTGCAGCGCTACCTTGTGAACGAGATTCAGGAGGTCTATCGCCTGCAGGGCGTGAACATCAACGACAAGCACATCGAAGTGATGGTGCGTCAGATGCTGCGCTGGGTGCGCGTCGAGGACGTCGGCGACACGGACTTCCTGCTCGACGAGCAGGTGGATCGGTTCGTTTTCCAGGACGCCAACGAGCGTATGCTCTCGTCGAGTCAGACGCCGTCCGAAGCCGAGCCTCTGCTGCTCGGCATCACGAAGGCGTCGCTTTCGACGGACTCTTTCATCTCGGCGGCTTCGTTCCAGGAAACGACGCGCGTGCTGACCGAGGCGGCGATCTCCGGTCGGGTTGATTATCTGCGGGGATTGAAGGAGAACGTGATCATGGGCCGGCTCATCCCTGCCGGTACCGGTATGGATCACTACCGACAGATCCGGCTGCAGGAAGACGATCAGCCTGAGCCCGCAACGGTCGACGCTTCACAGGCCGAAGTCGCGGACGAGTAGCGGCCGAGCACCGATGAACGCATTGCAACGCAGGTCGAAGGCACTCCGCTTTCGCCTGCGTTGCGCCGCGTTCGGGCTCGTCGTGTCCGTTGCTGCCGGGTGTACGCCCCGTCAGGAGGGCGAGCTCCTTATCGACGTCGAGCCTGACCGGCAGATCAATACTGATCTGTCGTTCCCGAAGAATCCGAAGCGCTGGTCATACGTTGCGTCGAGGTACGCCACGGGCACGGCCGACGGATTCGACGGTTTCCGGATCGTGCTGGCGAATCCCTTTGCGGCGCGACTCATCGAGGAAGGACGGACGGCGGACCGCGGGTTAAAGTTTGCGCAGTTCGTTCACGAAGCGGTCGTCGAGCCGTCAGGAGTCTCGCCCGGAAGGCTCGTGCGTGTGAACCTCATGGTGCTCGATCCGGAGAGGTACGCCGCGACGGGAGGATGGGGTTATGCGAGCTACGATGACACCGGGCGCGAGATACCGATCGAGCCCCAAACCGACTGCGCCGGCTGCCACGTGTCGGGTCCCAAGGTGGCCGTGCTGCCACGCGAGGCGTCGGGCAAGTGACGCTGCCGCAACGTTGCGGAGAATGGCGGCATCACACGCCCAGGGTGGTACTTGATCCGCGGTTGACGGAGAATGGCGAACATGAAGACGATCCGACGATGTGCATTTGTGACCGCAGCCCTGACAGTCCTGGTGTTCGGTGCGGCGACAGCGTCTGCCCAGGGACTGACAGGGACGCTTCGCTCAGTCGACGGCAGTACGGTTGACGCGTCGCAACTTCGCGGTCGGGTCACGGTGCTCTTTTTTGGCGGGGTGCTAGATCCGCAAAGCCCGGAGGAGCTTCCCGTACTCCAGCAACTGTCGGAGCGATACACGGGCCGCAATGTCGACGTGATCTGGGTCAGTCTGGATCCGGAGGGCCAGGTCACGAACGCAGCGCTGGCGCAGTTCGCGAAGAAAAACGGCTTCTCGGGACGCGTGATGCGGGACCCGACTGGTCAGGTTCTCGGGTCGTTGAGCACGGGCCGCCGTCCGCAACTTCCGACTGTGGTCGTTCTTGATGCCGCAGGGACGCTTGCTTCCAGGCCGGTCGGCGGATTCGATCGTGAAGCGGCATTCGTGAATCGGTTGACGAAGATCATCGACCCGTTGCTGTAGAGCGACCGCACCTGGAAGGCCAGAACCCGGAGAGCAGCGAGGGGCTGTCGTTCAACTCGCGGCCTTAGATGTCCTCAGTCGGCCCGTCGCTGCGCTCCGGGTTCTGGGTCGGCGATGGTCTGTTTTGACGGCCCGTGGGAACGCGCCCCGTTTGACCCAGAACCCCGAGCGCAGCGCTGACCTTTACCCATAATCAAATCGGCTGGACACGGGCATCTGTGTCGCGTTCATGAAGACTTGCCACATTGCGGTGCACGCCCGATCCGCCTGCATCCGCAACCACCGACGTGAGCGCTCACCACGGCCGGCCGCTCACTGCGTTCGCGGTTCCGGGTCGGCCTGCGGCCGACGGGGACCGCTCTCCCGACCGCACGTCCCAGAACCGCGAACGCAGTGAGCGGCCGGCCTTGCATCTCCCGCCCAGTGGTTGTACCGCTCGCCCGATCCTTTTGCGTCCGCCACCACCAGCTCGAGCGCTCGGTCGGCCCCTCGCTGCACTTCTGTCCGTGTCCAGCACAAACTGTGGGACACGCTCAGAGCGCAGCGAGGGGCCGAGCCTGGTCACACACGACGTGGTGTCCACAGTCGGCCCGTCGCTTCCGCTCCGGGTTCCGGGGCGTGTTTTGACCGTGCGTCAATCACATCAGGTTCACCGGATCCACTTCGATCGTCAGAGCGCGTAACGCCGCGTGTTTCTCACCGAGACTCGCAAGTGCGAGGTCCAGAACGTCCCTGGCATCGGGCCTCGACCTCGCCTTCACGAGAACCTGCCAGCGGTAACGATTCTTGATCCGTGAGATCGGCGCCGGCGCCGGTCCCAGCACTCTCAGGCTGCGACCCTCACCGGCGCGAACGAGCGCCGTCGCAAGCGCCTGCGCCAGCGTACGCGCCTTCCCGAGATCTTCGTCCTGTATCAAGCAGTTGATCAGGGTAGTGAACGGCGGATAACTCATCGCCCGCCGAAACTCGATCTCCCGTTCGTAGAAGCCCTCGTAATCCTGCTGCTGCGCGAATCGAATCGCATAGTGATGCGGGTGCGACGTCTGAATGAGGACGAGGCCCGGTGAGGCACCGCGACCCGCGCGTCCGGCAACCTGCGTCAGGAGCTGAAACGTCCTCTCCGCCGCCCGGAAGTCGGGCATGGCAAGGCCCGCGTCGACCGAGACCACGCCAACAAGCGTGACGTTCGGGAAGTCGTGACCCTTCGCGATCATCTGCGTCCCGACGAGCACGTCGATGGCCCCGGACGAGAACTCGGCGATGATCCGGTCATAGGCGCCGCGACGTTGCGCTGCATCACGATCGAGACGCGCGATGCGCGCCGTCGGAAGCGATTCGAGGAGCTTGGATTCGATCTGTTCCGTCCCCTCGCCGACGTAGTGAATGAATGCCCCCGCGCAAGACGGGCATCCGGATGGCACGCCCTGCTGGTGATTGCAGTAATGACAGACGAGTTTGGCTTGCGCCCGATGAAACGTCAGCGTGACATCGCAGTTCGGGCACTGGATCGACAGCCCGCAACTCCGGCACATCAGGAACGCCGAGAAACCGCGGCGGTTCAGCAGCACCATCACCTGTTCCCGGCGTGACACGGTATCGCGGATCGCCTCGAGAAGCCGTGGGGAAAACGTGACCTGCCTGCCGGCCGCGGCGAACACGTCGCACATGTCGACGATGTCAACGGACGCGAGCGGCCGGTCCCCAACACGAGCGGGCAACCGGACGTACTCATACTTCCCGACGTGCGCGTTGTGATAAGTCTCGAGAGACGGCGTCGCACTTCCGAGAATGCACACGGCGTTGGCGCCGCGGGCGCGCACGACCGCCGTGTCGCGGCCGTTGTACCGCGGAGAGACGTCCTGCTTGTAGCTCGTCTCGTGCTCCTCGTCGACAACCACGACGCCGAGATCGACGAGTGGCGCGAAGACGGCCGAGCGCGTCCCGATCACGATCCGGGCTTCTCCGCGACGTATGCGGCGCCACTCGTCGAGACGCTCGCCGTCCGAGAGATTCGAATGAAGGATCGCAACGGCATCGCCGAAGTGTGCCGATAGCTGGCGTGAGAAGACCGGCGTGAGGTTGATCTCGGGTACGAGCATGAGCGCCGACTGGCCACGCTCGTATGCCGCGCGCATGGCCCGAATGTAGACTTCGGTCTTGCCGCTGCCGGTCACGCCGTGCAGCAGGAATGCCTTGTATCCGCCTTCGGCGATCGCCGTGGAGATCTCGGTCACGGCGCACGCCTGGTCGAGCGTCAACTCGACGTCGAAGACGACAGGAATCGAGGCGTTCGCGAGCGGATCCCGCCGGACTTCTTCGATGACGACCTCGACCCGACCGCGCCGCTCGAGGGTTCGAATGACCGACGGGCTCACCCCCGTGGCGTCGAGCAGGACGGACAGCGGTGTGGACCCGCCACGGCGGGTGAGCTCGGCGACCACCCGTTCCTGGGCCTCGGTCGTGCGGCCGCCGTCATCGGCGCCAACTCCCTCGACGAGACGCACCACGTTTCTGCGTTTCGGTTGCACGCGGGCCTCGCCGGCGCGCCGCGCGATGCGCGCGAAGCCCTTGCGGTCCAGCTCTCGCGCGATGGCGGACGCCCGCGCCGGCGTCGCGTCGTCGAGCAGGTCGCGAACGTGCACCTCGCCGCCGTCCGCCTCCCCGAGCCGCGCGAGAGCACGCATGATCGCCGATTCGGCGCGACGAGTGGTCGCCGTGCGGAGGACCTCACGACCGACGTCGGTGATGGTGAGAACGACCTCACTAGTCATCGCGAGGCCCGCCGGAAGTGCGGCCTTCAGACATTCGCCCCATGCGGCGTGGTAGTAATCCGCGACCCACTGAGTGAGCCGCAGGATTTCTCCCGTGAGGATCGGCGCCTCATCGACGAGCTGCTCGACGTCTCGGATCGACGAAGGCTCGAGGCCCTCACCCGGCTCGTCGTGGATGGCGACGACGAATCCCGTCACGATCGTGTTGCGGACCGGGACGAGAACGCGGCAGCCCGGTTCAGCTTCCGATGCCAGCGTCGCCGGCAGCCGGTAGGTGTATGTCTGCCGCACGTTGAGCGGCACCGCGACCTCGACGTATTTGTCGAAGAGCCCGGTCACGCGTCGCATCCAGACCCTGCGTTTCGCTCGGCTAGAGAGGGCAGCGGATTCACGAGGCTCGGCTGCTAAGCGGGTGCCTGAGTGTCATCGACCTCGAACTCGATCCGATCGAAGACGTCCGCAAGTCGAAGGGAGCAGCCAACGCTCGTCAGCTCGAGCGAGTCTTCGAGCCCCGATGCGTCCGTGAGCGACCACCGGCCGAGATCGTCTACGACGAACCGGTCAACGTGCGGAGCGTCCTGCGATACGACGAGATATTCACGCAATGATGGAAGCTTTCGGTAGAACTCGAACTTGCGACCGCGATCGTACGCCTCGGTCGACGGAGAGATTACTTCGACGATGAGCGTCGGATTCATCAACGTGTCGAAGTGCCGATCCTCGAGACTCGGTTTGCCGCAAACTGCCACCACATCCGGGTACGTGTACAGTCCGGCGTCCGACACTCGAACACGCATGTCGCCGGCATAGGTCTCACACGGACGACCCCGAAGTTGCGTGCTCAACTCGCGGACAATGTTGGTCACAATGAGGTTGTGCCGTCGGCTCGCTCCCGACATCTGGAAGATCTCGCCGTTGATGAACTCGCTCTTGACTTCGGCCGCCCGCTCGAGCTCGAGGTACTCAGCCGGGGTAAATCGATGCTTCTTCTTGGTTGACATCGCAGTCCATCATACTCCGAGCCAGCTCCAAATCGACCGCCGGAGCCGGCGACCGTACGGAGTTGTTTTCACCCCCCGATCACCTTCACCAGCTTGTCGTGGATTCCGTCGAAACCGCCGTTCGACATGACCACTACCGTGTCGCCGCGATGCAGGCGCGGCCCGAGATGCCATACGATCTCGTCGGCGGTCGGGATGAAGATCGCTTCGGTGCCACGTTCGCGAATGGCCGAGACGAGCTCCTCGGTCGACAGGCGATCCTGCTCGGCGAAGCGCGAGGGATCGAACAGGTCGGCAATCACGGCGATGTCCGCATCGACGAACGCCGAAGCGTAGTCGTGCTGGAAGATCCGCTGCCGGCTCGTCAGGGACCGGGGCTCGTAGATCGCGATGAGCCGATCGTCCGGGTATCTCAACCGCAGTGCCTGCAATGTCTCGCGCACGGCGGTCGGATGATGGGCGAAGTCGTCGATGATCCGTATTCCTTCCACCTCGGCGCGGACTTCCATCCGGCGCTTGACGCTGCGAAACGACAGCAGGGACTCACGAACGGATTCGCGGTCGGCGCCCAGGGACTCAGCGGCGGCGATGACGGCCAGGCAGTTGCGTGCATTGAAGTTCCCAGCCAGTGGCGTTGCGTATTCGCCGAATGCCGTTCCGTCAACGCGCACTCGGAAACGCATTCCGTCCGGCTGGATGCCAATGGCCTCGGCACGCCATTTCGCACCGTCCTCGATGCCGAACGACTCGACGCGGCAGAATGCCCTCGCGGCGAGCTCACGCACGGCAGTCGAATCGAATCCGGCGATGAGCGTACCGCGACCGGGTATGAGATTGACGAACCTCCGGAACGCCAGCTTGATCGCGTCGAAGTCCGCATAGATGTCTGCATGATCGAACTCGACGTTGTTGAGGATCGCAGTGTCCGGCAGGTAATGCATGAACTTCGGTCCCTTGTCGAAGTAGGCGGTGTCGTATTCGTCGCCTTCGATGACAAAGGTCGAACCGTCCGTCCATCGATAACTCGCGCCAAAGTTCTCGGCTACGCCGCCGATAAGAAAGCTCGGGGCGAATCCGGCACGGTCGAGCACCCACGCCATGAGCGAGGTCGTTGTCGTTTTGCCGTGTGTCCCGGCGACGACCACCGAGTGACGGCCACGAATGAATTCGTCGCGCAGGACCGCGGCCGCCGACGTGTAGGGAATCCTTGCGTCGAGCACGTATTCGACCTCGGGATTCCCTCGCGGAATCGCGTTGCCGATGACGACGATATCCGGCGCCGGGTTCAGGTTCGAGACCTGAAAGCCTGCTGAGACGGGAATTCCCTGCGCCTCGAGCATTGTCGACATGGGCGGATAGACGTGCTCGTCCGAACCGCTGACGTGATGACCCTTTGCGCGAAGCAGCCCAGCGAGGCTGGCCATTGCAGTTCCGCAGATCCCGATCAGGTAGTAATGCATTCGTCCCGAAACTCTCTGCTGCCTTCCGGGGTGTGAATGCACACCCGATCGGATCAGCGGATGAACGTGATGGGCGCCGACCGCTGCAGAGTCGTCGGCTCATAGACCGTGATCACGAGGGGCGCGCCCTTCGGAATCAGTCGCTTGTTCTTGCCTCGTGCAAGGAATCCGATCCGCTCGTAGGATCCGTCCGACATCTGGTCGCGAGTCTCGTAGACCATCCTCGAAACGGCGACGCCGTTGATCTCTATGACCGACGTGCCCGTCAGCACGGTGCCGTATACATACAGCGTCGACTTTCGATTGAGCCACTGAGCCGATGTGGGATTCGGAGCGGGAGGCGGAGGCGGAGGAGGCGGTCCGCCGTCATCGTCGTCGTCCCCGCCGCCTTCGCCAATTGCCGAGTCGACGGCAGCCTGCAGATTCAGACGGCCGCCCGTGACCGTTGGACGATTCACCGGTAGTGGAGTCGACGTGTCGAGCAGGATTTCCTTGATCTGGGCGCCGGTCAACGACGGCGAAATCGACGCGAGGAGTCCAACTGAACCCGTCACGTGCGGGGCTGCCATCGACGTCCCGGACGAGAAGTAGTAGTGGCCATTCGGACCGGTCGAGGCGATCAGGCTACCGGGAGCGGCAATGTCGACGGTCGTCGCGCCATAGTTCGAGAAGCTCGAGAGCTGGTCGTACCGCGTCCACGAGGCGACGGAGATGATGTTCGGCAGGTCGTAGCTCGCCGGATAACTCGGAAACGCGTCGTTGTCGTCGCCAACGCCGTCGGCTCCCCCGTTGCCGGCAGAGGCGCAGAAGAGAATGTCCGCCGCGCCCGCAACCTGGATTGCAGCGTAGAGTCCGGACGAGTAGTTGCTTCCGCCCCAGCTCGCGTTGATCGCGCGAATGTTGACGCCCCGCTGCTTCATCATCACGGCATAGTCGACTGCGGCGATTGCGTCTTCGGTCGTGCCCTGGAACTGCAGGAATTTGAGCGACATGATGCGGACGTTCCAGCAAACGCCGGCAACGCCGATGCCGTTGTTGCCGACCGCGCCGATCGTTCCGCTCGTATGCGTGCCGTGAAAGTCCGTGCTGTCGGTGGTATCCGAGGCGCCGTCGAAAACCGACGGGTCATCGTTGAGGAAGTCCCACCCGTTAACGTCGTCGACGAACCCATTTCCGTCGTCGTCGGCACCGTTGCCGGCTACTTCACCCGGGTTCGTCCAGGCGTTGGCGGCAAGATCCGGGTGTGTGACGTCTACGCCCTCGTCAATGTCCGCGATGACGACGGTCGAGCTGCCCGTACCGTGGTCCCATGCCTCAGGGCCATCGACGTCGATGTCGGCGCCCTGGGACGGGTAGTCGTTGATGTCCTGCCCGATGTTGTGCAGTCCCCACTGCTGGTCGAAATGCTCGTCGTTCGGAACGGCGTCGATAGCAACCACGAAGCTCGGCTCGGCGAACTCGACACGCGGGTCGGATGAGAGACGGAGAACGGCATCTTCGACGCTCATCGTCCCGTCGAGGCTCAGGGACTCCATATCGGTCATCGTCGCGAATCGGCGGTGCACGACGGCACCGACGCTCTCGCGCATGAAGCTGCGCTCGGCATCGAGCTTCGATGCAGCATCGCGGTACTTGACGATTATCCGATCCGGCGCCCAGGCGCTGGCTACCGTCGCGGACGGCCGGCCCATCACCCGGATTCGTACTGGACCGGTAGCCGTTGCCCCCGGAACGACCGGGAGCGCAAGGCCGGCAATCGTCGATGCGACGATCCACTTCCACGAACGGCGAATGCGCATGTGCGGAACCTCGAACTGGTGCGAGAAAGGGCCCGGAGTTGGGGGAGTGGCCACAGCGATTATGGACGGAGAGGCGGAAAACGGTCAACGGAGACGGTCTCGAACTTCACCTCTTGAAGCATTCGCGCCGAAACAGGCAGCCGACCTGGATCCACCCATGCATCAGAACCGCGAGCGGTAACTAGCCGACTTGCGGCCAGCTGTCCACGATCCACTCACTCGCTCCGTATCGGCGCTCGGCCCCTCGCTGCGTCGGGGTTCTGGGCCAAACGGGATGCGTTCGGAGAGCCCTTGAAAACGCACCGCGTTTGACCCAGAACCCCGAGCGCAGCGAGGGGCCGAGGTCAGTGTCAACGCGCGTACATTGCAACGCGCAGACGTCGCCGATGGTTTCGACGACAGGCGGCCGATCTGGAGCCCACGCGGACAACCGCCGGATTCGCCACACGCGTTGCCCTTCGTCGGTGACCCTCCTAGACTTCCACCATGGAACTTCGCAGCATCACAACCGAAGCCGACCTCGACGAACTCGTCGAGGCCTCGAAAAAGCAGCCGGTCCTGCTGTTCAAGCACAGCAACGCGTGCCCGGTCAGTTCTCGCGCCCACAGCCAGGTCGCCAAGCTCCTCGAATCCGCGAACCCGGCATCGTTCGTTGCCGCCATCGTCACTGTCCAGACGGCGCGCCCACTCTCGAATCGCATCGAGGAACGATTCGGTATCCGACACGAAACCCCCCAGGCCATCCTGTTGCGCGACGGTTCTCCCGTCTGGAATGCGTCGCATTGGGACGTGAGCGAGGCCAAGCTGGCGGTCGCGATTGACCGCGGGTGAGTCGGTGGAGACCCGCGACAGTTCGCCGGAGGGTGAAGACGTCCTCGCCAGACGGCTCGGCGTTCGAGCTCGTCGCCTCATCGAGGCGCTCCCGCGCACCGAGGATGAGTTGCGCATCCGGCTTCTCGAGAAGTCGTGGGCAAGGCCGCATCCCGACGTCGTCGATCGTGTCGTTGCCGACTGTGCCGCCCGCGGGCTGATCGGTGGCGCCGGCCACGCCAGGGCGCTGCGCGACCGCCTGTTCAACTACGCGGTCTGGCTGCTGGCACGTGCGCCGCGGACCGAGCGCGATCTCCGTCGACGCCTTGCCCGGCCTCGTTTCAGCAATCCCGAAATCGTCGAGGATGTCGTTACGGCACTCAAGCGCTATGGGTACGTCGATGACGACGACTTCGCCCGGCGCTACGCCGAGCGCCGCGCCACCGGCGGCAAAAGCGGAGCGCGGTTACTGAGGATGGAGTTGCGGGCAAAGGGCGTTATGGACGGAGAAGCCGTAGACCGGGCCGTCCGCGAGGCGTTCGAACGGGCGCCCGAGTCCGAAACGATCGATGCGCTGATCGAGCGCCGCCTCAGCCGCCGAACCGTCGTCGATCGGAACGACCTTCGAAAGCTTGGCGATTTCCTGCTTCGTCGAGGCTTCGACCCTGAGACCGTTCGTGAGCGGCTGCGCGAGCGCGCGCGGAGCCTCGACGGCGGAGTCTCGTTCGAAGAGGAATAGAACAGCGGCCCGCGGCGATATTCGACTCATGAGAATATTGATTGTGGCTGCCCTGACGCTTTCGGCGTGCGTCGCCTCCGCTGGAGCGACGCGTGCACTCGAACCTGACGGCGATGGAGCGAATGTCTCATCGGCGGCGACGCAACCGCGCATCGCCGTGGGCGACGTGGCGCCCGCGTTCACTCTTTCGGACGAGACCGGCGCAACCGTGAATTTTCCGTCGTCTCGGCCACGAACAACGGTGCTCGTCTTCTATCGCGGCTCATGGTGCCCGTACTGCGCGCGACAGCTGTCGGAGCTGCGCGGACTGGTGAAGCCCGACGAGTCGGTCGACCTCTACACGATCAGCATCGATCCCGCGTCGAAGAGCGCGGTACTTGCCGACCGAATTGGCCGCGACGGAAAGGGAGCCCTCGGGTTCCGGCTCCTGTCGGATCCGGATCACCGGGTCATTGATTCGTACGGACTGCACGACGAGCGATACGACGGCGGCGAGTTCGCCGGTATCCCACGCGCTACGGTCGCCGTCATCAACGCCTCTGGGCGCGTGACGTGGGTGCGGATCTCGGAGGACTACAAGCTTCGGCCGTCGATCGCCGAGATCCGTTCCGCGATCGACGCTGCCTCCGGTTCTGCGACGACGAAGTAGCAGTCCGTCACGACGGCAGGCTCACGACGCGTCGGGTTGCCGGCGCGTCGTCAGCGCGACCCCGGCAAAGATCAGCGCCGCGCTCGGTATGGCACGAGGGTCGATCGGTTCACCTTGCATCATCACCGCGAGAAGGCCCGTCAAAAGCGGCTGAAGATAGACGTAAGTCGCGACGATCGACGGAGCGCTTCGCTTGAGGGCCCATGCATTGAGCAGATACGAGCCGACCGTCGGAATCAAAATGATGAACGCGACCCCGGCCCACGCCGAGCCGGGCATGGTGACCAGCGCTCCGGAGCTCGCCAGCGACACCGCCCCGAACGGCAGAACGCCGATCGCGCCGAACAGGAAGACCCACGCCATCACCGATACCGAGTCGTATTTTGCGAGCATCGGTTTCGCGAGCACGAGATAGAGCGAATAGGCGACCGCATTCACGGCGATCATCGCGTTGCCGATTGTCGTGTCGGGCGTGAACTCGATCCGGTCCGGTCCTACGAGGTAGATTGCGCCGCTCGCGGCCATGAGAATGCCGACCACTCGAAGCCAGCTCAGGCGGTCGATTCCGAGCATCACGCCGAACCCGAGCGTGAACGCGGGAATGGTCGTGGCAATCACCTGAGCGTTGATCGCCGTCGTTCGGCTCAGGCCTTCGATGAAAAGCAGTTGGTTGATTGTGACGCCGAGGAGCGCATAGACCCCGATCTTCACGAAATCGCGCCGGTCGAGGATGGTGAGACGCCCGCGGGCCCGCGCAAGCGCCATCAAAACGATTGCTCCGCCGAGGACGCGCAGCATCACGAGCCCGGCGGGAGGCATGTGCGGGAGCACGTGGTACTTCGCGGCGATGGGCAGCGTAGAGAAGAAGACCTGGACGGCAAGAAGCGCGACGTGGGCGGCCGGTTCCGTCCGGCGATCCGGCGCGGATTCGGCGCGGATTGAATCTGCGCTGATCATCGGATCGGACATGAACGTCGGAGTATGCACGGACCCGCCGGGCGAGCGCCAATGGCTGCGGACTGAAGGACGCCTACGGCGACCGTTCGCTCATTGCATTGCCTGTGCGATACTGACCGAAAGTTCCGAACGCTTCCGCTTCGCCCTCGACGCGTGCCTGAATCGCCGTACCTGAAGATCCGGCGGCAGGTCGCCTCTACGGCGGGGCTTCAGGATTGCCAAAGCCACGACGCCTCGCGATTCGTGCAACTCCCGCGACCACCTGCTGAAGGACCAACGAGTGACTCTTTCCTGCACCATGACCGGCCTTGTGCTCGACGGCAAGTACGCCATGGATCGGCAACTCGGCGAGGGCGGCATGGGAAGCGTCTACCTTGCACGGCACCTCGGGACGAAGCGACTCGTCGCGGTCAAGGTCATCATCCCGCGCAAGACCGACAGCGAGGAGTTCATCGAGCGATTCCGGCGCGAGGCGGAGGCCGCTGGAGGATTGCGCCACCCGAACATCGTCGACGTCACGGACTTCGGGTTCACGAAGCTCGGCGAGGAGGAGATGGCGTACCTCGTCATGGAGTACCTGGACGGATGCTCGCTTGCCGACGTGCTCGCTGAGGAGAAGACGGTCCCGCTCGACTGGACCACCGACATCATCGAGCAGACGTGCGATGCCATCGAAGAGGCCCACAAGCGTGGGATCATTCACCGGGACCTGAAGCCGCAGAACATCTGGCTCGAACCGAATCGCCGCGGTGGCTTTACCGTGAAGGTCCTCGATTTCGGCCTGGCGAAAATTCAGGACGCGGCGGCGGCCTCCGACGAACCGGGCCGAAACATCACGCGAGATCTCGCAGAGGCTGCGCGAATCTCGGGGCTGACGGATGTGTTCGACTCGGCGCCCGACACCATACTCGGCGAAGCCGGCGTACCGACGGAGGTCCTCGAATCCAGCCAGGCAGGTACGGACGACCGGTCTGGCAACGCATACGCAACTAGTGTCGGTGACGTTGCGGCTCTGGCGACGAACGTTGGAAGGTCAGAAGCACCTATAACCGCAACGATCGGGCCGACACCGGCGGCCGGCTCGACAACGATCGTTGGGGCGACAGAGCCCGCTGGCTTCGTAACGGTCGTCGACGGGACGGTGATCGGGACTCCCGGCATCATTCCGGCGACGATTGTCGACCCGCCACAGCATCCACCGGGTTCCTCTGGCGACGCTCCATCGAGCCGGTCTTCGTCGTCGGCGCCCTCGACCGGCGGCCGCAGTCTCGATGCGCCCGTGCCGTCCAATCCGCTGACGCAGGTCGGGACGGTTCTCGGCACGCCCGTGTACATGTCGCCGGAGCAGTGCCGCGGACCGATCATCGATCCGCGCACCGACATCTACAGCCTCGGTGTCATCACTTACGAGATGTTGACAGGGCATCCGCCGTTCCACGGTGGCGACGTCCTCTCGGTGCTCGCCCGGCATCTGACCGAGACCCCGAAGTCGTTGCACGAGGTTAACCCGGATATTCCGCAGGCAGTCAGCGATGTCGTGCTGAAGGCGTTGGCCAAGCATCCTGAGGAACGCCACGCCCGCGCGTCGCTCTTTGCGAGCACACTGCGCGCGAACGCCGAAGGAACCGGGGCGATCTTTCGCCGCGCGGCGGCGCTCGTCAGCGAACAGTTTTCCGTGTTCTGGCGACTGATCCTCATCGCCTTCGGCCCGCTCGTGATCATCCGCATCGTGAAGCTCACCGCGGACCTGCTCGGTGACGAGGTCTCGTTCTTCCAGAGCACGGTCTGGACGATCGGCTTCGGCGTGGCGTTCGCCGGCATCGCAACGTTCATTGCGGCGGCGCTCATGCGCGGCGTCTCCGCACTCCTGCTCACACAGGTGATGCTTGCGCCGCTCGGACGCGTCCGCATGAGCATCGGAAAGTCACTGGTACGGAAGCGGTTTCTTCGCTTGATCGACGGGGGACTCTGGTACCTCATGCTGGTCATTGCGCCCCTGGTCATCTTCCTCTACGCGATGGGCTCGCTACTCGAAAGTGCCGCCCAGGGGCTGCACGTCGGCTTCGATCTTCCGCTCGCGCTCGTTACGGGTGCTTCACTGCTGGTCGCGGCTGCGGCCGGGGCCCTCACGTTTCGCAACGTCGTCGACACGTCCATGCTTCCGATTGCCCTGCTGGTCGAGGGAATGCACGTGCGAGAAGCGCTGAGGCGGTCGCGCAAGCTCGTCGCGCGGTCGCGGCATCTCATCGTGCCCGTCGCGGTAGCCGAGCTACTGCTCTATGCCTCGATCCTGACGTTCTCGGTCGTCGCGTTCGGCGTCATCTTCGATCGAGTGCTGGCACGGATCATGTCGGACCTTTTTGCGACGGTCATGGAGGCCCTGGTGTCTCCGCTGATCGGCGTCGCGTATGCGGTGTTGTATCTGAAGCTGCGCCAGGCCGGCGGAGAAACGATCGACGATCTCCTGCACGACGAAAACGTCAGACGTGAATTGCCGAAGACGAAGTGGATGGAGCAGATGCAGCGCTCCGGCCGGCCGACGGGCTAACCACGACAAGCGGGCCGCACTGCCGAGCATCAGAACCGCGAGCGGTAGCGAGCCGGCCCGCGGACGGACGCAAGCATCGAACCCCCTCTAGAGCGGGCAGACCGGAACCCTCGTCGGGGACCTCTGTCCGCAGGCCGGCTCGCTACCGCTCGCGGTTCTGACACGGACGTTGCGGCCACTCACGGCCTGCTGCGCCCACTCCTCCAACGAGCAGCGAGGCACCGCCCGAGTGTGCGTGCGTACGACGGACCGAAAGCAATGATCCGGGCCTTGGATACGCCGGCATCTCTCGGGTGGTAGTGAAACGGTACCTCGACCACGCGATGGCCCGCTTCCAGTGCGAGGGCCACGAGCTCAGGTAACACGTCGAAGTGCTCACCGCGCGCGTCGAGCGACTGCACCACGCGGCGATCATAGAGTCGGAAACCGCTCGACATGTCGCGGACGTCGATACCGAGCAGTCGTCCGAAGAGGATGTTGAGCACGCGACTGAGCACAAGCCGGCTGGCCGGCATGTCGGCGCTTCCGCCGGCGACGTATCGCGAAGCGATCAGTATCTCGGCATCGTCCCGACGATCGAGGAGATCGAGGATGAAGGACGGCCGGTGAGACAGATCGGCGTCGATCGTGAGAATCGCGTCGCCCGTGCACGCAGCGATGCCCTGGCGCAGTGCGTTGGCATAGCCCGGGACGCTCTGTTGAATCACCGACGCGCCGTGGCGCCGCGCCACATCTTCGGTACCGTCCTTTGAGGCGGCGTCGACGACGGTGATTTCGTACTCGTGGCCGGCCGCGCGGAGTACTCGAGAAACCTCCGGCAGCAGCGATTCGAGGTTCTCTGCCTCGTTGCGAGTCAATACGAGCACGGACAGCCGGTACACAGAATTCTCGGTCATCGCGGGTTGTCGCGCACGAGAAACGTGATAGAGCGGAGCTCGAATGTGCACGGCTGCTGATCGGGATCGATTCGAATTCGATCGATGTCGTCGTAGATCCAGATCGTCGCCTCCTGGACCTTGGTCGTTCGATCGACTGCGACGTGCGCGGACCGGCGGCCCTCCAGGAACTCGTCCGGCGACCTAGACCAGAAGAGCTGCATTTTCGGCGCCTCGGTGGATGCGTTCGTGACCGCGAATTGTATGTTGACGCCGCAGACGTACGCGGCCTCGGGCATTGAATACACGACGAAGGGATCGTTCCCCACCGCCTTGAACGTTCCGTTGTCGACGTAGATCTCGTGCTCGCCGAGTTTCGCGACGTGCAAGTCGGCCGCACGACAGGGTGAATCTACCGGAAAGGCCTGCGCTCGATCGTAAGGGCCCGCTCGCGCCACGCGGAGCATCTCGAGGCGAGCGGAGAGAATTGATGGCATCGGATAAAGCCGTTCGGCGTGGCGAGCCGCGGCGACGTCAGGGGGTGCCCCGGCGTCGATCGCTTCCGTGAGTGCGTCAGCCCGGTCGGCCCGGTCGATGCCGTAGAGAAAGCCTGCCCAGGTGTTCGTGACGAATGCGGCCGTAAACGCGAGCAGGATGCCCGTCCTCACTAACCGGCCGAACCCGCCGCGCGCATACAATGAGAAACAGACGAGGCCGATGCAGAGCAGCGTCGCCGAGAAGAGCGCATACCGGTTCGAGAAGCCCTGTCCGTGGCCGAGACCGCTGCGGCCGTATGCGATCGCGACAACGAGCGACGCGAGCGCGCCGATTCCCGCCAGCAAGGCGAGCGCGCGCGGACGCTCCTCGGGGGTTCGCCACGCCGCGCGAACTGCCAGAGCCGCGGCGCCGGCGACCACGAACATCGTGCCGAGGGCCGAGTAAGGCCAGAGCTTCTGTCCGGCCTGCCCGATCGCCGTACTCAGGATCTCGGTCGATGTGCGCAACACCTCGGCGATTGATGGTTGAAGTGCGACAGTTGCGTTCGGCGGAAATCCGATTACATACGCCACGGCGATCGCCATTGCCAGGCCGCACGACAGCAACAAGACCAGTCCCTCGCGACGGGCGCACGAACTGGGCTGCCGGAGAGACGACACTCCGTACACTGCGACCCACGCCAGCATGCACGGGAGCATCGCGAGACCGATGGCGCCGAACATGGGCAGCAGGACGAGACTGACGGCGATGGCGCCAACGCGCGCGTGGCGGCCCCGCCAGTCGGAGCTGCCCGCGAGGACGATGACGACGGTCAGAACAGCCGCGCCGACGAAAAAGAACTGTATCGTGAAGATGTGATTTTCGAAGAGTCCCCATCCAAGCAAGGCGAGTGGGAACACCGCGTCGGTGAAGGCGGCGTGACCTCTGAGGCGACGACACGACTCGACGAAGGCCCAGCAGGCAGTACAGAGCACGAGGCTCGTGAGCACCATCACGGCACGAAGATCTCCGGTCAGCCGCCACACCGAATAGACCACGAGGCGGACGATCGGGATCGAGTGTTCGTTGTGCGGCGTCCAGAGCCAGGTGAGTGAGATCGGGGTGTTTCCGGTCAGGACCGGGACGAGCTCCCAGTCGTCCCAGAACGGAACGTTGCGCCCGAACCTCCAGATGTAGACGAACAGGGCCACGGCCATGAGGGCAAATACTCCGGCGACGAAGAGGCGCTCGTACGCGTCGTCGGAGTGGCCTTCATCGGGATGTGCGTCGGCGTGGCGTTGCATTCGGACCCGCTACTCTGGCCGTGTGAGGCACGGGCGTCAAGGTCCGATCGAATCGCGCGAATCCACCGTCCTCCGAATGGAGCCCCGGTAGGCCCAGAACCCGGAGCGAAGCGACGGGCCGACGTTCAAGATACGGCCTTTGGTGAACCGGGAGCTCGTGCAGCGCGTCGCCCATTCCCACATGCGTCATCCATTCAACGGCCGGCCCCTCGCTCGGGTTCTGTAACGCCCGGTTGCCTTCCGGCCTCTTGTAAATTCTAGCGAGCCCGATGCGAGAGTCAGGCGTGCACACCGTTCTGGTCTGCATGCACGACGCCACTCCGACGCACACCTTCGTACTGACCGAACTGCCCGACGAGACTCTTGCAACGAGGCTCGGGCGACAACTTCGCAACGCTGCGCACGAGCTGCGCACCAATCCCGAGGCGTTCGTCCGATCATTGATTACGGACGACGCTGTCGACCGGAATGCTCGACGCGTGCTCTGGGCCGTGCGTCTCGGGCTGCCGACCGCCAGCCTCGGCGGCTTTGCACTCGGCGTGCTTCTATACCTCTGCGTCGTCGGCCGTCCCGTGATCGTCGTGGCGAGCCCGCCCGACGACGGGCCACTACGTGTCTGGTCGATGGTCGACGTTGCCCCGGAATCCGTGCCGTCTCAGACAAAGGCGAAAGCCGGAGGCGGAGGCGGCGGTGATGAAGATCCGCGTCCCGTCTCAAAGGGCGTGATTCCACCGTCATCTCTTGCCGATCCGATCGTCCCCGCGACGACGAAGCCGACGCCATTGGCACCGAATCCACTGCCGGTTCCTCCGCCGATCAAGGCGCCGCCCGTGCAGTTTGACACAGGCGTCTTCGGTGACCCGCGCGGCGATTCGACGGAACCTTCCGACGGACCAGGGCGCGACGGCGGGGTAGGCACGGGCGCTCACAGCGGGTGGGGAGCAGGCGACGGACCTGGTAAGCGCGACGGGCGTGATGGCGGGCCAGGTGGTCCCGGCGGTGACCCGAACGGCGGTCGTCGCGACAAGGCCGAATCCGTTGCCGTGAAGGCCCGGATTCTCAATTCGCCGCGTCCCGCATACACCGAGGAAGCGCGCAGAAATCACACCGAGGGCGTCGTGAAAGTGCGAGTCCAACTGGGGGCCGACGGCCGGGTGCGCGGTGCGCGGGTGGAGGCCGGGTTGCCGGATGGACTCAATGAGCGCGCGATCGCGGCGGTGTCTTCGATCTCGTTCGAACCGGCGCGCAATGCGCGAGGCGTTGCCGTGGACTCGTGGGTCACGGTCGCCGTGCGATTCACGATCCGGTAAGCGACCGTCTGACCATTGAGCGCAGCGCCTTGGAGTGCGGCGTGAATCGCCGCTTTGGATTCCTTCGGACCCACGCTATGAAGGACGAATCCAAAGCGGCGATTCACGCCGCACTCCAAAGCGCTGCGCGCAATGCACCGACCGTCACGCCTCGTCAGCCGTGAGCCGTCAGCAGCCGGCAACTGCACGGGTACGCGGGGTCGCCGTTCTCGAGCTGCAGCGTCGCGTGTTCGATGCCGAACCGGTCGTGCAGCTCACGGGCGGCCTCCGAAATCAGTGCATCGTCACAGTGCGTGCCCGCGACGACGAGATGCGCGGTGAGCGCGGCCTCCGTGGTGCTCATGCCCCAGACGTGAAGGTCGTGCACGTCGACGACGGCCGGCAGGCTGCCCAGGTACCGCTCAACCTCGTGCGGGTCGATGCCTTGCGGAACCGCATCCATCACCAGGTTCACCGAGTGGCGCAGCAGTCCCCACGTGCCGACTACGATGACGGCGCAGACGGCGAGGCTGACGACCGGGTCCAGCCAAAGCCAGTTGGTTGCGAGGATTGCTACACCCGCAATGACGACGCCGACCGAAACCGCGGCGTCGGCCATCATGTGCATGTAGGCGCCGCGGATATTCAGGTCGCCCTTCCGCCCCGAGGCAAAGAGCATTGCCGTGCCGGCGTTGATGACGATGCCGATGGCGGCAATCCAGATCACGGTCATTCCAGCGACGGGCGTCGGCGAGCTCAGGCGCTCGAAGGCTTCCCACGCAATCGCGCCGACGCTCACGAGCAGGACGACGGCGTTGATCACGGCCGCCAGAATGGAGGAGCGCCGGAAGCCGTAGGTCCTCGTCGGCGTCGGCGTTCGCCTGGCTAGAGTCGCCGCACCCCAGGCGAGCGCCAGGCCGAGGACGTCGCTGAGGTTGTGCCCGGCGTCAGCAACGAGGGCGAGCGAATTCGCCATGTGTCCGGCCACGAATTCCACCACGACGAAGGCGAGGTTCAGCGTGACGCCGATCGCAAATGCGCGCCCGTACGACGTGGGTCCGTGATGGTGTCCGTGGTGGTGCCCGTTTCCCACGCCGAGGTCTCCTCAGTCAGGTCTTCCACGGGAATCTACCCGAAAAGCGCGCGATCCCGCTCCCGACTTCGCAACATCCTACCCCGGCTCCGCGTCAGAACGTGAAGTTGTACGTGACGCCGGGATTCCTGCCCTGGGCGAAGACCAAGCCAATCTGGTGGCGACCGAACGAGTAGCTCACGAGCGGATGTACCTTCACGCCGTCGAAGAGCGCCGACGCCGAGATCCGATCCGTGAAGTTGATGTTGATTCCCCCGATGGGCCTCGCGCGATCGTCGAACTGTCCGTAGGACACGCCGACGTACGGCGCGATCGGCAGCCCGGTTGCTTCGGTGAGATCCTTGCTGAGGGTAGCGTAGAAGGAGCGTCCCTCAGGCGTGCCTATCCGGTCAGAGCTCGTGCCGAGAATGAGCGCCGGTCGACGGTCGGTTTCGGTAACGGCGACGAAGTTCACGAGCGGTCCAACGTCGCTCGCCGCCGGGTTGTATTCGACGCCGACGGTCAGCCGCGGGAACAACCGGTAGGTCAGCGTCGTCCGAAGTGTCGCGCGATCGATCTGATTCGCGATGGCGCGGATTCCAACGGTCCATTTCGGCGCATCATTGTCGACGATCCCACGGATCGCCCGGCCTTCGCCCGGTCAGACCGGTCAAGCGGGCACGCTGGATTTCCGAGATGCCGCCGGATCGAGCCCGGCGCGTCCGGATGCCGCCCTCTGTTTTGTAAGCAGGCCGTCGATCACCTTGCGAAGTTGGGCCTCTGTGATCACGCCGACGAACTGTGCGGCGATAGTGCCGTCGCGGTCGATGATGACTGTGCCAGGCAAGGCCGACGTGAGGCCGAAACCGAGCATGTCTTCGGAGGTCGCGCCGGTCCAGACCGGGAACGTGAGCCTCTTCTCTCGAACGAACGCGACGACCTTGTCCATCGCCTCAGGAGTGTCGGCGGACGCGGCGACAACCTGCACACCCCAGGCGGCGTATTCGGACTGGAGATTCACGAAGATGGGCATCTCCTTGCGACACGGAGCGCACCAGGTGGCCCAGAAATTCAGGACGACGATTCGGCCGCGGTGGCCAGCGAGAGACTGTTCCTGACCCGAGAGATCGGGAAGTGAGAGGTGCGGCGCCGGCTGTCCGATGGCGGCTGCCGTCTGGGGCGCCGGTGGCGCGACTGCCGCGGACGCGGTGACCGAAAGCGAATCGACGCGAAGGAACCGCTTGTCAGACTCTACGCGGACCGTGCCCGAGATCTCAACGGACTTGCCGACGTGGTCGAGAAAGTCCTCCGAGCTGGTCTCGAATCGTCCCCGCTCGAGCACATAGAGCGTCGCGACGGGTCCATCCCACACGGCGAGGCCTTGCGGAATGGCGTCCTTCGAGCATCGGACGGCGCACTTCATGTCGGCGGCGGTTCCGTACGGATTGGCTCGGCGGTCAGTCTGCTCGAACCAGCATTCCGAGCAGACGACCTGGCCAGCCAAGGTCACACTGTTTGTGGCCTGCGGCGAGCCAGCGGCCGACGTCACCGCCGCGGCCAGGGCCACGACGATAAGGAGAATCGTGTACTTCAAGTGTCCGGTCATTGATCTGTCACCCTGTCGACCCGCGTTCTTGCGCGAAGCGCCTTGGAGTGCGGCGCGAAGCGCCGCTTTGGTTCGTAGGTCACGCGTCCTGGATGGCAATCCAAAGCGGCGATTCTCGCCGCACTCCAAGGCGCTTCGCGCAAGAACGAAGCGTAACAGCAGCCTCAACGCGCTGAAAACCACGGCGACACATCCGGTGACCAGATCGCAGTCCGCAAAAATCAGCGCGATGACGGTGCGCGTTGCAGGCCATCGAGCGAATGAAGCGACTATCATCTCTGAAGTACGGAGACTTCAATGAGCAATGCAACCATCGGAAAGCACGTGGACCTTCGCGCGGCGTGGCGCGAGCATCTTGAACAGAACCCCGGCACGCGAATCCGCGATGCCGCCTCGGCGCTCGGCGTCAGTGAGGCCGAGCTGCTTGCAACCAGTTGCGGCGAGTCGGTCGTTCGTCTCGATGCCTCCTGGCCGGAGCTCGTCGGAGCGTTCGAGCGGCTCGGGACGGTCATGACGCTCACGCGCAACGACGTCGCCGTCCACGAAAAGACCGGCGCCTTCGAGAACGTCTCGGCGAGCGGATCAATGGGACTCGTGCTCGGCGAGGCGATCGACCTCCGGATCTTCTTCTCACGCTGGCATCACGGATTCGCCGTCGAAACCGAGGCCCATTCCGCGATCCGGCGCAGCTTCCAGTTCTTCGACGCGGACGGCACAGCGGTGCACAAGGTGTTTCTGACTGACGAAAGCAACGAGGCGACCTACCACGAGCTCGTGGCGAAGTACCGATCGGCCGACCAGTCGCCGAAACAGCCGGTCATCGAAGCGGAGCCGGAGAACGGCGAGAAGCCCGACGGCGAGATCGACGTCGAGGGCTTCCGCGCGGCGTGGCGCGGGCTGCAGGACACACACGAGTTCTTCGGGATGCTCAGGGACTTCGGTGTGACGCGCACGCAGGGTCTGCGGCTTGCACCTGCGGAGTTCGCTCGCCCGGTTCCTGTCGACACGCTGCAGGCACTTCTCGACGACGTTGCGGCCGCCGGCACGGAGATCATGGTTTTCGTCGGGAGTCCCGGCGTGATCCAGATCCACACGGGACCGGTGCGGACGATCAAGGTGATGGGACCGTGGGTCAACGTGCTCGACCCGGAGTTCAACCTGCACGTGCGGGCGGATCTGATTGCGTCGGCATGGGTTGTCAGGAAGCCGACGGCAGACGGCGTGGTGACGTCGGTGGAGTTTTTCGACGGGGAGGGAGGGAACGTCGCGCTCGTGTTCGGGAAGCGGAAGCCAGGTAAGCCGGAGTTGGATAGGTGGAGGGAGCACGTGGAAGGGATTGCGAGGCGGCTGTAGTTGAAGAACGGGAAAGAGCTTCGCACACAGAGACACGAAGGCACAGAGACTCATCAGAGACCAAGCAGGCTCGAAATGGTTGTGCGACTTGAGTTTACGGTGTCGGCCAGATAGGCTGTCGGCGTGAATGAACAAGCGCAGGAAGAATCAGCCGCAGAGAATGCCGACGTGATGGCCGTCGAGGCTAGAATCGACGCCGCAATCGGCGCGAGGGCGGATCTGGTCGACGAGCGCCACGAGACAGCGTTTCGTGTGCTGAATGGGTTTCGGGAAGGCGTGCCGGGCCTCGTGATCGACATTTTCGGAAGAACGGCGGTCCTTCACGACCACGACGACATGTCGGACGGCGGAGAGCCCGGACGCGAGCGAATCAGTGCGGCGTGTGCCCGACTGCTCGACAGGCTTCCGTTTCTGCAGAGCATCATCCTGAAGCCTCGCACGGCCGCGGATCCGGCCGAACGTCGCGGTCGGTTCGTGTACGGCGAAACGTCGGACCGGCGAATTCGAGAGAACGGCGTGTGGTATGCGCTCGATCTGTTTCTCAACCAGGACGCGAGTTTCTATCTGGATACTCGAAACCTCAGAGCGTGGGCGACTGCGAACCTCGCCGGGAAAAGCGTGCTGAATACGTTCGCGTATACGGGCAGTCTCGGCGTCGCGGCGATGGCAGCGCCCGCCCGCAAGGTCGTGAACCTCGATCTCAACCGAGCATTCCTCAACGTCGCGAAAGCTTCCTACACGCTGAACGGCTTTCCGATACGGCAGAAGGAGTTCGTCTCCGGCGATTTCTTCTCGCGCGTGACGGCGTTGAAGCGGTCGAACGAGCTCTTTGACTGCGTCTTCGTCGATCCGCCGTTCTTCTCGCAGACGCGGTACGGGACGGTCGATCTCGTGACCGAGTACCACCGCATCCTCAACAAGGTGCGACCTCTCGTTGCCGATGGCGGAACGCTCGTCGCGATCAACAACGCGCTCTTCGTGCCCGGCGCAGACTACGTCGCCTTGCTCGAGGGACTCTGCGCCGACGGCTACATGACGATCGAGGAGCACGTCGAGATGCCGGACGACACGATTGGCTACCCGCAGACGCGCGTGGACGACGAAATCGTGTCGCCCGCGCCGTTCAACGGTCCGACGAAAATCGCGGTCCTCCGCGTTCGGCGCAAGGACGGGAGAAAAGAGTAGACAGGATTTTCAGGATTCACAGGATTGCTTTTGGAAGAACCAAAGAGCTCTCCTGTTAATCCTGAAAATCCTGTAATCCTGTCAACTCTCTTCTTCGTCGTAGTACTTCTTCCCGGCGAGTGACTCGGGCAGGCAGACCATGTCTTCCGCGCGTCCCTCCGGCTCGTCGTGGGCGTACTTGTAGCCGCTGCCGTAGCCCAATCCCTTCATGAGCCATGTAGGCGCGTTGCGCAGGTGCATCGGCACCCCGTCGCTGGCGGTTCGTTCGGCGTCAGCGCGAGCTGCGGTGAACGCGCGCCCCACGGCGTTCGACTTCTTCGCGAGCGCCAGGTAGAGCGTCACCTGCGTGAGCGGAAAAAGCGCCTCCGGGAACCCGAGCATGTGCGCGGCCTCCGCCGCAGCCACGGCCTGCGGAAGAGCGTGAGGATCGGCAAGCCCGACGTCCTCCGACGCGAGAATCACGAGCCGTCGCGCGATGAACTTGGGGTCCTCTCCAGCGTCGATCATCCGCGCTAGCCAGTAGACGGCGGCGTCCGGATCCGAATTGCGGACCGATTTGATGAGCGCCGATGCCAGGTTGTAGTGCTCCTCGCCCGACTTGTCGTATCGACGGACGGCGCGCTGTTGAGCCTCGGCGACGACCGAGTCGTCGATCGCCCTCACGCCCGAGTCGTCCGGCTTGGCGATCGAAGCCGCGAGCTCGAGCGTGTTGAGCGCGGAACGCGCGTCACCGCCTGAATGTTCGGCAATCCGCGAGAGCAGTGTGTCGTCGGCCGAAAGTTTCAGCGCGCCAATACCGCGCTCGGTGTCATCGATCGCGCGACGGAGCAGTCCGGTCAGGGCGTCCGACGACAGCGGCTCGAGTACGAAGACCTTCGATCGCGACAGAAGCGCTGAGTTAACCTCGAAGCTCGGGTTCTCGGTCGTGGCGCCAATGAGCGTGATCGTGCCGCTTTCGACGTGCGGAAGGAACGCGTCCTGCTGGGCGCGGTTGAACCGGTGAATCTCGTCGACGAAGACGACAGTGCGCCGGCCGGACATGCGGCGGGCGGCTTCCGCCTCGGCCATGACTTCGCGGACTTCCTTGATGCCGGATGTAACGGCGGAGAAGGGAATGAACGCGGCGTTCGTCGCCGTCGCAACGAGTCGAGCAATCGTCGTCTTGCCGGTGCCGGGCGGACCCCAGAGAATGAGCGAGCGGAGGGTGTCCTCCTCGATCATGCGCCGCAGGATGCGGCCCGGGCCGAGGAGCTTCTCCTGGCCGAGGATCTCGTCGATGGTTCGTGGACGCATGCGTTCGGCGAGGGGAGCGTTCCCCGCGCCGGCGTCTATGTCGTCGAAGAGTCCTCGGGACATTGAGCCAAGCTCCGCGCCTTCCTTTGCGCCTTTGCGCCTTTGCGTGAGATTTCGCGCAAAGGCGCGAAGGCGCCAAGGAAGATCCGAATCTACTTTTTCCGGACCTTCGTCCCGTCCGGCGAATCCTCGATGACGTAGCCGGCCGAAACGATCCGGTCGCGCATCTCGTCCGCCAACGCAAAGTTGCGCGCCCGTCGCGCCTCGGTCCTTTGCGTCACGAGATCGTGGATCTCCTCCGGAACGGCCTCGTCATCAGTCAGCGACAACACTCCGAACACGCCGTCAACCCGATCGATCGCCGACAGGATCGCAGCCCGGTCCGCCTCGGTGATCGACTTCGCATCGATCATCGGGTTCACGTCGTTCACGAGGTTGAACACCGCCGCAAGCGCGACCGACGTGTTCAGGTCGTCGTCCATCGCGGCCTGGAATCCCCTCGAGCATCCGCTTCGCCACGGCGCTCGCCGGACTTTCGCCATTCGAGGTGACGTGCGCGTTGCGAATCCGTCGCACGAAATTACGAAGCCGATCGAGCGACGATGCTGCCGCATCGAGTCCGTCCGCCGTAAAGTTGAGCTGTGTCCGATATGGCGCCGAGAGCAGCAGATAGCGGATCGCCATCGGCTCGATGCCCTGCGAGAGCAGGTCGCGCGGCGTCTTGAAGTTGCCGAAGCGCTTCGACATCTTCTGGTTCTCGATGTTCAGGAACTTCGAGTGCAGCCAGTAACGCGCGAACGGCTTGCCGGTGGCGCCTTCGCTCTGGGCGATCTCGTTCTCGTGGTGCGGAAAGATGAGGTCCTCGCCGCCCGCGTGGATGTCGAACGTCTCGCCGAGGTACTTCATCGACATCGCCGAGCACTCGAGGTGCCAGCCGGGCCGGCCGGTGCCGATGGCGGTGTCCCACGAGCGTTCGCCTTCGAGCTTCGGCGCCTTCCAGAGAACGAAGTCGCTCGTGTCGGCCTTGGCGTACTCCTGGGTGTCGACGCGGCCGCTGCGTCCGGCCTCGTTGCCCTCCAGCTTCTTTCCGGAGAGCCTTCCGTAGCCGTCGAACGCAGAGATCTTGAAGTAGATCGAGCCGTCCGCCTCGTACGCCTTCCCGTTCGCGAGCAGCGTCTCGACGAGGGCCACCATCTCGGGAATATGCTCGGTGGCCTTGGGCATGACCTCAGGTTGCTCGATGTTGAGCGTCGCCATGTCCTCGAGGAAGTAGTTGAGGTACTTCGTCGTGAGCTCCTCCAGCGAGAGCTTCAATTCGATGGTCTGCTCGATGATGCGGTCATCAACGTCGGTGACGTTCATGACCTCCGTGACTTCGAACCCGCGGAAGCGCAGATAGCGGCGCAGCACGTCGTAAAAGACGAACGTCTTGAAGTTGCCGATGTGTGCGAAGTTCCAGACCGTCGGTCCGCAGGCGTAGATCCGGACGCGACCCTCCTCGAGCGGGATGAAAGGTTCGAGTTCACCGGTCAACGTGTTGCGGAAGCGAAGCATGCGGTCCTCCCCGGGGGATTTTGAAGGGAGAGAGAATAGCAGATCCAGCGACTCTGTTCCTCAGCGTCTCCGTGTCTCGGCGCCTCTGTGTGCGAAGCTCCGAAGACGCTTCGCACACAGAGACTCAGAGACACAGAGGCACGGAGAAAGACAGCAGGAATCTCTACCCGCCCCAGTGCCCCGCGATTGGAGTCGCGCCTGCGGGTCCGTACGAGAACACGAGGTCCGCGCCTCCACTCGCATTTGCATTTCGCAGGAACCACGCCCCGGACGACGAAGCGTAGATTCCTATCGTGTCGGTACCGTCAGCATTCCAGTCGCCGACGAGCGGCAGGATCCCCGCCCCTCCGGCCCCGAAGTTGAACGCCAGGTCCGCCGCGCCCGGCCCGTTCGCGTTTCGCAGAAAGAACACTCCCGTCGAGGTGCCGTAGATCCCGATCGTGTCGACGCCGTCGCCGTTCCAGTCTCCTGACAGAGGCGCAAAATCCACTCCACCCGGCCCGAAGTTGAAAACCAGATCCGCTCCGCCGGATTCGTTTGTGTTCCGCAGAAAGAACGCTCCGGTCGATGTCCCGTAGATTCCGATCGTATCCGTTCCGTCGCCGTTCCAGTCGCCAGCGATCGGGACGATGTCGGCGCCGCCCGCCCCGAAGTTGAACACGATGTCGGCCGGCCCGTTCGAATCCGAGTTCTTCAGGAAGAACGCTCCCGTCACCGGATCGTAGATGCCGATCGTCGTCGTGCCGTTTCCGTCCCAGTCGCCGGCGAGCGGGACGAATCCGGCCGCAGACGGGCCGAACGTGAACACCGTGACGGCCGGTCCCGGGCTGTTCGAGTTTCTGAGGAAGAATGCGCCGCTCGACGGCACGTAGATCCCAGGCGTGTCTCCCGGTCCCGTCCCGATCTTCGCTATGAAACCATCGGAGAGCGCGTTGCCGCCGGGGAACGGTACGAACTGCCCCCGCCGTGGTCGGGAAGTTCGTCGAGACCGTGAAGCCCGTGACGTACGCAGCACCCGCGCTGTCTACCGCGATGCCGAGCCCTCGCTCCTCGAGCGCTCCACCCAGGTATGAGGCGTATACCTTAGCCGAGCCCGCGGCGTTCACTTTCACGACGAACGCGTCGAAGCCGCCGGCACGTGCAGGCTGCCAGGCCGCGACGACCGGAAAGTCGATCGAGTCCGTGAATCCCGTGAGATACGCGTTTCCAGTCCCATCGACCGCGATTCCGCCGGCAATCTGCAACTCCGTTCCGCCGGCACTCGTCAGTCCCTCGTTGCCGGTGCCGCCCAGATACGACGAATAGACGAGAGCCGAACCGGCCGTATTGAGTTTCGTGACGTACGCGTCGAACCCGCCGCCGATAGCCGGCTGAAAGGCGTTGAGAACGGGGAAGTTCGCCGACGGCGTGAACCCGGTGGCGTAGGCGTTTCCAGAGCCGTCGATCGCGAGGCTGAACACGTAGTCTTCATCGCTGCCACCGAGGTACGTCGAATAGACGAGGTCGGTCCCGGTCGTGTTCACTTTCGAAATGAAGCCGTCAAACGAGCCGCCGTTGAAGGACGTGTCGAACGAGCCGGCCTTGGTCGGGCAGCCGCCGTTCGTGGCGCCGCCGACGTAGGCGAATCCGCTCGAGTCGACGGCAATTGCCGCGCCGGCTTCGAGGTTGAAGGCCGCGCCGAGGTACGTCGAATAGACGAGCGCCGTCCCCGTCGGATTGATCTTGGTGACTATCGCGTCGGGAAGTCCGACGAGCGAGATATTGCTGGTGTCGAATGCGCCGGGCGTCGTCGGGTAGTTCGACGACGTCGATCCCCCGGTGATGTATGCGTTCCCGCCCGAGTCGATCGCTATCGACGCCGCGCCGTCGTCGCCCGACCCGCCGAGATACGACGAGTAGAGGATCGACGCCGCTCCGGGGGCAAGTTTCGCGACGAAGCCGTCGAACGAGCCTCCCGAGAACGAGGTGTCGAAGGCGCCAATCGTCGTCGGGAAATCGGTCGAGGCTGTTCCTCCGCAGATATAGATGTTACCGGCGGCATCGACCACGGCGCGGGCGATGCCCTCGTCTGCGATCCCGCCGACGTAGGTCGAGAACGCGTATCCGGAGCCGTCCGGTGTGAGTTTCGCGACGAACCCATCCGTGCTGCCGGCAAGCGTCTGCGAAATGGTGCCGGCCGTCGTCGGAAAGTCGAGCGAGCTGGAACCGCCTGCGAGGTAGGCGCTTCCGGCGGCGTCGACGGTGATTCCGGCTCCCGACTCGTCGCCGCCGCCGGCGACATAAGCTGAATAGCTCAGCACGGGATCGATGAACAGCGTCGACGAAGGATCGCGCCGTGTGACTTCGAAAGTGACGATGTGATCGCCGGAGATTTGAAAGCGGGACGCGACGGGAGTCCGGACGTCGCCGGTCGTCTCGTACGCGACCGGGCGGCGCTGCCGCAGTTCGCCTGCGGGCGTCGAGAGTACGAGGTCGCCGTTGGCGTCTATCGTCGCGCTGTCGATGCCCGACAGCTCCAGTCGAATCGCGGATGCATCGGTTCCCGGCGCGACGACAAAGTCGTATTCAACGTCGCCGTCACGACCGTAGACCACCGCATCGATGCCCGGGTAGACGCCCGAGATCCGTACGCCGCCGAAGGTCGGAACGCCCGTGACGAAGGCCTTCGGATCCGATCCGCGCAAGTAGTTCACGCGCCCCGCCAGCGGCCGCTCGCCGTGAACCGTCGCCGTCGCCGACGCTCCGCCGAATGCAAGTCGAACGGCGTGCTGCCCGGACGAAGTCGCCAGTCCGATCGCCAATGAATCGGGCGTCACGAAGACGCGGTAGCCCCTGGCTCGCGCAACGAAGCGCGCGCGGGAATCGGTCTGGCCATCGTTGCGCTCGAAAACGACCTGACGCTCTTTCGAGACGGTCGGCACGGTGTTCGCGAGTGACGGCTGCGGAAAACATCCGGGCACCAACAGGGCAACAACGGCGATCGTCGCCGGCCAACGAGCTCCACGAATCATCCGTGCACCTCCAGGGAAATTCCAAGGAGATTACAGGAATTGCCCGTTCAGGCGCATGCGACGGAACGAAGAGCACGCGGATCAGGCGGATCGGGCGAACGACGCTGATCTGAATGACAACTTCAGATCCGCGTCATCCGCCCGATCCGCCTGAGCCGCGTGCTCTTACTTCCTACAGGAAACCGAGCGACGGGAAGTTCCCGTTCAGGATGTCGCCCGGGTCCGCTCCGAGGTGCCCGGCGAGAACCGTGGAATACACCGACCGGAAATCCGTCGTCACGTCGATGTTCCCGTCGAGTACGAGATCGTTGTCCGCCAGACTCGGATACTCGCCATAGATCCCGCCCTGCACCGGCTCGCCCGCGACGAACATGCCTCCGGCATATCCGTGATCCGTTCCGACGTCCGTGTTCTCGAAACATCGCCGGCCGAACTCCGACGCCACGACGACGACCACCCGGTTGCCGTGCCCGTGCGCAGCGACATCGGCCAGGAAAGCTCCGATGGCGTTGCTCACCTGCATGAGAAGATAGTCGTGGTACCCGAGCGACGAGTTCGACGCGCCATCGTTCTGGCTCGCGTGCGTGTCGTATCCGTCGGCTGCGACCGCGAGCGCGCGGACACCGAGGTCGGCGTCTATGAGCTGAGCACACTGCCGGAGCGTGTACGCGACGTTGTTGTCCTCCGGATAATCAACCGCCGGGACGTACGCCTCCGTCCGCTCGCGCAGGGTATCGCCGAGGTCGACGACGAGTTGGCGCATTTCCCGTCCGCGCTTGGCGGGCTCGATCAGCGAGGTCGACTCCGCCTGAATCCGCTTGTAACTGGCGAGCCGTGCCTCGGTGTCGAAATACGGCATCACGCCGAAGTTCGACACGTCGAAGACCGTCAGCGCATCGCGTTCCTCGCCCGCCAGCGCGAGCGTCGAATAGCCGCCGACGTTGACCCCGGGAGGCGCGATGCCCGCGCCGACCGTATCGAGCCAGCGGCCGATCCAGCCCGAAGGCGCACTTTCGAACGCCGAACCGGACGTGTGGCCGGCCTGCAGGTTCAGCTGGCTCGCCTCGTGATCGAAGAGTCCCTGCGAGTTCATCGGCATTCCCGTGCCGAGGACGACGGCGAGCCTGCCGTCGGCGTAGATGTCGCGCAGCGCAGTCATCCCGGGATTGAACCCGATGTCGGTCGTGCCCGGGAGTGACAACGTTCGCTCACGCGGAATGTGCAGCATCGGACGCATCGCCCGGTACCGGTCGAACTGGCCGAGCGGCACGACCGTGTTGAGGAAGTCGTTGCCGCCGAACATGTTCACCAGGACGACGATCGGGTCGGTCGCGGTGCCGCGAAGCGATCGCGTGCCTCCGAATGCCGTTCGTCCCAGAAGCGGGCTGCCGAGGCCGGCTCCGATCGCCGTGATCGCACTGGTGCGAAGAAAAGCGCGTCGTGTGATGGATTTCATTGCAGGCCTCCTCAATTCCGCTGGAAGTCGGGCGACGTCAGGATCAGCCAGATCGCGCCGCGAACTTTCTCTTCCGTAATGCGTCCGCCGAAGTAATCGATGAGCGCCGTTTTCGTCGATGCGTCCAGCGGAGCGGCGAGCAACCGGTCGCCGAGGTAGTTGACGACCTTCTTCGGCTTCTTCAGCTTCGGATTGTCGAGGATGGCCCGCACGCTGAAGCTCGCGTCCGTGTAATCGTCGGTGTAGGTGTCGATCAGGTCCTCGGCGATCTGGTCGAGGAAAACGACCTGCGAGGCGGTGACGAGCGCTCCCTTCTTTCCGGGCCTGTAGAACGAAAAGACCGACGGCGGCAGGTACGGAAGATGGTTCGTGAAGTACATCCAGTAGTAGAACGAATGCCCCTCGGTGACGGTCTCGGTCGCACGCGCCGCGCCGACGAGGTGCTCGAGCGGCGACTTGAACTGCGTGCGCACGACCGCGTCCGAGGTGAACTCGGCGTCGGTCAGGATCGCCCGGACGGTCTGCTTGAGGTTGCCATCGGAATTCCGGAAGACCGTCGCGACGCGCTGGACGTAACCGGAAGTCGGCGTTTCGGTCGCGAGTTTCTGGATGAGCATTTTCGAGATGAACGGCGCTGTCGACGGGTGATCCATCAGGATGTCGACGACATCCTCGACCTCGTTTGCGCCATCGGGCCCGCTGCGGCCACGAAGCGTCTGGCCGAGGATGGTCTTGTCACCGGGATCGTGGAAGCCTTCATAGAAAAGCGACCCGGTCCACTCGCGATAGTCCTCGATGTACCAACCGGTCATCGCTCTCGCGGTCTCGCGAACGTCCTGTTCGGTGTATGCAGGTACGACGGAACCGTCGCCAGCGAGCACCGGGGTGCCGTCCATGTTGAGCATCTGTGGGCCGGTCGAGAAGAGCTGTAGCAGCTCACGCGCGTAGTTTTCGTTCGGCGGAACGGGGTTGCCCTCATAGTCGAACGCCGAGTTGTAGTTGTTGTCGAGGTAGATCAGCATCGCCGGGTCGCGCGCCAGGTCGGCGAGCATCTGGCGGAAGCTGCCGAGCGAATTCCGTCGCAGCATCTGCTCGTAGTCATGCGGCGGCTTGCCCCAGCCAATCTTTCCGATCGAAACCGGCATGTGCTCGCGCCAGACGAGCGTCATCTTCTCCTGCAGCTGCTTGCGGGAGTACAGCATCCGCGTCATCCAGTGCAGATCCCACGAATACCCGAAGTCGTCGATCAGCGGATCCGGCACCGGGTAGAACTTCGCTTCGTTGGCCGAGTCGTCGATCGATGACGGGTTGAGCTGCATGTCTATCCACGCGGTTTGTCCGAGTGTCAGCACTTCCGCCATGTCGCCGGGCGAGGGTCCGAACCCGGCGCGTCGCAGCAAGTGGCCGGCTCGCAACCGGTTCTGGTCGTATGGCTTGGCGTCGGTTGCGAGCTTTGCGGCGGCCTCGGACGAGATTCTCGGCACTACGGACGGAGCGGCTGTTCGCGTCGCACCGAACGGGGTGACTGCCGGGGCGGTCCGGAACATGCCGCGGGCTGCCGTCGCCGGGATCGCGCGCATGCTCGAGGCCGGTTTCGGGGGATCGACGCGGCGGGGCGGTGCCGCAGCGACGGATTGACCCGCAAGCGCAATGGCTGCGGCGAGAACGGTGGCGCTCCGCGTCAGGGCGAGGATGCGGTGCATGGGAACCTCCAGAGGCCGATTTGTCGTGAGGGGCGTTGCAGACACGGGGATGAGGGCGGATCGGTGGCAGTTTAATACACGATCGGATCGGGGGCGGGGAGGAACGCGGATTTGGAGTCAAGAAGGCCAGGAAGCGTGTAGTCTGGCGGGGAGTGATGGAGCCGTGTCCAAAATGCGGATTCGAGCAGCAGCCGGCGCCGGAATGCCGACGGTGCGGACTCGTGTTCGAGAAGTGGCGGGAACGGAAGGCGCGGTGGAAGGAGCTCGAGTCAGGCGCCGGTCCTTCGATCGAGGATCTGCCGCCGAGAGACTCGATTCCCGAGGATTGGCCAAAACGCACGGCAAGTCACGTTTGGAATGAGCCGGATCCGGTAAGTGACGGGGCCGGCGGTTCGAGCTTCGCTGGTCTCGGACGACGATTCACACACGTGCCGGAACGTGTTTCAACGCTTCGGCTCGCCGGCCACGCCGTCGTCTGGCTCGTCGCGGTGCTCTGGGGTGGATGGTTCATCCTGCTGCCGATGGCGTCGAACCGGATCGGATCGTCGTTCATCATCGAGTGAACCTCGTCTTTCACGAGGCTGGACATATCCTCTTCATGCCGTTCGGCGATTTCATGACCGTGCTCGGCGGCAGCGCAATGCAGTTGCTCATTCCGCTCGTCGTCGTGATCGCATTCCTGTTGCAGAACAGGGATCCTTTCGGCGCGTCCGTTGGCTTATGGTGGCTCGGACAGAGCGCAAAGGACCTCGCTCCATACATCAACGATGCGCGGCTGCAGGCGCTGCCCTTGCTCGGCGGCGTCACCGGACGCGACGTGCCCGGGTACCACGACTGGAACAACCTGCTCGGGCGGACGGGGATGCTTGCGTGGGACACTACGATCGCGCGAGGCGTCGATCTCGCCGGGACGATCCTGCTCATCGCCGCCATGACGTGGGGCGGCTTCATCCTCTGGCGAGAGTACCGTCGTCACGATCCGGGCCTCTACGACGGCGACTAGCGCAAGGCGCTTCGATGCAGCCTACCGTCCCTGATTCCGGGCCGCGAGGGCGGCTTTGCGCTTGTTCAGCAATAGCACCCCGAGGAGGCCGACAGCCGCGCCGATGCCCGCGCCAGTGATACCAGGCGGCAGTCCGGCAAGTCCGCCGATAGCGCCAATCACAAGACCAAGAACGAGAGCTACTCCGATCATGATCAGAACGATCTGGCCCATGCTCATCACCTTCGAGTCACCTTCCGCCATGGTTCACCTCCGTATTTCGGCCCGCGCGTCGAGCACAAAGAGGAGAGTGGACAGGATTACGGGATTTTCAGGATTTACAGGATTCTTCTTGGTAGACCTTCGGTAACCCAGTGCAAGGAAGGGCGCTCGCTGAAAACGACACCCAACAGAATCCTGTCAATCCTGAAAATCCTGTAGTCCTGTCCACTCTTACTCTCTGTGCTCTCCTTACGGCCTAGCTTCCTCAGACAGCCGGTACCACGCAGCGTGGTATCTCGCGAGCCGGTCGTGCGCATTCGGACCGAGCATCCGGATTCGCCGGATGTCCATGTTGTCTTCGAGATCCGCGAGCTTGACTCGCCGCGCCACGGGATTCGCCGCGGCGCGCTCGATGAACTCCTCATAAGTCTCGCCGTCGCGACGAGTCAGGCAGTCGATGGCAACGAGCACCGTTTCCGAAAAGCCTTCGCGACGCAGGCGGTCAATAGTCCAGTCCGTGTCCTCGACTACGTCGTGAAGCACGGCGGCGATCATGGCGTCGTTGCCGGATACCCGCAGCATCAATCGCAGCGGATGGAGAACATAGGGCGCTCCTGCCTTGTCGACCTGGTCACGGTGCGCCTCGACCGCGATCTCGATTGCGCGTTGAAGGACGGCCACGCTGCGCGCCTCCTTGATGACTCTGATTTCGCTGACCACGCTCGGCCCGCGCACGGAGCGTACACCCGCACCGCCCGGACGGCGAGAGGGCCCCGTTCGGCAGGTCCGATCGGTTCAGTCGGGTTCGTCGACGTAACGATACGGGACGGCATCAGTCAGCCAGACGCCGTTCTCCGACCGAAAGAACGTGAACCCCGCACGCGCCATCTCCCCGGCTCGCACCACGAGCACGACGGGCGAACCGTGCCTTTGGCCGACGATTCGAGCCGAGGCTTCATCGTCGGAGAGGTGGACCTGGTGCCGCTTGCCTTTGACCAGGCCGTGCTCGCGAATCGACTCGAGATGTACGCGCGCCGTGCCGTGGTAAAGCAGCTCCGGAGGCTCGCTCGGCCGGAAGGCGAGATCGACATCGGTCGAATGACCCTGGCTGGCCCGAATGCGGAGCCCGTCGTCGCTGACGGCGAACCGCTTCTTGCTGTTGTGCTCGACGACGAAGTCCAGTTCATTTCGCGAGATCGGCTGACCGTGCGCCCGGGCTGCGACAAGCAGGCGGTCAATCTCTACCCAGCCGTGACCGTCGAGCACGATGCCGATCTCGTCCGGCCGGTGTCGAAGGACGTAACTGAGGAACTTGCTGATTCCCGTATGCCGCTTGTCCATACCGGTTGCCCCACTGAGTCGTCAGGAATGGCGGCCACCTGTCGCGGCCCGCAACGACCGTTCGACAGTTTGTGTCGTGGCCGACAGTCGATGCAAGTCTCGCGGCTGAAGATGCGACCGCTCCGCGGTCGGTGCGTTACGGCCGGCGGTTCCGCGGGTCACGCGAGGGCTCGTTGCACTCGCCCGCGCGCGACCCACGGCTATTTCATCGACCGCTCCGCGGTCGCGGAATCTACCGCTCGCAGTAGCGGAATCTACCGCTGCGCGGTCGCGGAATCTACCGCTCCGCAGTAGCGGAATCTACCGCTCCGCAGTAGCGGAATCTACCGCTCCGCAGTAGCGGAATCTACCGCTGCGCGGTCGCAAAACCGCTGCGCGGTCGCGGAATCTACCACCACGAAAAGGCCAGGGGCAGAAACCGGTGCCCGAAGACCGCTCCGACTTTTCGAGCTCACGTCCGTCAGAGCCGAAGTTTCATGAAGACGTCCGCAGAGGCATACCCGGGATCATCCGGAAGATCGGCGTATTCGAACCCGAGGCGTTCGTAGAGTCCGAGGGCGGTCGTCAACTTCGTCGACGAAACGAGAACGACGCATCGGGACCCCCGGTTTCGGGCCCATTGGATGGCGGCTAGCGATAGCCGTTTTCCAAGCCCGCGCCCCCTCGCCGACTCGGCAACTGCGAGCTTTGCCAGTTCGACCGTTTCGTGATCCCGTGGAATGACGGCGCACGTTCCGTACACGACCCCGGCTGAAACGGCGAGAAAAATCTCGCCGCCAGCCGAGAGAATCGAATCTCTCGGGTGTTCGAGGTGCTTGCGATCGCCCTCCTCGAGCAAATCGAATCGAACGAGCCAGTCCCGATTGAGCCGCGCGAATGCGTCAGCATACCGATCGTCGAATGCAACGATCGCTATGTCTCCAGGATCGCCGGCAACGGTCGTCATGCGACAAGTACAGACGCAGCACAATCTGTCGAAGGCACGCGCGACTGTCGGACCAGGATGGTCGCGCTAGCCCAAAGTGCCATCGACCTTCGAACCTTCGACGGAAGCACGCGAAGCGGCGCGTTCGGCCACGCCTTCGCCGGCTCCATCGGGAAATGGACCGCTACTTCTTTGGCGTGTCCTTCGACTTGTCCTTCTTCGGCTTCTTGGTTTCTTTCTTCTGGGTGCTCTTTCCCTTGGCCATGACATCCTCCTCGACTGCTCGAACGTTTCGTCACCCTCGGGATGATGCTACCGCACGCGACGCCCCGATCCTATGCGATGCAACGAGGCACGAATGCACGGGCCAAGGCACTCAGAGACGTTCACGACAGAACAGTGCGATTCTCAATGAGAGCCGCGCACACGCGCTCCGTTGGCGTTTGCAGTCGAATCGGCCGCGTTTACGGCTTCTGGTCGATTGACGTTGCCGGCGGGCTCGGGCGCCTCCTGCGCCGCGACGGCTTCACCCGACTCGACGGCGGCTTCATCGACCGAAGCGGCGGGGTCGATCGGCAGTTTCTCGCCCATCACGGGAATCGGGTGTCGCACGTTCAGATCGAACCACGCCGAAAGTACCGCCGGGATCTCGCGAAGGTGCCACCATCGGTGCGCCCGGTCCGCGTACGGATGCCGGTCCGCCGCCACGCCGATTGCGTCGACGCCCATCGAGTTGCACAGGTAAAGCGCCCGGTCCAGATGGAACGACTGCGTGACGAGGACCGCCCGTTCCACTCCGAAGATCTCCTTGGCCCGATAACAGCTGTCGTACGTGCGTCGGCCAGCGTAATCGAGCACGATATCCTTCTCGGGCACGCCGAGGGCGACGGCCGTCTCACGCATGACCTCAGGCTCGTTGTATTCGACGAACCGGTTGTCGCCCGACATGAGCAGCTTGGAGGCCCGGCCGGCGTGATAAAGCTCCACCGCCGTGGCGACCCGATCGTAAAGGACGATCGACGGCCGCGAACCGCCCGCCGACAGGCCGGCTCCGAAGACAAGGGCGATGCGGGGCGCCTCGTCAGACGGCACTTCCGCAGGTGTTTCGAACCGGACGCCCGAGTAGGCGGCGTGCACGGCGAGCCGCGGTCCGACGATGATTGCGAATGCGATCACCGCGACGAGAAGCCCGATCTTGAAGCGTTTTGCCGGCCGCACGCGGCCATCATAGCAGGCACGAAGCAGGCACGAACCGGGTCGCCGCCGGCGCTCTGGCCAGGGGGACTCTCACTGCAGGAGGGCGCACCAGTCGTCGATGAATCCGGATCGGTACCCTTCCGGGTCCGTCATCGGAATCCGCCCACAAGGGAGTATAGTCTCCCCACGTTCTCCTTCTCGCACTGGCATCCATCATGGCAGTTCTCGGGGCGAAGCTTTCCGATCGGTACGAGATCGTTCGCGAGCTGGGTCGCGGCGGCATGGGTGTCGTCTACCTCGCCCGCGACCCACTGCTAGATCGCGACGTCGCCATCAAGCTCATCCCGCCCGACCTTCTCAGCACGGTTTCGGGCGAGCGTTTTCGCCGTGAAGCCCAGATCATCGCGAAGATGGACCACCCGTCGGTGGTGCCCGTTTACGACTTTGGCGAGTTCGAAGGCGCCCTCTTCTTCGTCATGCCGCTCGTCATCGGGTCGAGCCTCCGCGCCGTGCTCCGCGAGGGATCGCTGCGTTTCGTCGACGCCCTGGAGATCGGCATCCAGGTCGCGAGCGCACTGGATTACAGCCACGGGCAGGGCATCGTCCATCGCGCATTGCGCCCTGAAAACATCATGGTCGCGCGCGGCGAGTCCGAGGGCATCCGGGTGCGGCTCATGGACTTCGGTCTGGTCCAGGCGTCGTTCGAGAGTCAGCTCACGCGAATGGCGACGAGCGGGAGCCTCGAGGGCGGCGCGGCCTATGTAAGCCCGGAACAGGTCGATGGACGCGACATCGACGTTCGCTCGGATCTGCACGCCCTCGGCGCCGTGCTTTACGAATGCCTCACTGGAAGTCCGCCGTTCACGGGCGATCTCCAGGCGGTCCTCTACCGCATCGTCCACGAAGCCGCGACGCCGCCGTCTGCTCGCGGAATTCAGCTCGATCCGGCGCTCGAGTCAATCCTGATGCGCTGCCTCGCAAAGGATCCGGCTGCTCGGCCGGAACGCGGGAACGACATCGCCGACGTCCTTGCGGCCTGCCGCGCCCGACTCGATGACAGCGACAAATACCGCGTCGTCGGCCACAGCGGCGAGATCAAGATTGGCGGCGCCGCTCGTCCACGCGACTCGCTGCCGCTCGTGGGTCGCGACCGCGAGCTCGGCGAGCTTCATAGACGAATGAATGCCGCAGTTGCCGGTGAGACGCAATTCGTCGTCATCGGCGGAGAGCCTGGGATCGGAAAGAGCCGGTTGCTCGAGGAGGTCGAGACGATTGCCCGGGCTCGGCGCATCCGCGTCCTGCACGGTCGGTTCATCGAGCAGGATCGTGGATTCCCCTACCAGGGATTCTGCGATGTGCTGCAGGAGTACCTGCGGTCGGTCGACCACTCCTCGGTTTCGCAGGAGGTCGCCGACTTCTCGGACCTTGCGTCGGATCTCGTTGCGCTCTTTCCGGTTCTAAGCGAGATGGCCGAGTTTGCCGAGCCCTCTAACCCTCACGATTCGCAAGAAATCGTGACGCCGAAGCTCGATGACAAGACCGCCGTGTTCGACGTGCTCGCCCGATCCATCACGCGAATGGCAATCGGCCGCCCGCTCGTGCTCCTTCTCAAGGACCTGCACGGCGCCGATGTGTCGATCGAGGCGTTGCAGTACGTGGTGAGACGGCTCGGGCTGGCGCCGGTGCTGATCGTCGGAAGCTACAGAACGACCGAGGTGGATCGCCGCCACGCGCTGAGCCGGATGATCGCCAGCTTCCGCGGCGACAAGTATTTCGCGTCAATGACCCTCGGCCCTCTGTGCGCGGCGGATCATCGTGCGCTCATTGAAGCGATCGTGGGCGGACCGCCGCTCGTTGACGCGACCGCGGCCACGCTGCATGCAGCGACCGAAGGAAATCCGTTCTTCACCCGCGAGCTCGTGAAGTCTCTCATCGACTCGGGTGGGCTCGCCGAGGACGAAACTGGGCAACTCAGCATGTCGAGCGACATGGGCGTTTCGTCGGACGCGCTCCCCGAGACGATCCAGCAGGTGGTCGAGCGTCAGATCGAGCGGCTTCCGGCGGACCTGCGCGAGACCCTGACGCTGGCTTGCATGCTCGGTCGAACATTCGAATTGCGCGACCTCGAGTCGATAGTGGACTCGAAAGCCGAGCTCGAGGATGCCATCGATCGTCTGATTCGTCTCGGCCTGCTCGAGGAGCGCGAATGGCGCGGCGATCGCTTCACGTTCGCCAGTCGGGTCGTGCGCGACGTGCTCTACGCCGGAATCTCGCGGCGACGCCGTCGAACGCTTCACCGTCGGATTGCCGAAGCGCTCGAGTCGCGGTACGCGGACCGGCTCGACCGAATGTACGCACGGCTGCTCCACCACTACTCGCAGGGCGACGTTGGTGAAAAGGCCGTCGAATACGGATTCCTCGCGGCGCTCAAGGCCCTCGACGCCTTCAGCGCAGACGACGCCGTCTCGGCGGTTCGCACAGCGCTCGAATTTCTCGAGGACGACGACTGGGAAGGTGACCGGGCGCTCGAGGGTGAGGCGAGACTCCTGCTCGCTGGTGCGTATCGGCTCCAAGGCAACACGAGCGAGGCGCTTCGCGAGGCAGAGCGCGCAATCCAAATATTCGAGCGCGAGTCGCAGATCGCCCACGAGGTGCGTGCCTTGCTCATGGCGGCGGAAATCGCGTGGGACGGCCGGAAAGTCGACGAGGCGAGGCGGCTCGCGGATCGCGGGATCGAGGCCGCGCGCGCCCAGCACGACAACTGGGCGCTTTCGCGATTGCTCACGCTAGGTGCGACCGTGGCGAATCTGCGGGGAGAATACGAGCGGGCGCGAGAGTACCTGGAGGAAGC
The DNA here is from genome assembly GCA_016705245.1 of Blastocatellia bacterium. Classification (GTDB taxonomy): domain Bacteria; phylum Acidobacteriota; class Blastocatellia; order UBA7656; family JADIYM01; genus JADIYM01. The sequence goes on along the minus strand of JADIYM010000010.1, from coordinate 59,524 downwards.
CGAAAAACGGCGGCCGTCCGGCATGTTCAAGCCTGCGAAGGTGCCGAAGGGCGGACGCCTCGTGGTCGCCCTGAACAACCCGCTCGTCATCGCGTGCGAGCCGGCCACTATCCAGACCAGCGATGACGAAGAGATCATCGCGAACGTGTTCGAGTGCCTGCTGACGACGGATGCCCAGGGCATTCTCGCTCCTGCTCTTGCCGAGCGATGGGAGGTCGTCGACGGCGGGATGCGGTTTGTCTTTTCGCTACAGCGTGACGCGACGTTTTCGGACGGGACCAAGCTGACCGCGGCACTTGTGAAGGCTTCATTCCAGCGGACCATTCGAATGAACCGATCGGCACTGCCCGGTGTGTTCGAGACGATTCGCGGTGTCGATGCTTTTCTGGCTGCCGATGCCGGCGCGTCCCTGGAAGGTGTCGTCGCGCTCTCCGATGACCGGCTGGAGATCCGACTCGAGGAGCCGTTGCCGATATATCCGGCGATGCTCACCGACGTGTCGGCGGCCATCGCACTGGCCGTCGTCGATGAAGACGGAACGGAACGGGCACTCGGCACTGGACCGTTCCGCGTTGCACTGCGTACGGACGATCAGGTCGAGCTCGAGGCGAACCCGTGCTACGCGGGTCCGGTGCCGCCGAACCTCGACGCCATCGACTTCCGGCCGAAACTCACCGGCGCTGCTCTGACAGAGGCATTTCGGGCCGGTGAAGTCGATATTGCGCGCGGTTTTTCGCCCGACGATCTCGAGCGCATCCTGAGAGACCACAGGCTTCGTGCGACGCTCGTCGACACGCCTCGACGCGACAGCTGCTTCGTGCTTTTCAACACACGGGGTCCGGCAACGTCGAATCTCGCGGTCAGGCGCGCGCTCGCGGGTGTGGTCCGTACTCGGGCGCTTGTCTGGGCCTCACTCGGGAGGGCTGCGCTGCCTGCAACGGGACTGATTCCACCTGGGATGCTCGGTCACGATCCGGGACGGCGGCTGCCTTCCCTGACACGCGAGCAGGCGATCGAGATGCTGAGGTCGGCCGGGTATCCGGACCGCGTGCGCATCGTGGCGTCTGTCAGCCCGAAGTTCGCCGAGATTCACGGCGACCTCCTCGCGAATCTGCTGTCGACGTGGACCGATATCGGCGTCGACGTCGAGATCTCAACGGCCACCGTCGATGCCTATCGAGCGACAATGCACGATCCGTCGGGAGTCGACCTCATGCTTTCGCGCTGGACGGGCGATTACGCCGACCCGGACAACTTTACGCACGCGATCTTCCACTCTCGCACCGGATGGCTGCGGCAGTACGCATCGTCGCCGGAACTCGATGCGCTCGCCGAACAGGCGAGGACCGAGACGCGTCCGGCACTGCGCGACACGCTGTATCGGAAGTTCGAGCAGACGATGATCGAGTCGGCTACGGTCGTGCCGCTCTTCCACGACGCTGATTATCGGCTGTTGAGCCGGGCCGTCCGCGGACTGAAATTCGGCAGCAGCGCGCCGTTCGTGAACTATGGACGAATCGGAAAGGCGGTTGTGGCAGCCACCGGTTCGCTGCGCGCTCCGGCCACGGTGCTTTCGGTCGAGACGTCCGTTCGTCCAAGACTGCTCTCGCTGGACCCGGCGGGAGAGGTATCCACGTGGATGGACGAGTTGCTGCCACTTGTGTTCGAGCCGCTCGTCAGAATCGTCGATGGCGCGCGAATCGTTCCCTGGCTGGCGTCGGACTTCGCCATGGAGGAGGACGGCCGACGGTTCCGATTCACGCTTCGCGACGACGTGCGCTTTCACGACGGACGCGCCATGACGGCGCGAGACGTCCGGTTCAGTTTCGAACGGCTCCTGCAGTCGGGAAAAGGCTCGAACCGGACTCTCCTGCAGCCGATTCGAGGCGCACGCGACCTCATCGAGGGACGGGTCGGCGATCTCGAGGGCTTCCGGATCCTCTCGCAGAAGGAGTTCAGCATCGAGCTCGAGCGCCCGCTTGCGTTCTTTCCAGCCATGCTGACCACCCCGGTCACCAGTATCGTGCCTGAGGCGGCGAGCAGGTTCACGGCGAGTTGGAGAGACGGGTGTGTCGGCACGGGGCCGTTCCGCGTCGTGCGCCTCGACCCCGGGGAGCGGCTCGAGGTCGAGCGCAATCCGGCCTATTGGCGCGACGGGTTCCCGAAAAGCGACGGCATCGTGTTTTCGTTCGGTGTGCCGAGAGAACAGGTCATCGCCGACCTGCGCGATGGACGCACGTCGCTGGCTCTGGCGCTAGACAAGGTCGATGAAGACGCACTTCGAGCCGATCGGACGCTACAGGCTCGGTTCTTCGAGACTCATCGGCTGTCGGTCGCCTTCGCCGCGCTCAACTCGAGATCGGGCCCGCTCGCTGACGTCGAGTTGCGTCGAGCTGTGGTGCGGGCCCTTGACGTCGAGACGCCGGTGCGTCGGGCAATGGGTCGGTTTGCCCGTCCGGCCCCGTCGCTGATACCACCTGGCCTCCTCGGGCACGACAGCGGCTTTACGAGTCCCGCGGGCGCCGAGCTTCCGGCTGCACTCTCGCACGACGTCACCCTTCGGGTTGCCATCGCCCCGGGATTCGGTCGAAGTCTGCAATCGCTCTCGGTCGAGTTGTTCGCTGCCCTCGAACGTGCCGGCGTCCGTCCCACGGTTGTGGCGACGACGACCGAGGAGCTCGAGCTCGTTCGCGCGAGTCACGAGGTGGACCTCGTCCTCACGAGCTGGGTAATCGACTATCCGGATACTGACAGCCTGCTCATGGGGCTGATCAATCGTGCTGAGGGAGCATATGGGTGGATGTTCGGCTCTGCCGAGCTCGACAGTCTCATCGAGCGCGGGCGCGAACAGATTGACCCGGCGGCCCGGCACTCGACCTATCGGCAGGTAGAGGCGTTGCTCGTGCGTGACGCGCTCGTCGTCCCGCTGGTTTATCCGCCCGACGGCTTCTTTGCGCTCAATGAGCTCGAGGGCGTGACGAGCAGTGCTCTGACATATCCAGTGATCGCCTACGAGGCATTGCGAATGCGGTAAGACAGTGTCAAAACCGTCCGGCGCCCGGACGAAACTCGTTGCCGGATCCTGTCGTTCACGAGATCGCGTCTTATGAATCCCTGGCTCCATCGCGCCGTCGAGCACCTCGCGCCCCGCATCGGGCGCGTGACGGCATCGAACGCAGTCACCCTGGCCGTGCGAAAGATGGGAATCGCAACAGACGCGGTCCGGCGCGAAGATCTTCCGGATATCGCGCGCAACGTCTCGACGATCCTGAGGGTCTTCCTCGGATCGGAGGCGGCAGCGCAGCTCGAAGAAGAAATCGCCGGTCTGGAGGTTGAGGAATGAGCGCCCCCCGACGTCTCCTCACGTTGTGGATTGCGACGCTTGCAGTCGTGATGGCCATCGTTGCCATCGTCGCGATTTCCGGAAGGCTCGACCGTGCCCAACTCGCGGCCGTCAGCGGGCTCGAGGTCGTCCTCATGGCCGTCCTCGTCCTGCCGTTTGCCGGAGTCTCGGCCTGGCGTGCCGCAAACCTCTTCGGACCGACTGATGCCGGCTCGGCAGCGTGGCGCATGCTGGCGATCGGTGCGATTCCTCTGGCATTGGGGCAGGTGATCGGATACCTGCCGTCCGTGCTCACCCTGGGCGAAATCGAGCCGGTTGCAGTCGTCTGCGGCCAGCTCCTGCCGGCTTCGTTTCGTGTTCTCCTGAGCTGGGCACTGTGGCGGATGCTCCGCGCATATCGCGATACCGGAATCGGATTCCATGGGAAGACGATCGACCTCGTGCTGATGGCGGTGGTCTTCGTCATCACGATCGTGCTCTTCACGAGGGTCGATGTCCTCTTCTCGTATTGGACCGCGAATTCTGAGTTGAGCGAGACAGAGCGACTCGTGATGACTTCGGCGCAGATGGTCAACTTTCTTCTCTATCCGATTCTGCTGTTTCTCAGTCTCTCCATGGCGCGCTTCGCCCTGCAGATGGGCGGCGGGCTCGTCGCTCGCGCCTGGGGTGGCGTAGCGCTCTACGGGCTCCTTCAGCTGGTGCACGTGTTCGTCCTGGCGATGTACTACAAGGACGCCGGACCGATCCTGAGTGTTGCATTCGACAATTTCATCGTCCTGGCGGCGTTCGGGGCGCTCGCGATGGGTCCGATGTTCCAGGTCGAGGCCGCCGAGGTCCGACGCTAGCGGGGCGTCATCGCAGCATGATTTTGGAACGCCTCCGGCGTGAAGGAAGACTGATCGTGAAACGCATTGCCGACATCCTGACTGGAGTCGTTGGAGTGAGCCACCTCGGCATCCTCGTGCTCGAGATGTTCTTCTGGGACCACCCGGTTGGTCGCAAGATCTTTGCGATGACTCCGGATGTCTCGGCCAGCTCCGCTACGCTCGCCGCGAATCAAGGGCTCTACAACGGATTTCTGGCTGCCGGAATCGCCTGGGCGCTCTGGTCGGACCGGCGTGAGCTAAAGCTCTTCTTTCTCGGCTGCGTCGTCGTCGCGGGCGTATTTGGCGGGATCACCGCGAAAACGTCGATACTCCTGACGCAGGCACTTCCGGCGGTTGTCGCCTTCGCGGCCGTTCTGGCCTCGTCGAAGCGGGGAACCGAGCGCTGACCGATTCCTGGCGATACGATAGTGGACGGGGCATTTGATTGAAGGTGTCGGTGGTTCCGATCACTTCTGTCCTTCCGCAACGACGAATCTGCGATTTCAGGCACCATCCGTGGGACGCTCGCTATCGCTCGCGGCTCAAAAAGCGGGGAGCCGGCGAAGCGTCCTGCGTGGTCGTGCGCGATGCGGGTAGTCCCCGTTTTTTGAGCCGCGAGCGGTAGCGAGCGTCCAACGGACGGTCGAACGGCTCCGATCACTTCCGTCCTTCCGCAAAGACGAAGCTGCGAGTGCATTGCCGGGCGCGCGTGACTCGCGGAAGGAAATGTGACGGACCCGTGATCGTCTCTGAAATTACCGGTGCGTGCCGCGCAACTCCGAGTTGCCGCCCATTCCATCGTGCCGGTATCATCGCGGCCATCGAATCCGAAGGAAGGGTCCAAGCCGATGTCACGTGGTGTACTTGCCGTTGTCGCTCTTGCGTTTCTCGCGATCTCGCATTCGCTGGCGTGCGCGACGCACGCCCCGATGACAGCTGCAGCCACGGGCGCCACGCACAAGGGGCTCGGGGTAGTCGTGGTCGTCAACGTCGAGAAGAGTCGTGTCAAGATCAACCACGAGAAGATCGAAGGCTTCATGGAAGCGATGACGATGTGGTTCGACGTCAAGGATGCCGCGCTGCTTTCCGGTATCGCTCCAGGCGACAAGGTCGAGTTCACGATCACGGAAGAGGCAGCCGTCGACGTCATCACGGAGCTGCGGAAGATTCCGTCCTGAGGACCGCCAATGGCTCGCGTGCTCGTCATTGACGACGATCCCGGGATTCGCGACGTTTGTCGCGAGATCCTAGAGCAGGCCGGTTACTCTGTCGATGACGCGCCGGACGGCGCGGTCGGCCTCAAGATGTTCGCTTTGGCACCGTATCAGGTAGTCCTGTGCGATATCTTCATGCCGAACATGGACGGCATAGAGACGATATCGGAACTCGTCAGGACCTATGTTGCCGTTTCCGTCGTGGCCATGTCGGGCGGAGCGGTGGGTCTTCCGGACTATCTCTCGTCCGCGAGGAAGTTCGGCGCGGTGAGTGAGCTGCCGAAGCCGTTCACGGCCGGAGAGTTGCTCGACGCCGTCGGCTCCGCCATCGAGTCGGGACGAGATTAGGGTCCTCTCGCGAAACGGAACCCGGAGCGACGGCGACCGGGTGGACCTGCCCGACGACGTGTGTCATCGAACCGATCATTCACCCGGACGCTATCGCTCCCGGCTCTGCAGGGCTCGCAGTCCGCAAGCCAACGTCAATCGAGCTACTTCAGGAGGTACTCCTGTGCATATCGGACCGTAGCGAAGAACTGGAAGTCAGCATTCTTCTTCTTCGAGAATCCGTGGCCCTCGTCCTTGGCCATCAGGTACCAGACCGGAGTGTTGTTCGCCTTGATGGTGGCGACCATCTGCTCGGCTTCGTTGAGCGGCACTCGAGGATCGTTCTTGCCCTGGACCACGAACATCGGCTTCGTGATCTTCTTTGCATTGTTGAGTGGAGCGATCTTGAGCAGGAATTCGCGCATGGCGGGATCGCGCTCGTCGCCGTACTCCACCCGCCGCAGGTCCCGCCGATAACTCTCGGTCCGCTCGAGGAACGAGACGAACTTCGAGATGCCGACGACCGCAAGCGACGCGCGGATTCGGTCGTTGTAATGCGTCGCAACGGCGAACGTCATGTAGCCGCCATAGCTGCCGCCAGTCACGAGAATGCGACTCGAATCGAGATCCGGTTGCGTCGCAATCCAGTCGAGCAGGGCCCCGATGTCCTTGACCGAGTCCTCGCGCTTGTAACCATTGTCGAGGGTCAGAAACGTCTTGCCGTACCCGGCCGAACCACGGACGTTCGGGAAGAGATCGGCGATCCCGGAGCTCGCTCATTAGGTAGTTCGAGCGGCCGAGAAAGGTCGGACGGAACTGCGCTTCCGGTCCGCCGTGGATGTTGATGATGACCGGTCGCTTCCCTGAGAACTTGCCGGCCGGCGGACGGTAGAGGAATCCCGAAATCGGCAGCCCGTCGAAGCTCTTCCAACGGACGAGCTCCGGTTCGGCGAACGCAGACGTGTTCAGGCCGCCGGTCTCGCTCTCGGTCCAGCGCTCGACCTTGCCGGTCTTCACGTTCACCGAGTAGACATCCGATGTCGAACGCGCCGACGAGATCGTCAGCCCGAGGTCCTGGCTGTTCTTGTGGAACTCAGCGCCGCCGATGACGCCCGACGGAAGCTTCGGAGCCGGACGCTCCTTCTTCGACTTCGTGTCGAGGAGGTGCAGAACGCTGATGCCGTCTTCGTTGGTGACGAACGCGATCGTCTTTCCGTCGTCGGAGAGTGAGAAGTCCTCGACGTCCCATTTCACGTCCGTCGTCAGGAACGTCACGGATTTGGTCGCCAGGTCCAAGTAGGCGAGGCGCTGGAACTCAGAGTCCTTGTCGGTCGTGACGTAGAGGCCCTTGCCGTCCTTCGCGAACGCGGCGCCGCCCCACGAGATCTTCGTGCCGTCCTTCGGCGTCAGCAGCGTCTTCGCGCCGGACGTCGAGTCGAACAACCAGAGGTAGCTCTCGTTGACCGAGACGTATTCGCCGCCAACGATCCACTTGTCGTCAGGCGACCAGTCCATGGGGCCCCAGCCACCGCCCTGAACTTCGGCGAGCATTCTATTCGATGATGGATTCGCAGGATCGATGACATAGAAGTCGACGTCGGCGCCATTTCGCCGGGTCGAGGTATAGGCCAGGCGGTCGCCCGCCGTGGACCACGGACCCCTGCCGTTGCGGGACTTGCCGTCGGTCAGCAGCGTGACCTTTCCCGAGGCGAGGTCGTAGCGGAAGAGCTGCGCGAACTCATTGCCGCCGATGTCCTTGCTGATAACGAAGTACTCGCCAGTCGAAGGCTGGTACGAAGCGCCGCCGATTCGCTCGGGAAAGAACGTAAGTTGCTGTCGGTCCCCTCCCGGGAACCTGACGCGATGAATCTGCGGCACGTCACCGAAGCGGGTACCGATGAGCATCTCGCGGCGAGTTGGATGCCAGCTCGAGAGCCCGGCCGATCGGAATTGTTGTAGGAGCCGACCTGGTCGGCGATTTCCATGGAAATCGACGGGATACTGTCGACGACGAGATTCTCGTTCGGGGCGACTACTCGCTCTTCGGCAAGAGCTGGCAGCACGGAACCCGCGACGAGAACGAGGATCAGGGAAAAGGCGCGAAAATTCACCTCGGTCTTCCTTTTTCGAATTGGGGATATGTAAGTGAAGTCTCCTATGTCAGCGTGCCGCCGCGTGATGATGCCATCGCGAATACTACGGAGCAACCGTAGATCTGTCACGAGGCCCGTCAGAGGGCAATTCAGCTTTCTGTCTTTGCCGGCGAAAGAAACGTGAGAGCGGAGGGAAGAGTTTCCCATTTTCGCGCGTCCTCTTCAGGACTTTGCGAGTCCTTGGCGTCTTTTCGAGAAGCGCTTCCGTACGATGGTGTTTCTCGCAGAGACGCAAAGGACTCGCAAAGACGCTGAGGAAGGAAGGCAACACTCGCGTCCCGCTCTACTGTCCGCCGGAAACAAGAAGGGCGCCGGTTCCAAACCGGCGCCCAAGACCTTTCGGCGAAGGAGTGATGATGAAAACCGACGAATTCAGGGATTCGGCGAGCCGGCCGGAGGCGGCACGTCCGAATCGCGTCGCTTGAGCGTGGGGCGGTCCGGGGCCGTCGGCTCCGCACCCGGGTCACCTGGCTGCGCATTCGGGTCCATGGGATCCGGCGCCTGATTGGGATCGTTCGACGGCCGACGCTTTAGTGTCGGACGTTGCGGGCCGGTGTCGCGAGGCGCTCCGGTTGCCGACGGCGCGTTCGTGATCTGGAGGAGGTGCGCCTTGACCCGGTCGAACTCGGAGGTCGTGAACAGATACTCTTCCTTCCCGGGGAACCGGGCCACGAGCAAATTGACACGCGAGAGACGGTCGCCGGAGATCGGATGCGTCGAGAAAAGTCGGGCGAGCGTTCCGGGCTTCTTCTTTTCCTTGCCCTGCAGTTTCTCGAAGAACTCGCCGAGCGCACGCGGATCGTAACCGGCGGCCCACATGTACTGAGCACCGAGCATGTCGGCTTCGTATTCGGCGTTCCGGCTGAACTTGAGGAAACTGACCGGCACGAGAATGCTCGCCGCCGAACGCGCCGCGTAACCGATGCCGCCGCCGAGGAAGATCAGCGGAAGCGTGGCGTAATTGAGCAAAGTCCCCTTTGACGCGTTCTCGACGCCGTGACGTGCCGCGACGTGGGCGATTTCGTGAGCCATCACGCCCGCGAGTTCCGCTTCATTGTCCGCGGCGAGCAAAAGTCCCTTGTTCACAAAGAAATAGCCGCCAGGAAGCGCGAAGGCATTCACGTCGTCCGAGTCAATGACCTTGATCTGAAACGGAACCTTCGCGTCGGAATGCAGAACCAGGTTCTGCCCGAGGCGATTCACGTACTCGACAATGATCGGATCATCAACGAACTTGGCCTGCTGACCGACGTCTGCCGCGAGCTTGGCACCAAGCGCGGCTTCCTTCTCGAGCGAGTAGAAGTCGATCTGGCGCTTGTTGATGTCGCGCTTGCCGATCATGGCCGGGTTCTCTTTGACCTCGAGTGGCTTCTGCGCGACCGCTTTCTGATCACCGGCGAAGGCGGCCGGCGCAGTGATCGATGCGACGAGGGCCAGAACGAGCGCTCGGACGGCGTACTTCATTGCCATTTTGGAACGATTGCTGCCGAGTCAGTCTGGTGGAACCGGACTCGACGCGTCTCCTTTCATCGAATTGGTACTGCGCTGATCCAACCGGATCGAGTATAGCACCGGGTACAACGTCCGCCGGCTGCTGGCCTGCGCGAGGTGGAACGCATCGCCGGAAGAAATCTTTCTTGTACCGCCATGATGAGAGGACTATACTCGGCGATGTCGCACGAAACTTCGTTCTTCCACGCCGAACCGGAGGTCGCTCCAATGCACTGTGAAGCGTGAAGACGGGCAATGCGGCTGAGCGAAGCGGTTGCCCGATGGCGATGACACACCGGAGTACTCCTTGGGAGTCCACACTGCGAGCCTGACAACAGAATATGCGGTCATGCGCCGGGCTCGAGCCTGGTGAACTCGCGGCTCCTGCTGCGCGACAACGACATCAATATGTGCAAAGGGGGCGACGGACATTCCGCCGCCCCCTTTGCCTTTTGGACTCCTGATTCCCTCTAACGCGTCCACGACAATGACTGGAAGTCGTTAATGGAAAAGTACTTGACGTTTGTGATCGTGCTGGGAGGCTGGATTTTTTCAGTTTGCCTCCACGAGTTTGCCCACGCGATCGTCGCGTACAAGGGCGGAGACACGTCAGTACGCGAAAAGGGCTATTTGACCTTCAATCCCCTCAAGTACACGGACCCGGTCTTTTCGTTCATCCTTCCTATCGTGTTTCTCCTGTCCGGCGGAATTGGGTTGCCAGGTGCCGCGGTTTATATCCAGCGTGACTGCCTCCGCAGCCGTGGATGGGCGACGGCAGTTTCACTTGCAGGTCCCGCCGCGAATCTGATCATCGCGGTCTTGATGGGACTCGTCCTGCTGGTGCCGGGAGTAAGGGAATCGGCGGTCGGTCCGGCACTTGCCTTCCTTGGACTGCTGCAGGTCACGGCGCTCGTCTTCAACATGTTGCCGCTGCCACCCCTGGACGGATTCGGTGCCATCGAGCCGTATCTCGGCCACGGAGTCCGGCAGGCCATCGCGCCCTATCAGCACTACGTCTTCATCGGATTGCTCTTTCTGATGTGGACAGTTCCGATCGTGTCTTCGTCATTCTGGCTCACGACGTTCGTCATCGCATCGCTGTTTGGAATCCAGCCGGCCGACGTCGTGCAAGGCTACAAGATGTTCAAGTTCTGGGCCTCTTAGGATCGGACCGGCCAGGTTTTGCGAGAAGGGACACAATGATGGACAAGGACGCCGAACATCTGCGGTTGCTGGTAATCGCGCATTATGTCTATGCGGCGATGGTGGCGCTGTTCGCATGCATCCCGATCATTCACCTCACGATCGGACTCGTTTTCCTGCTCAACCCATTGCCGCAGAGCCAGGGGGACCCGTTTCCGGCGCAGGCGTTTGGCGCAATTTTCGCGACGATCGGAGCCGTTCTGGTACTTGCCGGCTGGACGTTCGCCGCGTGTGTATTTGTGGCGGGCCGGTCGCTGGCCGCCCGCAGGCGATACACCTTCTGCATCGTAGTCGCAGCGATTTCGTGCCTGCTTGTGCCAGTAGGAACGGTGCTCGGCGTCCTGACGATCATTGTGCTGCAACGGCCGTCGGTGCGCGCGATGTTCGGTCGCGATGGCGCCTAGCACACAGAACCGCGAGCGCTGGCGAGCCGGCTTGCGGACAGAATGGTGGATCGAAACGCCCTATGTGCGCGAGGTCTGAGGCACGCGTGACGAACATCTGTCCGCAAGCCGGCTCGCTACCGCTCGCGGTTCTGATGCTCGGGCGGCCGCTCATCAGCGTTGCACGCGCTTCTTTTACTCAGCCTGATGCTGACGGAACTTGCGCAGCAGGGGATCCTGACTGCTGAACGAGCACGCGATGATCGCCCGCAACGATCCGTCCTGCTCAACTTTCTTGAGCTCGACGAGCTTCACTCGGGTGATTGGAACGAGTCCCGGCGTGGCTTCGACCGACAGTTCGATAGCTCCGTCCTCGGCGACCTCGCCCGGGTCACTCGAGAAATAGAACACTATCGAGCCGTAGCCGTTCCCGTCGTCCCAGGCTTTCGAGCGTGCTACCTCGGCGCCGTTGACCCACAATGCGTATTCAGCATGCGGTTCGACGCTGCACGAAGCGACGTTGAAATTCTGGTAGCCAGAACCCGGATCGAACGCCAGCCATGCTCGCCCGAACGGACTGTTGTAAGGGTCGGGATAGCCGACCGGTGTCATGCCGACTCCGGCCCAAACGCCGACGAGACCGCTCGCCGAATCCGCTGTTCCGACGCGCACGATGGCGCTCGTCGACGCGTTGACGAACGCCACGCCGCCGATCAGGTCGAGCGGGATCGGCAGCAACGGTGTCGAATCACCCGGCTGCGCATCTCGAGCGGCCACGAATTTGACGTTTCCGAACTGGTCGGCCTTGATTGGCCCATCCACGTTAACCTTCACGGCACTTGCGTCATCGCGGAGCGGCGCGACGTAGAAGTCATAATTGCCGTAGGACGAGAGCCCCCAGGCATAAGCCGTAAGCCGCTGCGCCTGTCCGATGGTTCGAAGCAGGATGTAACCACCGGCCGACGAGGTGTCGGTGGGCTCGAAGAGTGGCGCTGTCGACCAGACGTCGAGTGCGCCCGAGTCCCGCAGAATACTGCCGACCGACTCGAAGAAATTGACCTGATTGCCCGTAACGCCCTCGACGCTCGGGCCGAAGCTCACGATGCGCTCCTTGACCTCGTCCGGGTCTGAGACGACCGACGTCGAGAGCAGAAGCGAGCAGGCGGCCGCGACGAGCGCCGTCGAGAACGACGTGCCGCTCCAGACCGCATAACGCGGTGAACCATCCTCGTACCGGCCGGGCATCGCGCTGACGAGGTCGACGCCGGGCGCCCACACGTCCACCGCCTCCTCCGCGTAATTGCTGAAATCCGCCTTCTTCTGCGAAGTGTCGGTCGCGCCGACCGAAATTACCCTATCCGAATCCGCCGCCGGATAGGCGATCTGCGAGCTCGAGCCGTTGCCGACCGCCGCCACGAGCACGACGCCGAGCTCGCGGGCCGAACTGATCGCTTCGCGAAGCACCTTAGGTTGCGCGCCGCCGTCGGCGCCAAAGCTCATGCTTATGACGCGAGCGCCATTCTGGGCAGCAAAGTTCACTGCCGCCGCCGCGTCGAACGCCGATCCGACGCCGTCGGTGCCGAGCACGCGGAGCGGCATGATGCGAGCCTTCGGGGCCGTCAGGAGGATAAGGCCAGAGATGAAGGTGCCGTGGCCCGAGATCGGGCCAACGAGAGTCGATTCGTCGGGCGACGACGTGCCGCCTACGAAGTCCCACCCGTTCACGTTGTCGACGTAGCCGTCACGGTCGTCGTCGAGCCCGTTGCCGGCGATCTCGTCGCGGTTCCACCAGAGCCGGTTCGAGACAGTCGGGTGCGTGAGGTCAAGACCCGTGTCGAGCACCGCAATCGTGATCTCCTCGGCGCTCTCGGCGAGCGCGCTCGCCGAGTCGACCTGGAGCGATTCGAGCTGTCCAGTCTCGGATATCTGATTCGCGAAGAGCTCGTGTGGATTAGACGACGACGGCAGCAGCGCCGGATCGTCATTCGGGAAACTGACGGTCTGCTGGCGCCGCACGATGTTGTCGCGATTCGCCCTTCCGACCGCGTTGTCCTGCTTCATGGTCTTGAGCGTCTTTCTGGCCTTCGGCGCGCGGAGCCGGTACGTCGTCGTGCCCGGAATGCTCTCCACCACCTCGGCGCCGTGCTGCGCCGCAATGGCCTCGACCGAGGCGCCGGGCTCGAGCGTCACGACGATGTCACCTGGCGCGTCGCGCTCCTGCGCCTCGACCGGACTCGACGGCAGCGTCGCGACGGCAAACAGGAAGCCGATGAAAAGCGTGAAGAGACGTCTCGCAGTCATAATGGTGTCACCGTCCTCGATCAAACCGCCCGGCCAAGCAGGGTAAACGGAGCCCAGTAGTAGGGATGGCCGTGCGTTTCCATGGCAGCGCGCTGCGCGGCACGCAGCGCATTCCGCTTTGTCGATCCGTTGAGCAACTCCGAATAGAAAGTCCGCATAAGCGAAGCCGTCGAGGCATCGTCGGCGGCCCACATGCTGATGAGCAGCGACGGGGCGCCAGCGTAGAGAAAGCCGCGCATCAATCCGTGAAGTTCATCGCCCGCTCCAACTGCCACCGTTCCGGTGTTGCAGCCCGAGAGGACGACGAGATCGGCCGAGACCCGAAGGTTGAAAACATCGTAGAACGTCAACTCTCCGTCCGATAGACGAAGGCTGGAAAGCATGGGATTGTCGGATCTGAAGACCGCGTGCGACGCGATGTGAAGAATACCGCACGACTCAGCTTCGCGCGCAACGGCCTCGCGCGTTACGGCGTCGCCAGTCAACACCCTGGCGGCCGGGAACAGACGGCCGAGCATTTCGATTTCTCTAGCAATTTCCGGCGCGCTGGCGTCCGACACGCCGCAGAGCAGGGGCGGCGCGGTGGATCGCTCGCGCTCGGGCGAGCACAGCGCGAAAACGGTCGCGCTAGGGGCGTAGCTTACGCCTCGCTGTTCAATGACGTACTGGTCGCCATTTAGCAACGCGTGCATCGGCACGTAGTGGAGCCGGCCGTGAGGGACGATCACGAGATCGCGTCCGCCAGCGGCGCGTTCGATCGGGGCCAGCAGCGCTTCGTAGAGTTTCGCCAGATAGACGTCGACGCTGCGCCGCAGGTGCACGATCTCGCGATCGGCAAACTCGCGGCCATAAACGAACTTGTCCATCTGGAACCGCAGTCCCTCGAGCAGGCGGTTGACCTCAGCGGCAGGCGCGAGGTGACGAACGGCGGTTAATCCGTCGCGCGTGACGACGATCGCCGAATAATGGTCCCCGGCCTCGAGAAATTCGACGATGGCCTCGTCGTCGGCAACGAGAGCCTGGAGCTCGTCCGCGTCGGCCACGCGGGGCGCCTGGAGCTCGGCGAACCGCTCGTCCTCGACCTGCAGTCGCTGGAACGCCGCAGTGACGCGTGCTTCACAAAGTTCGACTTCGTGCGTTCGACGCCGCAACTCTCGCCGGGCTCCTTCGCCGCTTGGCGGCTCGTTGTCGGACCGATCGAGTTTCGATCGATACCAGGCGAGCTCGTCGACGAGCGACTTGAACCGCGCGCGTGCCGCGCGTCCGGATTCACCGCCGGGCACGAATTCCCGCAGGTAGCCGGATAGCAGATCGGACAGTGACCTCGACTTCGCGAGCTCTAGTGTTCGAAGCGCTTCGGCGGTGCGCTCCGGAGTCTCTTCGTCGAGACACAGTTCGACGGCTCCTTCGTAGAGTTCGACTTTGTCTTCGAGGAACCGGGTCTTCAGATTGTCGACGACGATGCGCGACCGCATGCGCTCGACGGCAGCGATGGCCGAGCGGAACGCTTCGAGCGCAACGTCGCGCTGACCGCGGGCGCGCGCGACCCGCGCGAGGACGGCGTGACACTGATAGGCGACTGCATCGTCATCGCTGTCAGTGGCGGACTTCAGGGCGGCCCGCGCAACGCGGCTGGCACGGCCGACCTCGCCAAGACCAAGCGCGGCCCGGGCCTCGAGCACACGGGCGAGCCTGCGTTTCGGTGCGAGCGCTTCGCGTCCAAGGGGCGGCGCCGCGGCTCGTGCCGCAGCGTCGGCAGCCGCGAAGTCTCCGCGATGAAGGGCGACGGCGGCGAGCTCGAGCTGCGTCAGCGCAAGCTGCACCGGGTTCCCTCCATCTTCGTAGAGTCCGATGACTTCGTCGAAGATGACAGACGCTGTTTCGTCGTCGCCCATTCGAGCCGCAGCCACCGCACGCAAGCGGCGGGCATTGCCGAGCTCCCGGGTCATTCCGACCGAACCGAAACCCGCGGCGGCGCGGTCTGCCGCATCGGCTGCGTCGCCAAGCGAGTTCAGGTGAAGGTAAACCGCAGCGAGGTCGAGATCGGTCAAGGCGCAGTCCGCGGCGTTGAGAATCGCGCCGCCGGCCTCGTGAACGCTGTTGAATCGTCGAAGAGCCTCGTAGTAATGGCCCTTCAAGTACTCGATGTAGGCGACGGCCAATTGCACTTCGAGGTCGAGTGTCTGCAGACCGTATTCCGCATAGGCGGCTCCGGCGCGCGCATAGAGCTCGAGCGCCTCGTCGGCGCGGTCGAGGTCGACGAGGACGGTCGCGCAGTTGTGGTCGGTGTACGCCAGGGCAACCGAATCGCCGAGCCGTTCGAAGATGACCCGCGCCCGTTCATAACAGCCCAGGGCCTTTCGATAGTGATCTCGACGGTAGTGCAGATTGCCGACGTTCGTTTCGTGTTCGGCGAGCAGTCGAGGGTCCCGAAGGCGCCGGAGAGTCGACTTCGCGATCCTGGCGAGATCGAGCGCCTCATCGTATCGTCCAAGGTACATCAGCGACACGATGTGCTGCTTGGTGAGCGCGGCGGCGTCACGGGTGTGTCCGGCAACGCGAAGCGCCAACGTCGAGGTCTCGAAGAGCGTCGCCGCCTCGGCGTACCTGGCTTCGGCATAAAGAAGTCGCGCTCTCGAAGCCGAGGCAAACGCCTGGCTCGCGTCGTCGCCGAGCCGATCGGCGGCCCACGCGGCGGCGTCCACCAGACGAGAAGCGGCGGGCCGGTCCGCGTAGACGAGTCGGTCGATCTCGGACTTCAGATTCGGAAGCAGCTCGATCGTGACGGGCGGCTGAGACCGATCGAGAATCGCGCGAACGTCCGGAGCATCGCCAATGATGGCGACGAGATCTCGGACGCTCGTTGCGTCGACCGGATCCTGCATTGGTAGGTCTCGGAAAGGCTGCAGTCAGCTTGCGAACGTCGAGAGTTGCTCGATGAGGATTCGATCCTCGTCGGTCTCGATGCTCAGTTCGTAGTTGCCGGGATTCACGGTTCCGAAGTCGAACTCACCGAGCTCGGTCGTGGGACAGATCGCTACGGCTTGCCCGTCGAGAAGTAGCGCGACGTCGACTCCGGAGACGCTTTCGATCGGCCGCTCCGACCCGGGAAGGACCTGACCGGAAACCCGGACGAAGGCAGAATCGATCTGGGAAAGGCGGACGTCGATATCGTAGTCAAGTGCCCGGAAGAGCATCTGCCGCGAACTGGTCGCTGCCGAGCGCGCCCCTTGCGGCAGGGGAGACGCGAGGGTGTCGAAAACGAGAGACGCCACACGCCCGAGTGACGATGCGAGCGAACGTCCGATTCGATCCGAGGGAATTCGTGCTGCCTGTTCGAGCGCCCCAAGAGGCGGTGACTCGAGAACTCCGGATGTCGCGATGCTCCGAAGGTAAGCGATCACGGAAAGTTCGGCGGAACACGAGGGGCAGTCCGTTTCGAGATGGGTCGCAACGGACTGACGCTCGGGGGCATCGAGGTCGCCTGCGGCGAATCCGATGAGCGTTTCGTGTGTTGGACAGGACATCGTATCGAGCCTCCTTACGTCGCCGGCCACGGCGGCGTCATACGTGAAGAGGGCGCCCTCGACCCCATCTGATACATCGACGTGCCTGCCGGTCGACGGTCAGTTGATGACGTCGTCCGGTCCCGTGTCGAATGCCGCCTGGACGGAGGATTGTTGCTGTGCCACCACAACGGGCAGCATGGTTTCCGCGAAGAGCGACGAGTCGATGAGCGTCTGAACGACGTATTGGCCGGGCTCGGGGAACGTGACGTTCGTAAAGACCGTGACATTGTCGGCGCCGCCATCCTCGGGAACGTCGATCGTAGAGGCCTGAGATACGACAATCGAGCGCGATCGGTCGGGAGTGAGGATCTGCACCTGAGTTCGGTAGCGACCGACGCCGCGCCAGTGATTGACGACGGCCAGCTTGAATAGCGTCACCGGGGTCTGGGGAACGTGAAGTAGATGGAGGACTCCCATGAGGCTCAGGTTACGGGTGATTTCGATTCGGACGTCTTCGCAGACGATCGTGTGGCGGAGGTTCAGATTCGTACTCATCCCCGTAATGGAGCCTTTCGCGGTGCGAGGCAGTTGCGCCTACAGCGCGGTTCGGAAGAAATCCGTGACGCGCTGCCAGGCATCGGTCGCAGCCTCGGCGTTGTACACGGCGGGACGGGTGTCGTTGAAGAATGCGTGGTCGGCTCCCTCATAGATCTTCACTTCGCCGGATTTCCCGTGTCGTGCGAGTGCTTCGCGAAGTCCATTCATCTTCTCGACGGTGATCCAACCGTCGAGGGAGGCACCGATGAACAATACGGGCGCCGTGAGCATCGCGATGTCGGGATCGTCTGGAATGTCACCGTAGAAAGGCGCAGCGGCCTTGATCGTGCGGTTTCGACAGGCGAGCAGCAGGGCAAAGCTGCCGCCCATGCAATAACCGGTGACGCCGATGCGATCGGGATCGACTCCGGGTGCTTCTGCCAGTCGCAAAACAGCGGCGTCGAGGGTCTCGACTCCATCCTCCGCCGACAGCCCGTGCATGAGCTTTGAGGCCTCAGCCGGATCGGTCGTCACGACGCCACGGTAGAGATCGGGAGCAAGGGCGACGAAGCCCGCATCGGCCCATCGCCGGGCGATGTCACGCGTGTGTTCGTTCAGCCCCCACCATTCGTGAACGACGACGACCGCTTGCCCCGTCCCTCCAGTTTCCGGACTGGCGAGATAGCCGGCCGTCGGCGTGCCATGAACTTCAAAAGTGATGGTGTCGGCGAGTGCCATGATGCGGTTGGTATCCTCCAGGAATGGAACGGCGTTGAAACCGCCGTTCGACTGCGACTCTACCGGATGCCCAACCCAGGTCGAAAGTCCGACCTGGCAGGTCCGTCGCCTCGCCACCAGGCCGACTAGACCGTAATGAGCGGATCGAAAGGCTGCGGCGGACCGCCGCGTACCATCCGGCACTCGTCGCACGGGCAGATTGCGCTGAAGTACTCCCACGTAAAGATGCTGCGATGGCCGTCTTTCCAGTTGACTCCCAGCGCGTAGCGCCCGACGTGTTCGAGACCGTCGACTTCAAATCGGGTTGGGGCGCCCAGGACGTTGAGTGATCGCTTCTTTGGCTGCTCGGCCTGTTCGTTGCGATCCATCCGTGCCTTTCGGCAGGTTGCGCACGGACAGAAGTCGCGAAGTATGTCGACCGGAAACTCGGACGCGTGACCGTCTTCCCAGCGGATCACGAGCCGACGCGGGTCGGAAAGCGAGATTTCCAACGGGTGACGGGACAGCAAGCGCTTTATCCTCCTGAAGTTGCGCGCAATTGTTGAAACGGCGCGAATCCGATGGCTATAATACCGCACCGCGTGACCAACAGCTTCGGGTTCCGTGCATCCGGCTGCCTCCAGGCCTGGAGATGGTGCGGTGTGGACCGCAGCTGGCGGGGAATCGCAGACGACTTCGAAACTTCATGGGCGGTCGGCCCGGACGACGGGTCGGCCGTTCTTTGTGAGAGGACGCCGATGAAGAACATCGTGGTAGTGGGTACCCAGTGGGGCGACGAAGGCAAGGGAAAGGTCGTTGATTTGCTTGCGCCGGCCTTCGACATCGTGGCGCGGTACCAGGGCGGTCACAATGCCGGCCACACGGTCATAATTGGCGATCGAAAATTCATCCTTCGACTCGTCCCGTCGGGAATCCTTCATGATTCGGCCGTCTGCGTGCTTGGCAACGGCGTCGTCGTTGATGCGCAAGCGCTGGTCGAGGAGATAGAGGGACTTGGAACCCTTGGCGTCGAAGTGGACGGAAGGCTGCGAATCAGCAACCGTGCGCACCTCATATTGCCGCACCATCGCGCCGTCGAGCGGATCAGCGAGGAGCGGAGAGGCGAGGATCGGGTGGGAACGACGATGCGCGGGATTGGTCCCTCCTACGAAGAGAAGTCGGGGCGGAGGGGCGTCCGCGCAGGTGACATTCTCAATCCGGCGGAACTCCGGAGAGCGGTTTTGGCCGCAAGGGACGAGGCGGCAGCGACCCTCGGAACGACCGAGCCGGAACTCGCGATCGAGGGGTACGAGTCCTATCTCGAATCTGCTCAGCGACTTGCGCCGTTCATTTCCGACACGGCCTGTTTCCTCAATGACGCCGTCGATGCCGGGCAGCGTGTGCTGCTCGAGGGAGCTCAGGGAACGATGCTCGATCTGGACCACGGGTCATATCCGTTTGTCACGTCGTCGAGCTCCAC
>JADIYM010000010.1:0-35000 GCA_016705245.1 Blastocatellia bacterium | reverse complement strand
AGCGACGGACGAAGGCCGAATGGCCGCAAAGTCGTTGACCCCAGGTGTCAAGAAAATCCTCGTTTGGCATAACCCGCCCGGTGACCGTACCGCAAACCGACACAGGTAGGTGGGGTGAGAATCCTAAGGCCCATGTGAGAACACTCGTTCAGGAACTCGGCAAACTAACCCCGTAACTTCGGGAGAAGGGGTGCCACGGTAGGGTGTCAAAGCCCGATGTGGTCGCAGAGAAATGTCCCAGGCGACTGTTTACTAAAAACACAGGTCTCCGCAAAGTCGCAAGACGACGTATGGGGGCTGACGCCTGCCCAATGCTGGAAGGTTAAGGGGAGAGGTTAGCTGCAAGGCGAAGCTTTGAACCGAAGCCCCAGTGAATGGCGGCCGTAACTATAACGGTCCTAAGGTAGCGAAATTCCTTGTCGGGTAAGTTCCGACCTGCACGAATGGCGTAATGATCTGGGAACTGTCTTAACGAGCAGCACAGCGAACTTGTAGTACCGGTGAAGATGCCGGTTACCCGCATCTAGACGGAAAGACCCCGTGCACCTTGACTATAACTTGGTAGTGACGCTGGGCGTAGCATGCGCAGGATAGGTGGGAGGCTTTGAAGCTGGACTTCCGGGTTCGGTGGAGCCAACGGTGAGATACCACCCTTGTTGCGTCCGGTGTCTAACCTGCAACCGTGAATCCGGTTGGGGGACACTACCAGGCGGGTAGTTTGACTGGGGCGGTCGCCTCCTAAATTGTAACGGAGGCGCTCGAAGGTTGGCTCAGGGTGTTTGGAAATCACCTGTAGAGTGTAAAGGCATAAGCCAGCCTGACTGTGAGACAAACAAGTCGAGCAGAGACGAAAGTCGGACTTAGTGATCCGGCGGTTCTGTATGGAAGGGCCGTCGCTCAAAGGATAAAAGGTACGCCGGGGATAACAGGCTGATCCTGCCCAAGAGTTCACATCGACGCCAGGGTTTGGCACCTCGATGTCGGCTCATCGCATCCTGGGGCTGAAGAAGGTCCCAAGGGTTCGGCTGTTCGCCGATTAAAGCGGTACGTGAGCTGGGTTTAGAACGTCGCGAGACAGTTCGGTCCCTATCTGGTGTGGGCGCAGGAGTATTGACGGAATCTGACCCTAGTACGAGAGGACCGGGTTGGACCACCCTCTAGTGTACCAGTTGTCACGCCAGTGGCACCGCTGGGTAGCTATGGTGGGCAGGGATAACCGCTGAATGCATCTAAGCGGGAAGCCCGACCGAAGATGAGTACTCCCCGTGAGACTCCTCGTAGACCACGAGGTTGATAGGCTGGAAATGTAAGGGTGTATATCCAAAGACCCTCAGTTGACCAGTACTAATGGTCCCAAGGCTTGCCAAAAGAGTTTATCGATCGGCTCAAACTTCAGACACCAAACACACACTCCAATGTTCGACTCTCAAAGCGCCAGGCTCGAGAGCCGGGATTTACTCCCCGACTCCGGGCCGCCGCTTCGAGTTTCCGGTGACCGTATCGGAGGGGTCACACCCGTTCCCATCCCGAACACGGCCGTTAAGCCCTCTGGAGCCGATGGTACTGCGTGGGTAACTGCGTGGGAGAGTAGGTAGTCGCCGGATTACGAAGGCCCGCAAGCACATCGCTTGCGGGCCTTCTCCACGTCCGGATGACATCGAATCACGGAACCGATGCGCATCAGTACCGGGCGCGGTAGCGCTCGGGTCGGTCCGTAGGAACATGACCCGGGCGCAGCCCGCACCCGGTACTGATGTGTGAGGACATTGCCCGCGACGGCCGCCGCGATCCTCGACACCCACTCGAGTCCACCGCCCGCGCCCGGTATCGCAACGCACGCCCCCGCGATCCTCGACATCCACTCGAGCCCAACGCCCGCGCCCGGTATCGCAGCGGACGCCCCCTCGCATCAGTACCGGGCGCGGCAGCGCTCGCGTCGGTCCGTAGGGCACGACCGGGCGCAGCCCGCACCAGGTACTGACGTGGAGGACATCGCCCGCGACGCCCCGCGATCCGCCACATCCACTCGAGCCCACCGCCCGCGCCAGTATCGCAACGGACGCCCCCGCGCATCAGTACCGGGCGCGGCAGCGCTCGCGTCGGTCCGAAAGGAAAAGAACCCGGCCGCTACCTCAACAGGAAATAACAGTGAAGCAGCACATATGCCAGGTCACCCCCCCCGCCCCGTTCACGATGTCGGTCAAACTCCGGTATCGTGCCAACGGCACGGCATCAACGGGACATCTCAGAGGCCGAACCTGGAGGACTATTCCATCATGCAACCTGCGCGGACTTCGATGGTCATTCGAACCTCACTGATTGGACTTGTAGTCGCCTCACTGCTGGGCAGCGGGTGTCGCGCCACGGCCGACGCCGTCCCTTCTGTGTCTGACAGCGCCCGCTTCACCACCGGAGACGCCAGCCCGAGTGATCTCACCGGCTCTGCTGACGCGAGTCCGTCAACGACGGCGCGTTTCCAGTGTCCGGCCGGCCTTGGACTTCTTGCGACCTTCACATCCGGCAATACGCCCTCCGTTCGGATCGAGGTCGGGACGAATGTCTGGATATTACGTCGTGTTCCATCGGCCAGCGGTACGAAATACAGCGACGGGACGGCGACGTTCTGGATCAAGGGCGATAGCGCCCGCTTCGAGTCGCCCGATCTGAGCGTGACCTGCGCCAATGTCGGACCCACTGCAAACGGGCTCAAGGCCCTTACCGAAACGGGCTGGAAACTGGTGTCGATCACCCAGAATGGGGTTACGACTGGCGTGCCCGAAGGCGTCAAGGTGGATGCCGTTTTCGAGAACGGCCGAGTTGCCGGCAGCGGGGTCTGCAACCGCTATTTCGCTCAGTACAAGGCTTCGAATGACGAGACCATCTCGATAGGCGACATAGGTGCAACGATGATGATGTGTCCGAATCATCATGACTTTGAACGCCTGTATTTCCGAATGCTCAAGGACTCGACGCGATTCGAGGCTCGTGGAAACGCCCTGGTTCTTTCGACTCCATCCGGCTCGCTGCGGTTTGTCCAGGATAAGTAGCGTGACTCCGCAAGACCGGAAATGCAGTCACGAGGTAGTATTGATTACCGGCGGTACTGAATACTCGGCGAGGCCTTTGGTCACCAGTCTAGCCCGTTCGACGTGACTCCGATCCGAATGAGAATCGGCGCTCCCAGTCTTCTCGGCATTCCTCACGACGAAAGCTCGTCCTTTCTACGTGGAGCGGCCGGAGCACCGCCCTTGATCCGGCAGGCGCTACGGTCTCCGTCGACGAACAACTGGACCGAAGCGCTTGTCGATGTCTCCGCGCGTGGCGTTCTTGAGGACGCCGGCGACGTCGAACTCGACGGCGCGCACGACCCTCGCCAGGTCATTTCTTACGCGATCGCTGAAATCGCGGAAGCCGGCGGCCGCCCGATCTCGCTCGGCGGAGACCACTCCGTCACATTCCCCATCTTACGCGCGCTCCGTCCGCACTATCCGCGACTCACGGTCCTTCACGTCGACGCGCATCCCGACATATACGATTCGTTCGAAGGTGACCCGTTCTCACACGCCAGTCCGTTTGCCAGAATCATGGAGGCCGGACTCTGCGACCGGCTCGTGCAGGTCGGCATTCGGGCAATGAGCCCTCCACAACGCGCGCAGGTCGAACGCTTCGGCGTCGACGTCATCGACATGCCCGCCTGGGTCGCCGGCCGTCGACCGGAACTCGAAGGACCCGTGTACATGACGATCGATATCGACGGGATCGATCCGGCATTCGCGCCCGGCGTATCACATCCGGAGCCCGGAGGCCTGACCGTCCGCGAGGTCGTCACCTTGATTCAGTCGCTGCCCCTCCCGGTCGTCGGCGCCGACGTCGTCGAATACAACCCCGTGCGCGACTTCAATGGACTCACGGCCTATGTCTGCGCGAAGCTCGTCAAGGAGATCGTCGGCCGTATGGTCGCGGGGGCTGTTCCCACTTGAAGAAGACGGCCGGTTATGGCTCGACGAAAAGGACCACCTGGACCGCCCCGGACCGGTTCCGGATGCCGACAAGGCTGGCACGTTGTCCGTCGGCGCCGATCGCGCGGGAATCGAGGAGCTGCCGTATGGTCTGACCGTTCGAGAGCGTTCCCTTCTGGATGATTCGAGTCCCGCCGCGCTTGACCTTCGCCGTACTTGTGAACGACAGCCCATCGACGATCACCGTAGCACCCGCCGAGAAATTCGAGCCTTCGACGATGAGTTTCGAGGCACCCTGCAGCCGGACGGTAACGATCACGGGGCTCCCGGACGTACCGGCCTCGTTCGAACCGGTGCTTTCCGTTCCATCCGCGTATTTCGCCGTCACCACATAGAAGCCACCGTTGCGCGCCGGGACATTCATGCTTGTCTTTGACGCAGGCGAGGTCGCGACCAGATTCGACTGGGTGAGCTGCACCGGTTGAGTACGAGACCGGTAGACGTTGTAGCCGACGACCGCCCCCGGCGATGTCGGCGTCACGGTGCGGTAGCGCCCGGGTTCTTCTCGATCCGGACCGACCCGAGCGCTACCGCGCCCGGTACTGATGCTCGAGACGAGCGGCACCGCGCCCGGTACACCCGGTTCGGCCGAGAGGGGCGCTGGGTTATCCGTAATGGTCAGGTTCACTGGCGGACCACCGGCAACGGCAGGAGCCGTCCACGCGAGCCGCACCTGTGCGCACTCCGAAAGTTCCGAGGTATTGCCGTCCGGGTCAGTCGCGTTCGCGACGACGGAGTACCCCGGAGTCACCGCGACCGGCACCATCATGTCGAAGGCGGCCGTCCCCTCATCATCCGTCGACACGTCGAACGAATCCAGAAAGACATCGGCCTCGCCATTGTCGAACGGGTCGCAGTCTTCACTCGTGAAGAACTCGAGCCGAAACGTCGTGTTCGGAGCACTCTGATACACGCCTCGCACCTGCGCACCGCCCGATACCGCATCGATCGACGTAAGCACCGGAACATTGATCAGACCATTTGCTCCGTCATCGACGTCGAGTTCGTCATTCGGCGATACGCCCTGGTCGTCGCCGATATCGATGGCCAGCCAGTCGTTGGCATCGATGGAATTGCGCGAGATGGTGTTGCGATCGCCGCTGAGTACCTTGACGCCCGTCGCCCCGTTGAAGGCGATTCGATTGCCTTCGCCGGCATTCTCTCCTCCTATCAGGTTTCGCGAAGCATCCTGGACGTACACGCCATCGTAGCCGTTTCCGAGAGGCGCACCCCCGACCGTCTCACCAATCACGTTGCCCTGGATTCGACTGAGCGTGACGTTCGTAAACAGTCCGATCCCCAGAGACGAATTTCCGGAGATGAGATTTCCCTCACCGGACGAAGCCCCACCGATGACCGTCCCGACCGAATCCTCGACGAACAGCCCGTCGCCAAGGTTCGGAACCGCGGCCGTACCTGACGCATCCGTGCCGATGTAGTTCCCGATCACTAGCGTGCCCGACGACGACGTCGTGATCGTGATTCCCGAACTGTTGTTGCCCGAGATGACGTTGCGCTCCGCCGCCGAACTGCCGCCGACGACGTTGTCCGCCGATCCGACGATCGCGATGCCTTCGAAGACGTTAGGCCGAGCGACGGTTCCTGTAGGGTCGATGCCGATGTGACACGCCTCAATGACGTTTCCACCGCCCCCGACGACGATGATGCCGGCCCCGTCCGCCCGGTTGACGGCCAGACCTCGGAGCACGACGCCCGTCGTCGCGACCACGATTCCGGATCTCTGGCTCGTCGCACTGCAGTCGATCTCGATCAACGGCGTACCCGCGTATCCGGGCTGCGTCGTTCCGTCGATCGTCATCGGATCAAGAAGTTCCGGAAGCGGGGTCGCCGGACGGATCGTGTGCACGCCCGGCCCGGGGATACTGAAACGGATCGTATCCACCGCCGGCGTTGCTCCGGCGTCGAAAATCAGCTGCCGCAACGAGCCCGGCCCGCTGTCGGCGGTCGTCGTGACCACGAACACGGCGCGCTCATCGAGCGATCTGGCCAAATGCGGCGCTCCAGCGGTTGCCGGCAACACAAGTTCGCACACGACGAACACCGCGGCGGCACAGGCTGCCGATTTGGACGCGACGCTCACCGACTGTCGAACCCTGCTCACAGCATTCGTTCTCCTTCGGTCGTGCGACGACGCGACACGGCCCGGTCAGTCTACGCTGGCTGCCACCACGTTGAAAGAACGTCAGCTGACCGCAAGGTACATTTGCATTGAACTGACCATTCCAGCTCAGAGATGAGGGCCCGAGAGTTGTGCAGTCTTAAAGACGACCCCATGATGAGCCGACTATGGACTCTTCTCGTCACGCTCGCGTCAAGGGCCTCTTTCTGAAAGCTCTTGGCCTCCGCGAACCAGAACGGGAGCAGATGCTTTCCGAAGCCTGTTCCGGAGACGCATCGTTGCGGAGTGAGGTCGAGCTCCTGCTCGCGTGCGCCACTGAGACCCAGGCATCGCAGTCGAATGCCGGACCGGACAACTCCGACGATGCGACCGATGTCTCCGATGCACCTCCCAGGTCTCCGGCAGCGGTCGGCGCTCGAATATGCCCGAAGTGCCAGATGTCGTTTCCAACCGACGTCTACTTCTGTCACAACGACGGTGAGCCGCTCGTCGCGAATCCCGAAGTCCTCGTTGGCACGCTGTTCGACGAGATCTACGAGATCGAAGCGCTGCTCGGTGAAGGAGGGATGGGGACGGTTTATCGCGCGCGTCATCGCCTCCTGCGCGACATCGTCGCCCTCAAGATGCTCCGTGGCGACGATCGCGAGAACCTCCGGTGGCGTCGCCGATTCGTCCGTGAAGGCCAGGCCGCCCGTCGATTCAGGCATTCGAACTCGGTGACGGTCTACGACCTTCGTACCTCGCGCGACGGGACCATCTATCTTGTCCTCGAATACGTCCCGGGTGTGACGTTGCGCACCCGTCTCCGCGAGAAGCGGCGATACACGTGTCTCGACGCGCTCCGCATTCTCGAACCGCTCGCCAGCGTTCTCGACACGGCCCATCTGGCGGGAGTGGTCCACCGGGACCTCAAACCCGAGAACGTGATGCTCGTGGACGACGGTTACCAGGTGAAGCTGCTCGATCTTGGCATTGCCGGGTTTCTCGGCACCGACGCCTCCAACGGAGAAACCGCGAAACTGACGCAGGCCGGCACTTTCCTCGGCACCCCGCGGTACATGTCGCCTGAACAATGGGGAGAGCTTGCTCGTGACGGCGTCGCGGGCGTCGATGGGCGAGCGGATGTCTACTCGATGGGGATCATGGTCTTCGAGCTGGTGACGGGGCGAGCTCCGTTTCGAGGAAACGAAGCAAGCGAGCTCCGGCAGTTTCATTTGAACGAGCCGCCTCCGGATCCTCGCGTCTACAACAGCGTGATTCCAGAGGAATTCGCACGGGCCATCCTCGTGGCGATCTCGAAGGATCGGGCCGATCGCTTCGATTCGCCCGGGGCTTTCGTCCGGACCCTGTCCGCGAGCCTCGGCCGAAGCACTCCGTCCACGTCCGAGGAGGCGTTCGACCTTCGAGTCGACGGTAGATCCCCGACCGCGTCAACGCCGCTTCTCGATGGCCAGACCATCACCGACACGGTGGCCACCCTGACGAAGCCCGGCCCGGCCGAGACACTCGAGGATCCTCCGACGAACCTTCCCCAGAGTCTGACGAGCTTTGTCGGACGTCATGCCGAGGTTGAGGCCGTTGTCGACGCGCTCCGCATGAGCCGGCTCGTGACGCTGGTGGGACCCGGAGGCATTGGGAAGACGCGCCTCGCCGTGCAGGCCGGTCGAGAGGCATTCGACGACTTTCCGGACGGCGTCTGGCTGGCGGACCTCAGTACCCTGACCCACGAAGCGCTCGTCGTGCCGTCCGTCGGCCGCGTTCTCGAGCTCTCGGACCGTGTCGGTGATAACCCCGAGGACGCAGTCGCTGACGCGATCGGAACTCGCAGGCTCCTTCTGGTCCTCGACAACTGCGAGCACGTGCTCAACGCGGTCCGCCCTCTCGTGGATGAAATCCTGCGTCGGTGCACGCGCGCCCGGGTGCTGGCGACGAGCCGTGAAGCTCTCGGTCTAGTTGGCGAATACGCCCGCGAGGTACCGGCATTGGCAGTGCCGGAACTAGCGGCGCCGCCAGGCGACATGCTCGTGGCCTCTCAGTCGAGTGAGGCGGTGCTTCTCTTCGTCGAACGGGCACGGGCCGTCCGCGCCGATTTTCGGCTGACCGAGCAGAACGTCATGGCCGTTGTCGCGGTGTGCCGTCGACTGGATGGCATCCCGCTCGCCGTTGAGCTTGCGGCCGCCCGAACGGTCGTCATGAGTCCCGCCCAACTTCTGGTCCGACTCGAGAAGAGTATGGATCTTCTCGCAAGTCGACACGTCGGCATTCCGGACCGTCACCGAACACTGCGCGCCTCGATTGAGTGGAGCTACCAACTTCTCGCGCCTCACCTGCGAGAGGTCTTCGGCCGACTTTCGGTTTTTCGGGGAGGGTGGACACTCGAGGCAGCGGAGGCGGTGTTTTCGAGCGCAGAAAACGACGGCGTCGCCACCGTTGACGCCCTCGAGCAACTTGCTTCGTCTTCGCTCATCGTCACCGACGAGGGCGTCGACGAGATCCGGTTCCGGATGCTCGAGACCATTCGGGAATACTCCACCGGTCTCGTCGCGTCTGAACTTCGGTCGAGTTTGCGGGCCGAGCACGCTCGGTATTTCCGCGCCTTCGTCGAAACGGCAGACGAGAAACTTGCTGGAAGGGAACAGCACCGCTGGCTCTCGAGAGTTGCGGCGGATCTCGACAACGTGCGCGCGGCCCTCGACTGGAGTCGCGAGGTCGGCGAGAGCGACATCGGGCTGGCGATCGCCGCGTCGATGGGCCGATTCTGGACCGTCCGGGGTTTTGTGTCGGAGGGCCTGGCGGCTCTTCGCGACGTGCTCGACCGGGCGACGCAGGCCTCGCCGCGCGGTCGAGCAAAGGCATTGAACTGGGCGGGCAATCTCGCGGCCATGGCGGGAGATGTCGTGGCCAGCCGGGCGTGGCAGGAAGAAGCGTTGGGGATTCGGCGCGCGATTGGCGACCAATCCGGCGTCGCGGCATCGTTGCACAACCTCGGCGGTCTCGCGGCCGACCAGGGCGACTTTGCTATTGCGGATCGCCTCTACGAAGAGTGCACGACGATCGCGACCGAGATAGGCGACAACCTCAGACTGGCGCTCGCGCTAGTGAACCGTGGCCGCGCGGCGAACGAACGTGGCCTGTACGCCCAGGCGTTCGACCTCCTCCAGCACGGCATCGACCTGCTCGAACTTCAAGGGCACACGTACGGCACGTGCATCGGCCTACTCTGCCTCGGCGATGCACAGATGTGCTCCGGCGACCTGGAGCGGGCCGAAGGCAGCTTCCAGCGGTGCCTGGGGTTGGCAAACGAGATGGGTGAGCGAACGGCCAGCGGGTTTGCGCTCTGCGGATTGGGCTCGATTGCGCGCTACCGCGGCTCGCTCGAGCCGGCACGAGCGTATGCAGAACGTGCCGTCGCGATCGCGCGCGATCTCGGTGCGGAGGACCTTCACGCGACGGCGCTGGCGCTGCTTGGCGAGATAGCCGTGCTTGGAGGAGACGTGGACCAGGCCAATCGCCTCCTGCGGCAGAGCTTGAGGATCCGTTCGGCGCGCAACCTTCGATCGGGAATCGCGTCGAGTCTCGAAGGTCTGGCGCACGCTTCGCTGGCGGCGGGACGTCACGAACGGGCGGCACGATTTCTCGGCGCGGCCGCGGCACTGAGGGAGTTGATCGGAGTACCGGTGCCGGCGATCGACCTGTCGGCCGTCAAGGACGCAACGTCGAGCATTCGGCAGTCGCTCGGCGACGAAGCCTTCGTGGCGGCGCGAACAACCGGCGCTGAGTTACCACTCACCGACCTTCGCGCGGACGTGATCGACTGAGGGTGTCGCGTCGAAGTGCCGCGCGATCTCGCTCCGTGGCGTCACCACCTAGTCAAAGCCCTCGATGAGCAGAAGGTCCGAGAGTCGTCGCTCGAACGTGTACGCGTACGACCTCCCATCGGCCGAGAATCGGATCGGGTTGATCTGCGCCACACCCACCTTGTCGACCGGCATCAGCTCGTGCACGAGCGTGCGCGCGCCCGTCGCCAGCTCGACTTGAAAGATCCGATGAGGCGCCGCGGTCCAGTCTTCGACGACATAGATAGATCGTCCGTCGGCGGCCCAGTGTTGAGGCAGGTTCGCATTCGGGGTGTATGCAAGACCCGGTATCGGTAGCGGCGGGCCGTCACCGTCAAGTCGGAAGACGAAGTAACCCTCGCGGCCCGGCCTCCTGTCAGCGATGATCGCGGACTTGCAGTCCGGTGAGATCAGGAGCGCCTGCATGCCGTCGGGCGAGATCGGCACGGGCGGACCACCGTCGATGCTTTGAGCATAACTACGGAGCTCGTGACCCGGCTCGGTTGCGGAGAACAGCACGCGACTGCCGTCTGGAAACCACCGTTCGATATTGAAGAATGAGTACTTTTCGATCGGGCCCCGATCGAGAACCCTTGGTTCACCGGCGCCTGTCGGAACCAGGACGAGTCTCTTGTCGGAGTAGCGATAGCAGAGAGCCCGTTTTCCATCCGGCGAAAGCGCGAGGGCCCGTCCGTCCCCGAGCCGGACAGCCGGCTCGCCGACTCTCCGGAAATAGACAGAGCCGGCCGGCCCTCCTGCCTCACCTTCCTCGCTGAAGAGAACGCTCCTCCCGTCGTCCGACATGCCCGCGACAATCGAATTCCCATACCACGCGAGGACGTGCGTGTCGGTCGCATCGACGCTGCAAACAATGTCGAACTGCTGGCTGTTTCGAATCATCAACATGCGCTTGCCGTCGGGCGAAACATCCGCAAGTCTCAGCTCGCCGAGAAACGTGCAGACTCGTCGCTCGACGCCTGACAGTGTCGCAGCCCACACGACGGTATTGCTGGCCTCCCACCGAGTAAAGAAGATCTCGTTACTCTCTGGCGACCACGCAAGTCCATTCCCGCTCAGGCCCTTCGTCGTGAGGACCTCTCTTCGACCGGCCAAGTCCAATACCGAAAGCGTGTTTGTCGATGAGAGCTGCTCGACGAGCGCGATGTGGGTTCCATCCGGGGAGACACGAAGAGCCCGAACAGTTCTCGCCTCCTGAGGGAGCTCATAGACGACGGTGCCAAGCGGGCACTCGACACGGAGCCGTTCAGGCGACGCGATCACCGCGGCCAGGCTCTTACCGTCCGGAGTCCAGTCCGCCTGCAAGGCATTCTCGACGAGCTCGCGGGGTGCATTTCCAGTGATCGACACGCGTGCGAGCGTTCCAAACCCGGTTCGGGCATCGAGGATGTAGGCGATTTCACCGGAGCTTGAGATCGAGCAGATTCGGCCCGCGGGAAGATCCAGTGGTCGGGAGTCGAAGTTGTCCGTGCGCGCCAGGTAGAGCTCGATCGGGTTCCCGTCCCAGGCGGCACTGTAGACGATCGTCGCACCGTCAGGGGTATAACGCGCACTCTGAAACGGAATGGTGCCGCGTCGAAAGCTGAGCTGCCGCACGGTCGGTTCAGCGTGAGGTTCGGGCGTGGACCAGAGAACGCGGTATGCGGCCAGTCCCGATGCCGCAAGAAGGGCGACCGCGACTCCCCACAGCGCGTATCGGCGCCACGGCCAGCGCATATGAGGCGCCGACTGGACAATCGCCCGACTGCCGGATCCCGTCGTTACCTCGCCGAGAGCGAAGCACAGGTCGCGACCGGTTTGAAAGCGATCGTCTGGAGCTTTCTCGAGGCAGTGCAGCAGCGCCCGTTCGAGGCTCGGGCTGACTCGCGGGTCGAGGTCCGACGGTGGCACCGGCTCTTCATTGATGATCGCGTTCATCGTCTCGGCTCTCGACCGGCGATCGAACGCTCTCGTGCCTGTCACCAGCTCGTGGAGAATCACACCCAGACTGAAGATGTCCGACCGATGATCGACGGGCTCACCTCGCGCCTGCTCCGGTGACATGTAGGACGCGGTTCCCATCACGGCGCCATCCTGCGTGTGTTCGAGGAAGGCAGCGCCTGCGGAATCGAGCCCCGGGACACCCGATCTGTCCATGAGCTTGGCGATTCCGAAGTCGAGGATTTTCACGCGGCCTTCCTTCGTCAGGAAGAGGTTCTCGAGTTTGAGGTCACGGTGCACGATTCCTTTTTCGTGAGCCGCGACCAGACCGCGCGCGATCTGAACGCCGTAGTCGATGGCCTTCTCGAGCGGGAGGGGTCCCCGTTTCAGGCGCTCTCGCAGCGTTTCGCCGACGAGCAGTTCCGAGACGATGAATGGTGCTCCGTCGTGCATCCCCACGTCGTGAATGGCGAGGACGTTTGGGTGGTTGAGGGCCCCGGCGGCACGAGCTTCGAGATCGAAGCGCCGCAGCCGGTCGGGATCGGACACCGACAGGGCAGGCATCACCTTGATTGCGACATCTCTTCCGATCCGGGCATCTCGCGCCCGATAGACCTCGCCCATGCCGCCTCGGCCGACCTCGGCCCGATCCGGTACCGCTCACCAACAACCACGCCCGCGCCAGAGCTGCTTGAATCTCGCGCCCGCGAGTCAGGTTCGGGCCCTGCGCGGTTCCAGATGACTTCGAGCCCGGCGAGCCGTGCAATCGGTGAATCGCCGACGAAAGACCCGGGACGGTCATGCTCGTCGAGCAGGGAATCGACCTCCCGGCGGAGACCGTCGTCGGTACCGCACACTTGGTCGAGGAACGCCGGACGCGCAGCGGGCTCGATAGAGAGCGCCTCCTCGAACACGGCGCGAATCCGCGTCCAGTCGGCGGCCATCAGGATCTCGCCTCTGATCGCATGTGCCGGCGAAGCCACGCACGCGCCGTCGACCATGCTCGATCGACGAAACTCGCCGAAACGCCGAGCGGTTCAGCGGTCTCCTGGACGGTCAGTCCGCCGAAGGACCGAGGCTCCACGACCCTGACCAGCTCCGCGTCGACCGACTCGAGGTCACGCAAAGCGTCGTCGAGTGCCAGGAGTTCCACATCCTGTTCCCCGGCGCCGAGTCTCTCGTCATCGAGCGTTATGCGCGTAAGCAGTCCACCACGTTTGGCTCGCGCACGTCCCCGCGCGTAGTCGATGAGTATGCGGCGCATCGCTTGTGCGGCAACGCCAAGGAAATGGGCACGGTTCTGCCATTCGACGTCCCGCTGACCCACGAGTCTCACATAGGCCTTCGTGCACGAGCGCGGTAGGCTCGAGCGTGTGGCCGTCACGTTCCTGGCGCAGATAGCCGGCCGCGATCCGGCGCAGCTCGGTGTAGAGCATGAGCGTGACTCAGTCAACGGGCGCGCTGGTCTCCAGCGCGCATTCGACCGAGCGCCGCAGTGATGTCGACCGTGCCTTCCATCACGAGATCTCCCGCAGCGTTGGTGGGGCGCTGACGTGTTTCGGATCGGAGCGTCGCGTTAAGGAATGAGAGCCATTGGAAGTGCTGCGGGAAGGGCCTCCGGACTTCGGAGTATATGCCCCATCCGCGGATTCACGTAGGTCACACCCGGCTAGAGGAGGTTGTATGAACAGGTGCGTTTCGATACTCGTTTTCGCGACTTTGCTGGCATGTCCCGCAGGTGCGCAGCAGAGAACCGTTCGTGGCAGTGCTGAGCCTTCTGCGAGTTCCGTCGCGGCCCTCGGGCACATGCTGACGCGAATGCCGCGCCTTGGTTCGACGGCGCGAGCAAATGCAACGGCGGGTCCGACGTTCGTTCCGTCGGACCTCCTTCGAATCGAAGTCCCCGACTCTTCGCAGCCGGTACGTGGCACACTCGTCCGGCTCTTTGCCGACAAGGGAAAGACCATCGCCGAGCACGACGAGAGTCTGGTGGACCTCCTTGCGGTAGCGCCATTCGTGGACTTTCAGGTGAATCCGATCTTCAATGAAATCGAGTACCCGAATGGTCCGAACCAGTATCACGTTATCTTCGGACCCGTGACGATGGCGCCGAATCAGGAGTTCTTCGGACTCGTCGGAACGTTGCACACTGATCCGATCGCGGAGTCCGACTTCCGCAACATCTACTTCGTGGATTTCGAGGTCGAGATCGATGGACTCATGGTTCGCGGCGACGAGTTCCGCTACGGCGAACCATTCGTCACCGAGCAGAACGGAGTGCCCGGCACCGTCTCGTATCTCGACTACTCGCACCGCATCAAGACCCGCGGGGTGCATCACGTCCTGTACCGGTGGACAACACGCTCGAGCCTTGGCGATTGCAACGTCGATTGTCTAAATGCAGGCACCTGGGTGTTCGAATTCACGATTGAGGTTCAGTAGACGAGAGGAGCTTGGTTAAACAGCAGATGCTGGCCGCCGCCCGTGATCGCCATATGGAGTCCTTTGACGGCACCTGTGGGCGTGTCGTCGTCGTGGGCGGCGGCGGCCTGACGTCCTGACGACATCACGAAATCAGTCACTTGACTTCGAAAACGGTCGGTCCACACTGGACTGGCCGTCGTGGCACGCGAATCGCCAAGGCTGTGGCGACCCGTCCGCTGGTGGTGCCGGGTCGGGACCCGCGTCGAAACGGGTACCGAGATCGTGAATGGAAAGGAGATGCCAATGCGTTTGAAGTTCGTGTCGGCCGTACTCGTTGGACTGCTCATCGTGGTTTCCGCCGCAGCGCCCGCGCGCGGCGCGGACCGTGCCACTCGGGACGCCCAGAAGCGCGAGAAGCTTGCGGCCAAGGTCAAGCTGGGCATTCAGTCGCTTGGAACCGGGCCGGACGCCCGCATCCAGGTACAGCTCCGCGACAAGACGAAGGTCGTCGGCTTTGTCGCGTCAGCCGGTGAGACTTCGTTTGCCGTAACGGACTCGGCGACGGGACAGGCCACCGACGTTCCGTACGCGGATGTCTCGAAGGTCCGTGGAAACAACCTCGCGACCGGATGGAAAATCGGCATTGGCGTCGGGATCGCCCTCGCGATTTTCCTGATACTCGTGGCCACCGAAGTCATCGGCGACGGCGAGCGTTAACGCCTGGAAGGTTGGGAACCCGATTCCGTTCGACCGCAGGCGGTAAGATCTGAGGTCCGTCGGCGGTGGCACCGAGGTCGCGCCCCGCAAATTCACGTCGCAGCACGATCAGTACCGCGAGAGATAGCGAGAGGGTCGGCCCGCAGTGCACCACGCCGGTGGTCGTGTGCATGCGCTACCTATCCACGTCAGCAGTCTCTGACTCTCAGCACGCGTGCGGCACGTCGCCACGCACGCCGCAGCAGGGTCAGTACCGCGAGCGGCAGCGAGCGGGTCGCCCGCAATGCACCACGCCGACGGTCACGTTCACCTCTGCCGACCGCATAGCAGTTTCGTTCAGCTGTAAAACATTTCAGCAAAGCGCGGTGCTGCTAAACTTCTGCCGATTTGCCCTCGTAGCCCAATCGGCAGAGGCAAGCGACTTAAAATCGCTCAAGAGTCGGTTCGAATCCGACCGAGGGCATTGCACGGCAGGTTTGGCGACGACGAGACGGCTCGAGACTCGGGGCGGCGGTGCGGACACCGCACCGCCGTTTTACCGAGAGAGAGATTGTGACGCACCGCATCTCGCGACGAGCTGAGACCAATCCCACCTTGGGGAAGGCACGCGCGCTTCCACCTCGGTGCCGCTGCACGGCCCCGCGTCGATACGCAGGTATCGCGGCGCGTTCCGTCACACGGTCTCGAGGACGAAGTGCCAAACCAATCGACAACGGTCGCGGGGCGATCCGAGAAAACCTTCGAAGGCTCCGCAACGCGGCAGAGGGAGCCGCGCCCAACCCTCCGATTCCGGATCGCGTAACGCCGTCGGAAGCACCTCGAGCCCTGCCTGAATACGCAGTTACGCGGTTCCCCGCG
This sequence comes from Blastocatellia bacterium, assembly GCA_016705245.1. Classification (GTDB taxonomy): domain Bacteria; phylum Acidobacteriota; class Blastocatellia; order UBA7656; family JADIYM01; genus JADIYM01. The sequence goes on along the minus strand of JADIYM010000010.1, from coordinate 19,068 downwards.
AATTGCTACAACTCGTTGCGAGGGAACTCGCAATGCACCTGCAGCAATTCGGACGGATGTACACCTAGCTGGCGATCGTCAGCACGGCACTCATTTCATGCTCCGCTGTCTCGGCGACGACGCAACCCGGACATCGCGAGAGCATTCCGAGACCGTCGGCAACCGTCGCGCCGGAGTCGCCAGGGCTTCTCCTCAATAAGTGGCGGTATATCGCGGACCTCGGGGAAACTCCAGCGAACAAGGATGGAGAGGTCATGTCCATGAAGACGTGCGTGTCGATGATGGTGGTCCTTCTTGCCGCCCAGAACGGAAGCGTCTCCGTCGATGGCTGCGGCACGACTTCGCAGTGGTCCCCGTCGAGCTCAGAGCCTGCAACTCGCCGAGAACCTGCACCCGCCGGTCTCCGGCCGACCGACGGCCGGTCCGCGACCGTCCGGCCGCGCGCGGAAAACGACCTCGTCCGGAAAGTCCGCGAGCCCGCCGAGAGCGAGCCGGTGGTGACGAGGCCGATCGTGGCGAGTCCCACTCCGCAACCGGGCGACACGGTGGTCGACCTCGGTAACGGCATTCGATTCGAACTGGCTTTCATCCCGGCCGGCGAGTTTCGCATGGGATCGAACGACGGCCAGGCCGACGAATTCCCCGTGCGCCGTGTCGTGATTCGACGAGGCTTCCTGATCGGGAAATACGAGGTCACCCAGGCGCAGTGGATGGCGGTGATGGGAACGAATCCTTCGTCGTTCACGGGCGACGAGACGCTTCCCGTCGAACGCGTGTCGTGGGAAGACTGTCAGGAATTCGTCCGGCGTTTGAACGACATGACCGGCGGCGGATGGCGACTGCCGACCGAGGCCGAATGGGAGTACGCCTGTCGTGCGGGCACCGACAGTGAATATGGCGGCGACCTCGAGCAGCTCGGATGGCATCGCGAGAACGGGGGGCTCCGTCCTCACCCGGTCGGATCCAAGCGGCCCAACCGCTGGGGACTCTACGACACGCACGGCAACGTGTGGGAATGGTGCGAGGACTGGTACGACCCGAGCAGCTACGGGAAGACGAACGGGACGGAGCGCGTCGGACCGCGTTCCGGAGTCTTCCGGGTGTCTCGCGGCGGAAGCTGGTACGACGACGCAAAGCTGAGCCGATCCGCGAATCGCAACGGCACGAAGCCAACGGCGCGAAGCGTCTCGCTCGGACTCCGACTTGTGCGTAGCTTCTAGACCAGGACCATTGCGCGAAGCGCCTTGGAGTGCGGCGCGCCGCGCCGCTTTGGCTCACGCTCGAGAGGGTGATCCAAAGCGGCGCTGCGCGCCGCACTCCAAGGCGCTTCGCGCAGTGCACTGAGGGATTTCGGTCCCTACGGCTTCAAATAAGTTCCGAGCCAGTCGAGGACGGTGCGGTGCCACATTTCGGCATTCTGCGGCTTGAGGACGTGATGCGCCTCGTCGGGGAAGATCACGAGCTTCGATGGCACGTTCTGACGCTGAAGCGCCGTGAAGAGCATCATTCCCTCACCGACCGGCACGCGGTAGTCGAGCTCTCCGTGAATCACGAGCGTCGGCGTCTTGAACGCCGTAGCGAAATTGTGCGGCGAGAAGCGGTCGTACATCTCGCGGTTCGTCCACGGCGTGCCCTTGAACTCCCAGTCCGTAAACCAGAGTTCCTCCGTCACGCCCGCCATGCTCGTGAGATTGTAGATACCGGCGTGCGACACGAGCACCTTGAACCGATCCGTGTGACCGAGGATCCAGTTGATCATGTAGCCGCCGTAGCTCGCGCCAGCGGCTCCGATTCGCGTCGAGTCCACATACGGCAGCTTCGCCGCCTCGTCGACCGCGCTCATTATGTCGGTGTAAGGCTTTCCGCCCCAGTCTCCGGTCACCGCGTCGGTGTACGCCTGTCCGAATCCCGTGCTGCCTCGCGGATTCGGCATAAGCACGACGTAGCCGGCCGCAGTGTAGATCTGCGGGTTCCAGCGGTAGTGGAAGTTACGCTGCCAGGCTCCCTGCGGCCCGCCGTGGATGAGCACGACCATCGGGTACTTCTTCGATGGATCGAAGCCCACCGGCTTCGCCAGCAATGAGTGGACCTTCGTACCGTCGGCTGCCGTGATCCACATGTCTTCAACCTGCGAAAATGCGCGCTGCGAGAGAAGCTGCCTATTCGTGTCCGTCACCTGGCGGGCACTGGAGCCATCAACTGACGAGACGAAGACTTCGGTCGGCTGCTGCGGCGACTGGTTCGTCCAGGCGATCGTCTTTCCTTCACGGCTGATGCTCAGGTCGGTGACGAGCACCTTCTCCGCGACGTTCGCGACTTTACCGGTCGCGATGTCGATACTGAAGACCTGTTCGTAGCTCTCGACACCGGCGGTGAAGAGCATCGACTTGCCGTCCGGCGTCCAGACGAACCGGTCAATTGAACGATCCAGCGACGCCGTCAGCGTCCGCGTCGCGCCCGTCGCCCTGTCGTGGATCTTGATTCGGAAAGTGTCGGCTTCGAATCCGGCTCGCTCCTGAGAGAGGTACGCAATGGACTTTCCATCGGGAGAATAGACCGGATTACCGTCCCAGCCCTTGTTGTCACCGGTAATCCGCTTCGCAGTGCCTCCGCCAACCGGAACGACCATGAGATCCGAATTAGTCGACGTCGCTTCGACGGCGTCCGTATTCGTCGCGTAGCAGAGCTCTTTTCCGTCCGGCGAGATGCCGTATCCATCCTGACTGCCGCTCGCGAACGGCGGCGCGTCGAAGTCACCCGGAGTGTGGTCCCTGGCGACCCCTCCGGCTGCCGGGACGACGAACACGTGTGTGCGAAGTCCGTCCTTCCAGAAGTTCCAGTGGCGATAGAGCAGACGGGTCGCGACTTTCGCCTTGACCTTGTTGGACTCGACCGCTTCGGCCTTCTTTCGATTGCAGTCATCGTCGGCGCACTCGGGGTAAACATCGGACGCGAACACGAAGTGCTGACCGTCGGGAGACCACGCGTGGCCGCCAACACCGGTCGAGATCGACGTGACCCTGCGCGCCTCGCCGCCGCCGGCGAGGTCGAGCACCCAGATCTGCGGTCCGCCTTCGCGCGTTGATATGAAGGCGATCTGCCGCCCGTCCGGAGACCACCGCGGTCGGTCATTAGATCCTGTCGAAGTGATCTGGCGCGGCGAGCCGCCGGCCGCCGGCACGAGCCAGATCTGCCGGTTCGACGAGTTCTTCGACTTGTCGTAGGTCTGGATCACATACGCAATGGTGCGTCCGTCCGGAGAAATCTGCGGCTCGGAGACCCGCTTGAAGTTGAAAAGGTCCTCGGCCTGCAAACCGACGGGCTGCTGCGCGGCCGCGGCAGTGGCCATTCCGATTGCGAGAATGATCGCGAAGAGCACTCGTTTCATTGTCTGTCGTGTCCTTGGAACGGCCGGCGCCTGCGGCCGGGTCGAGTCGAGAGGTCAGGAGGGAAGGCAGGGGTGGGGTGCCGACTGTCCGGAACGCCCCACCTCTGCATTGGTTGCCAGCTCAGCCGACTACTTCGGCGCGGCCGTCGCGGCGCTCGCCTTCGCGTAGTCGCCGGCCTTGACGATCACGAACTTGCTCGGATCGAGGTGCTTTCGCATGGCAGCGGTGATCTGCTCAGGCGTCAGCGCCGAGATCTTCGCCTCGAGCTCCGCATCCCACATGATCGTTCTGCCGAGGAACCGATAGCCGTTGAGACGGCTTGCGAGGCCGCCGTCGTTGGATCGCTGAACCTGACGGTTCTGAAGCCAGCCCGACTTCGCCGCCGAGATCTCGTCGGCCGTGAATCCGTCCTTCAGCATCCGATCGATCTCTTCACGGAACGCGGCCTCGAGTTTGGCGACATTCTGCGGAGCGTAGATCGCGTTGGCCATGAACTGCCCCCGCTTGTCGAGCGAAGCCGCCGAGATTCCCGCGCCAACTCCGTAACTGAGGCCTTCCTTCTGGCGAATTCGGACGGCAAGACGCGAATTGAGGAACCCGCCGCCCAGCATGTAGCCGCCAAGAATCATCGCCGGGTACTCCGCCTCGTCGTCGCGCAATTCCAGCACCTGCGCCGCGACAAAAACAGCATTGGCCTTGTCGGGCGTCTCGAAGACCTTGTTTTCCGGGGCGACCTGGAGGAACGGGTTCGGAACCCTGGTGTAGCCCTTCGGGGTCTTCCAGCTGCCGAAGAGCTCGGTCACGAGCGACTTGAGCTCCTTCGGATCGAAGTCGCCAACGGCAGCGAGCTCGCCGAACGACGCTCCGTAGAATTCGCGGTGAAAAGCCTTCGCGTCGTCGATCGTCGTCGCCTTGATCGAAGCGATCTCCTCGTCCGGCGTCTCGACGTAGCGGATGTCGCCCTTCGGGTACGGGTTGAGCGTGCGCTGTAGGAAGTTGAACGCGATGGACTGCGGCTCGCTGCGCTGGCTCTCGATGCCCGCGAGCGCCTCTTCCTCGAGCAACTCGAACTCGTTGACCGGGAATGCCGGCTCACGAAGTATCTCGGCAACGAGGCGAAGAACCGCGGGTAGGTTCTCGCGCGGCGATTCGATCGATGCGACGGCGCTTGTGGCGCCGCCGAACACGTTGACTCGGGCCTTCAACCGATCGAACTCGTCCTTGATCTGCTGGCGGGTATGCTTCGTCGTGCCGCGCATGAGCATCTGGCCGGCAGCCTCGGCCGCCGTCGCCTTGCCCATGAGGCTCTTCTCATCGCCGAAGCGCAGGACGAGATTCACGTTGACCGTGGTGCCGCGCGTCTTCTTGGGGAGAAACGTCAGCTTCAGTCCGCCCGGAATCTCATCGAGCGATGTGCGCGACTGGATGTTCGCCGGGGACGGGTCGAACGCTTCGCCTTCGGCGACGGCCGCCTGACCCTTGTAATCCTTCACCATCGCGACGACATCGGGACGCTCGGGGATCTCTGCGCGGTCCGGCTTCTCGGTCGGGATGAACATGCCGGTCGTCCGGTTTGATGGCTTGAGGTAAGCTGCGGCGACACGCTGCACGTCAGCTGCTGTGACAGTCTTGAGGCGGTCACGGTTGATGAAGAAGAGCCGCCAGTCGCCCATGGCTATGTACTCGGAGAGCGACAGGCCGACGCGATTCGCGTCATTGAGCGTGAGCTCGATGTTCTTTACGAGTCCGGTCTTTGCACGCTCGACCTCTTCGGTCGACGGTGCAGTCGACGCAAACGACTCGACCGTTTTCACGAGCTCGTCGCGAGCCACGTCGAGCGAGTCTTCCTTGCGCACCTCGGCGCCGAACATCATCAGGCCCTGGTCGTGCTGCTGGAACGAGAATCCGTAAGCCGACGAAGCCTTCTTCGACTCGACGAGCGTCTTGTGAAGGCGGCCGGATGGCGTGTCACCGAGCACCTCGGACAACACGTCGACCGCCGCATAGTCCGGATGAAGTCCGGGCGGAATGTGGTACGCGGTAATTACGAGCTGCGTGTCGCCAGTCCGGCGGACCGTCACGGCGCGCTCGCCGTCCTGGGTCGGCTCGACCGTGTAGATCGGGTTGAGTACGCGCTCCGGTTTCGGGATTGCACCGAACTTCGTCGCGATGACGCCGAGTGTGCGAACGGCGTCGAATTTGCCCGCGACGAGAAGCACTGCGTTGTCCGGCTGATAATAGCGGCGATAGAAAGCCTGGAGGCGATCGATCGGCACATTTTCGAGATCGCTCTTCGCGCCGATCGTCGACTTGCCGTAGTTGTGCCAGAGGTAGGCCGTTGACGACACTCGCTGCTGCAGGATTCGACCCGGCGAGTTCTCGCCGCTCTCGAACTCGTTGCGGACGACCGTCATCTCCGAGTCGAGGTCCTTCTTTGCGATATAGCTGTTGACCATGCGATCGGCTTCGAGGTCGAGCGCCCAGTCAAGGTTCTCGTCTGTCGCTGCGAACGTCTCGAAGTAGTTGGTGCGGTCGTACCACGTCGTTCCATTGGGGGAAGCGCCGTGCTGCGTCAACTCCTGCGGAATGTTCGGGTGTTTGGGCGTGCCCTTGAACACGAGGTGCTCGAGGAGGTGAGCCATGCCGGTTTCGCCATAGTTTTCGTGGCGGGATCCGACGAGATAAGTAATGTTGACGGTAATCGTCTGCTTCGTCTGATCAGGAAAGAGCAGGACGCGCAGGCCGTTGGCCAGTTTGTACTCGGTAATGCCCTCAACGCTCGTGACGCGCTCGACGCCGGCCGGTAGTGCCGCCGCCGCGCCGCCCTGCGCAACGGCGCGGATCGGCAGCGAGCCGAGCAGGACGACCGCCAGCAGGACGGCAATCGGAAGCGGATGTCGCATGTTCATGGATAATGTCTCTCTGTTGTGATCTCTGGTTGGCCGGCACATGGACTGCCGGTGATTCGCCCGCGAAACAAAGGTGTTTATCGCTCCATGAAAGCTGGTGTCAACCGCGCGTGAAGGAGGGGGAAGGCATGTCGACGCCGCGAAAGGCCGTGGTCCTGCTCAGCGGAGGACTGGATTCGACGACGGTGCTGGCGATTGCCCGCGACCTGGGTTTCGACTGCCACGCGCTGACCTTCCGTTATGGACAGCGGCATGCGAACGAACTTGCTGCGGCAAAACGGGTTGCGGCCGAAGCAGGCGTGTCCGAACACGTCGTGGCCGAGATCGACCTTCGGGTATTCGGCGGGTCTGCGCTGACCTCGGACATCGACGTGCCGAAGGGGCGCGACTCGGCAGCCATCGGCGAAGGAATTCCGGTGACGTACGTGCCGGCTCGAAACACGATCTTCCTGTCTTTCGCGCTTGCGTGGGCCGAGGTACTTGGCTCGCAGGACGTCTTCATCGGCGTAAACGCGCTCGACTACTCGGGGTATCCCGACTGCCGGCCTGAGTTCATCGAGGCGTTTTCGCGAATGGCGAATCTCGCTACGCGTGCCGGTGTTGAAGGGAAATCGCGATTGACCATTCACACGCCACTCATTGCGATGACGAAGGCCGAGATCGTGGCGCGCGGGCTCGAGCTCGGCGTCGACTATGGACTGACCACGTCGTGTTACGACCCGTCGCCGGAGGGCCGGGCGTGTGGAGCATGCGACTCGTGCCTCTTGCGCCTGCGGGGTTTCGCCGAAAACGGGCTCCGTGACCCGGCACAATATATTGTGGTTCCGGGATGAGCACGAGCTTCGCACACGGAGCCACCGAGTCGCGGAGCCGCGTAGCCCTGGGCGCGGAGCCTCTCTTGTCCCGATCGTCCCTTGTGAAGAAGGTAACTCACACGGGTGAAAGCCCTTATGATCTCCCGTACGAAACCCGAACAGTTTCACGGCTGCGGCTGTCCAGAATTCCGGACATGGCCGTAACTACTTATAGTGGCTAGCTTTCCAGATACCACTACATCTTGTGGATTTTTTGGTTGACGACCGGACGCCTTCGGTCTAGACTGGCTCTCGCTTCAGGGGCAGTTCTTCTTAACAACAACCATATCTTGCAGGACGGGTATTCAAGTACCGCATAGCCTCCTGGACGTGAGAGGCGTGGCCGAGTCGTCTTCGGACGCCGGCGGATTCGAGGGTGAGACCGCTCCCGTGAGAGTCGCAATCGGCTCTCGGGGCAACGGAAGGGTCGATCGCCCTCGCAGCCTTTCCGGGGTGAGTGCTTCACAAGCGGACTATCATGAGAAGGGAAAAGGTGGACTCTCGATGAGCGCAACGGAGCAGAGACGAGCGGGCCGGACGCGCACCGGATCCGAGGTTGGATTGAATGCGCGGCGCGTGATCTCGAAGCGTTACTCCCTCAAGGACGAGCACGGACGTCCGCGCGAGGAGTGGCCGGAAATTTGCCATCGCGTCGTTGACGCCGTGGCGCTCGCCGAAACCGACCCGGCACGCCGGGCTGAGTTCCAGGAAGCCATGCTCGACCTCATGCTCGAGCGGCGCTTCGTGCCGAACACGCCCTGCCTGGTGAACGCCGGCAAACCCAAGGGGCAGCTCGCAGCCTGTTTCGTGCTTCCTGTCCGCGACGACCTGTCGCAGATAATGGATCACGCGCGCTGGTGCGCCCTCGTCCATCAGTCGGGCGGCGGGACGGGAATGTCGTACGAGCTGCTGCGTCCTGCTGGCGCCTCGGTCGGCGGCGGCCGCGGCATCGCGTCGGGTCCGGTCTCCTTCATGGAGATCGTCAACACGATGACCGAGACGGTGAAGCAGGGTGGCGTCCGGCGCGGGGCGAACATGGGCATCATGGCCGTCGCGCATCCGGACATCCTCCGCTTCATTCACGCCAAGAACGACCAGGGGTCGCTGACGAACTTCAACATTTCGGTGACGATCACCGATGCGTTCCTCGGAGCGGTCGAGCGCGGCGAGTGGTTCCAGACCGAGTTCGACGGCAAGCCGTGGACCGATCCGATCTGGGATCCGAAGGCTAACGACGGCAAGGGCGGCAACTACTCGTACAGGGGCGAAGAGCCGCCAATGCCCGGAATGATTTATGCGCCGGAGATCTGGAACCGGATCATCACGTCGACGCATCGGTGGGCCGAGCCCGGGATCGTCTTTATCGACAACGTGAACCGGTCGAATCCGCTCCGCCACTCGATGGGCCTGAAGAAGGCGTCAAATCCGTGCGGCGAGCAGATGCTTCACGACTTCAACGCCTGCAACCTCGGCTCGATCGATGTTGCGAAGTACTACAACCCGATAACGGATGACGTTGACTGGGATGACCTGCGCGAAGGCGTGCACCTGTCGGTGCGCTTCCTCGACAACGTCGTGGACGTCTGCCATTGGCCGTTGCCGGAGATCCACGACACCGTCCATCGGACGCGACCGGTGGGCCTGGGCGTAATGGGCTTTGCGGATCTGCTGCTCGACAAGCGAATCGTCTACGGTTCGGACGAGTCGGCGGTATTCGCCGACCGCCTCATGTCCTTCATTCGCAAGGAAGCGTGGCTCGAGTCGCTCGAGCTTGGTCGCGAGAAGGGTCCGATGCCCGAGTTCGAGCCGAACCGCGACCTCTACGAGACGCTCATCTATGACGAGGTCGGCATCTCGCGCGACATTCCGCTGACGCCGCGCAACTACGAAGTCACGACGGTTGCGCCGACGGGCACCATCTCGCTTGCGGCCGAGACGTCATCCGGCATCGAACCGAACTTCTCGTACGCCTACTACCGGCGCGACACGGTCGGCGAGCGGACGTACGCGCATCCGATTGCCGCGGCAGCGCTCGGCATCGAGCTCGATCCGACCGACGATGAGTCGATCAAGCTCGCAGCCGAGGCCATCGTCGAGCACCGCGACGATCTGCCTGCATACTTCGTCGACGCGATGTCGCTTTCGCCGGACGATCACCTCCGGGTGCTCGCAGCCTGCCAGAAGCACGTCGACAATTCGATCTCCAAGACCGTGAACGCTCCGTCGAACGCGACGGTCGAGGACACGGACCGGGTCCACCGGCTCGCGTGGAAGATGGGGGTGAAGGCGGTCTCCTACTACCGCGATGGCTCGCGCGACGGACAGGTATTGACGGCCATGCCGAAGGCTGAGAAGAAGGCGACCTCGTTGCCGGTCGTCGAGGCGCCTGCCGTGTCAGCTGCGGCGCCCTCGGCGGTGACGATAGACCGCACGACCGAGATCGCGCGTCCTCGCGAATTGGCCGGGTGGACGTGGCAGATTCCGTTTGACGGCCAGAATCTCTACGTGACCGTCAATCACGACGGTGAGCGCGTGCTCGAGGTATTCACGGCCGGTCCGCTCTCGGTGTCGGTCGGATTGCTGGCTTCGAAGATGCTGCGCGGCGGATTCGAAACCGAAGAGGTTTCGCGATCGCTCAACAAGGTCATCGGAACGCACTCGCTGTGGTTCAACGAGCGTCACTGCTCGTCGCCGGAGCAGGCGGTGGCCGAGTGCCTGATGCTTGCGAAACGGCGGCTCGACGGCCGTCCGGATTCGGCGAGGGCGATGAAGGGCGCGATGGTGACTGGACTGACGTGTCCGGAGTGCAGCGGAGACCGGTTCATCCACGATTCCGGGTGCGATGTGTGTCTGGATTGCGGGTATTCGAAGTGTAAATAGGGCGCACTGCCCGATAGCTTCTTTCTCCGCGCCTTTGCGAGTCCTTTGCGCCTCTGCGAGAAACTCCTTCGTGAGAAGAGTTTCTCGCAGAGGCGCAAAGGACTCGCAAAGGCGCGGAGGCGCTTACGGCACGATTGGTGGCTCCGGCCGCTACTTCGCCGCTGCGGTCCTCTTCACGTAGAACCCCTCGAACGAAGGCGTCCAGGTTTTCCCGTCATCCGCCGAGGTCTCGAAGAACTGGCGCACTCGTCCATCCGGCAACGGCGTAAGCGTCATCTTCGTCAGAGTCTTCGTCCCGTCGCGCGCAATACTGTTGCCGGCAACGACCATCGAGCCGTCCTTGGTCTCGCCAGCCATCTCGAGGAAGTTGCCCTGCGCATCGACCCAGACCTGGGTAACTTTCCCCGTGGCCGCGTCGAAGAAGTTCATGCTCCCGCCGGTGCCGCCGAGAGCGTCCGTCCAGCGCTCCTGCACCACGCACCCTCCATCTATCGGATGGATTGAGTTCGTCCCGACCTGCTGTCCCTTCGTGTTGAAGACGTTCCAGTCGCCAATCCAGAAATCCATTGCCCGCCACCGGCTGTCAAACCGACACGGGAACGCAACCTTCTCGGCCTTCTCGATCACCGCGGGGAATCGCGCGTCGTCACGCAGCTTCGCCAGATCGGGATCCGATCCAAGCCCCTCGACATTCTTGTAGCCGCCGTCGATTGCTCCATTGAGGGCGCGAAATGCGTCGTCGATACGGCCGAGCCCCGCATAGGCGCACGCGAGGTTGTATTTCGTGAAGAACGGCGCGAATCCGAGCGAGTCGGCCTTCTCGAGTCCCACGACCGCCCGGTCGAATGCCCGGAGCTGGAGATGCGACGTCCCGATCCGGAACCACGCCACGCCGTTCCCCGGCTCTCGCGCCGCGATGGCCTCGTAGGCCCTTGCGGCGGCGGCCCATTCCTTCGACTGATACAACTTGTTCGCATCGGCCGTACCGGGGGCCGACTGTGCGAAGGCCGTGGCGGCCAACGAGAGGATGCCAGCTAGCAGAACTACTCGACGAAGGCAGAATCCGATCACCTTTTCACCTCGCACCCGGGAATGTCTTTGGGTGTTGCAACGCGATGCCGCCCGGTCCCTGACTGGTCCTGCTTCTGAATGCCGAACTTTTGCAACAGTTTACATTCGACTGTGCCAGCGAAACGAAAGTGAGCCGCGAGACCGGCACGGGACTTGACCGCGAACCCGCAAAGGCCAACAATCGGCGGGACTCCCCCAACCCCAGCAATTAAGCCGGTTTCGGCGACAAGGAATCGCCCGTGGCCCTGTTCTCTACGACGATCAATGCCCCGCGCGTTGCCCTGGCGGGTTTGCTCGCAGGCGCTCTCATCAATCTCTGCGACATCGCGCTGCTCATGCTCATGGACGCGGAGCCATGGTCGGCCGTGCTGCGCGGCGAAGCATTGACCGGATCGTTCGCGCTGCCGCTCTATCGGGCCCTCGCAAGCCTCATTGCCGGTGTCTTCATTGCGTGGCTGTATGCGGCATTGCGCTCGACGCTGGGCCGCGGAGCAGGCGCGGGCTCGATTGCAGCCGTCGTGACGTGGATTCTCGCGCACCTGTACGCTGCAGCTGCGGTCGCGACCGGCTCGACGACGTGGCGAGTTTTCGCCGTCAACACGGGCGGGTTGCTCGTCGGTTATCTCGTGGGCGGCATCGCCGGAGCGCGTCTCTATGACCGGACTCCGGGCTCATCTCGGAAGCCGCTGATGGGTCGCCGCCGATAGCTCTTCGCTCCCGGAGCCGTGTCCGAGACGCCCGCGGAAAATAATGTGGACCCAACTGACACTGTTCCGCGTCTATAGCACCGTTGATAGTTGAGAGGTCCGTACCACCACGCGGGCCTTTGAGATGGCGGACTTCCTCAGACGCTGTCTCGATCGCGGGCCAGAATGCGGAATCCCATCCGCGGATGGCACGGCGGGGCGCCCAGGCGTTGCATGAGCAGTTCCTCGCGACGGCAGGCGCCGGAATGTCGATTGTGGGAGCGCCAGTATGGGCGCTCCCGCAATTTGCATGGGAACAAGAAGCTTCGCGCACAGAGACACAAAGACACGAAGACACAGAGAAGCCTTCTCTGTGCCTTCGTGTCTTTGTGTCTCTGTGTGCGAAGCTCCCCAGCTTCTTGCGCGGCTACTCCATCGGCCTTTCGTACCGCGCCCGCACCACCGTGTGAATGTTTCCTCGTACGTTGAAGTCGCCTTCGATCTCGACGCGAATCGGATCGATGGCCGCCACGAAGTCCTCGAGCATCCGATTGATCACGTGCTCGTGGAAGATCCTCACGTCCCGGAAGCTGTTCACATAGAGCTTCAGGCTCTTCAATTCGACGCAGCTGAGGTTCGGTACGTAATCGAGCTTGATCGTCGCAAAGTCCGGAAAGTCCGAGAATGGGCAGATCGCGGTGAACTCCGGCATCGTGAAGGAAACGACGATCTCCTTGCCGGGGTACTCATAGAGAAACGTGTCGAGCGGATACAGGTCCATCTCGTCGACGGGTGTCGAGGTAATGACGGGCTTGAAGATCTCGTGCGGCATGTCGCCTTCCTCCGTAGCTGATCCGACAGCATACCGGAACAAGGGGACGGCAGGCCGCCCGCTCCCGTTCGGGGCACCCGAACCGCCGGTTGGCGTAGGGTCTGCCGGTCGTGTAGGCTCAGACGAATCGCTTGCGCGTCGCTGGTGCGGCGCGGACCGAGCGATGCAATCCATTCGAGGAGGACCTCCCGCTTGAGGACCAGAACGCTTTCGCTCGTGTTCGCCATGGCCGCCGCCGTCGCCGGTGTGGCTTGCTCCAACCCGACGACGCCGACGAACGTGTCGAACGTCACCAACAAGCCCGTCAACGCCGCGCCTGCAAACACCAACGCCGCCCCGGCGATCGCGGCCCTTCCGGGAATGGACGAAGCGACTCACGCTGCCTTCAAGGCGAAGTGCGCGTTGTGCCACGGTCAGGACGGCAAGGGGTCGGGCAAGGCGCCGAATCTCTTCACTGTCAAGGACAAGCACACACCCGAACAGTGGGAAGGTTATCTGAAGAATCCGCGATCGCTCGAGAAGGACAACACGATGCCGATCATTCCGCTCGAGGACGACCAGCGTAAGCTGCTCGCGGCGTGGCTCGCGAAAACAACTGGTGGCCAGTCGGCTGAAAAGCCCGCGGACATGCCGGCCAACAAGCCAGCAACGCCGGAAGCGAAGAAGTAGCTGCTCGCGGGGGCCGGTCCAGACTGGACCGGCCCCCCTGCAGGTTCGGGTCCGGGATGAACCGGCCCACGGAGGTACGTGATGGCTTCGCAGATCCGCTTCGAACCGCAAGGGGTGGACGGTCTCGTCGCCTCGGGAACGTCGATAGCCGCCGCCGCCGAGCGGCTCGGTGTGCACATCGAATTGCACTGCGGCGGTGTCGGCGAGTGCACGTCGTGCGCAGTGCGGATCGTCGACGGTCCATTCTCGCTCTCCGCTCACGGACGCCGAGAAGCGAATGCTCTCGGAAGCCGATGTAGTCAGCAGTCTCCGGCTCGGATGTCAGGCGAAGACCGGCGACGCCGAATGCACCGTCCAGGTGCTCGATGCAGCCGAACGTCCGCCGATGCCTGAAGGGGCCACTGCCGAGCAGGCACAACGGAACGAATCGGCTGATCGCGACGAAGCCGGCGATCGTGCAAGATCCGCTGGCTGGTTCGGGTTCGACCCGTGGTCGTGGAAGTCGGCCTGGGGAACGGGAGCCGAAGGTGGACAGGCGTGCGGCGGCGGTGCGTCCGACGAGAAGCCGACTGACGAGTCAACCGGCGCTGAATCCGACATCGATGACATTCGCCGGCGTATCCTCGAGGCCTTCGGCGAATTGCCCGCCGGCGAGCGGCTGGCGACGGCGCTAGAGATCAACCTGAAGGCGGCGGGCGACTTCTTCGGCGCGGTCTTCGAGGACTCTTTAAAGGCCGGGAACGAGGCCGTCGACTCACTCATGAAACAGGCCGCCAGCGTCGTTCGTGAATCGAAAAAGCGCGACGAGCCGACATCCGCGCCTTCCGAGACGACCGTAAAGCCGGACGAACCAACTGACGACCAGACAACGGACCGACCATGACGAATCCCGACACCTATTACCGGCTGACCATTCGCTTCTCGAACGGCGAGACCGAGAAGTTCATTCTTCGGGAACCCGTCGATGCCGGCCAGATCACCGACACGACGCGCTTCGTGCTCGTTCGATCGCATACCGGCCATAATCACGAAATGTCGCAGGTGTTCCTCGCAAGTCTCGCGGACGTGTCGTTCGTGCGCATCGACAGGCTTGACGCAAAGCAGATGCGGCAGCGTGTAACAGGATTGACAGGGTCGTTCGATGAGACCGAGGGGCCCGAAGTCGTCGCAACGGTCGAGTTCCTATGAGTCGAAGCGCCGACCAAGTGTGGCAAACAGGCGTTCGCGCCGTTCTTCTCGCGAGCGCCGTTCTACTCGTTCCCCACTCGGGATGCCGAGAGCAGCAGGCCGACACGATGGGCGCGCGCAACGCGAACGCGGCGACCTCTCCGGTCGCGAATTCGAACGGGAACGCGATGGCAAAGACCGAGTTCGACGCGAACCGGGCCTTCGAGCACGTGCGCAAGCAGGTGGCGTTCGGCCCGAGACCGGCTGGATCGCCGGCGCTTGCCGAGACCCGCCGGTACCTCGTGGCCGAGCTGACTTCGTACGGCCTGAAGGTCACCGAAGAGCCGTTCACCGCGACAACACCGGCCGGCAGGATCGAGATGGTGAACGTGATCGCCGAACTGCCTGGCCTGTCGGCTGACGCGGTCGTGCTGGGCAGTCACTACGACACGAAGCGGATGGCGAACTTCGTCGGCGCGAACGACGCTGGGTCGTCGACGGGCGCGCTGCTCGAGATCGCGCGAGTGCTTGCGGGACAGGCTAAGTCGAAAAAGCCGGAGCTCTCGATTCAGTTCGTCTTCTTCGACGGAGAGGAAGCGGTGATCGAATGGTCGGACGAAGACAGCACGTACGGCTCGCGCCACTTCGTCACGTCTCGCCAGAAAGCCGGAAAGCTCGGGACGATCCGGAGCATGGTGCTGCTCGACATGATCGGTGATCGGGACCTCGTCATCGCGCGAGAAGGTCATTCGACGGCAGCCTTGACGGACGCGATATGGAAGACCGCGGCGTCGCTCGGCTATTCGAAGCACTTCGTCAATGAAACGTTCTGGATCGAAGACGACCACGTCCCGTTCCTGTCCGCGGGCGTCATGGCCGTCGATCTCATCGACTTCCGGTTCGGAACGAGTCGCGACCGGTACGGTGACGGCGGACCGACGAATGCCTACTGGCACACGCCTGACGACACGCTCGACAAGGTCAGCGCCGAGAGCCTCAAGATCGTCGGTGAAACGGTTATGCCTCGCTTCCGGCGATCTTTACGATCGTCCGAAGGTAGTCGGCCGGCGGGCCCGACCCGGCGGGGGCGCGCCTCCACGTCGGTGGCGGCGCGCGCCGGCGTGCGGTCACTGGGCGGGAGAGGCCGGCCGCTCACTGCGTTCGCGGTTCTGGGCGGGGGGGGGGGGGGGGGGGGGCGGGCGGGGGCGGTCCCCGTCGGCAGCAGGCCGACCCGGACCCGCAGTGGCGGCCGGCCCGCGGGCCCCGCGTCCCCACACCCGAACCGGGGCCACCCGTCCAGGCCGATCGGGGCCGTCCAGGCGGTCCCCGTCGGCCGCAGGCCGACCCCGCGACGCAGCCGGCCGCGGACCCACCACTGGACGGGAAACGCACGGCCACGAAACTGGTTTGTCACAACCACCGTCTGACGGAGCGGCGGTACTCGGCATATGCCTCGCCGAATGCGCTCGAGAGGTAGGCCTCTTCCCGGCGAATGACGAGCACCGTCAGCAGCCAGAGCACAAACGGCAATGCGGCGATCATCCACAACGAGTTCGCGACGAGGGCAATGCCGAGACTCATGACCGTCAACCCCACGTACATGGGATTCCGGCTGAAGCGGTACGGACCTCGAGCGACGATGGAAGTCGCCGGCTGGTTCGGATAGATGCCGGTGTCTGCCAGGCGGAACGTCACCAATGCCCAAGTAATCGTCGCTGAACTGAGAGCTATGGCCACATAGCCAACCAGGAGCGAAACGGGTCGAAGAGCGTCGGGCGCGAGCGGGAGCGGCACGGCCCGGCCAATCAGCCAGGCCAGGCCAATACCGAGAACGAAGAGGAGCGGAGGCGGGAAAAACACGCCCGGACTGCGGGGAGGTGTGTCGGTCACGTGATGGCACTCTCTTGAATTCGACGCGAACGGTCCTTGACCTGCCGTGGCGGAGCCGGCTCGCGGCGGTGTCCTGTTCGAACGGTGGCTGCCTGTTCTGCGTGAACTACGCGCGGCACGAGTGCTCGGTTCGGCAAACGTCGCAGCCGCAAACACGTCCCGGTCGCGCCGGTGGTTGACGCGGCCACTCCGACCGGGTAGGAGAGTGTCCGCTTCGGCACTCCTTCTCCGCGGGAGGCCGGACCGAGACACTGACGAATACTCGAGGAGCGCATGCGCATAGCCATCATTCCCGGCGACGGAATCGGTAAGGAAGTTATCGCGGAGGCAGTCCGCGTTGTCGAGGCGGCCGAAACGGCGTTCGGCTTCTCGATCGAGAAGACCGCGTTCGACTGGGGCGCGGACCGTTACCTTTGCGACGGAACGAGCCTCCCCGACGGAGCCGTCGAGATGTTCCAGAACGAATACGATGCGATCCTGCTCGGGGCGGTCGGCGATCCGCGCGTGCCCGACAACCGCCACGCGGCCGACATCCTTCTCGGACTGCGGTTCAAGCTCGACCTCTACGTGAATCTGCGTCCGGTGAAGCTGCTCGCCGATTCGCTGACGCCGCTCAAGGGACGGACCTGCGCCGACATCGACTTCGTCGTGCTGCGTGAGAACACGGAGGGGCTCTACACGTTCATGGGCGGCATCTTCAAGAAGGGCACTCCCGACGAGATCGCGATACAGGAAGAGGTGAACACGCGAAAAGGCGTCGAGCGAATCATCGAGGCGGCGTTCGACCTCGCCGAACGTACGGGGCGTCGTAAGGTCACTCTCGCCGACAAGTCGAACGCGATGACGTATGGCCACGATCTCTGGCGGCGAGCCTTCAAGGAGGTTGGCGAGCGCCATCCGACGATCGAGACGAACGCGCAGTACATCGACGCCACGGCGATGTTCATGGTGCTCGACCCAGGGCAATACGACGTCATCGTCACGAACAATCTGTTCGGAGACATAATCACCGACCTCGGCGCTGCGCTTCAGGGCGGCCTCGGTGTCGCGGGATCGGGAAACATCAATCCCGGCCGGGTCTCGCTCTTCGAGCCGGTACACGGAAGCGCACCGCAGTTTGCGGGAAAGAACGTCGCGAATCCGATCGGAAGCGTGCTCGCGGCCGGCCTCATGCTCGAGCATCTCGGCCAGAAGTCCGCAGCCGATGCAATCGAGCGCGCCGTCGTCGAGGCCATAAACGACGGGAAGCTCACGAAGGACGTTGGCGGGTCGCTGTCGACAACGGAGGCCGGTGCGGCCATCGCTGCGAGGGTTCGCGCGTGACCGCCGAGCGCACCACGTGAGATCCTTCTTCGCATGTTCGGTCTGAAAACCGCCCGGAAGGGCTGCATCGGCTGCGTCTCAATCATCGGACTCGCCGGCGGAGCACTTCTGCTCACCTGGCTGTTCGCGCCGTGGGTCTTCGACGCCGTCATCGACTGGGTGCTCTTCGTCGAACCGCCGGCGGTCGCGGTGTCGGATTCGGGTACCGCGGAGGTGAAGACGGCGCTCCGACAGATCTACGTGTCGGTCGAAGGCGACGTGCCGCCGAAGAACCCGAAGGTCACATTGTCGGAAGGAGCGCTGAACGGGTTCCTCGGCGATCCATCCGACGCATCGGCGTTGCGCGCGTCCCGCGTCGACCTCGGACTCGACTCGGCGACGCTCTACGCGGCGATTGACTGCGCTCGCCTGTCCAAGAATCCGGAGTATGCGGACCTGCTTGCCGATATACCGGCGTTCCTGCGCAACCGGCGCGTGAGTGTGCGTGTCGAGTTTTCTGGCCTGACGACTGCGAACAATCGACTGTCCTTCTCGGACGTCAGCGTTTCGGTCGGGAGGATCTGGGTGCCGTTTTCGGGACGATGGGCATTGCCGGTGCTGCAACGGATCGCCGAGAAGAAGCTTGGCACCCGTTTGCCGGACGAGGGACTGCCGCTTCCGCCGGGCACGTCGGCCCGAATCGCCGATGACACGCTCACCGTCAATCTCGGCAAGCGCTAGGTCGCGGCACGAAGTGTCCACCTTCTGAGCCTCTGCGTCTTTGCGCCTTTGCGTGAACTTCTTCGCTCTCAGGAAGTAGTTCACGCAAAGGCGCAAAGGCGCAAAGACGCAAAGGCAGGCACCGATTTGCGCATCGCCGCCCGGTTGCGCGACACTTCGGTTCCGCCGGAAGACCACCAATTGACCCAACAGAAGGAGTCACACGCATGCGCGCGATCGAAGTAGCCGCCCTCGGCGGTACCGACCAACTCGAGCTCGTCAATCTGCCCGATCCCACACCCGGTCCCGGTGAAATACTCATCGATATCGAAGCGTGCGGATTGAATTACGCCGATGTGATGATGCGGCGGGGCCTCTACGTGGGCGGGCCGCCGCCGAGGTTCATTCCGGGGCTCGAAGTCGCCGGCACGGTTGCGGCAGTCGGTGATTCGGTCACCAAGGTCGTTCCCGGACAGAAGGTCATGGCCCTCGTCTCGCACGGCGGATATGCCGAAAAGGTCGTCGCCCCGTCGACGAGCGTCATGGCCCGGCCCGAGGGAATGTCGGCCGAGGCTGCTGCCGCCTTTCCCGTGAACTACTTCACGGCGGACTTCGCTCTTCATTTCGCCGGCAACATTCAACCGGGGCAGACCGTGCTGATCCACGCGGCTGCCGGTGGAGTCGGCACCGCGGCCGTCC
>JADIYM010000009.1 GCA_016705245.1 Blastocatellia bacterium | reverse complement strand
TGCCGATCTTCTTCGCGACCTCCGTTGCCTTCTTCGTCAGCGGCTCGACGTAGCCACCTACCGCGATCACGAAACCGTTCATCGTGTATTTCACCCGGTTGGGCTGGTCGTGGATCGTCTTCGCGACCCGGTCGAGCAGCGCGCCAAGCGCCTTCACGTCGAGGTCCGCGTCCTCCTTGATCGCCACGAGGCACGCGAGCGTCTGCCAGCCCGACGACGCGATCGTTTCCTTTTTCGAGTCGATCCACTTGAGGCCGAGCTCCATGCCGTAGCGACCTTCGGACGCCACCCACGGCACCGTGTATTCGCTGATGCCCGGGCTCTTCGCGGTGGTCACCCACTTCTCGAGGTCTTTCTTCGTCATCGCCTCGTCGTCCGCAATGAGGCCCGCGAGGTACATGGCGTCGTAGACGCCCGAGTCGTACAGGTCGAGAGCGAGCTGGTAGTCCTTCTTGATCCGCTTCTGGATCTTCTTCATGTCCTCGACCTTTACGCCGTAGATCGGGTCGACGGACAGGTGCCTCCGCATCATCTCGGCGTAGGCTTCGGTTCCAAGTGACTTGAGCTCCTTCAACACGTCGTTGGCGGTCACGGTCATCTCTCCTTGCGGTGGGATTCGACACCGCGGAGGGTGCCGCGGTTTCCGCCGACGATGCTACACCCTTCGTCGAGTGCTACATTCCGCATCCATGCGAAACGCCGAGATCGAACTGCTTCTCAACATCATCGACCAGGGGTTCGACCGCAAGTCGTGGCACGGTACGAACCTGCGGGGCTCTCTGCGCGGACTGACGCCGGCAGAGGCGGCCTGGCGTCCCGCGCCGGATCGCCGGAACATCTGGGAGCTCATTCTTCACGCGGCGTATTGGAAATACTCGGTGCAGCGTCGGTTGACGGACACGCCGCGCGGATCATTTCCGCTTCGCGGGTCGAACTTCTGGGTGCGGCCGTCGACGACGCCCGCGTCGGACGGCGAGCTAAAGGCCGACATCGCCCTGCTCGTGACCA
The DNA here is from genome assembly GCA_016705245.1 of Blastocatellia bacterium. GTDB lineage: Bacteria > Acidobacteriota > Blastocatellia > UBA7656 > JADIYM01 > JADIYM01. The sequence continues at coordinate 272,915 of JADIYM010000009.1, read as the reverse complement.
TGCACGTCGCATTGCGCCACGCCGTTGCGGCACTCAAGCCGGCGGATCTGCCGAGGACGGCTCCGGGGGGAACCACGACGATCCTCGCACTCGTCACCGGTGTCGCCGCGCACGACATCTACCACGCCGGACAGATCCAGTTGTTGAAGCGTTTGCGGGGTTGAGCTTCCCCGTTTTTCGAGCCGCGAACGGTAGTGAGCGTCACACGGAGCTCGGCATCGCAGACCGAGACGGGCGGACTCGGAATCGTTGGACTGTCCGTGGGACGCTCACTACCGTTCGCGGCGCGCAAGAGAAGGATCAAATCGCCGCGAGCTGCTCGGCCAGCGCCTCCACCGTCGTCACCGGCAACCCGCACGTCCGGTCCTGGCACACATACGCCGCGGGCTTCCCATCGACGAGCCCGCGGTCGTGGAGCACCGGAATCATCGCAGCGGACTCAGAGTCGTCTGGCGAGGCTCCGGCGACAACCATCCCTGGCACGTATCGCCGCCGAGCCTCACGCGCAAGCGCGCGCGCCGCCTCGTCCGCCGGATCGCCGACGATCGCGACCTCGATTGACGTCGAGACCATTGCGTCGAGCGCGCAAAGCGCGTGACCGAAAGCCCTCGCATACCGTCCGAGCGCACCGCCTGCCGCCTCGAGAACCGTCTCGGCCCGGTCCCGATATTCGAGATTACCGAGCAACGCCGACAGTCTCAGCAGCCCCCACGCCGCCGATGAGTTGCCCGATGGCGTCGCGTTGTCCTCCAGTTCTTTCGTGCGGCGAATGAGCTCCTCGTGCGCGTTGCCGGTAAAGAAGAATCCTCCCTCCGTCTCGTCCCAGAACTCGGCGATCATCGTCTCGGCAAGCGACTTCGCTTCGCGCAGCCAGCGCAGTTCGAACGTCGCTTCGTAGAGTGAGACGAGGCCCTCGATCGTGTAGGCGTAGTCCTCGAGGTATCCGTTCAATTTCGACTCGCCATTCTTGTACGTGCGCAGCAGCAGCCCGTCGCGCCTGAGGTGCGTCAGGATGAAGTCGGCATTCCGGCGCGCCACGTCCACGTAGTCGTCGCGATCGAGTGCGACGCCGGCTTCGGTGAAGGCCCGCAGCATGAGTCCGTTCCACGACGTCAACGTCTTGTCATCGAGACCGGGCCAGACGCGCTTCGATCGGACCGCGTACAACTCGGGACGTCCGCGATCGATTGCCTGCTGCAACCGCTCGACCGTGACACCTTCAATGCGGGCGACCGAATCGATGTCGCGTGGGACGTTGAGGATGTTCGTGTGCTCCCAGTTCCCGCCCTTCGTCACGTCGAAGTATGAACAGAACAGTCTGCCGTCCTCGTCGCCGAGCACCGCGGTCACCTCGTCTACCGTCCAGACATAGAACTTGCCTTCGACCCCTTCGCTGTCGGCATCCTGCGCCGAGTAGAAGGCGCCGACCTCCGCCGTCATTTCGCGCACGACGTAGTCGAGCGTTTCCTCGACGATGCGGCGGTAGAGCGGCTTGCCGGTCAGCCGGAATGCGTCCGTGTAGACACGTGCGAGCTGCGCGTTGTCGTAGAGCATCTTCTCGAAGTGCGGCACGAGCCAGCGATCGTCGGTCGCATAACGCGCGAAACCGCCGCCGATCTGATCGTAGATGCCGCCGAAAGCCATCTTCTCGAGAGAGTGTTCGACCATGTGGAGCGCATCGGGCCGCTCTGTGCGTGCGTGGTATCGCAGGAGGAAGTCCATGAGCATCGCGGCAGGGAACTTTGGTGCGCGTCCGAAACCGCCGTCCTTCGGATCGAACGTTCGCGTCGTCGCCCGAAACGCCTCATCGAGCACGCCGAACGTGAGATCCCCCTCGCGGGGCGGCATTCTTGTCGATGCGCGCAGGGATTCGACCATCGCAGTCGCCTGTGTGTCGATGTCGTCGCGACGGGTGCGATAGATCTCCGAGATGCGCTCGAGCAACGTCGGGAACCCGGTCATGCCGTGCCGGTCCTCGGGCGGAAAATAGGTTCCGCCGAAAAATGGAGCGCCATCTGGTCGAAGGAAAACCGTCAGCGGCCATCCGCCGTGACCGGTCATCATCTGCACCGACTGCATGTAGATCGAGTCGATATCGGGACGTTCCTCGCGGTCGACCTTGATATTCACGAAGAGCTTGTTCATGAGTTCGGCGGTCGTTTCGTTCTCGAACGACTCGCGTTCCATGACGTGGCACCAGTGGCACGCGGAGTACCCGATGCTCAGGAGAATGGGCTTGTCGGTGGCCCGGGCGGCGGCGATCGCCTCTTCACCCCAGGGAAACCAGTCGACCGGGTTGTGCGCGTGCTGAAGCAGGTAAGGACTGGTTTCGCCGGCGAGCCGGTTAGTGAACTTCGGATTGGAGTGCGCGGTCATCGGTGTGCTCCTGTGCCGCCGGCGCGATGCAGCGACCGATCGCGGCGGTTCTGTCAGCCCTCGAGAAAGACGCCGCGGGCCGCGGACTCGGGCGCGGGCATACCGAGGTCGCGACTCGAGAGCGCTTCGCGCTCGGCTCCGTCGATCTCGAGCTGGACAACGGCCTCGGTTTCGGTGAGACGCTCTCGGGCGATGCCGAGTCAGACGAGGTACTCCTCGTAGAGTCCGATCGGATCGCGTTTTCCCCACTCGGCAAACCACTCGGCCGGAAAGGTGGCTCGCGCTTCGCGTTCGTCGTGGGTGGCGTGCCCGCCCATGCGAAAGGTCTCGGCTATGAGCAGAACGGGTCCGCGGCCTTCGCGGCAGGCGTCCGCTGCGAGCTTCGTCGCCGCGTACGCGTCGAGGACGTTGTTACCGTCGAAGACGCCTCCCTCGATACCGAAGGCTCGAGGCCAGTCAGCGAAGTTGCCGCGGTGGTGCTGTCCGAGTTTCGTACCGAGCGCGACCTGGTTGTTCTGGATGACGACGATGAGCGGGACGCGCTGTTGCGCCGCCAGGTTCATGCCTTCGTAGAACTCGCCGGTCTTGGCGGATCCGTCGCCGACCCACGTCATTCCGATTCGTCGTTCCCCGGTCTTCCTGAAGGTCAGCGCGATACCTGCCATCACGGGCACCATTGCTCCGACATGGCTGATCGGCCCGACAATGTGACGCGTCATGTCGCCGATGTGGAGGTCGCGGCCGGCATTCGGCGAATCGGCCGTCGCCAGGTAGCCGCGCAGCATGTCGGCCACCGACATGCCCTTCTCGTGACATGCTCCCGCATTGCGGATCATCGGAGCGACGACATCGTCTGGCTCGAGCGCGTGAACCCCGCCAATCGTCGTGGCCTCTTCGCCCGTGCCGAGCCAGGCTTTCGAGATGACGCCGTTGCGCACCCAGCGCTTCAATGCAACGTCGTGCAGGCGATTCCGGACCAACCCCGCATACATTGCGAGCAGGTCGTCGACCGTGAGCGCTGCGACCACGGCCTGGCGCTCCGGACTGCGCGCGATCGTCTCGGCATAGGCGGCCACGTGGCCGGGGTCGGCAGTCCAGTTGAGGTACTCGGGCGGATCGAATGCGGCGAATCGTTTCATGGAAGCCCGGAGTATAGCAGCGCGGTGGCGCAGCCGGTGCCTCCGTGGCTCCGTGCCTCCGTGGCTCTGCGTGCGGAGCTCTTGAGACGCTACGCACGCAGAGCCACGGAGGCACGGAGCTACGGAGGCCGGCCGGTTCAGTCCGTCCCAATCGACGCCAGGCGGTATACGCCATCTGAAGCCCGAACGGCGAAACCCTCGTCGACGAGCGCGTGGTTCGCCTTGCCGGCTTCGGCACGTCCTATTCCCAGAACGCTCGACAACTCGCCTCGCGCCGTCTGTCCGGCGGCGCCGAGATATGCCCGGGCAAGGCGGGAGACCGCTTCTGCACGCGGCATTTTCGAACGGAGCTCGTCGACGAACCGTCCCTCCGCAAGAGCCCAGATGTACGTGAACTTCGGGACGTAGAGTACTTCCGCCGGGATGACCTTCATGCTGGCCTGAAGCTCGTCCATCGCCTTGTTGAACCGGGCGCGCTCGTCGATGCCTGAGTCTTTGCGGAGGTCCGCCGAGGCCATTTCCCACTCTTTCCTCAGGACGGCGAGGACCGCACGGGCGTCCGCCGACAGCCGCGACTTTTCGTCCTTTTTCGGAATGCCGAGCAGCGCGTGAACCGGCGAAATGAGCTCGCGGGCGATGAGCGTCGACCGCTTTCTAAGGACCTTTCCGTAGAAGACGCGACCTCGCCGGGCGAGGTCATCCTTGAGTACCCACGTCGCCGACGCCTCGGGATCTTTCTGGACGTTTTGCGGCATGTGCGCGTCGCGGCGCCCGCAGACTGCGACGTATAGCGAGGGTCCCGGTGTCCGGACATCGGTGAGCGTCCAAGCGATCCCGACCGACGTGACGAACCGCTCGGCTTCTTCGACCGAGTCGACGGCGAGTTCCGGAAGTCGGCGCCAGGCGATGTCGCGGTGCGACTCGACAGCGTCCGGCAGTGACGGCGGAGTTTTTCGTTGCGCCATCCGGCAGCCTCTGTCAGCACGGATTCGCGAGCCGGGCGCGTGCCCCGACACCCGATGAATCGTCTCAGCTCGTGAAGACTTCGGCGACGCGCTCGAGGATCTGTTCGTGCGCGCGGCCGTTCGTCGCGAGGATGCCGTGCCGGTTGTAGAGATCGGTACGGTTGTAGACGAATGGATTGCCCTTCAGATCGGTCATCCGTCCACCGGCGGCCGCGAGAATGGCCTCCGGCGCGCACGAGTCCCACTGCTTGGTCTGGGGACTCGGATGGATGTAGAGGTCGCATTCCCGTTCGCAGATGAGGCCGACCTTCAGGCCAACGCTGCCGGACCGAACCTCGCGCTCGATGCCGAGCGCCGCGCGGACGGCATCGATCTCGGGGCTGCGATGGGAGCGGCTGACCGCGACGGACATCGACGTCGTGTCGTTGGTCGTGCTGACCGAAAGCGGAATGGGCTCGCCGCCCTGGTCTACCAGAAAAGCACCGGCGCCGACGGTTCCATAGAACATTCGATCCCGCGTGGGCTGATAGACCGCGCCGACGGTTGCAATCCCGTCGATGGCCAGGCCGATCATGACCGAGAACTCACCGTTCCGCTTGATGAACTCCTTGGTGCCGTCCATCGGGTCGATGACCCAGAGACGATCGTGGCGCAGGCGACCCGTCGTGTCGGGCGATTCCTCGGCGAGCACACCATCGTCGGGAAAAAGCCGTGCGAGTTCCTCTACGATCAGCGAGTTGGCCGCGCGATCGGCGGCGGTCACGGGCTCGCGCTCGTCCTTCCATTCGACTCCGGTGACTCCGCTGTAAAACTGAAGGAGGACGGCGCCGGCTTTCCGGGCGAGATCCAATGCAACCGTGAGTTCATGTTCGAGCGACATTGCCGGTCATTTGACCGGCCGCGCATCGGTGAAGTCAAGCAGTGCGGTCGGAGGGCTGTGAAACGCTGGTGGAAGATTCGCCGGGAAGATGGCCCTGAAAAGGTAGGAGCCCGGCCTTTCTGGTAAGTAGGTCCCAAAAAGGCCGGGCAGATGAGGGTGCTTTTCTCGGGTGGGTACGGATGCGTGGGCAATCTCCGCTTTCAGCTCAACGCCATATCGTCCGTCGGCGACGTCGAGCGCGGGGTAGGATTTTTGGGTGTGTCGATCACAAATCAACTTTCAAACTATTAACTGCCTAACGATCTGGTCAAAAACAAGGTCGGGAGACTGAACTCATCAGTTCCCGACCGTCTTCGGGGGCTTAGACGCCGATTGAATGTCTGGGTTGCCCCGGCTCGGAAGATTTTTTTCTGGCGGCCTCGACGAGCTTCCCGAGAAGTTCGACCAGGGTTCGTTTCTCGTCGTCGGTCAGGCAGGAGATGAGCTCCTGGGTACGGACCGCGTGAAGGTCAGCCGCATTCTGCACAAGCTGCTCGCCTTCTTCGGTCAGCCTGACCAGATTCGCACGCCGATCTGTAGGGTGCGATTCCCGGGCCACGAGCCGATCGCGTTCGAGGCGGTCGAGGACGCCCGTGATGCTCGCGCCGGTGACCGTGAGCTTCGTGCTCAGATCGTTCTGGGTGACGCTGCGCTTCGGCTCCTCGTGCAGTACCTGCAAAGTATTGAATTTACTAGCAGTTAGACCAAACTCATTCAGGTAGGCGGCCATGTACTTCGCGATGACGTCCCCGGCTTCGAGAACCGAGCTCAATATCGAGAAGTCGGCTTCGGCCCTGGCGCGGCTTGGTTCGTCAACAACGTCAAAGCGGACTTGAGGCCCGCCGAATCCCAATTGCACGAGGTCACCGCCGGACACCGGCGCTCGCTCGACGGCCTGTCCGTTGACGAGTGTGCCGTTGCGGCTTGCGAGATCCTGAATGACATATCCGCGCGGGGTGAGGTTGACGACCGCGTGATGCGACGAAACGACGGTGTCGGCCGGCGACAAGCGGACTTCACAGTCAGCTGCTCGTCCGACGCGGATGCGCTCCACGGCTTCGGAGAACCGGTCGACACGGCCCTTGTGCGAGCCGGAGACATGTGTGAACAGGACCGCCATATCCTCGAGTCAAATAATTAGCACCCTAAGGAGAGTTTCTCAAGTGAAAGTGCTCCCTGTCGTTGGCCGCCGCCATTTGGCACGATTCGATCTCGACGATCCCGGCAATGAGGCCCACAGGTAGCCAACTGAGCAAGGAGCTCTGCCCGGGTCTATGCCCGGGTCTAGGGCACGATCGAGAGGAACCCGCCCGGAACGGGCTCGGAACAGGCTCCGATGACCGTGGATGACGTGTATCCAGCATCTCGAAGGGCGTCGACAAGTCCATCCGCCCGATCGGGTGCGAGCGCAACGAGCAACCCTCCGGCGGTCTGTGGATCGAAGAGCACACGCACGACGTTTGGATCGACCTCGGGCGCGATCCGGATGTGTCCGTCGACATAGTCGCGGTTCGTTGCATCCCCGCGAGTGACATTCTTCTTTCTTGCAAGCTCGACGACGCCCGGAAGAAGCGGAACGGCCGACGCGCGAATCTCGAGGTGCAGTCCACTCGCCGAAACCATTTCGTAAGCGTGTCCGAGAAGCCCGAAGCCGGTGACGTCGGTCGCGCCAACCGCTCCGTGTTCGAGTGCAAGCCGGGCGGCGGACCTGGAGGACTGGAGCATCGTCGCCATCGATGCCTCGACGACGTCGGCTGGGGCACGGTTGAACTTGATGGCCGTGCTCACGATTCCGGTGCCGATTGGTTTCGTCAGGACGATGGCGTCACCTGGCCTGGCCCCAGAGTTCCGCAGGATTCGCTTCGGGTCGATTGTGCCCGTGACCGCGTAGCCGAACTTGATCTCCTGATCGTCGACGGTGTGACCTCCCAGAAGCGCCACTCCGTTCTCTATGAGAATGTCGAGACCTCCGGCGAATATCTCCCCGAGGACCTCGAAAGGGAGTCCCTTTCGTGGAAATGCCGCCACGGAGAGCGCCGTGACTGCCTCGCCACCCATTGCCCAGACGTCGTTAAGCGAATTAAGCGCCGCTATCTGTCCGTAAACAAAAGGGTTATCGACAATTGGCGTGAAGAAATCCACTGTCTGCACCAAGGCCAGATCGTCCCGGAGCAGGAAAACACCGGCGTCATCCGCCGTGTCATACCCGACGAGCAATCGAGGATCATAAGGCTGTCTGGGCATGCGGCTCAGGACCTGAGCCAGATCGCGCGGAGCGATCTTCGACGCTCACCCAGCGCAGGCCACCATCTCGGTGAGGCGCTTGGCCACTTTTCTCCTTAGTTCCTATGGTTTACCGAATTTTCGGACTTGATCGGCTGTGACGAAATTGTCGCCGCTAACGGGTCGCCGCCTCGGCGATCTCGGGGGGAGGATCCACCGAGTTCGATTTAGGCCTCTCGTCACCCTGACCATTACCGTAACCGTTACCGTTACCGTTACCGTTACCGTCGCTTGAGTACTGGTGGCTCGAGCCTGTGGCCATTTCGCAATTACCCTCAAAGACAGCGCCTTCTTCAATGATGAGGGCAGGCGAGTGGATGTTTCCGTAGAAGCGCCCCGTCGCGTGAATTTCGACTTTCGTGGCCGCGACAAGCGTGCCACTCATGGTGCCACTGATTGACGCGATCGCGACGTAGACCTCGGCTTCAACGTGGCCCGACTCGCCAACGAGTAACCGGCCGCGTTCAGACTGGACTTTTCCCGTAATTCGCCCGTCGACCCGAAGCTCGTCCGCAAATCGAACTTCTCCATCGATTTCAGTACCTTCGGAGAGAATGCCTCCGAAGCCATCTCCGCCCCCGTTGTTCTTCTTTCTTAACAGCATTGGCTACCTCGCTTCGACTCTGTCCGTCGTGGATATCGCGTTCAGGGGCCGTCGTGCGGCAATTACGCTTCGTCACCGAAAATTCCTGGATCGGCGGGAATCCACCGATCGGCAATCCGTCAAGTACCCATGATGATCGAGTAGATGTTGTCGAGTTCGGCGTCGGAATAGAAGAGGATCTCGAGTTTTCCTCCTTGCTTCATCGGCGTGATTCGAACCTTTGTCCCGAGCCTGCGACTGAGCTTCTCTTCCGCTGCACGTTGATTGGCATCGGTCGATAGCGCTCCAGCCCGCCCTGTTGCTGCCGCCGAACCAGCGCCTGAGTTTCGCCTCGCGGATTCAGCGAGCAGTCGCTTGACTGCCCGCTCGGTTTCGCGAACGGACAATCCGCGTGCGATGACCTCGAGCGCGAGTTCGCGCTGACTCTCCGGACTCTCAAGGCTGAGTAATGCTCGCGCGTGGCCCATGGAGAGGCGATCTTCCTCCACCCATTGCTGAAGCTCTTCGGGGAGCTTCAAAAGCCTCAGGTAGTTCGTGACCGAAGACCTGTCGCGACCGACGCGACGCGCGACATCTTCCTGGGTAATGCCCAGACCGTCGATGAGTCGACGGTATGCGTTCGCTTCTTCAATGGGGTTGAGTTCCTCGCGCTGGATGTTCTCGATGAGCGAGAGTTCCAGAACGCGCTCGTCCGGTATCTCACGCACGACGACCGGTACTTTCGAAAGTCCAGCGCGCTGCGCCGCCCTCCATCGCCGTTCACCGGCAATGATCTGAAATCTGTCTCCGTTCCTTCGCGCGAGCAAAGGCTGGACGATTCCGTTGGCCCGGATGGACGCGGCCAACTCATCGAGCTTTCGCTCCCGAAAAACCGTCCGGGGCTGGTCGGCGCTAGGTTCAAGCAGGTCCAGATCGATGTCTTGCAGGACTTCGCCCTGTTCGGGCGCCTCTGGCGCCTGAAAGAGCGCGTTAATTCCCCTCCCGAGCGCTCTTCTTGTCATTGGCGAGTACCTCCTTGGCGAGATTCACGTAACTTTCCGATCCACGGCACTTCGGATCGTAGAGGATTATCGGCTGTCCATGGCTCGGAGCCTCGGCGAGGCGAACGTTGCGGGGTATGGAAGTTTCGAAGACTTGCGATCCGAGAAAATCTCGCAAGTCGGCCTATGACCTGGTTCGAGAGGTTCGTTCGCTCGTCGAACATCGTGAGGAGGAACCCTTCAACGGCCAACGTCGGATTCAGACTTCGCCTGATGCGAATCAGCGTATCCCAGAGTTCCGAGACGCCCTCAAGTGCAAAGTACTCGCATTGGATGGGTACGAGGACCGAATCGGCGGCCGTCAAGGCATTGAGTGTCAGCAGTCCCAGGCTCGGGGGACAGTCGATAAGGACGAAGTCAAATCGGTCCCGGTGATTTTCGAGAATCTCGCGAAGGCGGTATTCTCGTCGCTCAATGTCGACGAGCTCGATCTCGGCGCCGGCCAGGTTTCTTTCCGAAGGAATTAGTGACAACCCGTCGAGGCCCGATGCAATTTCGACCCGATCGAGCGATTCGCTCATCGCGAGCGCGTGGTAGAGGGTTCTCTGGTGCTGCCCACGAAGGCCAAGCCCGCTCGTCGTGTTGGCCTGCGGGTCGGCATCGATGAGCAGTACCTGACTGCCGGCGACGGCAAGACAGGCAGCAAGATTGATTGCTGTCGTGGTCTTGCCGACCCCGCCTTTCTGATTGGCGATGGCTATGACTCGTCCCATTGTTGCTGCTGGAGGCCCGCCGGAGGAGCGCGAAGCGTACCACAGTCGGTTGCAAGTGAAATACACCATGGCCGACCGAGACTTCAACCGCCCGACGCCTCGGCCCCATAATCGATGACTCTCGCAAAAAGTTGCGCGTTCCACGTGAAACGACGGACATCGGAGCTCTCGGAGTTATTGATAGCGCGCCCGCCGACCACCACCGAACTCTCCGCACACGGCACCGACGGCGAGAGCCAGCGTCCTTGAACGTCGTTAACCGCTGGCTCGAGAGCGTCTCGGCAGGTAGGAGAGCGGCTCTCAAGAACGGGCGGTCCACGCATCAGTACCGGGCGCGGTAGCGCTCGGGTCAGCCTCTCCGTTAGCTCGTGCCTGGTGTCGTCACAGGCGATCGGGATCGGCCCGAGCGCTCCGGCGCCCGGTACTGATGCGTGAGACGTGCGATGCAAGCGTCTTACTCAGTCGTGTGACACGTCCATGGGCGGCTCTTTAAGCGCGGTTTCACGTGGAACCCGAACCCTCCAGTATGCCGATGCGTCGATTCTTGGATCCCGGAATCTCGACGATCCTCAGCTCACGATTGGGGGCCAACTTCGACGCGAGTGCAAGCATAGTGGGATCAGTGAAAAGCGCGATTACCGGAGCGACGCTGGTCACGATGGACTCGAGCAGTTGCTCGAACCCATCCAGCGCGCGCGCCACAAGCACGTCAGAGTCCCGAACATTCGCCGCCGAGTATCGGGCGTTTGCGACCGTCACATTCAAGAGCCCGAGTCGGCGGATAGCTTCCTTCAGAAAGACGGCCCTCTTGCCACTCGGCTCGATGAGCAGGAACTCACAGTCAGACCACACACACGCCAGAGGGAGCCCCGGGAACCCGGCGCCAGAACCTATGTCTACGACTCGGCGACTACTGGTGGACGGGTTTTCGAGAACTGTAGACAACATCGCGGATTCGAGGAAGTGAAACTTGGCCGCTTCTGTCGGATCGACAATTCGAGTGAGATTGAGCTTCCGATTCCAGGAAACAAGTAATTCAAAGTGAGTGACAAATCGGTCGACCTGTTCAGAAGCGAGCTCCAACCCGAAGTCGCGCCCGCCAGCCAGGATGGCAGCTCGAAAGAGATCGTCAGCCACGGGCTGCCCGTCGAGCACCGAGTTCGAGATAGACCGCAAGAAGGTTCACCGCCGCCGGCGTCATCCCGGAGACAGCCTCGGCCTGGCTGAGCGTTTCCGGTCGCCGGAGAGTCAGTTTCTCGATCTGCTCGGCTGAGAGCCCCGAAACCGACGCGAAGTCGAAATCCCCAGGAATGACACGCTTTCGGGCCGCGTGCGCACGCTTGGACGCCTCAACCTGACTTGACACGTAACCTGCGTACTTCTCGTCGTTCAGGACTACTCCGAGTTCCTCATCGGTCACACCTTCAACGGCGTTCGCCGGCAACACAAATCTCAAATGCTCCACGTGGAACTCCGGTCGCTTGAGCAACGCCGAAACCTGCGTCGTCCCAGTGATTCCGATCCCGGCGTCGGCAAGCCGGTCGGCGACCGCCGATCCTACACTGACACGCACACCTTCGATCGCCTGTACGATGGCAGCGACTTTTGCCGACCGCGAGCGAAATGCCTGAAAACGGTCCTCCTGGACCAAGCCAAGGCGCCGGCCTGTTTCCGTCAACCTGCGATCGGCTGTGTCCATGCGCAGGGTGAGTCGCGCCTCAGACCGCGATGTGAACATACGATAAGGCTCTTCCGCCCCACGACTTACCAGATCGTCGATCATGACCCCAACATAGCCCTGATCTCGGGTGAACACCCACGATTCGCGGCCAAGTGCGTGCATCGCCGCATTGACGCCTGCCACGAGTCCCTGACCGGCTGCTTCCTCATACCCCGACGTTCCATTGATCTGGCCTGCGTGAAAAAGACCGGCGACCCTCTTCGTCTCGAGGTTCGCCCGCAACTCCGTCGGGTCGACAAAGTCGTATTCGATCGCATATCCAGGGCGAAGCATCTTCACTTGTTCGAGCCCCGGAATCCTCTCGAGCATTGCCTGTTGTGCATCAACCGGAAGCGAAGTCGAAAGCCCGTTAATGTAGGTCTCGTAGGTGTCGTAGCCTTCCGGTTCCAGAAAGAGTTGGTGCCGTTCCTTCTGCGGGAACTTTACGACCTTGTCCTCGATCGAAGGGCAATAACGCGGCCCGGTGCCTTCGATTTTCCCTGAATAGAGCGGGGAACGGTCCAGGTTTCCGCGGATCGAATCGTGAACTTGTTGATTCGTATACGCGATGTGGCACCAGATCTGAGGCTGCTCGATTCGCTTGGTCAGGAACGAGAATGGCACCGGCGGGTCGTCGCCATATTGCCTTTCCATCTGGGAGAAGTCGATTGTCCGGGCGTCTAGCCGAGGCGGAGTCCCGGTCTTCAATCTCCCCATTCGAAATCCGATTCGACGAACGGATTCAGCGAGGCGTATTGCGGGCATCTCTCCTGAGCGGCCTGCCGCAAACGTGTGGTCGCCGATATGCACAAGACCGTTCAGGAAAGTTCCGGTCGTCAGAACGAGGGCCCGGGCTGAAAGCCGCCGTGAATCGACCAACTCGACTCCGCTGACACGTCCGTTCTCGATCAGAAGCTCGACGACCTCCGCCTGCTGTAGCGACAGCCCTGGAGTCTTTTCGAGGATCGACCGCATCTCGACTCGATACTGCGCACGGTCGGACTGGCAGCGTGGCGACTGCACCGCGGGACCACGACTTCGATTGAGAAGCCGAAACTGTATCCCGGTACGATCGGCAACGATTCCCATGACGCCGCCAAGCGCATCGATTTCCCGCACCATGTGCCCCTTCGCGACTCCGCCAATTGCCGGATTGCACGACATCTGGCCCACGAGATCCAGATTGATCGTTACGAGTGCCGTTTTCGCGCCGAGTCTCGCTGACGCATGTGCAGCCTCACAGCCTGCGTGGCCAGCGCCGATCACGATGACGTCGTAATGCTCGTTGTAACGATCAGTGCTCAGAACCAGCCTCGATTCGATCGCGTTTGCGCGCGTCCGTTAATTCGATCGCAGCGACTGCTGCCTCGCAGCATGCAACTCAATCGCAACGAGCAGAATACCCGCATCATTTGCCAACACAGAAGGTCGCGAAGATCCTTCCGAGGATATCCTCGATTACCGTCTCACCCGTCAACTCGCCGAGGCTTTGTAGACTCTCATGCAGTCCGACGAGTGCAATCTCTTCACTGTAGCCTGCCGACAACGCAACCGACGCAGCTGTCATTCCCTTGGACGCCCGCGTCAGCAACTCGTGATGTCGCGCGTTCGTCACGAGCACACCGGAAGGCGCGAGATCAGCACTGCCTCCTATGGCCCGCACGACGGCTTGACGAACCTCGTCGACGCCCTCGCCCGACAAAGCCGAGACGGATACCGGGCTTACGCCGGAATCTTCGATCGCCTCGACGAGTGATGGATCCGGATCGCCAAGATCGGACTTGTTCAGCGCGACGACGCGTGTCGCGTGTCGCGTCTCGTCGAGCAACGCCCTTACTGTGTCACTCGAGTCGAGCGATCCGTCGATGACGACGAGCACGACATCGGCGTCTACGATAGCCGTGCGCGTGCGGCCGACACCGATCTGCTCGACCTCGTTCTCGGCCTCACGTAGTCCGGCCGTGTCCACCAACCGGACCGGTATCCCCTCGAGCTCGACTGGCTCGCTCACCAAATCGCGCGTCGTTCCCGGCATTGCCGTCACGATGGCACGCTCGGTTCGAACAAGCCGGTTGAAGAGACTCGACTTTCCCGCGTTTGGACGCCCGACGAGCGCCACACCAAACCCATCGGCGACGAGCCGTCCGAGCCGGTAGCTCGCCGTCAGCGCATCGAGATCCGCCGCCGCGGAAACCAGCTCCTTCACTAGTGCCGCCCTGCTTTCCGTCTCGAGGTCGTCCTCGACAAACTCGACCGTCGACTCGAGTTGGACGATCAACGAAAGCAGCCTCTCCTTCAGCGGCTGAAGCCTATGCGAGAGCTCACCACGGAGTTGCCGCTGGGCAAGCCGCGCCTGATGGCCGGTTTGCGCGTTCACGAGGTCTCGTACCGCTTCGGCCTGTGTCAGGTCGATACGGCCATTCAGGAATGCCCGGAGGGTGAACTCTCCCGGCGTCGCAGGTCGAGCCCCAAGCGAAAGCAAGACCCCGAGCGCGGCGTCGACAACGACCGGAGCGCCGTGCACGGAGAACTCCACGATGTCTTCACCGGTGTACGACTTCGGTGCTCGAAACCACGTGACGACCGCGCGGTCGAGGATTTCGCCCGCCAGATCCGGATTCACCAGGTCCGTGATCACGGCCCGGTTCGGCGTCTCGCCGAGGCGCGATCCCGCCGGAACGCACGCGAGCGCGATGTCGAGTGCATTCCGTCCACTCAGTCGAACGATCGCGATGCCACCGCGTCCCGGCGGTGTCGCGACGGCCACGATGGTGTCCTCGAACATTTCGGACTGCATCTGCAGCGACCCACCGACGCGGTATTCGAGTGTCGTCGACTAGGCCCTGACGACGCGGACCTTCCGTTCTGAACCGTCACCCACAGACTCAGTGCTAACGGTCGCGTCCTCCGCCAGCGTCACGTGAATGATCCGTCGCTCGCTTGGCGACATCGCCTCGAACGTGAATGGCTGACGCGTGTCGCGCACGCGCTCGGCAGCCTTGATCGCCATGAGACGGAGTTCCTGCTCGCGCATCTTCCGGTAGTTCCCGCAGTCGAAAACGATCTTCGCGTCGTGCTTCATCTGCTTCCCGAAAGCGCGGTTCGTCACGTACTCGATGGCGTCGAGCAGTTCCGCGCCACGACTCAGCAGCAGGCCCCGGTCGTCCCCGGAGAGCACCACGCGATAATCGCCCGGCTCACCGTGCGCTTCGACGATGGCCTCCAGATCGAAGCCTGCGGCTTCGGTCATAGTGTCGACGAACTCAAGAATCTCGTCCTTCATTGGCTACTTCTCGCTCCCGACCAACTCCTGCGAACCGCCCTTCTTCGCCTTCTTCCCCGACCCCACCGCTGCCGGCGCGGGAACGTCCTTCACATCGGGCGGCATCATCTTGTTGATGGCGAACTGAATACCGATTCCCGCAAGGTTGAGCGTCATCCAGTAGAGCATGAGTCCGCTGGGCGCCGCGACAAAGAAGAAGTACGTGAAGACGATTGGCATGACCCAGGTCATGAGCCGCCGTTGCATCTTCATGACCGGATCGTCCGAGTTCGGCATCGGCATTACGAGCATCGATCCGATCTGCGCCGCGCACATCAGAACCGGAAGTACGTAATGAGGATCCGGCGCCGTCAGGTCCTGAACCCAGCCAATCCATGGCTGCCGACGCACGACGAACGACGTCGTGAAGTACACGAAGAAAGCCCAGAAGAACGGAAACTGCACGAGTAGCGGCAGGCAACCGCCCAGCGGATTGCCCTCCTTCATCAGGGCGAACTGCTCCGCCTGGAGTTCCTTGAAGGCCGGGTCCGTCGGTTTGACCTTCTTCATCTTCTCCTGCAGTTCCTTCATTCGCGGCTGCAGCTTTGCCGCGCGTTTCATCGAGACCGAGCTCTTGTATCGAAGCGGGAAGAACAACAGATTGAAGAGCGCCGTCACGACGATGATCGACCAGCCATAGTTGCCGGTGAAGCGATTCGTGAATTGGAGCGTCGAGTCGATGACCGGTATCAACGGCCGCACGAGGAACCCGAACCAGCCGTAATTGATGAGCTCCGAGAAGTCGATGGCCGCTCCGATCTCGGCCTTGGCGCGCTCGTTTACTGCCTCTATCAGATCAGGATCTTTCGGTCCGACGAACAGCCGCATCGGCTTTCCGTTTGAGATCGGCATCGTGACGGACAGGAAATCGTGGTTCTTCTCGTCCTTCTCGTCGTACCGCAGCTTCACGTTCGACACGACCGCCGCGGACCGCGCTTCATTCGGAGCTGCCACAGCCATCGCGAAGTAGTTGTCGGTGATCCCGGCCCACCTGGCAATCGACTCGACCGTCATGGATCCGCCGTCGACCACCTCGCCCCCGTGAACGTACGTCGCCTTGCCATCCTCACCCGCGACGGCCGCAAGGGGCGGAGAGTAGGCGTAGGTGCCCTCCGTTCGGATCGTCTGGTCGCCAATGCGCGGCCCGACGATAATCCCCATCGGAGGCGGCACCGGCGTGCCCTCGACCATGATGCCGAGATCGAAGAGGCCTCCCACGATCGTGAAGCGTTTGGTGAACGTCTGGCCAGACGCCGCATTAACCAGCGTGAACGCCAGGTCCATTGTCTGCTCGTCGGCGATGATGATTGGCTGGTCTGCCGTGACGGGTACGGCAACTCCGGACGCATCTCGAAGTTCAACTCGATACGTTGACGTGTTGAGCTTCGTAGCCGTGTCGTCGTCGCCCGGAACGCTCACCCGCAGCGGAGCTCCGATCCCTTGCACGCCGACCTCGGGAATGAGCTCGAGAGCGGTCCCGTCTGCAGCCTGAATCGGCTTGTCATCCGGCCCGGCCGTGAGCACCCACGACACGGGTACGGCGCCTCGATTCGAGAACTTCGCCGTCCAGTGAGTCGTCTGCACCGTGAGCAGGCGCTCGGGCTCCGAGTCCGTTGGCGCCGCGGCCGGAACCGTCGGTCCAGGCGGTGTCGGCTTGGGAGCAGGCGTCGTTGCCGCTGGCCCTTCCGCCGGGACCGCCGTGGGTGCAGCCGTCTCCGGATTCTTCGCGAGCTGCGCCGCCGGCTTTGGCGGATAATACGCCTTCATGAAGAACTGCCATCCGAAGAGGATGCCAATCGAGAGGAGGATCGCCGTCAGGAGTCGCTTTTCCATGAACTACTTCAATTGTCCTGCCGAAACGTTACCGAACCGGATCGTAGCCGCCTGGATGGAATGGATGACACCGCATCAGGCGCCAGATCCCCATGAAGGACCCTTTGATGACCCCGTAACGCGAGATGGCCTGCCGGGTGTACTCCGAGCACGACGGCTCGAATCGACAGGCGCGCGGAAGAAGCGGCGAGAGGAACCTCTGATAGAGGCGGATGGCGCCGACGGCGATGACCCTCACGATCGGATCCTCGCGAACATTCTCTTCACTTCGGCCTCGACCCCGGCGTAAGGCGCTTTCACAAGTTCGCGCTTCGCATTGATCACGAGGTCCACTCCCAGTCCGAGCCCCAGCGCCTTGTTTCGTCGAAACGCCTCGCGCAGGAGTCTCCGGCACCGATTGCGTTCGACCGAAGAGCCCACCTTGCGGGTTACCGTGAACCCGATACGTGGGCTGACCCGATCCGACGCTACGACAAACGCCGTGAATAGCGACGTGTGGATCTTCCGGCCCGAACTGTAGATCTGGCGGAAATGCGGGCGCTTGAGGATCCTGTCGGACTTGCGGAAACGCTCGTCCGGCGGCTCGATCGGCCGCAATTCGTCCACGCGTGCGCCGGTGCCTAGTAATGCGCCGGCGTAAGACGCTTGCGGCCCTTGTCTCGGCGGCGCTTGAGCACCAGACGGCCGGCCTTCGTGCTCATGCGGAGCCGGAAGCCGTGCGTCTTGGCCCGGCGACGATTGTTCGGTTGAAATGTGCGCTTCATTGGAGTCTCGCCTCGCTTCTTGATTGGAGTCGCAAACGAGGGACGATACCGGGCGGGTAGCGATCCGTCAAGTCATGAAAGCCCTGGCAACACCATGATTGTGAAGCGGTTGCCGTTCCGCTGCCGGACTGCGCCGGGCGTCATTCGAGAGCGAGCATCTCGGAGCGTCCGGTCCAATGTCGAATCGAATCTCGGACCGAAGGATTGTTCCATCGAATTCGATCGAGCGATCGGCGGTCCGACTCACGATATCGCCCGACTGCATCCACTCGGCCGAGCCCTCGGAGTCCCGCTCAGATCAGATAGGTGACTACTTGCCCGCCCGGCTTTGAGAAACATCGGCGCCCGTCTCAGGCGGACCTGAAGTTAGAAAGTAGCATCTCGAGAGCCGCAAGACGAAAGACCGTTCGACTTCACACGGATTTTCGCGACTTTTCCACTTTTCCCCACTTTTATCCACAGATTCTGTGGAAATCGTGTTGATAAGGTTGCTTTTGGTTGTGGAAATCTTGGACATGGGACGTTTTCGACCATCGAGACTCACATGTTCCTACCGCTCAATAGCTTCGCGTCGCACTCCGGAAAACGCAATTCGGTCGTCGATCGGGTGTGGACCAGCATTTTGTCGCGCCTGTCGTCCGGGAACGTAGCATGTCCGAAACGTTTCATTTCTGTCGCCATCGTATCGTGCCTCGTGGACCGGATCACGGACCTTCGGGCCACGTCTCTCCGCCCCTTCGCACCAGGTCCGGCCACCGGTTTTCGCCGAAAAACCAGCCGTTTTGGATTTCCACAGGAGTCCCCCTTTTTTCACTTGTCGACCCCCAGACCCTGTGCTACGGTCCGGATGTCGCCGCTCTTTTTCAACAAGGTAAACCACTCATCGGATCAGACTTAGAGCCTGTTCATAGAAGCTATTCCATGTGTGTGAAATTCCTGTGGAAAAGCGGAGAACGGACAGTCCGTACAGTCACTTCGAGGTAATGGTGCATTACTCGATAACGAGGTCCCGGTGAAGGCGCTACCTTAACGACTGCGACAAACGACAGTCGGTTACGCTCCCGAAACAACAAACACGACAGAATGAAACGACTCATAACGCGATGATGGAAAACACACAGCTGTTCTCCTCGATCCTTCACGCCGTCGAACGACGCGTCAATCCACTCAGCTTCGCGACCTGGTTTGCACCGGTGTCGCTCGCCAGGCACGACGATCGGACGATTGTCGTGCAGGTGCCGAACGAGACCTACCGTCATTGGATCTCGACTACCTACGCCGATGTCCTCGAAGAGTCTCTCGAGGAACTCGACCTGAAGGACGTCGCGATCGCCTATCAGATCGACGACGGGAACGGAGCGACACCACCTCATACGGATGGAAACGGCGATCCAGTCGCTCCCCGGTGGGACGCGAGCGGTCATCGCCTCGCGCAATCCGGCGGAACGACGGCTCCGACCGGGGTCTACCAGCTCGCCGAGGTGACACATCAGACCGACCCCTCCACCGAAAGGCCGAGCGGACCGTTGCCGTCCATGAAACTCATGGACCTCGAACCCGCGGAACTTTCTCTCAACACGAAGTACTCGTTCGAGACCTTCGTGGTCGGATCCTGCAACCAGTTTGCGCACGCGGCGAGCCAGGCCGTTGCCGAGGCACCGGCGAAGACCTACAACCCGCTCTTCATCTACGGTGGCGTGGGTCTTGGCAAGACGCACCTGATGCATGCGATCGGACACGCGATCAAGAGTCGCAACCGGCACCTCAAACTCAGCTACATCTCGTCCGAGAAGTTCATGAACGAACTCATCAACGCGATCCGTTATGACAAGACGCTTAGCTTTCGCGAGAAGTACCGCTCCATCGATATCCTGCTCATGGACGACGTCCAGTTTCTCGCCGGCAAGGAGCGGACGCAGGAAGAGTTCTTCCACACCTTCAACGCGCTCTACGACGCACAGAAGCAGATCGTGATCAGTTCGGATTGCCCGCCCCGCGAGATTCCGACACTCGAGGAGCGCCTGCATTCACGTTTCGAATGGGGTCTCATCGCCGACATCCAACCGCCCGACCTCGAGACAAAAGTCGCGATTCTCAAACGCAAGGCGGAGATCGAGCGGATAAAACTCCCCGACAACGTAGCGCTCTTCATCGCGTCGAAGATCAAGTCGAACATCCGTGAACTGGAGGGCTCACTCGTCAGACTCGTCGCCTATGCATCGCTCAATGGTCGGGATCTCGACATCGATCTGGCCCAGGAAGTACTGAAGAGTTTCATGGAGGACGACGGCCGGACTATCACCATCGAGGTGATCCAGCGCACGGTTGCCGACCACTACGGTCTTCGTGTCGCCGACCTCAAGAGCAAGAACAACGCTCGATCCGTTGCCGTTCCACGCCAGGTCGCCATGTACCTCTGCAAGCACCTGACGAAAGCCAGCCTTCCAGAAATCGGCCGCGAGTTCGGTGGAAAGCACCACACGACCGTCATCCACTCGGTCAACAAGATCACTGACCTCTATGAGCGCGAATCTGATTTCCACAGGCTTATCAACAGCCTAATCTCCAGTCTCAAATAGACTTACCGATTTTTTCCACAATCACCTCTGTGGAAACTTTGTGAATCCTGTGGAAAATGAGTTCACCAAGAGAGATTTCCACAGAAGCAGCGGTCATCCAGTCGAATCTCCACAGGGTTCTCCACAGCGAGGAAATCGCACTAAACCTCCTGCAATCAACACCTTGAGCTGAATGATCAACTTTTCCACAGCGCCTATCTTCTCTACTACATGTTTGTCCATGATTTTCATGTCTCAATCAGTAGTAAAAAGCGCGCGTCGACACAACATCGTCCGAATCGGCCTCGACGTTCACGACGAGGTCTTTTCGGGATGGCGATTCGAATCACGATCCTGGACCTCTGTGGGGTCGTCTGACAGCTTCTGACAGTTCAGGCACTGGTGGCGAAGCGGTCGCCCTCGGTGTATCATCGCGGCCCGCAGTCGGCCGACAACGAATCAGCAGACAATCTGGAAACGAAAGGCAGCGAGCACATGGAGTTCACGATCGAGAAGAGCGATCTGCTCAAGGAATTGAACCTTGTTCAGGGTGTGGTCGAGAAAAAGAACACGATCCCGATTCTGTCGAACTTGCTTATTGAGTCTGACGGCAGCGGGCGCATCCTGATACTCGGCACCGACCTGGACGTGAGCCTGAGAACGAGCGCCGCTGCCGCGGTGAAGACCGAAGGATCGATGGTCGTCAGCGCGCGCAAGCTCTTCGACATCGTCCGGAACCTTCCCGACGCGCCAATCAGGTTCACCCAGGAGTCGAACGAGTGGGTCGTCATCGACTGCGCGCGCTCGAAGTTCAAGGTCGTCGGCCAGGGACGCGAGCACTTTCCGGTTGTTCCAGGCTGGATCGAGTCGCAGTACCGGATTCCTGCCGAGGTACTTCGCACACTCATCAACCGGACGATTTTTGCCATCACCCAGGAAGAGTCGCGCTACACGCTCAACGGCGCGTTCTTCCGGCTCGAGGCCGGATCGGCTCGAATGGTAGCGACTGACGGACATCGTCTGTCGTTCGTGGATCGCAGCGGTCTTGACACCGGAGCGCCGGCCGACGGTGAGGAGGTAAAGGCACTCATCCCCCGAAAGACCCTTGCCGAGCTCTTGAGGCTGACGACCGAATCGGACGACGTTGTCGAGTTCGCACGCGACGAGAACCACCTGTTCTTCCGCATCGGCGGCCGTGTGCTCGTCTCACGGATGCTCTCCGGCCAGTTCCCCAACTACGAGCTCGTAATGCCAAAGGAGACGCCGAACTCGGTACGCATCGACGGAGCCGAGATGCAGAGCGCCATACGACGAGCGGCGCTAATGGCCGACGAGCGATCGCGTGCGGTCAAACTGCAGTTCGGAATGGAGCGCCTCGAGATCATGTCGCAGTCGGCAGAGGTCGGAGAAGCTCGCGAAACTCTTGCGACGGACTACGACGGCGCCGACGTGCAGATCGGATTCAACGCGCAGTACCTGACCGACTTCCTTAACGTCGCGGGCGAAGGTCAGATCGCCTTCGAGTTCAAGGACGGCCAGAGCCAGGCCCAGATGCGCCCGGCCACCGGCGACGAATACGACTACAAATACGTGATCATGCCGATGCGGTTGTGATTTGAGACGACCACGAAGTGACACGACGACTTGTTGTTGTGTCTCAAGGAAGTGATCTCAACTCATCAGTACCGTGCGCGGTAGCGCACGGGTCAGGCTCCCGGATGGCCCGTCGTAGAACAGTCGGATGAACTTGGGATCGACCCGTGCGCCACCGCCACGCTCCTATGCGCGAGACGTGCAAATGTCAGTGACGTCATGGATCATTAGCGCCGCCATCCTGCAAACCCTACGGAGGGTCTACCGCCAGCCGTGGTGAAGCTTCCACTCACGTACACCAAGTCTTCGGCGATCCTTATTGAGACGACGACTCGCGCGCCAGAATACATTGTGTGGTTCGGCACGAAGCGTGGTGCCCGATCGAAGCTGGAATTCCCATTGAGCACCGTATCTAGAAAGAGTGGCTCATGGGCCTTAAGTTTCCGACTTTATTCTCTCGATACAGGGGCCAGGATCGTGCGAACGCGAATGCCACGGCGTTCACTTCAGCGACATTGCCGACTGTGCGGTAGCATGTCGGCCGATGTCCGAGATCGTCTTTGAAATCCTATTCGTGCTCTGTCTCGTCCTGGCAAACGGTGTCTTCGCGATGTCTGAGATGTCGATCGTGTCATCGCGGCGAGTTCGGCTGCAGCACCTTGCGGAAGGTGGCGATGGCGGTGCTCGCGCCGCGCTCGAGCTTTCCGACAACCCCAATCGCTTCCTGTCAACGGTTCAGATCGGCATTACGGTTATTGGCATCCTCGCCGGAGCGGTAGCAGGTGCGGGACTCGCCAGGATTCTCGCGAGCCAGGTGGCGCTGGTTCCCCAATTCGAACCCTACAGCGAAACGATTGGCCTGACCGTGGTGGTGGCAGCGATCGGATACCTCTCGCTCGTGCTGGGCGAACTGGCTCCGAAGCGGATAGCACTCGCCCGTGCGGAGCGAATCGCATCACTCATCGCGAGACCGATGCGCTTCCTGTCGATTGTTGCGTCGCCGGCCGTTCGGCTTCTCGGCGTCTCGAGCGACGCGGTAGTCCGGTTGCTTGGCGTGAGCGAAACGAAGGGACCGCCCATCGGCGAGCAGGAGATTCGCATCCTCATCCGGCAGGCAACCGAGGCGGGAGTGTTCGCGGTCAAGGAGCAGGAGATGGTCGAAAGTGTCTTCCACCTGGGGGACCGCACCGTCTCGTCCATCATGACACCTCGTCCAGACGTCGTCTTTCTCGACATAGACGACACATCGGACCACCTGCGTGAGGTCCTTTCAACACATCGGTTCTCGCGGTTCCCGGTACGCGGCAATCGAGAGGACGATGTCGCAGGCATCGTGCGTGCGAAGGACATCCTCGTGCGCGTCCTCGAGGGCGAAGGCGTAGACCTGAGATCCGTCATCCGAAAGGCGCTATTCGTTCCAGAGACAGCATCGGCGGTCAAGACTCTCGACCAGATGAAGGCCGCGCGCGCCCACAGTGCGCTCGTCGTCGACGAGTTCGGAGTTGTGGTGGGAATGATCACGTACCACGACGTACTCGAGGCGATCGTCGGTGAGTTGCCGTCCGCAGATCGGCCCGACGAGGAACGAGTGGTACGACGTGAGGACGGCTCCTGGCTCGTCGACGGACAACTGCCCATCGACGAGATCGTCGAATTGCTTGATGTCGGCAAACGCACTGCGGGTCTGAAGGGTCCCTACCATACGATCGGCGGCTTCGTGGCCGCGCGCGTGGGGGCGGTGCCTCGCGTTGCGGATCGCGTCACGTGGGGAGGATTCTCGTTCGAAGTCGTCGACATGGACGGCAGGCGCGTCGACAAACTCCTCGTCTCGCGCACCGAGGCGACACCGGTCGACGGATCAGACCGCAGATGAATTCGGACCACAGATGACCACAGACGAACGCAGGTTCTGGAGATCTGCGGCAGTCCAGGTTCAACTGCGGTCCGTGTTCATCTGTGGACCTAGCCGATTGCGACTGCCGCGGCGTTCATCACCGCCGCAATGCGCACCGCGTCGTGAACGTGCTCGTCGGTCAGTCCGCCCTCGAGGACGACCGATTCGTGTGCCCGGACGCAAGCTTCGCAACCGTTGATTGCGCTGACGGCGAGACAGTACAACTCGAAGTCGGCCTTGCTGCCCGCCGGCTTGCCGATCCAGCCCATGCGCAATCGCGCTGGCTTCTGGCTATAGACGTCCTTTCCGATCATGTGGCGGAATCGGTAATAGACGTTGTTCATTCCCATCAACGCCGCCGCAGCCTGCGCGTCGGCGATGGCCGCCTCGCCGGCGTGCGCCTTCGCATCCGCGAGAACGGCTTCGACGAGGTCAGGTTGCCGGGTAGCCATGGCCGTCGCGATCGCCGTCCCCCAGGCCTGCTCCGCCGAGAGGGTTCCCGGCTGGAGCACGGACTGGAGGTTCAGCTTGATATCGCGGGCCGTCTCAGGCAACGCGTTTCGAAGCTGGTCGAGGTGTTCCATTACGCTGCCTTCCCGAGCGTCTTGCCGCCCTTCGTCCAGTTGCACGGGCACAGCTCGTCCGTCTGGAGTGCATCCAGAACCCGCACGACTTCGTCGACGCTGCGGCCGACTGACAGGTCGTTCGCGCTCGCCCAGCGGATGATGCCGTCGGGATCGACGATGAAGGTTGCGCGCAGGGCCACGCCGGCGTCCTTGTGCAGGATGCCGAGCGCCGTCGACAGTTCCTTCTTCGTGTCTGCGAGCATCGGGAACGGCAGGCTCTTCAGATCCGCGTGGTTCTGCCGCCACGCCAAGTGGACGTAATGCGTGTCCGTGGAAGCGCCGAGCACCTGGGTGTCGCGATCGAGGAAATCCTGGTTCCGGCGACCGAACTCGGCGATCTCCGTCGGGCAGATGAAGGTGAAGTCCATCGGCCAGAAGAACACCACGCGCCACTTGCCGGGGTACGACGCGTTCGTCAGCGTCTCGAATTCCTTGCCCGGCTCAATGTCGACAACCGACTGCAGCGAAAACTCGGGGAATGTGTCTCCAATCGTCAGCATGTTGCTTCTCTCCCTTTTCTGTATTGATCCTAAATTTGGATCAGTTCTAAGTATCAGCGAAAAAAAAAAGCCTGCCGTCTACGGCGAGTGCACCGGTTGGCACGTGGCGCACAGGCCGCGGAGCGTGACTTCGTAACTCTGGATCTCTTGCCGGCCCGGAAGCGCGCAGAACGCGACGTTCCCGACCGTGTCGAACTCGACGTCGTCGATCCGCCCGCAAGAGCGGCACACGAAATGATGATGGCTCGTCGTGTTCGGATCGAAGCGGACGTCGCCGCCCTCGAACACCTCGCGGACCATCCCGGCCGACCTCAACCAGTGAAGCGTGTTGTAGACCGTCGCCCGCGACGTCATCGGAAAACGGGCATTGACCGCGGAAAGAATGTCATCGGCCGTCGGATGGTTCTCAGCCGCCTGCAGGTAATCGACGATCATCCGCCGTTGCGGGGTCATCTTCAGACCGCGAACGCGGGTCATCTCTTCGACGGCTTCCTGGCTCAATCTCGACATCGGCGCTTAGACTAATTCTAAATATGGAACCAGTCAAGAACTTTTTTCAGGGTCGTGTCGGGGACGACTGATGGCCGTCCCGGGATTGCAGTAAACTGCGGTCAACAGGTCCGAAACGGGAGAACGAATGGTGCCGACCGATACGAATCTGGCGCTGGTGCGGCGCCTGTACGACGCGTTCGCTGAAACGGACATAATCGAGCTCCTCACGGCGCTCCACGACGACATCGAGTGGGTGATGCCGGGGCCGCCTGAGATTCTGCCGTTCGCCGGGACGTGGAAAGGGCGCGAGTCGATCGGTCGGCTTCTTGCCGTGCTCGCCGGCACGCTCGTGTTCGAAGTTTTCGAGCCTCGACGATTCATTGCCGATGGCGACACTGTTGTCGTGATTGGACACAGCCGCGATCGAATGCTCGCGACCGGGCGAATAGTCGAGATCGACTGGGTTGCCATCATCGAGGTCCGCGACGGCAAGGTCGTCCGCTACCAGGTCTACGAGGACACTGCTGCGTTCGTCGCCGCCCTCGAGCCTATCCCGGCGTGACGTCGTTCTCTCCGTTCTACGTCGTCGCGCCGTAGCTCTCGAGTAGCGCTATGACGTCGCTCGAGCCGCTCTCCTGGGCGAACGTCAGTGGCTTTCGTCCGTCGTCGGCCGTGTCATCCACGTCGGCGCCGTGGGCAATCAACCTGTCGACGAGCGTGAAGTTCCCCTGCCTCGCGGCCTCGTGCAGCGGGGTGAAACCAGCCATCTGCCGGACGTTCGGGTCGGCTCCGAGCTCCAGCAGGTCGCAGGCAAAGTCAGTCTGCCCGGCCGCCGCCGCAGCGTGCAGGGGCGTCACCTGCATGGCGTTCCTGGCAGGCTGGTTGATGTCCGCACCGTGGTCCACCAGCACGTGCGCCGTCTCGGGATGACCAAAAAAAACCGCGAGCCCGAGCGGATAGAAACCGTCCGGTGCATAGGCCGTCACGAGCGAGCGATCCTCCGCCAGAAGCTCCCGTACGCGATCCGTCCGTCCGGTCGCCGCGGCCTCCCAGATATTGAGCGGCGCACCCGCCGCTAGAATCGCGTCCGCCACGTCGCGCTTCTGACAATAGAGCGCCATCAGGACCGCCGAAACACCGCCTTCGTTCGCGGCGCTGGCGAGCGACGGATTCCCGGCGAGCGCAGCGCGAACGCGGTCCACGTCGCCCGCCGCGATGGCTTCGAAGAGCTCGGTCGTGTCGGCCACCTCGTCCTACCTCCGTCCGATCGGCGGACGCTGTGGCGGTGGAAATCCGGACTGACCCGGCTGCCGGGGCGTCGCACCCGGTGGAGGACCCGGCCGCGGAACCGCACCGGGCGGCGGGCCTCCGATGGGAGGAATTCCGCCGATGGCGGCACCGGGGCCACCCGCAACGAGACGTTCGAACACCGTCTTGTCGGTCGCCTTCGTCATTGCGTCCTCAGCAGTGATCCTGCCGGCCTGCACGAGCGCGACGAGCGCCTGATCCATCGTCTGCATGCCTTCGCCCGATCCGGACTGCATGTAGGACGGGATCATCGACGTCTTGCCCTCGCGGATGATGTTACCGAGCGCCCGGCCACCAATGAGGATCTCGACGGCCGCGCAGCGCTTGTTGTCCGTCGTCTTCACGAGCTGCTGCGCCACGACGCCGCTCAGCGAGTCGGCGAGCATCGCACGAACCTGGTTCTGTTCCTCGGGCGGGTACGCATCGATGATGCGATCCACCGTCTTGATTGCGCTGTTCGTGTGCAACGTGCCAAACACGAGCAGTCCGCACGCAGCCGACGTCAGCGCGAGAGAGATCGTCTCGAGGTCGCGCATCTCGCCGACGAGGATGATGTCGGGATCCTGACGTCCCGCCACGCGCAGCGCGCTTGCGAAGTTCTCGGTATGCGCTCCAACCTCGCGCTGCGTGATGAGGCACTTCTTCGGCTGGTGAATGAACTCGAGGGGATCTTCGATCGTGAGAATGTGCGCTTCACGCGTTTCGTTGATGTGATCGATCATGCCCGCGAGCGTGGTCGACTTGCCGCTACCGGTCGGGCCGGTCACCAGGATCAGTCCTGCAGGCATCTCGGCAAGCTTGCGGACCGCCGGCGGCATGCCGAGCTGGTCGAGCGTCATGATGTCAGTCGGAATGATACGAAACACCGCGCCAAGCCCGCGATGCTGGTGCATCACGTTCGCACGGAAACGTGCGAGACCGGGCAACTCGTAGGCAAAGTCGAGATCGAGGTGCTGCCCGACCTGTTCGTGCTGCGCGGGAGTGAGGATCTCGACGATGAGCTCCTCGGCCTTGGAAGCCGTCAAGCGCTCGTGCTCCGTTTCGACCAGGTCGCCGCGGGTGCGTATCATCGGCGGACGGCCGACGACGATGTGGAGGTCCGAGGCACCCCGGTCCTGCATTTCGTGGAAGAGGGAATCGAGTCGGGCCATTCGTGCCTCACGTTCGAGCAGACTTGATGATCATCGGGAGCGGGCTCACACGCGGCGACCACCCGGGGCCGGAACCTCGGCGCCCGGTGCGCCCCCGGCCTTCGGTCGCAACCGCGCCTCCATCGCTTTCGGGTCCTGCGAATACCGCAGCGCGTTCTCGGGGCCGATTCTTCCGGCCGAATAGAGATCGAAAAGCGAATCGTCCATCCGCTGCATGCCGATGTTGCGGCTCGTCTGCATCACCGACGGCAGCTGG
This sequence comes from Blastocatellia bacterium, assembly GCA_016705245.1. Lineage (GTDB taxonomy): Bacteria > Acidobacteriota > Blastocatellia > UBA7656 > JADIYM01 > JADIYM01. Next base: position 244,859 of record JADIYM010000009.1, on the reverse strand, counting down.
AACGTCTTGCGCTCCCGGATGAGGTTCGCGACGGCCGCCGTCCCGAGCAGCACTTCGCAGGCAAGCACGCGGCCTTCACCATCCGTAGTCGGCACGAGCTGCTGCGAGACGATGCCCCGAAGCGACTCGGACAGCATCGTACGGATCTGCGCCTGCTGTCCCGCCGGAAACGAGTCGAGTATCCGGTCGATCGTCTGCGCCGCGCTCGACGTCATGAGAGACCCGAACACGAGGTGGCCCGTCTCGGACGCAGTGATCGCGAGTGCGATCGTCTCGAGGTCGCGCATCTCGCCAACAACGATCACGTCAGGATCCTCGCGCAGCGATGCGCGCAGCGCGTTCGCGAACGACTTGGTGTGTTTTCCGACCTCGCGCTGGTTCACGACGGCGACCTTGATCGGATGGACGAACTCGATCGGATCCTCGACCGTGATGATGTGGTGCGGCTTCTCTGAGTTGATGAGGTCGACGAGACACGCAATCGTCGTCGACTTGCCCTGGCCAGCGGGCCCGGTAATGAGCACGAGGCCGTTGTGGTGTTTCGTGAGCGGCAGAATCGACTGTGGCAAGCCGAGCTGCTCGAAGGTCGGGATCGCATCCGGAACGATGCGAAACGTTGCGTCGATGCCCCTGTGCTGCCGGCAGACGTTTGCCCGGAAGCGCCCCACCCCCTTGATCTCGTAACTGAAGTCGAGGTCGTTCGTCTCGAGAAAGCGCTCCTGCTGCTCGGGCGTGAGGATCTCGAGGATCATCGACTCGACTTCCTCCGCCGAGTGGTTGCGCACTCCGAGTTGCTGAAGTCGTCCGTACCGGCGCATCTGCACCGGTGAACCCGACGGCACGTGGATGTCGGACGCGTTCTGCCAGACAGCCTTCTCGATGAGCTTGTGAATCCGCCCGCCCGTTTCCTCCGAGAGCATCTCGGTCAGGCCGTGCACGAGCAGCGGATCGCGCGCCGGGAGCGGCGCGAGCTCGGGCGATCCGGCAAAACCGGTCTCGACGATCGATCCGTCGCCCATTAGGTGTGCTTCGCCGCCGAAGTCTGTCGCACTCCGACGGCTGACGACGGGCTCGAGCGACCGCAGGTTCATCCGGAACGACGGCTTTCCGAAAATGTCGCGGACGTCGAGGTTCTCTCCGCGCACGATGATCGTCGGCTCGTCGTTCTGATCGAAGAGCACATAGATCGTATCGGCATCGAACTGGACGACGCGCAGCGTGTGGCCCGACATCATCCGCTCTCTGGCGAGCGACCGGCCGTGGCGCTCGAAGGACTGATACCCGCCGCCGGCCGTGCGCTCGAGATCGAACTGCATGCCGAGTCCGCCGGATCCGCCGCCGGCGCCGAAGTTCTCGAGGTTCGGGTCGACAGTCCGCACTGCAGTGGAGTCCTTTTCGTCGGCCCACGGCGCCGAGGCGCCCTCGGTTCGGTCGTAGACGATCTCGTTTTTCGCGATGTCATACTTGAGCAGAACCGTTCCAGTCCCGCTGATGACGTTCACCTGGTCGCCCGCAACAGTCACCGCCGTCCGCTGGCCGTCGCCGATGGCGAGCGAGTACTTGTCGCGCGCCGACGCGAGCAGCGCGACGCGCAGTCCGCCCTTGAGCGTCGACTCGGCGATGATCTTGCCCGCTGCGTAGACCGAAGACACGACCTCGGGACGATGCGCGTCCTCGTGCTCGATCTCGAGCTCGGGATCGAAGCTCGACGTCGTCGAATACGCCGCCTTGTCCGTCACTTCCCAGATCTTCACCGTGCCGTCCCCGCCGCAGGACGCCATCCGATGTCCGTCGCGCGAAAAAACCGCGCACGCCACATAGTCCTGGTGCCCCGACAACACGCGGACCTTCTCCATTGTCTCGATCGCCCAGACGTTGATGAGGTGGTCGGCGCCGGCGGTCACGATGTGCAGTCCGTCGGGTGCATAGTTCACCGAGTTCGCGGCGCCCTCGTGCGCGACGACGCGGAAGAGCATTCGGCCCGAGTCGACCTCCCAGAACGAAAGACCGCCGTCCTTGCACGCGGTCACGACGAAGTGATCGTCGGGCGAAAACGCCGCCGACAGGACGTCGTCCGCATGGCCGCCGAACGTAACGAGCGGCGTGCCCGTTTCGGTCGACCAGATGTGCGCGGCACCGTCCGAACCGCACGTCAGCAACCGTTCGCCGAGCGACGAAAACGTCGCGCCCCAGACCCAGCCAGTGTGCGCCGCGAGATCGCGCTCGATCTTCTTTTCCTTGAGGTCGAAGATGCGGACGTGACCGTCGCCGCCGGCCGTGACGAGCCGCCGTCCGTCGGGCGAAAAAACGACCGTGCTCACGTTTTTTCCCGGGTGAGCCTGGATGGTTCCGAGGATCTGTCCCGTCTCGACGGTGAAGAGCTTCGCCGAGCCGTCGCGCGAGCCAGAGGCGATGTGCTGGCCGGACGGGGCGAAGCAGACCGAGTTGATCCACTCGCCGTGTTCGGCGGTACCGATCTGTCCCGGGTCGGCGACGCTCCAGATGCGGACAGTGCCGTCGCCTCCGCCCGACGCAAGCAGTTTCCCGTCGCGCGAAAAGGCTACGGAGTTGACGTCATAACTGTGCCCGGCGAGGGTCTTGAGCAGATTGAAGTCGATCGGCATGGAGCGGGCCTCCAGCACTCGATTGGTGCTGCTGTCTCGCGATTCGGGAGAGCGAACAGGGTGCGAATGGGGACGGTGGGAATCGAACCCACACGACCGTAAGGTCACGGGATTTTGAGACCCGCGCGTCTACCGGTTCCGCCACATCCCCTTCTGAAAAGAGCCCGATACAGGCGCCGGGAGTGTAGCAGCGGCCCCGTCTGAAGGTCAAAGAGAGGAGAGTTGACAGGATTAGAGGATTATCAGGATTAACAGGATTCTCTATGGTTACCGGGAGGCCGTCCAAAATACCCAGACAGATCGTGTTAATCCAGTTAATCCTGCAATCCTGTCTAATCCACCACTTGTCGCCATGACGAGAAGCAACGTACACTGGCATTCTGGGTCCGTTGTCAGCGGGGGCGCACCGTGTTCACCTTTTCGGACATCTGGGAGCTCGTCAGGAACGTCGAGTACAGCGATCTGCTCGACTTTCTCATCGTGTTCGTCCTCGTCTACGAGCTGCTCAAGCTCGTGCGCGGGACGCGTGCGGTTCCCGTATCGTTCGGCATCGTCGTCATCGCCCTCATCTACCAGGCGGCGAAGTGGTTCGACCTTCGCATCGTCCAGGCCATCCTCGCCTACGCACTAAATTATTCGCCGATCGCCATCATCGTCCTCTTCCAGACCGAAATCCGCGCCGCGCTCATGCACATCGGCAAGACGCTTCGAAATCCTGTCCGTCTGCGTGAGCGCGCCCTGGCCCAGCACGCCAACTTCGACGAGATCGTCCTCGCGGCGACGGGACTCGCTTCGCGCAAGATCGGCGCGCTCATCGTCATCGAACGCGAAGTCGGACTGCAGAACATCATCGACCTCGGCGTGAAGATGGATGCCGTGTTGACCTATGACCTGCTCGTCACGATTTTCGACACGCACACGCCGTTGCACGACGGCGCCGTGATCATCCGCGGCGACCGAATCGCCGCCGCCGGGTGCTTCCTGCCGTTGACGCTCAACCCGAGGCTCTCGAAGGAGCTCGGCACGCGCCACCGCGCCGCGATCGGCATCACGGAGGACGGCGACGCTGTGGCGGTCGTCGTGTCGGAAGAGACGGGCACGATCAGCTTCGTCTCGAGCGGCGCAATCGCGCGAAACCTCGACAGTGCGCGTCTGCGCGAGTCGCTGCGGCGCGCGTTCACACCGCGCGGACCGATCGGAAACGTCATCCCCGTGAAGGGAAAGCGTCGACGCCGTCGCAAGCAGCCCGACATCGAGACGACCGCCGAGATGGCTAGCGAGGTGTCGTCCGGCGGATAAGGCCGCTCGACTCCGAACGAGAACGACTTGGCAACCAACGACAAAACCGAGAGAACGCTTAGCGCACGCCTGATGGCGCGTTTGCGCGACTACTTCTTTGCCGACGTGAAGCTCAAGTTGCTCGCGCTTCTGGTCGTGCTCGTCATCTGGTTCTCGGTCGCGGGACAGACGCGGCAGGCCGCTCCGATCACGATTCAGAACGTCGCGGTGACTCTGGACAGCCTGCCGGCGCAATATGCGGTGACGAGTACGGACCCAACCGAAGTGAGCGTGACTGTGCAGGGTCCCGAAGACCTGCTTCGCGAGTTGCGCATCGCGGTGGCGACGCGGTCGAGCGACATGATGGCGCACGCGGATCTCTCGAAACTCACGGAGGGCGTGCAGCTTGCGAGGCTGACGGTCCGGGGGCTGCCTGATGGAGTGTCGCTCAAGAAGATCGAGCCCGACTCGGTCCGCGTGACCTCGACCCGATCCGGACGAAGGTCGTGGCCGTCGAGCCGCGATTCGCAGGGACGCTGCCGGACGGATACAAGCTTACGGCGGCGACGACCGAGCCGCAGTTGGTGACGCTGTCGGGGCCGCAGACCATTCTCGACACGATCGACAAGGTGACGACGACCACGGTGAGCCCGAACAACCGGACTGCATCTTTCGACGAACCGGTCGACGTCGACATCTCGACCGGCGACATCCTCGTGAGGGACAGGGTTGTGCTGAAGGTGCAGATCGCGGAGGACGAGGGGACGCGAAAGTTCACGGTGCCGGTGACGATCGAGGGCGGGGATGGCGTGACCGGTGCACCGACATTCGAGCCGGCGACCGTGACGGTAACGCTGAAGGGGCCGATGCCGGCGCTGCTGCGGATCACGGAGCTCGACATCGTGGCGACAATTTCGGGATCGGGGAACGTGAACCGGACTTCGGTTACGCCGCAGATCACCGTGTCGGGGCCGATGGCGCCGCGGGTGGAGGTCGAGAGCGTGAGTCCGGCGGCGGTGCGGGTGAAGAAGTAGGCCTTCCCCTTTTTCCTTGGCGCCTTTGCGCCTTTGCGCGAAATCTCACGCAAAGGCGCAAAGGCGCAAAGGCGCAAAAACGCAAAGGCGCAAAGGCGCAAAGGCGCAAAGGCGCCAAGGAAGAACTGGAATTCAGGAAGAGGGTGCATTCCCCCGGGCCTTGAGCTTCTCCACCACCGCCCGGTTCGACTCGAGGAACCGCACGTCGTCGAGCTCCCCGGCCGTTACCCACGCGATGTCGCCTGCATCCAGCAACTGCACCTCGCCGCCCGTCCACCGGCACCAGTAGAACACCACGAAGACCGCCGTCGTCTCGCTCCGCGCGACGTTGACCGCGTGGAAGGGATCGCCGACGACGATCTCGATCCCGAGCTCCTCGCGGACTTCCCTCGCCAGCGCGTCCTCGGGCGACTCACCGAACTCGACCTTGCCGCCCGGGAACTCCCACCACCCGGCCATGAACTTGCCGACCGGCCGCTCGGCGATGAGGATGCGCCCGTCCTCTCCCTCGATCATCGCCGCCACGACCACCTGCGTTTGTCGTTCCATGGCCGCCCACCTTAGCACGGGGTTCTGATCCTTCGTGTACGCCTTACGCTCTGGTCCTTGACTCGCCCATGCCCGTCCATATAATGCCCTGTTCTCCCGCACGCCTTCTCTTCTCGTGCGGGCATCTGTACACCGCAGCTTCCTGGAGGAAACGCGACACACATGGACGCAAAGACGGTCATGCATTTCGCCGTCGACCAGCAGGTGAAGTTCGTCGACATCCGGTTCACCGACCTTCCCGGCTCGTGGCATCACCTCACATTCCCGATCTCGCAGATCAACGAGAGCACCTTCGAAGAAGGCCTCGGCTTTGACGCATCCAGCCTTCGCGGCTGGGCGTCGATCAACGAGTCGGACATGCTGATGATCCCCGATCCGACGCGCTTCTGGGTGGATCCGTTTTTCGAAGAGCCCACGCTCTGCCTGTTCGCGAACATAGTTGACCCGCTGACCAAAGAAGGCTACGGCCTCGATCCGCGCTCGGTCGCCCGGCGCGCGGAGGCCTACCTCAACTTCACGGGAATCGCCGAAGGCTGTTTCTTCGGTCCCGAAGCCGAGTTCTTCATCTTCGACAAGGCGTCGTACCACAACCGTCCCGAGTCGTCGGGATACGATCTCGACAGCGGCGAGGGACACTGGAACTCGGGAAGGGCCGAAGAGAATCTCGGCTACCGGATCCGCCAGAAGGAAGGCTACGTGCCGCTTCCGCCGGCGGACTCGCTCCACGACCTGCGCTCCGACATCTCCCAGAACCTCCAGGACGTCGGCATCGAGCCGGAGTGCCACCACCACGAAGTGGCCTCGGGCGGACAGTGCGAAATCGACTTCCGGTTCGGGACGCTGCTTGGCACCGCCGACAACGTCATGCTGTTCAAGTACATCGTCCGCAACACGGCGTACTACTACGGCAAGGCCGCGACCTTCATGCCAAAGCCGATCTTCGGCGACAACGGCTCGGGAATGCACTGCCACCAGTCGCTCTGGAAGGGCGGCGAGCCGCTGTTCGCCGGCGACAAATACGCGGGGCTGTCCGAGATGGCGCTCCATTACATCGGCGGCATCCTTCGCCATGCGCCGGCGCTCGCGGCGTTCGCCGCGCCGACGACGAACAGCTACAAGCGGCTCGTGCCGGGCTACGAAGCGCCGACACGACTCGCCTACTCGCGCCGGAACCGTTCGGCCGCGTGCCGCATCCCGATGTATTCGCAGTCGCCGAAGGCGAAGCGCGTGGAAGTGCGCTTCCCGGACGCGTCCTGCAATCCGTACCTCGCGTTCTCCGCGATGCTGCTCGCCGGCCTCGACGGCATCCAGAACCGGATCGACCCCGGCGACCCGCTCGACAAGGACATCTACGATATGTCGCCGGAGGAGCTGGCCCACGTGAAGGAGCTCCCGGGCTCCCTCGAGAGGGCGCTCGACGCGCTCGAAGCCGACCACGAGTTCCTGCTCAAGGGCGACGTCTTCACGCCGACGCTCATCGAGCGCTGGATCGCGTACAAGCGCGAGAAGGAAGTCGAGCCGATCCGAATGCGTCCTCACCCGCTCGAGTTCGCAATGTACTTCGACTGCTAGTTCGAAGATCCCGATCACCGAGATGAGCACCGGTACCCGCACCGGTGCTCATCGCTTTTCCAAGGCTTTTTCCGTATGACCAATCGAAAGTCCCGCAACGACCTCCGCAACGTCGCCATCATCGCCCACGTCGACCACGGCAAGACGACCCTCGTCGACGCAATGCTCCACCAGTCCGGCCTTTTCCGCGCGAACGAATCCGTCAACGAGCGCGTGATGGACAGCATGGACCTGGAGCGCGAGCGCGGCATCACGATCATGGCGAAGAACACCGCAGTGCGGTTCGGGGACTACAAGATCAACATCCTCGACACGCCGGGCCACGCGGACTTCGGCGGAGAAGTCGAGCGCGTGCTTTCGATGGTCGACGGCGTGTTGCTGCTAGTCGACAGCTCGGAAGGCCCGCTGCCGCAGACGCGCTACGTGCTTTCCAAGGCGCTCGGGCTGTCTCTGCCGGTGATCCTCGTGATCAACAAGATCGACCGCCAGGATGCGCGCTGCGAGGAAGTCGTGTGCGAAGCGTACGACCTGTTCATCGACCTCGACGCGACCGAAGAGCAGATCGACTTTCCGACGCTCTACACGAACGCGCGCGCGGGTACGGCGACCCTCGACCTCAACGAGCCGGGCACGGACCTGCGCATCCTCTTCGAGGAGATCATCCGGACGATTCCGCCGCCGTTCGTGGAAAAGGAAGCGCCGCTGCAGATCCTCATTTCGAACATCGATTACAACGAATACGTGGGACGGCTCGCGATCGGCCGGATCGTGGCGGGGACGGTGACGGCGCCGTCGGACGTGACGCTCTGCCGCCGCGACGGGACGTTCGTGAAGGGCCGCACGACGATGCTCTATACCTACGAGGGACTCGAGCGCGTGAACGTGCCGATGGCCGAGGCGGGCGAGATCGTGGCCATGACCGGTTTCGCCGACGTTGAAATCGGCGAGACGGTGTCATGCGCGGACGATCCGAAGGCGCTGCCGCCGTTGCACATCGATGAGCCGACGATCGCGATGATGTTCGGCGTGAACACGTCGCCGTTTGCGGGCAAGGACGGCCAGCATGTGACGTCGCGGAAGATCCGCGAGCGGCTGGCGCGCGAGGTGCTCGGCAACGTGGCCATCCGGATCGACGAGACCGAGTCGCCGGACACGTTCAAGGTCTCGGGGCGCGGCGAGCTGCAGCTCGCGATCCTCATCGAGATGATGCGTCGCGAGGGATTCGAGGTGCAGGTGTCGAAGCCCGAGGTGATCACACGCGAAGTGGACGGCAAGACCGAAGAACCGCTCGAGATGGCGATCGTCGACGTGCCCGAGACGTTCATCGGCGTCGTGACCGAGGCGCTCGGACGCCGCAAGGGCAAGATGGTGAAGATGGTGAACCACGGGAAGGGCCGCGCGCGGCTCGAGTTCGAGATCCCGTCGCGCGGGCTGATCGGCTTCCGGTCCGAGTTCATGACGAACACGAAGGGCACGGGGCTCATCAACACGCTTTTCCACGGGTGGACGCCGTGGCAGGGACCGATCCCGTCGCGGATGACGGGCGCTCTCGTGGCCGACCGTCCGGGGCCGGCGACGACGTACGCGCTGTTCAACCTGCAGGAGCGGGGCGACCTGTTCGCGAAACCCGGGACGCAGGTCTACGAGGGCATGGTCGTCGGCGAGAACTCGCGGGACGCGGACCTCGACGTGAACGTCGTGCGCGAGAAGAAGCTGACGAACATGCGCGCGAGCTCGGCGGACGACGCGATGCGGCTGGTGCCGTACCGGGAGTTGTCGCTCGAGCAGGCGCTCGAGTTCATCCGCGAGGACGAGCTCGTCGAAGTGACGCCGAAGTCGATCCGGATGCGCAAGCGCGTCCTCGCTTCGAACATGCGCCCGAAGTGGAAGCAGTCGTAGCCGAGTCACCAGAGACTGACGGAGATCAGTACCGCTCGCTCGCGGTACTGATCCGACGCTAGGCCATCGCGAGCGCCAACCGTCGAGATCTCAGTGAGCTCCGGGCCTCTGTGCTCTCCGTACGCCTACGGCAATTCTTCGCCGGTGTCGCGAGTCTTCACATACGCCACCGCAAACAGCGTCCCCAGCACCAGGTCCACCACCGCCGCGGCGAGCATCAGCTCGTTCACTCGCCCAAACCCGAACAACACGATCACCGCGATCCCGAAGCTGAACTTCTCGATCACCGCCGGGATCATCAGCAGCCGGTACCGCACCGGATCCCTCGACATGATCAGGAACGCCACCTGCCACGCGACGGCCACCCCGATGAATCCGTAGTAATACTCCGGGTGCGTGATCGCCGGCGGAAAATCGCGCCCCGTCTTGTCCTCCATGAAGTACATGGGCAAGAGGGCGACGAGGCCATACAGCCCCGCAATCTGATACACGCGCTGGGCAAATTTCATCTGATCAGGTTCCTCCTCGACCGTTGCGCGAAGCGCCTTGGAGTGCGGCGCGAAGCGCCGCTTTGGATTGTCCGTGGAATCCATCAACCCTCAAAGAAACCAAAGCGGCGATTCACGCCGCACTCCAAAGCGCTTCGCGCATTGATTTCATCGCTCACAGGTCGTTCAGCACGCCACGCACCACGCGAATCCTCCCGTTTCCAGCGTCGGCGATGTACAGGTTGCCGTCACCATCCGCCGCCAGTCCCGACGGCGAAAACCGAGCCTCGGTCACCGGCCCTCCGTCGCCGAAATACTCGCCGTTCCCCCACCGGTCTCCCGCGTAGAAGTGGATGGTCTTCCGGCGTTTCAGGATGACGCGAAGCGCGCTGCTCAACATGTCCAAGGGCGGAATCTGGGAATAGACATTGGAAACCACGAGGTTCCCGCGGTCGGTGTACACGAGTCCGTACGCGCTCACGCGTGCGTCGCGAGCCGGACCGCCGTCGCCGCTCGAACCGGGGTAGTCTTCAATCCCTGCGATGACCTTCACGGCGCCGGTCCCCGGGTTTACGCGCCAGATCTCACCGTAGCCGCTGACCGCGACTTGTCCGGACGGGCCAATCGCGATGTGCCGCGCATAGTAGCCCTGACCGGGAATCGTCGCAGCGACCTTCAGACGGCCGTTTCGAACGTCCAGCTTCATGACACGAGCAGGCGTTGTCCCGTCGACAATGTAGAGGAGCTTCCGGCCGTCCAGGGCCAGTCCCCGCGGATCGAAGAGCGCGAACGGGACGTCGGCCGGCGCTGCCGAACGTGAAACGCCCCCCGCTACAGTGATGATGTTGCCCGTCGCAGCGTCGATCCTACGGACGCGTCGATTTCCGGAATCGGCCACGTACACGTTGCCATCCGCGTCGACCGCAAGTCCGGCCGGCCGCGAGAGCAACGCCTCCGTCGCCGGGCCGCCGTCGCCTCCGAAGCCCTCCTCGCCTGTCCCGGCCACGAGCGACAGTTCCCCGTTCACCGTGTCGATGCGGAGCACGCGGTGGCCCTGCGAGAGGAACACGTTCCCGTCGACGTCGGCCGCGACGAACTCGGCCGCCAACGAAGTGCTCGTCGCCGGACCTGAAGTCTCGTCCGGAACGATTCGTCCGCTGCCGGCGAGCGTGCCGATGATCCCCGCGCCATCGACGCGCCGGACACGTGTGCCGAACCAGTCGGCAATCAGCAGGCTCCCGTCGGAGGCGAAGGCGATCGCCACCGGGTAGTCGAACGTCGCATCCACGGCTGGTCCGCCATCGCCACTCGTTCCGTACTCTCCTGTTCCGGCCACGCGCGTGACCTCGCCCGTCGCGAACGCAAACCGGTTCACCACGGGCTCATAGCTGCTTGCCACCAGGCAGTGCCCGGGACCGTCGGGCAGAATATCCATGGGTCCGTACAGACTCTCGCTGAAATCGACGAGGACCTCCGTCGCGCCCGTGTCGACGTCGTAGCGGCCTATCTGCGCGGATTCGCCGAGCGACATGAGGACGCGGCCCTGCTCGTCGCTCGCAATTCCGATACGACCGAAGTAGATCGGAACGCCACCGTAGAGAATCTCGGTCTCCCCCGAAGGACGATGGATGCGCACGAGCTGGCCGTCCTCGAAGTCCGTGAAGTAGTAACTCGATACGAATAGAGACCCATCGGACGCGACGGCCAGGTCGACGGGGTTCAGAAACGCTCCGAGGTTGACGGTCTCGATGCGTCGTGTCACCGGGTCTACGCGCCGGACCCGGAAGTTGAGCCAGTCGGCGATCAGGAGCGCGCCGTCCGTGTCAATCGTGAGCCCCTGCGGGTTGTTCAGTTCCGCCGTGATCGCAGGCCCGCCGTCGCCGCTGAAGCCCGGAGTGCCAGTCCCCGCGTAAGTCGTGATCTCGCGGGTCAACGCGTCGATCCGGCGCACGCGATGGTTCAAGCCGTCGCTCACGAAAATGTTTCCATCGGCGTCGACGGCGAGTCCAGTCGGACCGAGGCCGACACCCTGCGCCGTGGCCGGGCCGCCGTCGCCGAGGTAGGGAACCCCGCCCCCGACGGACGTGATGTAGCCGTACGACAGCTCCTCGAGCGGCTGCGCGAGGACGTGGAATCTCGTCTGCGCGACGCCCGCCGCCGTCCGAATCGAGAGCGTCCTGCCTCCGGCATAACGCATCGGAGGCACGGTAAACCGCAGGCGCGCAGAACTTTCGAGCTCGACAGTCCCGACCACGGCTTCGCCGAGCGAGACTTCAACGTCCGGCGTGAAGTTCGCGCCGTCGACCACGACCTCGACACCGCCAGCGAGTGGCGAGCGGTCCACGCTGAGCGCGGCAATCCGCGGCGCTGCTGGCCCTCCCGCCGTTGACGCAGGCGTCGCGAGAACCGGACCGGCAAGAAGTAGACCGAGCACGAGTGCGAGTGTGCGGCGTTGCATAGGGGTTCTCCGAAAACAGGGCCATTGCGCGAAGCGCCTTGGAGTGCGGCGAGAATCGCCGCTTTGGATCTGATTCGATCGTTTTTGGGAGACAAGCCAAAGCGGCGATTCACGCCGCACTCCAAAGCGCTTCGCGCAATGCACCACGACTCGTCGTCAACGCGTCACGAGCAGCACCCACGGCGTGCCGACGACGAGAAAGATGACTAGGAACGCGATCGTCACCACCAGCCCCAGGCGATAAAGCTCGTTCTGTTTCAGGTAGCCGCTCGCGGCGAAGATGATGTTCTGGCTTCCGCCCTGCGGGGTGATCACCGAGAAGTAGCTGCTCGCGAAGAGTAGCCCGAACGCCATCAGCGGCACCGGCACGCCGCCCCGCGCGCCGACGTCGAGGAACACCCCGAGCAGCGCCAGAACCTGCGACGACTGGCTCACGAACAGGTAGTGGATGAACACGTAGATGACGATCAGCAGGACGTACGTGACGGGCCACGACAACCCGCCCATGTGCGACGCAAGCCGCTCGCCGGCATAGCTCATGAACCCCAGTTCGTTGAGCTGGCCGCTCAGCGCGAACAGTACGGCGAGCCACAGGAAGGTCGCCAGAGTGTCGCCCTGCGCGGCGATGTCGTCGAGCGTGAGGACGCCCGTCATCAGCAACACCCCGAGACCGAGGAACGCGATGCTCGTCACGTTGAGTCCCAGAGAGTCGGCAGCCACCCACCCGGCGACCATGACGACGAACGTGACCGCGGTGATACGATCGGCACGCGACCAGGCTCCCATCTCGGCGAGATCGCGGCGAGCGGCCGCGGGCGCTTCCGGCGTCGACGTCACGCCCGGCGGGAAGAGCCAGGCGACGAGCACGGGGAGCAGTGCGATTGCGGCAAGCGCCGGCACCGACGCCGCAATGAGCCAGCTCCCGAAGCCGATCGTCAGGCCGGACTCGCGGGCAATCTGCACGCCGATCGGGTTGGCGGACGTGGCGGTCATCCAGAGTGCCGACGAGACCGCCAGGCTCGCCATGGTGCAGTACATGAGGTAGCCGCCGAGCTTTCGCTTCTCTTCGTCTTCGGGAACCGAACCGGCGCCGCGCGCCACCGACAACGCGACGGGGAAGAGCACTCCTCCGCGCGCCGTGTTGCTCGGGAACGCGGGAGCGATCGCGGCATCCGTGAGCACGAGGCTGTACGCGAGCCCGAGCGACGAGCCGCCGAATCGGCTGACCATGAAGAGGCTGATCCGGCGCCCCAGTCCCGATTTCACGACGGCCTGGGCGACGAGGAAGGCGATGACGACGAGCAACACACTGGCGTTCGCGAAGCCCGAGAAGGCCTTCGCCGGCGTGATGATTCCGGTCAGCACGACCGTAGCGACCGCGATCATCGAGGCCGTGAGCAACGGGTACGCGCCGATGAGAACGGAAGAGATCGCGGCGACGAAAACCGCGAACAGGTGCCACGCCTCCGGTGTCAGTCCCGCGGGAACCGGCGCGAACCAGATGCCGCCGGCAATGGCGAACGGCGCCACGCGCTTGAGCAGCAGAGACGTTGAAATCATGGCGCATTCCCCGCCGGCGGCACGCCGGTCCGCACGCGGCCCTTGAGCGCGATGGCGCGTCCCGAGATCCGGCCGTCCTCGGATTCGATCATGTATTGCCACGAGAACTCGTACGACCCGGTCGCCCCGGCGTAGCGGCCCGTGCCGCCGACGAACGTGCCCTCCAGCCGGTTCTGCGCCTCTGTCCCGGTTCCCGTCAGCTCGCTGAAGGCCTGGTCGCCGTTTTCGTCGGTCCACACGCTGCGCCCCTCGAAGCCCGAAGCGCTGTCGACGAGCCCGATGACCCGCGACCGGAACCCGACACCCGGGCGGCCGGGTCCGGCGAGCAGCATTGTCCCCTCCAACTCGATGACGGCGCCCACGCGTCCATCTCCGAGCGGGATCGTGTGGCGCGTTCCCGAAGCGGTCCACGTTCCCTCGAACTCGTGCCAATCCGAGCCCGGCGCGATCGGTTCGGTCGGGGGCGAGGTTGCGCAGGCGGCCGAGGCAACGGCGACGAGAATGATGACCGCGAGAGCGAGGATGCGGCGATGCATTGGCGATCTCCGAGTTACCACTTTCGAGTCAAACGATTCAATCAGAATAATGCCTCTTGCGCGAAGCGCCTTGGAGTGCGGCGCGCAGCGCCGCTTTGGATTGTCTCCCAAGACGCACGAATCAGATCCAAAGCGGCGCTGCGCGCCGCACTCCAAGGCGCTTCGCGCAATGCACCACGACTCGCCGACGACAATCTTCCCGACTCTTACACAACTACGACAACAAACCCTCTCGACCCATGGCAGAATGCATATTGCCGCGCCACTCCGTGGCGGCTGCCTCCACCTCCCGGAATCACGCGCGCGACGTGGGAGGTTGTCATGAACGTACTGCTCGTCAATCCGCTCTTTCCGCCGAGCTACTGGAGCTTTCACCACGCGCTGGCATTCGAGGGAAAACGCTCCGCATTTCCACCGCTCGGGCTGCTGACGGTTTCGTCCCTCCTGCCCGACTCGTGGGAACGCCGCCTGGTGGACATCAACGTGCGCGAGCTCGACGACGCCGACATCGCGTGGGCCGACGTCGTGTTCGCGACCGCGATGATCGTGCAGCGCGACTCGCTCGACGAGGTCGTCGCGCGCAGCAAGGCAATGGGAAAACGCGTGGCCGTCGGCGGGCCGTACGTGTCGACATGCGACGGGAATCTTCCAGCTGCCGACCACATCTTTTCGGGCGAAGCCGAGACAACGCTGCCCGAGTTCGTCGCCGACCTCGAGCGCGGCAACCCCAAGCCCTACTACAAGGCGGCCGAGATGCCGCCCATGGCGCTCGCGCCGGTGCCCGACTTCGGCATTGCGGACCTCAAGCGCTACAGCGCGATGTCGATCCAGTATTCCCGCGGCTGCCCGTTCAACTGCGAGTTCTGCGACATCATCGAGATCTATGGCCGCGTTCCCCGCACCAAGAGCCCCGCGCAGGTTCTCGAGGAGCTCGATGCGCTCTACAGCTCCGGGTGGCGCGGCAGCGTCTTCATCGTCGACGACAACTTCATCGGGAACAAGCGCGACGTGAAGCGGCTGCTGCCTGAGCTCGCGACGTGGCAGGAGCGGCACGGGCAGCCGTTCGAGTTCATCACCGAGGCGAGCGTCAACCTGGCCGACGACGACGAGCTGCTCAAAGGAATGCAGCGGGCCGGATTCCAGCGCGTCTTCCTCGGGATCGAAACGCCGGTCGAGGAAACGCTCATCCACACCCAGAAGAAGCAGAACACGCGATCGTGCCTGACCGAGTCGGTGCGGAGGATCCAGGGTCACGGCATGGAGGTGATGGGCGGATTCATCGTCGGATTCGACACGGATCCGGAGGACATCTTCGACCGGCAGGTGGAGTTCATCCGCGAGAGCGCGATTCCGCTCGCGATGGTCGGGTTGCTGAACGCGCTGCCTGGCACGCAGCTGTGGCGAAGGCTGCAGTCCGCGGGGAGGTTGTTGTCGATGAGCTCGGGCGACAACACGAGCTGCTCGCTGAACTTCGTGCCGAAGATGGACGCGGCAAGGCTCATCGAGGGTTACAAGAAGGTCCTGCGATCGATCTACAACTCGCACGACTATTACCAGCGGGCGCTCGACAGCCTGAGCCGGGTGACGAGCGTGGCGATGCCCCGTCACCGGAGCATTGCCGGGGGTATCGCGGCGTTCGCACGGATCGCCTACCGGCTTGGCGTGCGCGATGCAGATCGCGTGGAGTTCTGGCGGTACATCGTGCGGGTGACGACCCGGCACAGGGCGCAGTTTTCAGAGGCGTTGACGCTCGCGGCGATGGGGTACCACTTCCGCAAGCTTACGGAGTCCGTGACGGCCTGAAGGCTCGTCGGTCTCAGCGGCTCCGTGTCTCGATGTCTCTGTGTGCGCAGCTCTCTTGAACGTTGGGAGAGCTACGCACACAGAGTCACAGAGTCACGGGGCCACGGAGTCTCAGGCGCCTCTACGCCCGGACCGCCACGACCTCCAGGTACTCGCTGTCGACGACCATCGTCTCGTCCCCGGACCGGTTGAACCGCCCGATCAGCTCGAAGATCGCCGCCGCGTATTCGACTCCCTTCGCATCGTCGAGCGCCTCGAACGCCTTCATCGTCGGACCGTAGAAGCTCTTGAAGAAACCGACGAAGTGGTCAGCCGACAGGTACCGGAACGCAAACGTCCGCCGGGTCATCGAGAGCTCGCTCACCCGGGTCCCGAAGTACTCGCGCACGCGGTCCTCGTTCCCCCACAGCACCGGACCCTTGAGCCCCGCCGGTGGCGGAACGAACGTCCCGGTGACCTTGAACAACTGGCCGATGAAGCTATCGGGCGTCCAGTTCGCCAGGCCGATTTTCCCACCAGGCCGGCAGACGCGCGCGAGCTCAGCCGCGGTGCGCTCGTGATCCGGGGCAAACATGGCTCCGAAGGTCGACGTCACGACGTCGAACGCGCCGTCCTTGAATGGCAACGCCTCGGCGTCGCCGTGGCGAAAGTCGATGCTGAGCCGCTCGGCGACGGCGCGTTCTTTCGCACGCTCGAGCAGCTCGGGCACGTAGTCGGTCCCGATGACGTCGCAGAAACGGCGGCCCGCGGCGAGCGCAGTGTTGCCGCTGCCCGTCGCGACGTCGAGGACGAGCTGACCGGGCCGCAGGTCGATTGCTTCGCACAGGTTCTCGGCGACGCTGACGAGCGTGCCCCCGACAATCGCGTAATCGCCCGACGCCCAAGTCTTCTGCTGTTTGGCCTTGATGGCTGTCAGATCCGGACCGGTTGAACTGGACATGCTGATTCCTCCTGAAATGCGGGTTGGTTGTCCCTACAGGGGAACATGCGGATTCTGCGGTCCTCGCGGATCACGCGAATCCGTTCTCGTTCTGATTTGTGTCGATCCGTCCAGCTCGGCGCAATCAGCGGCCCTATTCGAAATCCGCCCCGAAATCGCCGCTCGTGCCAGGCGACCCGCCGGTCCCCGCATTTCCCCCCGAGCCCCCGGACTTGCCGCCCTTCGTGCCGCGTCGCGGCTGGGGCCGCACCTTTTCGCTGCCGCGGCTGACTGACCGCACGACGGCGCCTCGACTCGTTCGGGTCACGTGCATTCCCATGAGCGTGTCCTCCTGGCTGAGCTTCGCGACGCGACGCTGAACCACAATCGTCCGCCGGTCAAGGCCAACTCGGCGAGAGGAGTACAGGGCAAGCGGATTTCGCGTCAATCCACCAGATCCGCTGAATCCGCGTGCACCTCTCTGACCCCCTTGATCATCAGCCACAGAATCGTCGGTATCCCCCCGAGTGCCCCGAACGACATCGCGATCTGCGTGAAGAGCGCCGGATGGAACTGCGGCACGAGGAACTTGTCGACGAGGTTGATCGCGAAGCCCGCGCTCATGGCGAGCATCATCACGCCGCAGTATTTCGGCAGCCGTCCCGACTTCAGGGCGAGCACGCCGAACGCCGCAAAATACGGCACCCAGAAAATCTCGAGCAGTGCCTGTCCGATGTTGCTCATCCGGAGGAACACCATCGCCATTGCCTGGAGCTGCTCGGTCGTGAACGCCCGCAGGTACTCCACCTGGCTCAACACCAGAATGGCGCCGAAGTGATTGAACGTGTTCACGACCGCGATGGTGACGCTCATCAGGACCGACGTGAGGAAGACTGTGGCAAGCGGACGGTGCGATTCGCGGAACAGCCGGTAGATGGCAAGCGCGAAGAAAACCATGAGGACTTGTCCGAGGAGTATGCCGACGATCGCGACGCGGTAGCCGAATTCGTCGCCGGTGACGTTGGCGGCGGTCGCGGCGGCATCCCCCGCGACAATGACGCTCCCTCGAACGAACGAGAGTCCATAGCCACCGGCGACCGCCGACAGGAGCCAATACAGCCCCGCGAGTCTTCCCGTCTGACGGATGCTTCCATGCCGAAGCTCAACGAGGACCCGGGTGCTCGTGTTCCGATGGATTCGACCAAAGAGCAACGCTGAATCCGCGTGCCAGGAACTGTTCGACCTCGGACTGCGAATGCAGGCGGATCACCCGGACGTTTGCGCCGCACGCGTCGAGCAGGTGCACGACCTTTGGCCGCGTCGCCGTGCGGTAGTTCCAGATCCAGAGCAGGAACTTCATGTTGAATCGCTCGGGACAGTCCGGCGCCATGTCGGGACGCGTCGCGTTTCGATAGCGCAGAACCCGCTTGAGCACGCGCCACACGCACGTGGTTCGCGGCAGGTCGAGGAACACCACGGCGTCGCACGCAGCGAGTCGTCGCTCGAGCGTGCCCGAGAAGTTGCCGTCCATCACCCACGCGGCGCGCGCGAGGGCGGCCTCGACCGTCGCGGCCCAGTCGGACTTCGAGGGCTCGACCCACCCGCGCTTCCAGTACAACGCGTCGAGATGGACGACCGGGAGTACGAGAATCCCGCCGAGGCGCTTTGCCAGCGTCGACTTGCCGGCGCCGCCCGGGCCGATGACGAGGATTCTCTTCATTACAGAGACGACCACAGTTTCGTCATGAACCCACTCAAGGACGGGCGATCCACGCATCAGTACCGGGCGCGGTAGCGCTCGGGTCAGCCTCTCCGTTAGCCGGCGCCACGTGTCGTCACACGCGCTCGGGATCGACCCGAGCGCTACCGCGCCCGGTACTGATGCGTGAGGCGTGCGATGCCAGTGTCGTCACGAGTCATGTGACAAGTCCACGAGCGTCTCACTAGTTGTGCTTCGGATACGGCGGCCGCTTGTAGGTCGGCAACGGGTTCTTCTTCAGCGCCTCCATCACGAGCTCGACGGCCTTCTCGAGTTGCGGGTCACGGCCCGCGCGCCACGCCTTCGGGTCGAACTCGACTTCGTAGTCCGGCGCGATCCCGCGGTTCTCGACCTCCCAGTCTCCCTCGAGGTTGTAGATCGCGACGCGCGGCGCCGTCACTCCACCCCCGTCCATGAGCGGCGGATAACCGAAGATGCCGATGAGCCCGCCCCACGTGCGCGTGCCCACGAGCGGCCCGATCCCGGCCTTCCGGAAGTACCACGGCAGCGCGTCGCCCCCGGACCCGGCCATTTCGTTGACGATCATTACCTTCGGCCCGAAGATCGCGGCGCCGGGGCTGGTCTGGTCTTCGCCGTCGCGGCCGGCGATCCGGCTCATCGCGGGCCTTCGCATCAGGTCGATTACGTAGTCCGCGAGCAGTCCGCCGTGATTGAAGCGGTCGTCGATCACCGCGCCTTCCTTGCCAACCTGGGCGAAGTAGTAGCGATTGAAGCTCGTGTACCCGCCGCCGCCCGTGTCGGGCATGTGCACGTAGGCGACGCGCCCGCCCGAGAGCTGGTCGACCTTGCGGCGGTTGTCCTCGATCCACGCGAGGTGGCGCAGCGAGCCTTCTTCGTCGACGGGCACAACCGTCACGTCGCGAGCGCCTGTACCGTCCGCGTTCGGCCCGACGCGTATGACGACGGCCTTGCCGGCGGTCCCCTCGAGCGCCTGGTAGACGTTGTCGCGCGCGGTGAGGTCGCGGCCTCGCACGGCGAGCAGGTACTCACCGGCGGAGACGTTGACGCCGGGCTGGGTCAGCGGCGCCTGAAGGTTCGGGTTCCAGTTCTCGCCGTTGTAGACGCGGGCGAACCGGTAGCGGCCGTTTTCGATCGCGAAGTCGCAGCCGAGCAGCCCGCCCTTCACCCGCTTCGCCATCGGGCCGTCGCCGCCGCCGACGAACGTGTGACCGGCCGAGATCCACCCGAGCATCTCTTCGAAGAGGTAGTTGAGGTCGGCGCGGCTCGCGACGCGTTCGAGGTACGGCTCGTAGCGTTTTGCCGTGGCCTTGAGGTCGAGGCCGTGGAAGCCCGGGTCGTAGAAGAAGTCGCGCTCGATGCGCCAGACTTCGGCGTACATCTGCCGCCATTCGGCGCGCGGATCGACGTAGACCTCGACGTCGGCGAGCTTGAGCGCACCGCCCTCGCCCGCCTTGAACGGCGCGGTGGACGGGCCGATGGACCACGACTCGCCCTGACGCACGAGGACCTTCTCGCCGTTGGCGGAGACGTCGAACGACGTCACGCCTTCGGCGAAAGACTCGACCTTGCGCTTGGCGAGATCGAAGACGGAGACGGAGAGCGGTCCGGGGCCGTCTTCACCCGGGATGAGCGAGCCTTCGAGCAGGTACAGCGTGCCGGCCTTGCCGGCAAAGATCGAGTCGTAGTTCTTCGCGGGGATCGGGAGCGCGAGGACGCGCTGGCCGATGTTCTCGACGTCGATCGTAACAGGCGGGACGGGAGCTGGTGCCGCCGTTCCGGGAGCCGCCGCAGGAGCGGCTGCCGCGCCAGCTGCCGGTGCTGCAGGCGGAGCCGCTACGGCCGGCTTCTCCGCCGGCTTCTCTTCGTCGCTTTCGGGCGCGAGAGGCGACGGCGTGTCCTTCGCCAGTACCGCGACGTAGACGCTGCGAGTGACGGGGCGGTTGATGCCCGACATGTCGAGCCAGCTCGATGCGGGGCCGACGTTGGTGCTCGCGGTGAAGAAGAGCAGCTTGCCGCCGGCGTCAAAGACGGGCGAGCGAGCGTCGCTCAGTCCATCGGTCACCTGGTAGCTGCGTTTCTGGTCCAGCGAATGGACGAAGACGGCGCGCAGGGCGCTCGGCAGGTACTTCGTGTAGGCGAGCCATTTGCCGTCGGGCGACCACGACGAGTCGTTGACGAGGTACGGCGTTTCGAACCGGTCGGCGTCGACGCGCACGGGGGTGCCGGCCGCGACGTCGACGTACCAGAGCGTCATGTGTTTGTCGATGTAGGCGATCTTCGAGCTGTCGGGCGACCAGCGCGGCGCGTAGAAGTAGGACGGCGGCGTGCCGAGGTTGATGATCTTCGGAGTACCGACGCCGGACTGATCGGAAATATGCAGGGCGTATTCGCCGGAGGCGTCGGAGAACCAGGCGATGCGCTGTCCGTCGGGCGACCACGCGGGGTCGCGCTCGGCGGTGCCGGGCGTGTTGGTAAGGTCGCGCGCGTCGCCCTTCAAGGCGGGCACGGTGATGATTTCGCCGCGGGCTTCGAAGACGGCGCGGACGCCGGTGGGCGAGATGTGTGCGTTCTGGATGGACGGCGCGGGAACCTTGCGCAGGCCGGGACGGACTTCGGGGAGGTCGCCCGAGACGCGGATGTCGACGCGGCGCTCGGCGCCGGTCGCGGTGTCGAGCAGGTGGATGGCCCCGAACTGTTCGTAGGCGATGGCGCCCGGTCCGGCGGAGGCGGACTTGAGGTCGAAGCCCTGAGTTCTTGACGACCGCCCGGACGGCTTTCGTCGTGACGTCGTGGGCGTAGAGCGACACCGGTCCGTCGCGATCAGAGAGGAAATAGACGGTGTCACCGACCCACATCGGGTTCGTGTCGTTCGAATTGTTGCGCGGGACGCGTTCGACCGACGAGTCGGCAAGCGAGGCGATGAGAATCGGCGTGGTCTGGCCGCCGCGGTAGCCCTTCCACGCGGTCTGCCACTTCGCGTTGGGCACATAAGCGATGCGCGAGCCATCGGCCGACAGCGACCCTTCCTGGATCATCGGCAGCGGGATCTGTTCGGGAATGCCAGTCTCGCCGTCGACTGAGATCTTGAGAAGTCGATCGAAGTCGGCGTAGCTGTACCGCCCGGACCGCACCAGAATGCTCCGCCCATCGGGCGTCCATCCGACGGAGACGTCGTTGGCGGGGTGATAGGTCACCCTCCGCGGCACACCCCCACGACTCGGAACGGTGTAGACGTCGATGTTCCCGTCATACTCGCCGGTGAATGCGATGGTGGTTCCATCCGGCGAAAAATACGGCCGCGTCTCGCGCCCGGTGCTGGTGGTGAGCCTCCGGGCATCGCCTCCCGCCTTGGGCACGACCCACAGATCCCCCGCGTACGAAAACGCGATCTCGGATGCGCTCACGGTGGGCTGCCTGAGCAGGTCATACGACTGCGCACTGACGGTAATCACCGCTCCAAGGAGGATCACCGGAACCAACACGATTTTCAGCATGAGCGCTCTCCTCTCGAATCTGCCTTCAACTGTGAAATCCTGTGAACCCTTTTATCTTACCGCTCCCCGTTTTTGGAGCCGCGAGCGGTAGCGAGCGTCCCACGGACAGTACCTGAAATCGCAGATTCGTCGTTGCGGAAGGACAGAATTGATCGGAACCGGGCGACCGTCCGTGGGACGCTCGCTACCGCTCGCGGCTCGACAAACGGGGAGGGCCACGGGCGGCTCAATCCAAATCCTCCAGCGACTTCCCCTGTCCCTCAACCACATAACGCACTACCCGCCCCAGTCCTGATTCGCTGAACACCTTCCGCCCGCTGCTGCCGCGCGCCCACGGACTGTCCACTTCCCTCCAGCATCCCGCCAGCCGCATCACACGTGTCGCATTCGCCTTGAGCACGGCGGCGATTCGCTTCGGCTCTTCATCCGCCGACACGACGACGTGTACATGATTTGTTCGGACGTTCTCCGCGATTAGAGACCAGCCGCGAATCTCGCACGTCTCCCGGATCGCCAGACTCGTCGCAAGCCGCTGCTCGGCGTTGAGCCGCACCGGCGGGCGCTGCAATCTTGCATTGCTGAACGCACAACGGCGCGCGTTCGGCGCGATCCGCGGTTTACCGACAACATTCGTGAACCGACTGACGGACCCGCGCTCGTCGCCGTGAAGCCACGTACCGTACGAACGAAACGTGACGAAGGTGGCGAGGGGCCTCTCGGGATCGAGCCTGTCGTCGATGCTCACGACCCATGATCGGGCGCGCATCGACGAAGTTGCGCGCCCTCCCCGTTTTTTGAGCCGCGAGCGGTAGCGAGCGTCCCACGGACGGTGCCTGAAATCGCAGGGAGCTTCGACCCCCCCCCCCCCCCCCCCCCCCCCCCCCCCCCCCCCCCCCCCCCCCCCCCCCCCCCCCCCCCCCCCCCCCCCCCTCGTCGTTGCGGAAGGACAGAAGCGATCGGAACCGTTCGACCGTCCGTGGGACGCTCGCTACCGCTCGCGGCTCAAAAGACGGGGACCGCCTGCGTCGGGGGATCGTGAGCTATCGCGACTGCGATCTTCCATTGACCGGAGACTTCGCGGAGAACATAGGTAAATCCAAAGCGGTCAATGAGTGCGTCCTGAGCGTCGAAGCGATCGAAGATGCCGGTGAGTTCCGTAAGCGTCGGGGCAAGCGAGCGGGCCGCGACTTCCGAGATCGCTGTTCTGCGATACCCCTGCGACAGGGCGTGTTCGATCAGGTGATTCACGAGAACGACGGCGGTTTCGTGGTCGGAAACGACCCAGACGCCATCGGGGCGGATGAAGGTACACGGCAGCAGATAGAACGGTACGACGTCGTCCGAGCGAAGCGTCTCGAAGGCGCGAACATACGCCTCGAGCATCTCGATAGGTGTGGCGGTCATGGTAGGGCGATCAGTATCACCGCGATCCCGCCGACGCGTCTTTCGTCAATATCTGTTCTTCATCTGCGTAAATCCGTGGACACAATCCAGATTCCCCCAAGAATCGCCAGCGAGCTCAACACCAGCCGCAATCCGACGTCCTCTCCGAGCAGCAGCACCCCTCCCGCGGCCGCGAGAACCGGCACACTCAATTGAACGGTCGCTGCCTGCGTCGCTTGCAGCCCCCGCATCGCGGTGTACCACACGGCATACCCCAACCCGGAAGCCAGCGCCCCCGACAGTACCGCAAACCCGACGCCCGCCAAGTCGAACGACATCCACGGGAGCGAAGCGAGACCGAGCGCGACGGCCATCGGCACGGCCCTGGCGAAGTTCTCCGCCGTGGTCCGGATCGGCTCACCCGACGAGCGTCCGCGCAGGGAATAGACACCCCACGCCACCCCGGCCACGAGCATCAGCGCGGACCCTACGACCGGCGGAGCCGTCACACCCGGCAGCACGAGCCCGACGAGTCCACCGAGCGCGAGGACCAGCCCGACTACTTGCCACCGACGCAATCGCTCCCCGCTCCAGAGCCCGTACCCGATCATCGTCGCCTGCACGGCACCGAACAGCAGCAGCGCCCCCGTGCCCGCCGAGAGGCTCACGTACGCAAACGAAAAACACGCCGCATACGCAAACAACGCCGCCGCTGAAGTCCAGCTCCCCGATCCCGGCCGCGCATTGCCCCGCGTGCGGACGATCAGCCACAGCACGAGCGCACCCGACACGATCCGCACCATCGTGAACGTCGGGGCATCAATCCCGGTCTCCCGCAGCGCCACCCGACACAGCAGCGAATTCCCCGCAAACGCCACCATCGCGAGCAAGGTCAGAACCGCCACCCGAGTCCTCGTCATCGCGCTACTCTACGACGAGTCTCTCTGCTCCTCTGCGCCTTTGCGAGACCGCTGCGTCTCTGCGAGAAACCTGTCTCGCGAAAGCGCTTTTCCCGCACAGACGCAAAGGACTCGCGAAGACGCAGAGAGTCAACCCTCAGCCGGCGGTGGCACCGAGGTCGCGCCTCGCAAATTCACCCGGACGTCGCAGCAAGATCAGCACCGCGAGCGATAGCGACCGGGTTGCACAGGAGGCGGAATACGCCGGTGTCCGAGTGCGCTCGCCACCCAACGCGCAGCGGTTTCGTTCAGCGAGCGGGCCGGCGGACAGTCGAGTGGTCTAGATCCATTCTGATCTGTTCTCATCTGTGTAGATCTGTGGACTGAACGGCCCGCCGTCCGGCAGGTGCATACTGGACAGTGCGCATGTCCAAGAACAACAGGAACAACCTTCTCGTCCTCGTCACGGGCGCAACGGGCTACATCGGCGGCCGTCTCGTGCCGCGACTGATCGAATCGGGATTCAGCGTTCGCTGCCTCGTGCGCGATCCTGCCAGACTCCAGGGGCGCCCGTGGCACGACGCCGTCGAGGTCGTGGCCGGTGACGTCCTCGAGCCCGAGAGCCTCGCAGCTGCAATGCAGGGCGTCGAGGTGGCCTACTACCTCGTCCACAGCCTCGGCAGCGGCGCCGACTACCATCAACGCGACCTGCGTGCCGCCACCAATTTCGGCGAAGCCGCCCGATCGGCCGGAGTCCAACGCATCATCTTTCTCGGCGGGCTGGCCGAAGCCACGCCGAATCTCTCGAAACACCTGCAATCACGCCAGCAGACCGGCGACGCGCTCCGAGAGACCGGAGTCCCGACGACCGAGTTCCGGGCGGGTGTCATCGTCGGCTCGGGCAGCCTGTCGTTCGAGATGATTCGCTACCTCACCGAACGCGTGCCCGTGATGATCTGTCCGCGGTGGGTCCGAACCCGGACCCAGCCGATCGGCATTCGTGAGGTGCTCGAGTACCTCGTGGCCTCACTCTCCGTTCCCGAGAGTGCCGGGCGAATCATCGAGATCGGGGGCTCGGAAGTGATCACCTACGGCGAAATGATGACGATTTATGCCGATGTTCGCGGGCTGAAACGATGGATGGTGCCGGTCCCGGTACTGACGCCTCGACTGTCTTCGTACTGGGTGAACGTGGTCACGCCAATACCCGCTGTCATCGCCCGCCCGCTCATCGAAGGTCTGCGCAACGAAAACATCGTCCACGATTCGAGTGCACGCGAGCTCTTCCCCGGCGTTGAGCCGACGACATATCGCGTCTCAGTCGAACGCGCGCTAGGCCGGTTGCAGGCGAGCAACGTCGAAACTGCGTGGAGCGACGCGCTGAGCACCAGCCGTGGCGATGTCGCGCCGGTCGTGTTGACGACGCAGGAGGGCATGATCATCGAGCGACGGCAGCGCGTGGTTTCAGCGCCTCCGGCCGACGTGTATGAGATCTTCACCGGGCTCGGCGGGAAACGCGGATGGCTCTTCATGAACTGGGCGTGGGAGATCCGCGGATTCCTCGATCGGGCGATCGGCGGAGTGGGCGTGCGGCGGGGAAGGCGCGATCCGGACGACATACGGGTCGGAGACGCGCTCGACTTCTGGCGCGTTGAAGCCGTCGAGCCGGACCGGATGATGAGACTTCGCGCCGAGATGAAGGTGCCCGGCAAGGCGTGGCTGGAGTTTCAGGTGACGCCGCGAGACGACGGAGGAGCCGTGTTGGTGCAGACGGCGTATTTTGCGCCGATGGGACTGTCGGGATGGCTCTACTGGTACGGGCTCTACCCGGTGCACGGACTGATCTTCAGCGGGCTGATCGATCGGATCGCCGAGCGAGCGGTTGCACTCGTTCGGTCTTCACGAGAGAAACCAGAGCATCAGTACCGGGCGCGGTAGCGCTCGGGTCAGCCTTTCCGTTAGCCCGCGCCTGGTGTCGTCACACAACTCGGCATCGTTTGGGTATTTCCTCGGCGTCTCGGTGACTCGGTGCCTCTCTGTGCGAAGCTCGGAAACCGCTTCGCACACAGAGACGCGAAGGCGCGGAGTCACAGAGAGGGCACCAGAGTTGCTACCGCGCGACGAAGGCCTCAATCGGAGAGGATCGTCGACAGCCGCTCGACCGCACCCAGCAGGTCGGGTGATTCGTCCACGACCGTCGCCATTGGATCGCCCTTCCTTCGCTTGAGGCGCGCAGGCACGGTCCTGATCGTAAACTTGGTGGGATCGAGCCCGCGCTTCACCTCGTTCCAGCCAAGCGGCGTCGACACGGTAGCACCCGGCATCGGCCGCACCGAATACGGCGCAACGATGAGCTTCCCGTGGCCGTTCTGAAGAAAGTCCACGTAGACGCGGCCCTTGCGCTTCGGTATCGCACGCTCGACCGTCGCGATGTCCGGCAGCCGCTTGACGATGACCGTCGCAAGAAACTCGCTCAATTGTCTGCCCTGATCAAAAGTGAGTTGACGCCCGAGCGGTATCAGCACGTGCAGCCCGGTCGAGCCCGAGGTTTTCGGATACGACGGCAGCCCGATCTCGTCGCACAGCGTTCGGATCGCACGCGCGATCGTGACCACGTCCCCAAACGGCGCGCCCTTCGGATCGAGATCGAGCACGCACCAGTCCGGCCGCTCGAGCGAATCGACGCGGCTCGCCCAGACGTGCAGCGGGATCGTCCCGAGGTTGGCGAGATAAACGAGCCCCTCTTCGTTGTCGCAGATGAAGTAGTCGATGTCGCGCGACGAACCCTCGCTCCAGATGCGCTTTCGCGGCAGCCACTCCGGTGCTGACGGCGGTGCGTCCTTCTGAAAGAAGTTCTTGCCGTTGATGCCATCCGGGTAACGCACCATGACCACCGGACGGCCGCGGAGATAGGTCAGAAGCCACGGCGAAATTCCGCGGTAATACTCGATCAGGTCGCCCTTCGTGTACCCCTCGTCCGGCCAGAAGACCTTGCCGAGATTCGAGACCGCAACCTTCGGCACCGACTGCTCGATGCGTTTCGGCGGGTCGGGCGCCAGATCGTGCGCCGACTGCACGGTGCATTCCTCGGGGCTCTTGTCGTTGCGAAGGCGCGAAAATACCGGATGACGCAATCGGCCGTCGTTTGTTCGCTCCAGATAGCGAACCTCCGCAACCAGCTTCGGCTCGACCCACGTGTGGTCTCGGCCTGCGGGCACCGATCCTGTGAAAGACGGCTTCGTGGACCTGTCGGGTTCCAGTCGTTCGCGAAGGCTCTCGAGGTCGCGGTCCGAAAACCCGGTACCGACTTTGCCTGCGTATCGATACCCTCCGTCGTCCCGCACTCCGAGGTGGAGTGCGCCGATCCCGACACGCCCCCTTTTTGGCGCCGTGTAGCCGACGATGGCGAAATCGCCCTTCTTCGCGAACCGCAGCTTGAGCCAGTCCGATGATCGCCTGCCGACGTACGCCGAGCCGGCGCGTTTCGCCATGATGCCCTCGAGCCCAAGCTGCTCTGCTGCAACGGCCATGTCTTCGCCACGTTGCTCGATGTGATCGACGTAGCGCACGGGCCCCGCGGTCGGCAGCACGTCGCGAAGCAGCTGCTTGCGCGTCACGAGCGGCAACGAGCGCAGGTCGTAGTCCTCGAAACCGAGCAGATCGAAGACGTGCAGTATGGCCGGAAATTCGATGGCGGCTCGCTCGATGTCACGGGCGCGGGAAAGCTGCGCGCGCTGCTGCAGTCGCTGGAAACTCGGCCGGTGCTGCTCGTCGTTGACGACGACTTCGCCGTCGAGGACGATCGACTCGAACGGCAGCTTGCCGAGCGCGCGCGCGATCTCGGGAAAAAGCGCCGTAGCATTGCTACCGCGCCTGTAGAACAGCTGCGGCACGCCTCGACTTGCCGACACGATCAGCCGATACCCGTCGTATTTGATCTCGAAAATCCATCCCTCGGCGGTGAACGGTTTGTCGGCGACCTCCGCGAGCATGATGGCGACCTTCGACGGATCGACCCGATCTTTGGGCGCGTGCAGCTTGGCGAGTTTCCTGCGAATCTGGCCGGCGCGCTTGCTGCCCGCGCGCAGCTCCTCGACACGCAGACCGCTCAGAACCGACTCGTCAGGAGGCTCGGGAGAGCCCGAATATTCGTCCTTGTGCTTGATGAGCAGCCATTCCGTTTTCGAGTTCTTGAGTCGCACGAGCGTCCAGACGCCGCGGAGTTTGTATCCGTCGAGTGAGAAGAGCAGCTTCCCCTTCCGGAGTCCTTCGTCGAAGTCCTCGAGCGGGGTCCACTTTCCGCGGTCCCACACGATGATCTCGCCGGCGCCGTAGTTGCCGGCGGGGATGACTCCCTCGAAGTCGGCGTAATCGACCGGATGATCCTCGGTCTGGGCCGCGAAGCGCTTCTCGTTCGGATCGTACGACGGTCCCTTGGGCACGGCCCACGACATCAGGACACCGTCCCATTCGAGTCGAAAATCGAAGTGAAGTCGTGTTGCCGAATGCTTGTGTACGACGAACAGGTGCGTGTCCTTCGATGAGACGGCGGAGAAGGGCTCGGGTGTGGCGCCGGGCCGGCGCTTGGCGCGGTAGGTCTCGAGTCTGTCCTTGCGCTCAGCCATTGCTCCAAACCTTTTCGAAATTAGTACTTGCAACGCACCGCGAATCCGGCTCACCATGCATACCGCATTTCCCGATGACGTTACAGCAGCTCGCCCGTCGGCATGTGGAGCATCGCCGACACCAGGCACAGTTCAAGCACTTTACTTCCCGGAGCGACGCGAACCGTCACGGTTCGTACGGCACACGGACTGCCTGTCGCTCACGCTCGTCACTGGAGTACGCACATGGCACGCTCAATCGGCTCGGCAACTGTTTCCTTTGGTCTGGTCGCGATTCCGATCAAGCTCTACACGGCAACGGACTCGAAAGGATCGATTTCGTTCAACCTTCTTCACAAGAAGGACGGATCGCGCCTCAAGCAGCAATACGTCTGCATCAAGGAGAACACGGTCGTCGAACGTGACGACATGGTGAAGGGTTACGAATTCGCGAAGGATCGCTACGTCGTGTTTACGCCCGAAGAGCTCAAGGAGCTCGAAGAGAAGGCGAGCCAGACGATCGAGATCACGGAATTCGTGCCCGTTGCCCAGGTGGACCCCGTCTACTACGACAAGGTCTATTACCTCGGGCCCGACAAGGGCGGCGACAAGCCGTACATGCTGCTGGCCAAGGCGATGCACGAAAGCGGCCGGGTTGCGATCGGCAAATACGCGGCGCGCGGGAAGCAGTTCATCGTGATGGTGAGACCAACCGCGGACGACCGTCTCGTGATGCAGCAGCTTCATTATGCCGACGAGGTGCGTTCGGCCGCCGACATCGACGTCGGCAAGGTCGAAGTGAAGGACCAGGAGCTCAAGCTCGCATTGCAGCTGATCGATCAGATTGCGGTGGAGTCGTTTGACCCGACGCGTTACGAGGACGAGGTCCGCGACCGGATCAAGGAGCACATCGACCGCAAGGTCGCCGGCGAAGAGATCCAGGTCGCCGACTCAGAAAGGCCTCAGGCACAGATCATCGATCTCATGGACGCATTGAAGGCGAGTCTTGGCAAGAAGGCGCCTGCCGCGCCAGTCGCCAAGCGGGCACGGCGAACGCAGACCGCCGCTGCAAAGAGCAAGAAGACAGCGAAGGGATGATCGGCACGGGGTATTCTTCGGCGGAAGTCGCCGAGTTACTCGGCGTGGCGCCATCCCGAATACGGTCGTTTGTGGCGGCAGGCTTCGCACAGCCCGTGCGGAGCGGCCGCCACTTCGTCTTCAGCTTTCAGGACATTGTCCTGCTTCGGACGGCCAAGGGCCTGCTCGACGCACGGATCAGGCCCTCCAGGATCAAGCGCGCGCTTCGCAGGCTTCGGGAGACGCTACCCGACGGCCAACCGCTCGCGGGAATTGCGATCCACGCTGACGGTACGCGAATCGTCGTGCGCGACGGGTCGCAGCCGTTCGATCCGGAGTGTGGTCAGACGTTGTTCGACTTCGACGTGAAGGAGCTGTCGGCGGGCGTCACGCCTATTCTCGAGCGCGCGACGAAACAGTCCGCTCGGGAAACTGAATCCGCCGAGGAGTGGTTCGAGGTTGGAGCGCGTTTCGAGATGACGTCGAGCGCGAATGCGGAGACGGCGTATCGTCGGGCCATCGAGCTCGACCCGCAGCATGTGGACGCACACGTCAATCTCGGCCGCCTCCTGCACGAGGACGGGAAGCTCGGGGAGGCCGAGGAGCATTATCGCAAGGCGCTCGAGGCGGCGCCGGACGACCACGTCGCGTGGTTCAACCTGGGTGTTCTGCTCGAGGGGCAGGGAAAGCGCACACCGGCGTTGTCGGCCTACCAGAATGCGCTTGCACAGGACGCGGACTCGATCGAAACACACCTCCAGATCGCGAAGCTTTTCGAGCAGCTGGGCCAGCGCACCGATGCCGTTCGCCACCTGAAGATCGTTCGCGCACTCTCACAATAGTCCGCGCCGTCGGATTCATGGAAACGACGAGTCTGCGATTTCAGGCACCGTCCGTGGGACGCTCGCTACTGCTCGCGGCTCAAGGAACGGGGACCCAGCGGAGCGTCCTGCCTGGTAGTGCAAGATGAGGGTTGTCCCCGTTTTATGAGCCGCAA
This sequence comes from Blastocatellia bacterium, assembly GCA_016705245.1. GTDB lineage: Bacteria > Acidobacteriota > Blastocatellia > UBA7656 > JADIYM01 > JADIYM01. The sequence goes on along the minus strand of JADIYM010000009.1, from coordinate 213,944 downwards.
GCGGTAGCGAGCGTCCTACGGACAGTCGACCGGTTCCGATCACTTCTATCCTTCCGCAACTACGAGCGTGCGATTTCAGGAACTGTCCGCAGGCCGCTCGCTACCGCTCGCGGTTCTGTGGTTGCGGGCGATTTGCCACACGGGAGTTGCCGACTTCTCAGTTACCGCGCGGGGCTCCGGTACATCCAGCGGCTCGCCACGACGGCTCCGTAGGCGAGCAGCAGGACCGGCGAAGCCAGCGTCGTCAACCAGCTCACGATGACGAGATGGCTGTCGGCATCTGTGCGACTCTGCGAGACCTTCGCGTCTCTGCGGGAAATCCGCCACGCCAGTCAGGCTGCGAGACGATGACATCGAAGGGGCCCCGGCATACACTTCGCTCACTCGATGGGCGCTCGATCAACGGCCCCAATCTGGATCGGAGACAATCGATGCGATGTTATTCACTGTCGATCGTCCGGTGTGCGGTCGTCGTCCTGATGTTCGGCTCAATTCCAGCGCTCGCCCAGCAGAGCGACGGGATTCCGACGATGAAAACCGACGACGTCCTGACTCACGGAGCGCCGCCATCCAGTTCGTCAGCGGCCGGCGGCGACGCCGAGGCCCTTTGCCGGGATGCACGTGCGAGGCGTGACGCGTACTTCGAAATATGGAAGAGCCAATTCCTGAAGAGGAATCGGATGGATCGAGCGCATTTCGATTCCCACGTCGTGGTCAGGAAATATGACGTCGAGTGCGGGTGGGTAAGCGGGCTCTCCTTCAGGGTGGAATACACCGTGAAGTTCGACTGGGCGGCCATCGAGGCACACGACCAGATTGTGATTGTGCTGTACGAATCGGAGAGCGCCTACCGACACCTGCCGATCAAGAGGGATCACCTTTTCGACGAATCCGAAGTCGCCCTGGCGATCGACAAGAGTGTGTTCTTCTCGGGGATCTCGTTGGTGAAGCCGGCCGCGAAGCTTGCCTTCCCGAACCACGCGGCTGCGCTCGAGGCCTTCCGGACGAAAGCCGGAACCAGGGACCTCGACAATGTGCGACTCGCGTTCTACGTGCCCGGGAACGTGCCCCGGATCGACGGTTACCCGTACATGCTTGGTCGAGGCATCGTCGACGCGGGGAAGAACCTCTGCGTCGAGGGTCACGTGAATCTGGTGACGGGCGAGATCGTGACCTGGAACAACGCCTGCATCGTGCACTAGAGCGGGTTCGATCGTCTCCTGATCCTTCTACTTGCGCCATTGCGAGTCCTAGGCGTCTTTGCGAGAAACTCGCCACGCGAGGGCGCTTTTCTCGCAGAGACGCAAAGGACTCGCAGAGCCGCAGGCGATCGAGTATCGCGCCAGTCCGTCGGCTCGTCGGGAGGCATCCGTTGATGCGTTTACAATGCCTCGATTGATTGCGGAGATGGCACCATGGGCACGGTCCACAGATGAACACCGGTGGACACAGATTCAGAAGGAGAGAAACGTGGCTGAGCTGACTAATGTCCGATGCGTGCTTGCGGTTCGGGATCTCGCGACGTCGGTCGACTACTACACGCGAGTTCTGGGCATGGCGATCGACTTCACTGTCCCGGGCTGGGCGTTTCTGTCGCGCGGTTCGTTCCGGGTGATGCTCGGCGAATGCACCGACGCGATGCCGGCCCACGAGACCGGCGACCACTCCTACTATGTCTACGTCACGGTCGAGGGCGTCGACGAGCTCTACGCCGACCTCGTGGCCAACGGGGTCGCCCTCACCCAACCACTCGCCAGCAAGCCGTGGGGAATGCGCGAGTTCGGTGTCCGCACGCCGGAGGGCCACCGGATCATGTTCGGCCAGGAGTTGTAGGACCACGTCTCGGACCAGTTCGCGGCTCGAGGTATGGGGTAAGGGGCCTGGCCGAGCGTCCTGCCCGGCAGTGCACGATGCGTGTGGTCAACGCTCCCGTTTTTCGAGCCGCGAGCGCTTCCGATCACTTCCGTCCTTCCGCGACGACGAGTCTGCGGTTTGAGCCACCGTCCGTGGGACGCTCGCTACCGCTCGCGGCTCGAAAAACGGGGACCGGGAACCCCAATCCGGCCTTTGCGTCTTTGCGTAACCTTCGCGCATTTGCGAGAAACCACACCGCACGCCGGTTTCCCGCAAAGACGCAAGGGTCTCGCAAAGGCGCAATCGCGGCGCCACCCCGCAAGGCCGCCCCACGCGCCAATGGAAAGGCACTGACCGAGGCATCGTCGACGCTGAGGCGTGTGGAGCAGGCCCGATCCGCGATCATCGGCGGCCTGTCCGGCTACAGCCCGATCTCGTCCGCGGCCGGTTTCAGCGCCTCGATCAGAAATGAAACGTGATCGGCAAGTGGACGGCCGATCGCTTCGGCGCCGCCATACACGTACGACCGATCCACCGACCGCGCGAACGCCTTGTCCTTCAGCTTCTTCACGACCGACTCGACGGGCAGGTCCGCGAGCTTCTTCGTCGGACGCACCTTGACGCACGCGCCGATGAACCCGACCAGCTCGTCGCACGCATAAATCGCCTTCTTGAGCGGCGTGTCCCGCGCGATGTTCATGTAGTCGGCGTGCGAGGCGATCGCCTCGACGATCTCCTCCGGGTAGCCCCGATCGCGCAGGATCGGACAGCCGAGGTGAAGGTGCGTCTCCTCGGTCGGATGGCGCTCATAGTCGAAGTCGTGCAGCAGGCCGACGATCCCCCAGCGTTCGATTTCGGCCGGGTCCGTCACGCCGTACCAGCCGGCGTAGGCGCGCATGGCGACCTCGACGGCGCGCCCGTGCTTGCGCAGCGCGTCGGACAGGGTGAACTCGAAGAGGAGCGCTTCGGCGTCGGCACGGGTCGGCTCGGTAGTCATTCCGCAATGTTACCAACGACCGTGTCGAACAGTCCGCAGATGAATGATGATGTGCTACGGCTCGAGACCGCTCGCGAGTTGCTCCTTCGCTTTCGGCTCCCGCGAAGAAGGCGTAGGATCGCGCCCTCGAGGAGGAATCGAACAATGCGAACGGCACGTGTCTTCACGACGGCGAGTCTCGTAGCGGCGCTCACCCTTTCGCTCGCGGCGACGGGTGTGGCGCGGAGTGGACCGGACGCGTCCGGAGATGCGACGACGAAGCTCGGCGCACGAGACGCGAAGCCACACGTCGCGTTACCCGTGCTCCAGCCGGTACGTCGACCGTCCGGCGACGACGAGGTGCTCGCCGCGGGCACCGGCGCCGGCGACGTCAGCGAGGTCGAGCCGAACGACAGCAGCCCGCAGGCCGTCGGCGACGTGCCCTTCAACGCGCGCGGCACCATCTCGAGCCCCGCGGATATTGGCGACTGTTTCGCGTTTCCCGTCACGGCGGGCGATCCCGTGCGCGTCGAAGTCATCGCCGACCGCGTCTTCGGCAGCCTCCTCGACCCGTTCGTCATCGTGTTCGAAGACGATGGCGCCACGGTCGTGATCGAGAACGACAACGGCGTTCCAGGCTCCGTGGATTCGTTCGCGCGGTTCACCGCGTCCTACACCGGCTTCTATTTCGTCTGCGTGCAGGACGCCACGGGCGCCGGCAGTGAGGGCCACGTCTACGTGCTCAACGTCACGGTGGCGAACGGGCCCGACGCCGTCGAGCAGGAGCCGAACGACAGCCTTGGCCTTGCCGACCCGCTGACCCTTCCGGCGTTCGCCACCGGCAGCGCCGGGAACGAAAACGACATCGACTTCTTCCGGTTCCAGGGAACCGGGGGCACGACGCTGATCGTCGACATCGACGCGGCGGTTTTCTCGGGGTCGCTCGACGCCGTCGTCGACCTGTTCGACGGATCGGGTAGGCGGATCTTTGCGTCTGACGACGACGAGAGCTCCGGCAGCCTCGACACGCGCTTCAACATCGTGCTCCCGGGCACTGGCACGTATTTTCTCGCGGTCCGCGACATCACGGGCCGCGGCGGCGGCCTCGGCTACAGAGTGAACGTGTCGAGTCCAGAGCGGCGTGGGCGCCCCGCGCGTCGACCGCGTGAAGTTCACGCCGGGAGGTCTCGCCAAGAAGCTCGTCGGCTCGGGGTTCGGGACGTCGGGTGCGGTCGCCGAGCTGACGAATGCCGCCTCGTTCGCGCGACAGCTCCCCAGCCGCAACGGTCCGGCGAAACCCCAGACGACAATCAAGATCACTCCGGCGACGGCGGTGTCTTCCGGCGACGTCTTCACGGTCGTGTTGCCGAACGGACGGCGGTCGAATCCGACGGTGCTGAACTGAGGTTGCCGAGCCCCTCGTCATTCCCCGTCCCCGTTTTCTGAGCCGCGAGCGGTAGCGAGCGTCCCACCGACAGACTCTGGCTCCGCTGCCTCCCTCCGTCCACTGGCCGCTTGCGACCAATGAGTCTCCGGCCGGCCACAATCATCGCCGCCGTTGGACCGGACTCATCACCACACCGAACACCGCTTCTCCTTCTCCCGCACCATCGCCGCCGTGTCCGGACAACCAAACGCCTTCCAGAACTCCGGCATGTTCGACAGCGGCCCGATGACCCGGTACTTCCCGGTCGGATGCGGGTCACTCTGGACCATCAGCCGCTGCGTCTCGGGCCGAATCGCATCCCCACGGAACTGCCCCCACGCGATGAAGAACTGCTGCTCGGGCGTGAATCCGTCGATGGTCGGCTCGGGCCCCTTGCCTTCGCGCGAATGCTGATAGGCGAGGAGGGCGATCTTCGCTCCGGCCAGGTCGCCAATGCTCTCACCGAGCACGAGCTTGCCGTTGTGATGGATGCCGGGCTCGATGAAGTAGCCCTCGAACTGCGCGGCCACGCACGCCGTGCGCTCCTGGAATCGCTTCAGGTCCTCGTCCGTCCACCAGTTCTTCAGCCGGCCCTGCGCGTCGTACTGTGCGCCCTGGTCGTCGAATCCGTGACTGATCTCGTGCCCGATCACGACGCCGATGGCGCCGTAGTTCACCGCGTCGGTGACCGCCATGTCGAACGCCGGCGCCTGCAGGATGCCCGCCGGAAACACGATCTCGTTGAGCGACGGGTTGTAGTAGGCGTTCGATGTCGGCGGAGTCATTCCCCAACGGCCCCGGTCGACGGGTTTGCCGATCTCCGACCGGTTGTCGGCGACGGCGAAGCGCGCGCCGCCGACGATGTTGTTCCAGTAGGACGCGCGGTCGATCTTGATGGAGCTGTAGTCCTTCCACGTGTCCGGGTAGCCGATCTTCGGATTGAAGGTGGAGAGCTTCTCCATCGCGCGCTTCTTGGTTTCGGGCCCCATCCAGTCGATCGACTGAATGTCGTCACCCATCGCCCACAGGAGGTTCTTCACCATCTCCTGCATGCGGGCTTTTGCAGCAGGGGGAAAGTACTTGTCCGTGTAGATCTTCCCGAGCGCCTCGCCGAGCATGTTGTCGGTCATTTCGACGCTGCGCTTCCATCGGGGCTTCATCTCCTTCGCCCCGCCGAGGTACTTCTGGTTGAACTCGAAGTCCGCGCGCTGGAACGGCTCGGAGAGCGCGTCGGCCGCGACGCGGAGCAGGTGCCACTTCAGGTACGTCTTCCACTCGGCAACGGGCGTCTTCTCGAGCTGGCGGTTCACTTCGGCGAGAAACGCCGGCTCGGCGACGTTCACGTCGGCGCGCCCGATGTTGGCTGCTGAAAAGTACGCGGCCCAGTCGAACGCCGGGGTCATCTTCCGGAGGTCGGCGAACGACGTCTTGTGATCGGTGGCCTTCGGATCGCGGAGGGCGACGTTGTCGAGCGAGTGCGTGGCAAGCGCGGTCTCGAATCGCATGACGGTTTCGGCGGCCGTCTTCGCGTCGGCGGCGTTCACGCCCGTGAGACCGAAGAGCGTCGCGACGTGCGCAAGGTACTTCTCGCGGGCTTCTGCAAACCGTGCTTCGGGTTTGACGTAGTAGTCGCGGTCAGGCAGGCCGAGCCCGGCGGCGAAGATGTGCGCGATGACGTTGTTCGGTTCGTGGTTGTCGGATGTGCCGTAGAGCGTGAACGGCACACCGATCCCGACGTCGTGGAATCGCCGGATCATCGCCTGCACGTCCGCGGGGCTCTTCATCTTGTCGATGTCGGCCAGCCACGGCTTTATCGGTTCGGCACCGAGAGCGTTGATGCGGGCTTCATCCATGCCGGCGGCATAGAAATCGCCGATGAGCCGTTCGGGGCTTCCGGCGGGAAGGTCACGCTTCGCAGCGGCCTGTTCGAGGATCTCGTGGAGCCGGTCTTTCGAGAGCTCCCCTGCGGCCCAGCGACGGCTCCATCGCACCATCGACGGAGGAATCGGATTGGCCTTGCGCCACGCACCGTTCGCATATTCGAAAAAGTCGGTGCACGGCGCCACGCTCGTGTCGATGTCCGCAAGCTCGACGCCTTTCGGACCCTGGGCGGAGACCGAGGACGACAGCAGAACGATGATGGCGAAGCTGGAAAGAATTCCGGAAAGACGCATGGCGGTGTGCTCCCTGTGGGTGTAGCCGAGAGAAGTGATCTACGGAAGAACGCGGCCGAGAGTTACCGGAATCTGTGGTTTACACCGATTTACGATTGCGGACGCGGTGACGAAGTGACGAAGTGACGCAGTGACGCAGTCCGCGACCGCGGAGCGGTCGATGCCAGAACCGTGGGTCGCGCGGGTACGAGCCTACGCGCGACCCGCGGAAACCCCAACGCACACGTGCCGACCGCGGAGCGGTCGCATCGCCCCCACGGAGGGAATCAACCCCAACCGTGCTGATCCCGATCGCGGGACCAACGGGCGTCGCCAACGACGATCGCTCCCCTTGGAACTGACGATGCGACCGCTCCGCGGTCGGCGCCTTACGGCCGGCGGTTCCGCGGGTCGCGTCGGCTCGTTGCACTCGCCTGCGCGACCCACGGCTATTGCATCGACCGCTCCGCGGTCGCGGACCGCGGCACGACATCGAGAACTCCGTATGCCTCCGGCACGCTTTCATGGAATACACAGAATCCGGTTGAACCTGTGTCATAGCGATGACCGTTGGGCAGTCCGGCACGGATCTGGCTCTCACGCGCCTGACGCGGCGAGTTGGCCCGCCGTCTCCCGGAAGGAATACTGCCATCCAACTAACGCCTGCAGCGGAGCGCCCGCAGCGAGAGCTCAGCCTCTGCCCTTGACGCCGTCGCGCGCGCCCGCTGATGCTTGACGTTCGCCACCTGGGACATCCTCGTGACGTAGCAGTGAAATGGTCCGGTTGCACAATCCGTGCAATTGAGCGTCCGTGCCTGACCCGCTGCCGCGAAGAGGTTCAGGGAATTGCGCACACCCATCTTTCAAGTCGATGCGTTCACCATTCGCCGGTTCGCCGGGAATCCGGCCGCGGTGGTTCCGCTGGAGCGCTTTCCGGATGACGCCTTGATGCAGGCCATCGCCGCCGAGAACAATCTCGCGGAAACGGCCTTTCTCGTTCCTCATGGAGAGGACTATCGCCTGCGATGGTTCACGCCGATGACCGAGGTGCCGCTTTGCGGGCATGCGACGCTCGCCAGTGCGGCCGTGGTGATGGAGAGGCTCGAGCCGAATCGGAAGGCCGTGGTCTTTCATTCGATGAGCGGGCCGCTGACCGTCCGGCGGACGGAAACCGGATACCTCATGGATTTTCCGGCTCGGCCGTCGGAAACGATTCCGTCTCCACACGGACTCTCGGAGGCATTGGGAGCGGCCCCTCTCGAGGTCCTCGGCAATGCATTCAACTACATGGCCGTGATGGAGAGCGCGCAAGTGGTGCGCGCGCTCGAGCCCGACATGTCGCGTCTCGTCCGCCTCGACCGGCCCGGCGTCATCGCCACCGCGGCGGGAGACGACGGCTACGACTTTGTCAGCCGCTACTTCGCGCCGGGCAAGGGGATTCCGGAAGATCCCGTGACCGGCGCAGCGCACTGCATGCTTGCGCCCTATTGGGCGACGCGGCTGAACAAGAGCGAGTTCCGCGCGTTTCAGGCCTCGCGCCGCGGCGGCGAAGTCGTTTGCCGGCTGGCCGGGGACCGCGTCGAACTGGAAGGCAGCTGCGTCTTCTATCTCGAAGGCGAGATCGAGTATTGAAATGACGATGAACCGTTCTCTTGCTCCCCTCTTCCGCCGCGACCTCACACGCCTCGGCCAGCAGATCGAGGCTTTTCCGAGTGATGACGTGCTCTGGCAGACACCCGCGCACTTCACGAACTCTCCCGGCAACCTGGTTCTGCACCTCGAGGGCAATCTGCGCGAGTACGTGGGACGCCAGCTCGGGAACGTGCCGTACGCCAGGGATCGACCCCTCGAGTTCAGCACGCGGGGTGTGTCGAAGCAGGAGCTCATTGCACGGGTCGCCGAGTTGAGGCAACTCATTCCGTCTGTAATCGAGAGGCTTTCGCCGGAGCAGCTCGAGAAGGCCTATCCCGAGGTCGTTCTCGAACTTGAGATGTCGACCGCGGCGTTTCTCATCCATCTGTACGGACATCTCAACTGGCACGTCGGGCAGATAGACTCTCTGCGCCGTGCGCTGACGGGCGGCGGGGCGATCCGGCTAGCGGGTCTCCGGTGAACCTGATCGTTGGGCTGCTACCCTCGCCGTGCGACGTCGTGCGCGAGCGGGCACGGCTACCAACCGCGATGGCGAGCGCGACGACAGTCAGCATCGACGCGGCAGCGAACGTGATGCGCAAACCGGCGGCAACATCCTCCGGGCGAGCCGTCGAGATGTCTGCCGACCCCGATGCGGAGGCAAACACCGCTCCCATGACGGATGCACCGGTGATGAGCCCGAGATTGCGCGACAGGCTGAGCAGGCCGGAGACGACGCCCCGCTGGTCCTGATTGCTGTTCGTCATGACAGCCGTGTTGTTGGCCGCCTGGAAGAGCGCATAGCCGGCCGTGATTGCAACGATCGGCGCGATGTAGCCGGCGATACCGAACCTCGCCGGCGTGACAGAGAGAGCGAAGCAACCTGCCGCCACGCAACCGAGCCCGACGACGGTCACGCGGTGAGCACCAAGACGGTCCACGATGCGGCCCGCCGGTATGCCGGTCACCGCGGCGACGAGCGGACCGACCGACAGGACGACTCCGACGAGGGCTGCTTCCAGCCCGAGCGCCCGAGAAAGATAGAACGGTCCCACCACGAGCGTCGCCATCAACACCGACGAAACGAGCGTGCTCATCGTCAGGCTCGAACTCAGTACGGGACTGCGGAACATCGTCAATGGGATCAGCGGCGAAGCGGCCCTCGCCTCGGCTCGCAGAAAGAGCCCGATACCAACGACGGCGGCCACCAGAAGGGAAGTGTTGAGCGAACCGAAGCGACCTCGTCCGGCCGTCATTGCGAGGACGTACGCCGCGAGCGTGAGACCAAGCAGCAGCGTGCCCGGACCATCGAAGTGGGCGCGACTTGTAGTCGGTCGCGGCCGGTCAACGGGCAGGTAGCGATGTGCGAGAACCAGACTCAGGATGCCCGGCGGCAGGGTGACGAGGAAGATGGACCGCCAGCCGAATCCGGCGATCAGTACGCCGCCGAGCAACGGACCAAGCGTGGTGCCGATCGCGGACATCGTCCCTAGCAGACCCATGGCGCTGCCGGTCTTCGCTTTCGGAACCGTCTCGCCGATGAGGGCAACGGTGAGGGCCATCATGATGGCCGCTCCGAGGCCCTGTGCCGCCCTGGCGGCGATCAGCAGCGAGAGGGTGGGCGCCAAACCGCACAGGAGCGACGCCACCGTGAACAGCCCTGTGCCGGCCAGCAGCAACCGTCGTCGGCCAACGATGTCACCGAGCCGCCCGGCGCTGACGATCGTGGTGGTGATGGCAAGCAGATAGGCGAGAACAACCCACTGGACTTCCTGGAAAGAGGCCGTGAACTCGAATGCCAGAGTTGGCAAACCAGCATTGGCGATGCTGGTCGCAAGCGACGGCATCAACATGGAGAGTGAGAGGCTGGCCAGAGCCAGGCGAACCGATCTGGTGCCTTCCGAACCCTCGTGCCTTTCTCGTTCTGCGATCATTGTCTTCACCTTTGACTTCGTATTCAGCTGGCTCCGAAACCGGAACTGCCGGAACGATAGTCGGTCGACTGACCTGGCGGTAGACGCACCATTTGCACTGTATTCGTGCATGCGACGCCACATCTCGATCGAGTTGAGTTATGCTCGGCGTGTGTCGAGACCCGACCTGAATCTGCTGTTCACGCTTGACGTGCTGCTCGCGGAAGGCAGCGTTGCGCGGGCGGCCCGACGGTTGCGGCTGAGCCCGTCGGCGATGAGCCGGTCACTCGCGCGACTGCGTGAGACGATGGGCGATCCAATGCTGGTGAGGGCCGGGCGCGGGCTCGTTCCCACGCCCCGGGCCATCGAGCTGCGTGAGATGGTCGGCCAGCTCGTTCAGGACGCGGAAGCGGTTCTCAGGCCGGCCGAGCAGCTCGACCGCGAGCGGCTCATCCGGACGTTCACGATTCGGACGAGTGAGGGTTTTGTCGAGAATTTCGGACCGGAGCTCATCGCCCGCGTCGGAGCGGAGGCTCCTGGAGTGCGTCTGCGCTTCGTGCAGAAGCCGGACAGGGAGAGCACGTTGCTTCGCGACGGGACCGTTGATCTGGAGACCGGCGTCGTGGGGAAAACGATCGGCCCCGAAGTGCGGACGCAACCGTTGTTCCGGGACCGGTTCATCGGCGTCGTACGAGCCGGGCACGCGCTCGGTCGGGGAAAGATCACTCCCGCGCGATATGCGGCCGGCAGGCACATCGGCGTCTCGCGGCGGGGTCTCGATCACGGACCGATTGAAGAAGCCCTGAAAGCGTTGGGACTGGAGAGGGAGATCGCGACGACCGTCGGTGGTTTCTCGACCGCGCTGGCGCTGGCTCGGGCTTCCGATCTGATAGCGAGCGTTCCCGAACGACACACCGGTAACCTGCGCGACGGAATGCACAGTTTTGCGCTCCCGGTCGAGACGCCGGAGATCACCGTTGCCTTGTTGTGGCATCCGCGGATGGATGCCGATCCCGCGCACCGCTGGCTGCGCGGTTTGGTGCTTGATGTCTGCGCGGCGATCGGGAGAGGGTAGAGAGTCACTCCGTCTGTCACAGGAGGCGCGCCCTCAAGGTGCGCCGGAGTCGCTCAGCGCTCTTGCGAGACTTCTGCGTCTCTGCGAGAAACGCGACCTTACGTCAGGTTCTCGCAAAGACGCCAAGGCCTCGCAAAGGCGCAGAGATTCGACTTCACTCACGACGACGTTTCGGCATTGCTGATCGGTGTTCAGCCCTTTCAGTCGTTGCAACCGAGGCCGATTAGCGGTCTCGTTAACAAAAATTAACAATACATTGCACCGTTGACACGAGGTGCAGCTTGCGCTATACCCGCGCCATCGGTCCCGTGTCTGTGGAGCGTCGTTCGTAGCACGGCTCCATCGAGGGCCCTGCGAATCCCGACGGCGACAATCCTCGCGGCATTCCACCTCCGACGTGTCCCACGGGCACGCCCCCATTCCGCGACTCGTTTTCCTGCGTCACGACGCAAAGGAGACCCCCATGCCAATGGATCTCGTCAACGCCAGCAGTCTCGCGCCGCTCCTCCCGCTTTTGCCCGCGGAGCAGCTCTTCCAGTACACCGCTTCCCTGGACGGAAGCTACGCGACGATGCGCGTCGACGGCGCCGGCAAGCTGGACCCGGCGAAGTGCCCGGGTCAGTTCTCGCAGAAGCTCATCCACAACACGACCGAGCAATGGTACGTCGGCGTCAACGTCTTTGCGGAGAAGGGTCAGGTCTTCTACCAGTCCTTCTTCTGGAAGGGCGCGGCCGACCCGAGTTCCGCGGGATCCACGGTTCCGCCTCCAACGCAACGGCTCGCGACGAACGAGGGTCAGTGGCAGTTTGCGGGCAACGTGGTGCCGCTCGACGTCAGCGGCCAGGGCACGGCCGTCAGCACGGTCAGCCTTCCGAAGTATCCCTGGCTGACTTGCACGGCGGCGCCGGCCTTCGCGTCGTTCACGCACGTCATCTCGGACGGCCAGATCACGCCGAACATGGCCAACCCTCAGCCGCAGATTGCGTCGAGCTCGAAGTACAACAACGATACGAAGGACGAGGTCACCTACACGCCCAACGTCACGTATTCCTTTGCCCAGGAGATCTCGCACTCGGTGACGGATACCCACGGCACCGAGTACGGCGTCGAAGCCGGATGGCAGGGCGAAGTGGGCTGGTTCGTCGCGAAGTCGAAGTTCAGCCTGAAAGTGAGCTTCAAGTACAGTTCCAGCCAGTCGATCACGGATTCGACGACACAGACGTCGTCGTACGACGTCTCGGAGAGTGCGACGGTCGTCGTGGCTCCGGGGAAGTCGAAATACGTCTCGATCGTGATCTGGGCCGACCAGAATGCGACGGCGGACATGCGTCTCGACATGACGTTCTCGGGAAAGATCAACGGCACACCGCTCTCAGGGGCCTACCTGAAGAGCCTGGCGCAGGCGATGGACCCCGCGAGCGTGTTTGGTACGGTCGGAGACACGTCCGTGGTGTATGTGCTCGTGGGACAGGTCAAGGCTGCGGTGGCGTCGCAGAGTGAGGTCACCGTGACGGACGACCCACCCACGGTCAGCGAAGGCCGCCTGAGCGTCTCCGCCAGCGCCTGACCGCGGATCTCTGCGGAAGTTCCGGATGAATTCGGATCCGAAAGACCGCCCGGATCCGGGTTCATCCCGAGGCAACCCCCTAACGCGTGAAGGTCGTTGTCGCCGTGGTTCAGCTCCTGGCCACGGATACGCCGGTTCCGCTGGCAACGTGACGGCTGCGACCGCGAAGAGATGAGAAGTGCAACGAGCCAGTGACACTTGAATCCTCCGTTCGAATGAGACCTTTCTCGGCGGACAGTTCGGTGGGCACGCGGCTCCGCCCGGCCGCCCGCAGCGCGACGCCCTGAGATGTTGCGGCGAGCTCAGGGCGCAGGATCAATCCATCAGACCTTTGCGCCTCTGCGAGTCCTCTGCGACTCTGCGGGAAACGCGGCCTCACGTCAGGTTCTCGCAAAGACGCCAGGGACTCGCAAAGGCGCAGAGACCCCTGACTCGCATTGCCCCTTCCCGTCGCGCCGTTCACCCGAACCCCGCCCGCGGGGCGGTCGTGGCATACTGTCCCGACGAGGTGACGCCGTGTCGTTCGCACCCGGTTCCCAGCTCGGTCGGTATCGCGTCTCGATCCAGCTCGGGCGAGGCGGCATGGGCGAAGTCTACCTCGCCCACGACACGCTGCTCGGGCGCGCCGTCGCCGTCAAGGTCCTTCCCGAGAACGTCGACGCCATGGCCGAGCGCGTCGAACGATTCGTCCTCGAAGCCAAAGCCGCCTCCGCCCTCAACCACCCGAACATCCTGACCGTCTTCGACGCCGGGCGCGACGGACCACCCACTTCATCGTCACCGAGCTCGTCGACGGCACGACGCTTCGCGCACGCCGTCTCGGGCTCCCTCGAGATCGACGAGATCGTCGACGCCTGCATCCAGACCGCCAACGCGCTCGCCGTGGCCCACGACGCCGGAATCGTGCACCGCGACATCAAGCCCGAGAACCTCATGCTCCGCCGCGACGGCTACATGAAGATCCTCGACTTCGGCCTCGCGAAGCTCCTCGACTCCCGTGACGACACGCTTGCCGGCCAAACCATCGTCGACGCGGGCGGCGACGACGACAGCTTCACCGGAGGCTGTCCCCTCTCACTGAGACACGGAGTACGTCGCAACAATGTATGGTGACCCCCTTTCGCGCCCAACTACGTTCAATCCGGCGGAGAACCGTATGAACCTCGTCGCCCCTCGTGCGAAGTCCTGTTCCGTCGTGGCCCGGATTCTGGTCGCATTGATCGTCCTCGCGTTCTTGCCCGAGAGCCCCTTCGACGCGAGCACCCGGCTGCGCAGCCGGCATGCGGATCGCGCGAGCTCGCCCGCCGTGCAGAACGCCAGGCCGATCGACACGGCTTCGCAAAACGGCGACGAGAAGAAGAGCTCACCGCAGCAGACGCCCATCGAGGCCGAAGCCGCCACGTCGGCGCCGGTTGAAGAGGCCCCGGCGCCCTCCATTGCGCGCGGGAGTGCCAACGCATTTTTCAACGAGACGGAACCGAACAATACGGTGGCCACGGCGAACGTACTTCCGGATGGGGTCACGAAGGTGACGGGCAACATCCAGCCGACAGTCGAGTCGGATTATTTTGCCTTCACGGCACAGGCCGGGAACCGCGTCTACGCCGCGACGCAGACGGCGTTCGGAAGCGTCAGCGACACGCTCGGTCTGACGACCGACTCGATCCTGACACTCCTCGCGTCCGACGGTACCACCGTCCTCGAAACAGATGACCAGGATGGGAGCTTCGGCACGGCGGCGTCATCCATTGCCGGGGCCATGATTCCCACGACGGGCACGTACTATTTGCAGATGCGCGGCGGAGGGGGAGCCGAGATCGCCCCTTACGAACTTTACGTGCGCGTGGTCAACGGCTTTCCCACGCCGGAAGTCGAACCGAACGGCAGCGCGAATCCGCCGAATCCTATTGCCCCTTCGGGCTTCATGAGCGGCGCCGTCAGTACCTTTTCGGACGTCGACACCTACTCGGTTTCGCTGCTTGGAGGCGATACCGTCTATGTGGGCATGGACCACAACCCGGAACGTGACGCGACGACGTTCAACGGCCGCTTCAGTTTCGGGCCATTCGACGGCTACATGTTTCCGGTCAACGACGGGAACACGACGTCACCAAACTCCGAGGCCGGGTTCTTTACCGTACGTGACCCGGGGACCTACTTCATCGTGGTCGACGCGGTGTTCGGAACCGGCACGTACAACCTGAGCGTCGTGGTTTCCTCTGAATCCCACGCGCTCATGTACGCCCTTTTTCGCCGCTCCCGGATCGGCGATCGGTCCAGGCGCGGGCTTGACGCAGTCGACCATTGTGATTCCGGCGGCGCCGGCGCTCCGGGTGGGAAACCTGGTCGTTTCTTTGAGTATCACGCACGCGTGGGTCGCCGACCTCGACGTGTCCCTCGTTGGACCGGACGGCGACGAAGTCATGCTGTTCGACGACATGCCCTTCGCTGCCGTCGGGTCGACACCGCAGATCGACGTGATCCTCGACGACGAGGCCGGCATACCGATCAGTGAGTTCAACGTCTACAAGGGGATGCGCGCAACGACCGAGGGGTGGGGCCAGCTTCGCTGGTTCCGTGGCGAGCTGGCCGCCGGCACGTGGACATTGAACGTTCGCGACGACACGGCGGCGAATGGCGGCACGCTCAATGCCTGGTCACTCATCATCTGCGAGGATCCGCCGCCGCCGGCGTGCACGGGGACGACGACCACGGTCTACTTCGATGACTTCGAGACGACCGGCGGGGGCTTCACCCACTCGGGCGTCGCGGACGAGTGGGAGCTGGGCACGCCGACGGGTGCGCCGATCTCGACTGCGAACAGCGGCGTACGGGCGTGGGAGACCGATCTCGACAACTCGTACGAGATCAGCTCATCGCAGAATCTGTTCTCGCCACCGATGAGCCTCGCGCCCTATGGGGGCAGACCATCACGGTCGAATGGGCAATGAAGCACCAGATCGAGGCATCTTTCTGGGACGATGCGTTTGTCGAGGTGCGCGAGATCGGCGGCGCCATGGCGATCAAACGCCTTTGGGAGTGGGCTGGGCCGACGGAACAGCGTGTTGCTGGCGTGGGAAATCCGGGCGTCATCATCCAGTCCGCATCCGGTTGGGCACCGTATCGGGCGGACATCAGCGAGTTTGCCGGGCTGAGTGTCCAACTCGTCTTCCATCTCGACAGCGATTCGTCCCGTTCGTTCGACGGGCTCGGCATCGACGATGTGCGCGTCACCGCCTGCGTCACGGCGGTGCCGGACGTCGCGATCTCGAAGTCCGGTCCCGCGAGCGTGCCGTGCGATGCGCTGTTCACGTACACGCTCACGGCGAGCAACGTCGGCACGGCCGCCGCGACGAACGTCGCGGTGACCGACGACCTGCCCGATTGCCTGACCGGCGTCATGGTCAGCGCTACGTCGGGGACGTTCTCCGTCGGTGCCGGCAACCTCGTGACGGGGACGATTCCAACCCTGTCGCCTGGCTCGCCGGTCACGATCGCGATCACGGCGATCGCTCCGTCCGGGTGTGGTGCCTCGATCTCGAACCAGGCATCGATCGCCGCAAGCGGCGACACGACGCCGGGCAACAACACGTCGGCGCTGGTGACGACGACGATTGCCCCGGTCAGCTCGTGCTCCTTGTCGCCCGCGACCGACACGAACCCGATTCTGACGGCTCACACGGTCACGGTGACCGTCACCTCGTGTGGGGTCCCGCAGTCGGGCGCGGCGGTCAACTTCGCCGTGACCGGACGCAACAACCTGACGAGCTCGGGCAACACGAACGCATCGGGTCAGATCTCGTTCACGTACACCGACACGGGCAGCAACTTCATGGGTGGCACGGACACCATCACGACAACGGTGGTCAGCAGCGGCAGCACGTGTACGGCGACGAAGACCTGGGTGGCGGCAACGTGCGTGCCGATCTGCCCGGCGAACATCACGCAGCCCAACGACCCGAATCAGTGCGGGAGGGTCGTGACCTACGCGGCGCCGACGTCGACAGGCAACTGCGGCGCGATCACCTGCAGCCCGGCATCGGGATCGTTCTTTCCGGTCGGGACGACGACCGTGACGTGCTCGTCGCAGGCGGGTCCGTCCTGCACCTTCTCGGTCACGATCCAGGACACGCAGGCGCCGGTGGCGACGTGTCCGGCGCCGATCACGGTACCGGCGACGATGGGAACCTGCTCGGCGGTGGTTACCTACACGGCGACGGCGACGGACAACTGTTCGGGCGCGACGATCGTCTGCACGCCGGCGTCGGGCTCGACCTTCCCGGTGGGTACGACCACGGTCACCTGCACGGCGAGCGACGCGTCGCCGAACAGTCCGGATGCGACGTGTGCGTTCGGTGACGGTGCAGGACACGCAGCTGCCGGCGATCACGTGTCCGGCGAACATCGTGGTGACGTCGAACACGACGAACGGGTGCACGTTCACGCAGGTGGTGAACTACCCGGCGCCGACGGCGACGGACAACTGCGGACTCGCGTCGGTGGTGTGCATGCCGCCGTCGGGATCGACGTTCAACGAAGGGACGACGACGGTGACGTGCACGGCGACGGACACGAGCGGGAACACGGCGGCGTGTTCGTTCACGGTGACGGTGGGTGCGGCGTTCGGGTTCTGCTCGGTGGACGACGCGACGGGGAACCGGTTCCAGATGGTGGTGAACCCGGCGAGCCCGAGCTACGGAGTGTGGCGGTTCACGGTGGTAGCGACGAACACGACGTACTGCGGGAAAGCGAACTACGTGAACTACATCCCGGGAGTGAAGCTGCGGGCGTACGACAACGACTACAGCACGGAGAACCCGACGTACTTCATGGACGCGAACTTCAAGGGAAACACCGGAACGGTGACGGTGCGAAACGTCAGCGGAACGGTCCGCCTGACGCTGAGGGACCGCAACCTGCTCGACAGCGTCTGTCCGTAGGAGACAGTCCACAGATTCACACAACACAGATGAACACAGATCTGATCCGTGGTTCTCTATGATGATCTGTGGGCTCTGCTTCGCTGATAGGTACGCACGGCCGGGAGGTTCGTCATGCAGAACATCGTGCTTCGACCGACCAGACCGATCGCATCAGCGCCGTGAGCCTCTATCTCGCGTACGTGCTTGGTCTCAATCTCCTGGGCCAACTCGACAATTGTGATTGCGCCAGGTTCCGGTAATCCCTGTAGCGCCGTGACGAGGCCGTCGGTCGTGGCATACTGGCCCGACGAGGTGACGCTGTGTCGTTCGCGCCCGGTTCCCAGCTCGGTCGATATCGCGTCTCGAACCAGCTCGGGCGAGGCGGCATGGGCGAAGTCTACCTCGCCCACGACACGCTGCTCGGGCGCGCCGTCGCCGTCAAGGTCCTTCCCGAGAACGTCGACGCCATGGCCGAGCGCGTCGAACGATTCGTCCTCGAAGCCAAAGCCGCCTCCGCCCTCAACCACCCGAACATCCTGACCGTCTTCGACGCCGGGCGCGACGGGACCACCCACTTCATCGTCACCGAGCTCGTCGACGGCACGACGCTTCGCGCACACGCCGTCTCGCGCTCCCTCGAGATCGACGAGATCGTCGACGCCTGCATCCAGACCGCCAACGCGCTCGCCGTGGCCCACGACGCCGGCATCGTGCACCGCGACATCGGCCCCGGAGAACCTCATGCTCCGCCGCGACGGCTACGATGAAGATCCTCGACTTCGGCCTCGCCAATCCTCGACTCCCGTGACGACGCGCTTGCCGGCCCGACCATCGTCGACGCGGGCGGCGGCGACAGGGCGCACTCCGGCTACAGCCTCGACTCCCGTGACGACACGCTTGCCGGCCCGACCATCGTCGACGCGGGCGGCGACGACAGGGCGCACTCCGGCTACAGCCTCGACTCCGGTGACGACACGCTTGCCGGCCCGACCATCGTCGACGCGGGCGGCGGCGACGGGGCGCACTCCGGCTACAGCCTCGACTCCCGTGACGACGCGCTTGCCGGCCCGACCATCGTCGACGCGGGCGGCTTCGATACAACGCGCCCCGGCCACATCCTCGGCACTCCTGCCTACATGGCGCCCGAGCACGTTCGCGGCGACCCCGTCGACGGCCGTGTGGACCTCTGGAGCCTCGGCGTCGAGCTCGCCCCGACAAAGGTTGCTACCCTCCCCGTTTTTTGAGCCGCGAGCGGTAGCGAGCGTCCGTGGGACGTCCTCGGAAACGCAGCCTTCTTCGCAACACAAGGAGAGAGGTTCCCACCGCGTGACGTCCCACGGACGCTCGCCACCGCTCGCGGCTCAACGAACGGGGAATCACTCCCGCCCCACGAACACACCCGGCCAGTGCGAATCCTCGACGAACGCTGGCAGCGGCACCTCTCCTTCGAACGGCGTCAGCAGTACGACGTACGCCTCTTCCACCGCCGGACGATCCGCGTACTTCTCCCGAATCTCGTCCTCGTCGGAGATCCTCGTGCATCAATCCGACCGTCACGCCCTCCGGATACGCGAGCACGTCGACGCGGTAGTCGCCCGGCGGCACGTCGATCGTCTGGTAGATGCAGTAGTCCGGATCGGCAGGCTCGCCCGACACCGCCCGCGCGAGCTCGTCGCCGGCGCCGCCGCCGCACACGAGCACGAGCTTCCCGCACGGAATCGCGAGCCACCCCGTGAGCGACGCGACCCAACCGCGCTCGTGCGCGTCGTCGAGCTCGCCGACGACGAAGAGCGTCCCGCTGTCCATCGCGCAGTCCGTGCCGAAATCGATGGGGAGGCAGACGCCACGTCGCAGCAAGTCGGTCACGGCTTCGGCCGGGCCGTCGAGGAGCGTCTCGGAAAGCGCTTCCGGCGCGATGCCGCTGCCGCCGAGACTCTGCGACACGAGCACGACGGTCGACCCGTCGCAGAAGTACCGTTCGTCGATGGGTGTTCTCATGGCCGCCCCATGCCTAGCCTGACCGTCCGCCCGGTCAACGCGTCCCGTGTCCCGAGCCGCGAACGTGGATGCGCCGATGGTACGCTGGCAGGAGCACCCCGCACGCCGACAGGAGGACTGCAGACGATGACTGCACCGATCCGACGCGCACGCCGATACGTCCTCGCGTTGACCTTCCTCGTCCTGCACGCCTCGCCCGCTCTGTCCAGAGTCCCCGTCAACTCCGTCTTCGAGATCTTCACCCGCACGACCACGGGGGAGTTCACGAGAGTCGCCATCGGCGTCCAGATCAAGCCCGGAATCGTCGTCACCGTTCGTGACGAACGGCGCGTCGGCACCGACATCTTCGTCCGCGGGAATTTCTCGAATCGATATCTCGCGGCAAGCTCGATTGAAACAGGGCATCCGTCCGATCTCGACGTGTATTCGGTGGAAGGTTCCGGCACATCGACACTGCGATTCAAGCCAGCCGCCGCCATGACGACAGGCGACGCCGTCTACCTGCTTTCCGTTCCGGGAGGCGGGCAGCCTGGAGTGGTCCGGAGCATCCAGGACGACGTCTTCGCGATTGCGCTGACGCAACCGGCGTTCTTTCCGCTGCCTGGTGCACCGGTCATGCTCGACGACGGGACCTCGTTGGCCTCGCGACCACCATTATGGTTCGCGAAAACGAGTACCTCGTGGTGCCGGTCTCGCGGATCTCGGCGCGACTCGCCGGGCTTCCGGAGACGGGACCGTCGATCGCGTCGGTGGGTGCGATGCCGACGCTGCGCGCCGAGGGACCGCGGGAAAGCTCGGCGTCCATGTCGGAGTCACGACCGCCATCGGAGCCACGACCGCCAAATGACGGCCCGGGGAGTGTCGATGGGTCATCGGGAGACGGTTCGGGCCCACCGGTGAATTGGTTGGACAGGAAGGCTCTCATCCGCAAAACGCCCCGGCCCGAGTACACGGACGAAGCACGTGCGAGACGAATACAGGGGAACGTCGTCGTGAGGGTCGTCCTCGGGGCCGACAGGACGGTCAAAGCAGCAACCGTGGTCCGCGGACTCGGGTATGGCCTCGACGAGAAGGCAATCGACGTCGCGATGAAAACCGTGTTCGAGCCCGCGCTCGATAGACGCGGAGAACCGATCGACTCGACGCTGACGATCTCGGTCAACTTCACGATTCGCTGAGCGAGGCGAGCGCGATGGAAGAACCAACGACCGACTGGAAGCCGACATCGTCCGGTGAATTAACAACCTACCTACCAAACGCTAGCGCTAGCTAGCTCTTCTTCAGATCCGTCCCCATCCGTCTGATCCGTCTAATCCGTGATCCCTCTTTGTCTTGATCACCAGCCAAATCCTCCAAGTATCGCAATCAGGTCGCGGGCAGAGTACCTCGAGCATCTGAGGGCGAAGGTGAACGCCGCGGCGATCGAGTTTCACGAAGCCGAAGCAGATTCGCGAGAGCGGCAGAAGGAGAGCAACGCAGATATGGCGGATGGCGCGGATCGTCTCGATCCGACGGAAGCGCATATCGGATCCGCAGCATCCGCCAAATCCGCGTTGCTGTCTCCCCTCCGTCTCTCCTCACTCGATATCCCCTGTGCGGCTCCCTAATACTCCGGTCTATCGAAGACCGTCGCCGTCGATGCAATCCTCGGCAAGCTTAGCCAGTGGCTTCCGGTGGCGGGCAAACGTCGAAGTGACTTGCAGCAGATCGAAGCGTGGGCGCTCTATCGGTTCACCGAATTCGGCATGCGAAAGATCGCCAAGTTGCTGAGGACGTCGGTTGGTGAGGTTGAAGAGGCGATCGCTCAGTCCGCGCGTTGCGCGAGAAGGAGCGTGCCTGGTGGCGGGCAATCTGGAACTCCGAGTGGTCGCTGCGGTGGAGCCTCGCCGCCGCGCCTTGGCTGGAATGAGGCTCACCCGGCTGCAGCCGCAACCCACCGAACATCCTCCGACGCGCCTTCAGTCGAGGTAGCGCCGATGCCTGCCACCCCGTGCCGCGAATCGCCAGTCGCCGTCACCTCAACGCACCATAACAGGAAGTGGCTCGCAGAGCGCCCGCAGCTTCCGCCGTCTCCCTCGCAACGGCGCGTCGAGGCCTCTTCATCGGAGTCTGTCCCCTATTACTTGACAGGTCGACCTAGTCCTAAGGGAAACACGTGAGGCTGCTTCGAGCGCCGTCACGCTACGCAGGCATCTCATTCCAGGTACTTCCGTCGAGGACCCGCCCAGCACGTTTCTTATTCCTTCCACCCCATTGCTTGAAGAAGAAAGGCACACGAGCACTAGTGCACTGATCTCGAAGGTCCCGCACCCAACTGGATCTACCGGCCGCGCCGTAGGGCCTGACTCACCACCAACGATCACCCAATCGATTCCGCCAAGGTCGAGGTTCGGTAGGGACCGAGGAGCGGCTCTAACGAGAGAAACTTCACGCGGCTCCAGTCTCGCGAAGGTCATCGATGCGCCCCCGATATGCACTGGTCTCAACGCTCACACCCATCCAAATGTTGGGTGACCATTCCAGCTCTCGATTAAGTTCCGTTAGGCGATCCGAACGCTTCGTGAGTACTTGAAAACGATGCCAGCACGCACGCTTCATTACGTCGAACACACGTCGAACATACTCGGTCGGCACATCGTGGTGGAAAAGGTCGCTCATCGAATTAACAAAAATCTTTTGAGGCGTCTTCCAACGTAAGGGCACCTCAAGCATTTGAGGCGGAGCGTTAGGCGAAAACCGTTCTTATAGTTCTCCGAGCCCATAGCATGAAGTCGTCCAGCCAACCTCTCTGCATAGCAATTAGCGCACCCTGGGCTGACCTTGGAGCAACCCGTGACAGGATTCCAAGTCGACTCGGTCCATTCGATAGTAGAGTTTAAAGCCATTGAAGGGTTACCTCATCCGGAAACGTACCAGCAATGCGCCGTCTACCGTTCGACTTGACCGCATCAACCTGCAACAATCCTTGCTCCTCATCTCTCTTGAGAACAGCAATCATGTGTTTCTTTAGGTACGCCGTATCGTTCTCGACGAACTCACGCACCTGAAGACAGGTCACCTTCCGGCCAACCCCCAATCTGGGCCTGATCTGAGAGGCAAGGTTCCCCGTGGGATCATCATCAAATAGGACGAACTGGTCTGGGTTCGTAGCATCCGAAAAGCTAAACTCGCCAGCCGGATCTACCCTCCACATTGCTTCCTTCATCTTGACGTGACCCACCGCACTGTTTGACGTTAAAATGAGATAATACTGCGTGCGATCTACACGATCACGCATCTCAAAGTAACGAACGTACTTAGCTACACTCTTAAGCTTTGATTGATAGAGCTTCCGAAGATTGCCAACGCGATCGCCGCCCCCATTCGCGATTGCTATGGCATCGTTCCCACCAAATGCCTCGACGATGTGCTTAACCACCTTGTCATCAGGATGCTCGAGAAACCTGTTAATAGCGTCCGCCATGAAGGTTACAAACACTTCACAACGCTTCTTCCGAAGGAGGCGCTCGAGAAGGCTGAAAGGTATCCCTGAGAATCCAAAAGATCGACGAAGGCAAATGTCGGTGCGAGCGTGCTGGAGTCGGCGTCGATCGAATCGAGAACCTGACTTAGCCGCTCATCAAATCGTCCTGGCTCCGCTATTACCTTGAAATGCGCGGGTACTGGAATTGCAGAAAGCTCATGCCGCAGATGGCTTAGCCGGTCTTCGCGTTCCTCGATGAACAGGAACACAAGTTCACCCGACATCGACTTCCGATGATTGACGGCGACATCCAATGCGAGGATGGGCGAGCCTGGTTCACCTTGACTGTATCGCCCCGGTCCAGAGAATCCATCTATATAAACAATTCTCCCATGATGGGCATTTAGAATCGGAAACCAAGCCCCAAGGTAACGAACGAGGATCTCGTGCTTTGCAATAGTGTGCGGATCGAGCTCCCAGAGAGTCGCCTTTGGCGTCGCCATACCATGCTCCCAAGCACATTGCTCATCTGTGTATCGTATCAGTCGAAACCTCTACGACATCTCGCAGCCGGATTCGACAAAGACAGGCTTCCAGACTTCTCCTTCTCTCGACAAAACATCAGCCGCGTTCCGCCGAGAATGCCTAAGCCGCGATAGCGGGCTACACTAGCGATTCACTAATCACACCTAGTTCTCGACGATCGATTGTGTTCAGTCTTACCATGTGCCTGCTCGGGAACTCGTGTGGGAATCGAAGACCTAACTTCAGAAGCAAGGTCAAGCTTCCACCCGTGCCAGGTCTGCACAATCGCGTGGGCCCTTTCGACCTGATCCGACAGTAACCGCTTCTTTTCTTCATTGCTCGTTTCCATTTGAGCGTCCCCATGTTGTCTCGGTGATGGTTCAAGCAACGAAACAGCAAGGATCCTTCTCCAAATAGGACAAGAATCATCTGAGTTTTAGCCGTCCGTCACGTTCGCTATTCCACTCTACTCTACGACCTTCACTATCTTTGCGAGTCACTGGATAACCCGCGCCCCATCGCAACGAAAAGAGATCAAAAAAGCTGCGCGCGCCCACTCCCACGAACGGCTCGAATGAAACCCTTCGCTCGCCGTTCTTCGTCCTCGATGGAGATGGAGTCGTCGTGAAACCGAGCGCCTACTTCTCTTCGGTAGGGTTCAACGAACATCAGTGGAGTAATACCCGCATCTACGATGTGTTCGCACAATTGACAAGGAAAGTCGTGCAGTAGAGAGTTGTGCCCCTAGTTGAAATACCGTTTCTGCCACACGCCAGTATTGCTTCCATCTCGGCGTGAACTATGCGTCCATACTCTGTGAGATCCTTCAATTGGCTGTTACCTAGCACCTCCCTTACGGTCTCGCGGTTCGACTCAGGAAGCTCGCTCAGTATGTCAGCGATAATCTTGCTTCGTTCAAGCACATTAGAATCACCTCCCCGCATCTGTAGTCACGACCTCTGGGATGATCCTTTACGGCTTTAGCCGCTTCATTGAACTCAGGGAAGTAGAGCCCGCCACCATACTTTGGAACATCATTGGCACCGGAAGAAACCACGTCTCCATCGCGTGCGATGATCGCTCCAACTTGACGAGAGAGGTCGGCAGAACGCAGGGCAGACGAGAAAGCCATATTCATCGCAAACTCGTCAAAGGTTGGTGTAATAAATGGCGATCCAAAGAGGAGGTCCAGGATCCGCCACAAATCATGCTTTACCTTGTCCGAATCTCCATCAAAGTGAATAAAAAAGTCACACAAGTGGAATGTGTCGCCGGTGTGTTGCCCCCAGTCGTCGTTCTCATCTGCGTCACGTTTGATTAAGTCAAGGGCCTGAGTGGCTTCGATGCGGCGTTCGTCGGTCAAATGCTCTTGTCTGCGACTCGTCCGCAAACACACCAATCGCAAAGAAGCCTGTAGAATAGATCTCACGCAGTCGCTGTACCTCCGCTGGGTGCTTTAAAGAATTAACGATGTATGCCTTGCGTTTGTCGGGAGAAAATATGTACGCCGTCGATAGTTCGCTTGGAAAAAATATACTGTGCTACGCCGAGTGCTAGTACTCCGTGCTCGCCGGCGCGTTTGCGACACTCGTTCCCGCGATTCATAGGACGAGATGCGCTCAAACTCGGTTTGTTCGGCATCTGTCTCCGGCAATAGCGCATCGATAACGTGACTTGATACTTTAATAACGTCCGCATTATACCGATACGCCTGGAGCCTTTCCTCGATCATGTTAGCAATCAGTTTGAGTTCGGTACCAACCGCCCCGACGAGTCCGAGAATGAGCTCCGAGTCGTGGTATGCCAATCCTTGATCTTGAAGGGCCGGAGGCGGAACAGGGCGCCGCTGTCCTGCTGTCGGGTGCAAGTAGGCCACAGGGCGCTCTCTTGCGGGCGATTCAGTAGGAGTGGATTCGGGCTCGCCGGCGGCGTGTGCATCCGAGCCAGGAGGAACCGCTTCTTTGTCCATCGTTACAGTTCCAGGGATTAGTGCGCCTTGAAGTCAGCAACGGCGCTTAGTTCGATTGAGCCAATTCTCAAGGTAAGTTCCACGTGAGGTTATAGCATGAACTGTCCGATAAGTGTGTATCAAGTAAAGACAGGGCCGGCGTACGAAGCGTGAGTTCGCCGGCGTGGCGGTCAAGGTGAATGGCGCAGACAAATACTCTGGTGGCGACGCGGGAGGGACGTGGTATAAGCCGAAATGGTCAAGACACGAGGAGCGACGGCGTTGCGAACGATCGTCCGAGATCGGCGTCGAATCGACCTGAAGCGCCGCCGTCATTTAAGGCAGCACGAAGTCGTCGGTCGAACCGTCGTCGGGGAGGCTGATCGATCGCTGGGTCTGCTCCGTTGAGAGTGTCCAGTTAACCCCCTAAGGAAAAGGGCGTCGGAGCTAGTCGGGACCATTGTCCCCGCGTCCGGTTCGATACGGTGCAGTCTGTAGCTATTCAGCGATTCCGACAACCTCCGCATCCCGCTTGAAGTGGCAGCCCGTAAGGCATGCGAGTCCAGGGCCAATGAACTCAGTTCAGTGGTGGTATCGTCCCAATCGACCCGCGACACTCCTGTAGGAGAAAGACAGACCGTGTACAAACAGCTTCAAGGGGCGCTTCCATGCCTGCTCGCGGCGCATTCCCTTGCGGTCGGAGTCTTCCCGACGCGTGCTCAGGAACCTCCGGCTGACGCGTTCGTCTACGCGGCCCCGACGGGCTGGAAGCCCGAGCGCATCCCCTTCCCGCTCGGATTCGCCCCATCGCTTTCCTACAAGGGCTTCGAACAGCTCCACTTCGCGCCGGGGATCTTCGACCCGAATTCGGACAACTACTTCACTTCCCTCTTCTTCTGGTGGGTCGAAGGGGAGCCCCAGGTGACCGAGGAGACCCTCGCCCGAGAACTTACAGAGTACTACCGGAGGCTCTGCGCCGCGGTCGGCGGGCCGAAGAAGCTCAATCTCGACCTCACGAAGGTAGACGCGACGGTCAACGCAGTCGACGACGGGAAGTCCAGTCCCACCTCCACGCGCCGTTTTACGGGCCGGCTGAACACGTTCGACCCGTTCAACACTGGGGAGGCGCTTGCGCTTCAGGTCGAGATCACGACGCGGCGTTGCGACAGCGAGAACCGGACGGTTGTCTTCTTCTGGTCTCGCCCGGCCGACGGATACCGCGCAGTGGGATCCCATGCGAGCTGCGCTCGCGTCGTTTCGGTGTAGAAGGTAGTTGGAGGACCACGTGCCCCGCATTCGAGACGAAGCCGCTTACCAACAGGCAATGCGCGAGTGGGCCGTCCCGGACTGCTTGCATGTTCCCATCGTGGCCGCGGATGAGGACGCGATCACCGACCATATCGGAGATATCGTCGAGGGCTTGTCGCCAGGCAGAGCTCTCGTCGTGGCCATCGATCCACCACCAGAGCGGGATCTACGACTGCCGATCTGGGAGCACCCTTCAGTAGGTGTGCTTTTCGAGCCTCTTCAGGTTTGGGTAAGTCCGAACTACACGCGATACAGGAATGCGTATGTCCGGGCCTTCGGAAGAGAATCAGTCTCAGACAAAGTCCTAGCGCACGTGTACAACCGGCGAATGGCCGTACTTCGTGGATACGGGTTTGTCCGACTCGTTCCGGTGTCACGCAGAGCGAACTCAAGCTCCGGATTCGCCGAGCAGTGGGGCGTCGAACTCGCTGCCGGGGACTTGGGCGCTCGTAGACGGGAGCGTGGGCTTCGAATCCAGTATGCAGATCTCAGCGATCTACTAGTAATGCTCGACGTGAGCCTGGGTGGAGGCGTCATGGAGGCCTTCCGGATAGGTCAGAACCTCATCGATATTCCAGGACTCAGGCCACCGCAGGTCTAACAGAGGCGAGCCGGGGCTCAATTCCCGTTGCCGCTTCAAGTCGGCAGTCGATGCTTCATACGCTTCGCCAAGTCCCTCAGCGCGTCGCTGCCGGATGGACATACTCCTTTGTACACTACCTCCTCGTTCCAACCATCCCGGTTCACGCGCACTCGAATACCGGTTTTGTCGAAAGGTCCGAAGACTCCAAAACTTCCAGCCGCGGTCTCAATTCGGGTTCACAACCTCCGGCAGCGCACTCGGTGCGTCCTGTAAGAGTTCCAGGTTTAGTGCCGGGCAGAAACGATACTCGTATAGAGAACGCTCGAGTTCATGCCTCATTCGATTCTTGTCGAACTTCCAGTCTCCCTTCGAGGTTCAGCCACTCCCCAAGTCCACAGGTCTCGGATTCCGAGAATGGCATTCCCGTGTGAAGACAACCCCCAGATGTTTCAGTTTAGTAGTCGTTGCTCTGGCCAAAGCAGTACAGCTCGGGTTTGTAGCTGCCAGCTTCTGCTCGTAACACCAACCGAACCGAAAGACGTTATCCCACGGTACCTTGCTGCCGTCGACGTAAACGACTCGCGTCTCCATCCTTCAGCTGTTCGACGAGATCAGTAAGCTCTCTATCTCGACTGCCCCTACAGTGACTCGGTAGATTGCTTTCTTCTCCACTCCAAATTGCTCGAGAACGCCTGTACTTCTCGCGGCTTCGAGCGCGAAGTCGAACGACGCTGCGGTCGAGTTGGGAACTCAATCGTAATCCCAGGGCGGGTGGCGGCGGGACAGGGTCCAGTGGTGTCTTGGGCTTTGTCGAAGCCGTTCTCGAGGCGTGGCCGATTCGGCAGTTGGCTCAACAAGGCCGAGACCACACCTTAGCCGAACTTCGAGTTCCATTCGTTCGGGTACGAGCACTGCCGGCAAACGATTGGCCGATGCAAGTCCGCTCCGCAGAATGGACAAAAGCGGAATTGTTCATCAGCGACGCGGTTACAAGATGGGCAGGCGGATGGACTCATCACACAGCTCCTAACGAAAAATAGAAGTACCGCCAGACTGCCGCGATAGCGGGCTACGATGCAAGGCGCCGGAAGGTCACACTTGAACGGCACCTCACACCGCGCCTAAAGGCTCTCCGCAGAAGACCACGGCGAGTCGCGCGGACAGCTCGCCTTGCGAAGTAGTAGGGGACAGACACCGTGCAAGGGGCGTCGAAGTGCCGCGAGGCGAGCGCGTCTCGATGGTGAGTCTGTAGATCGAGCCGGACTTGCGGATCGAAAGCGTCGAAGGGCGAACAAGATGGCTGGTTCGCGGCACGGGGAGGCTGACCTCGGCGGAGCCTTGACGGAAGGCAGGCCGGAGCTGCTCCGACGGATTGCAGTCGGATCCTCGCAGGACTCACTCGCGCCAAGGCGCGGCCGCGAGACTCCACCGGAGCGACCACTCGGCATTCCAGATCGCGCGCCACCAAGCCCGCTCCTTCTCACGAAGCGCACGCACCGACCGGATCGCCTCGTCGACCTCTGCAACGGTCGTCTTGAGCAACCGCGCGATCTTGCTGGTGCCGAAGCCCGTAAACCGGAAGAGAGCCCACGCCTCGACCTGCCGCAACTCGCGGCTTCGCTTGCCCGAGATCGGCAACCACTGACTCAGCGATCCGAGGATTTTGCCGACGACGGCTGACTTCGCCAGACCCGCGAAGGCAGGAAGCGCGCAAGGGATTCCCGGCGAGTTTGACAGAGGAGGGGGAGGCAAGGCGGATTTTGCGGATCGAGCGGATCCCGCGGATCTGATCTCCTTCTGCGTCTGATCCGCCGGATCCGCATCATCCGCCAAATCCGCGTTGCCTCTTTCCTGCTGCTCGCGCGACTCGGAGCGGCCTCGTGAAACTCCATCGCGGCGACGTTTACCTTCGCCCGCAGAAACCCGAGGTACTCCTCCCGCGATCGCCCACCCAGCACGCCGTCGACCACGAACTCCTTCCCCTCGACGAGTATCTCGAGACGCCTCCCCCGGTTCTCGGCACTCGCCGCATTCCTCGCCTTCGGCATCGAGTCGAGGATCGCGTCGATTCCGCCCTCCTTCTCGACCATTCGGGCGAAATACGCCGCCGGGGTCACGCCTTCACCAACCGTCATCGCACAGCTCGACCACGGATAGATCTCCGGCGACCCGACCATCGGCTCCTTCACCCGAACCGGATTGAGCAGCACGTACGCCACCGCCGCGTCGTAGTACCGCTTCGTGTCGATCACCTCTGCCGAGAACCGTTCAGCCCACAACGCGCCACGCCGCCGCCCGCCGTGCCTCGTCGCGTTGTAGTACCGCGCATACAGACCCTTCACGAGCGACATCACCTGCGACACCTGCCCGCGCCGATCTTCCAGGATTCCATGGATGTGGTTCCCCATAAGACAGAACGCGTGGACGACGAGCCCTCGCTCGCGACACTGCCAGGCGAGCAGCGACAGGAAGACAACCCGATCGCGCGCCGTCTCGAACAGCCACGTGCCCGCCACGGCGTGCGACGTTACGTGATAAAGCGTACCGGGACGCATCGCACCAGGCGCGGACTGGTGGCGGGGAACTCTCGGCATCGCAACCCATCCTCCCGCCCCATCGAAGCCGAGACCCAAGTGGTTGCGTCTTGCCGATCTGCGGACCGACGGCGCCAAACCCTGCAGTCGCCCCGCGAACGAGAACGCTGCGCCAGGCACGGAATCGGTCTGGCACGGAGTCTGTCCCCATTTACCAGGGTCAACCGATCAGGGATATCCGATTTTCCGCACGAGTGTCTGAAAGCGCGGATCGTCGCGCACCTTGTCGAATCTCGGATCTACCTTCAGCCAGAAGATGATATTTACCCGGTTGTCGTACGACTCAGCCAATTTCACCATCGCCTTGTCTTTCTCGCCGAGCGCGACGTGGAACGCCGCGAGCACATAGGTATTCAGGTCAACCGGTCTGCGTGGCCCGGTCACGGCCCGAAGGAACCCTTCCCACCCACCGTTCGAGTAGCCTTCGCGGGCAAGTGCCGCGCCTTGCGCGTCGCCGCCGAGTTCCCTCCATTTCGCAAACTCCTCGGCGCTCTCGGCATAGTTACCCTTGAGTTGTTGGACCGTACCGAGGTTGTAATGCACCGAAGGAAAGCTGGAATCCAGCTCTACAGTTTCCTTCAGTTGCGCCAGGGCCTCGTCGTAACGTCGCGACTGGAGCAGGACAACCCCATACGTGCGATTGATAATCAGTGAGAGCGGGTCGAGTTCGCGCGCACGCCGAATCTCCGCCAGCGACTCCTCCGTCCTGCCAAGGGAGCCGAGGAGTTCCGCATAATAATGGTGCGCCGTGGCGTAGTTCGGATTGAGCTCGATCGCCCGCCGATACTCGCGTTCGGCTCCACCGAAGTCGTGATCGTAGCTGAGAAGGACAGGACCGTACGCGGTGTGCGCCTCAGCCAGGTTCTCATCAATGCAAGTGCCTTCAGCGCTGCCGCTCGCGCCTTCGGCATCATCTCGTGCGGTGGCTCACCGCCGTACTCTGGAATCAGGGAGTAGGAATCGGCGAGCCCCGCATAGGCAAGCGCGAAGTTCGGCTCCACATCTATGGCCTTCTGGAAGTCCTCGGCCGCCTTTCTCAACTCATCGACAGTCCGCTTGTTCCAGTGGTACCGACCCTTCAGGTACAGCTGATAGGCCTCGACATTTTCTGTTGAGTTTTTCGCCAGTCGCTGTTCGTCCGTGCCCGAAAGCGTCACCTCCAGCTTTCTCGCGACATCGCGCGCAATCTCGTTCTGCAGCGCGATCAGGTTCGACTGCTTGCGATCGTACTGCTCGCCCCATAGTCGATCGCCTGTCACGGCGTCGACCAGTTCCAGATACAGCAGCAGGTCCTGCCCTCGCTGAACGACCCGTCCGGTCAGGATGGCCTCGACATTCAGCTCCTGCCTATCGTCTGAGCGCTGGTTTCCTTCCCCTTGTAGTGAAACACCGAAGACCGGGCTTTGACCTTCAGGTTCGGCAGTTGCGACAGACTCTTGATGAGCGTTTCCGTCATCCCGTCCGAGAGATATTCCAACTCCATATCTCCGCTCTCGTTGACGAACGGCATCACGGCGATCGATCCGATCTGTTTCGAACTGCCAAACTGGCTGATGTATGCCCAGCCCCCGATCGCGACAGCCGCAACCAGAACCAGGAGCGTGACCGTGAAACCAAACCGGTGCTGACGGATCTGGGCCGTCACGTACTCCGCGCTCGCGGTCGCCGGCTCGTGTCGTCCGCTTGCCATCGTTTCTGCGCTGGCAATCTGCGTCGGTCGAGTCTCCGCGGGAGGTCGGCCGTCGGGACTCGTCGACCGCTCCAGTTTCTCGGAGAATTCGAGCTCCTTCTTTAGGTCCTTCAGGTCCGCGAGCAACCCCTTCATTGTCTGGTAGCGCCCGTCACGATCCTTCTTGAGTGTCTTGCGGACGATCCGTTTCAACTCGTCCGGAATCTCACTGTCCTCGAGCGCCGTCGGCTCGGCCGTAAGAATCGCAGCGAGTCGATCGCTGTTCGTCTCACCCTCGAACGGCTTGCGCCCGGAGAGCATTTCGTAGACCACCACACCCAGACTCCAGACGTCCGACCGCGCATCGACCTCGGTTCCCCGCGCCTGCTCCGGTGACATGTACGGCACCGTCCCCATCACGAGTCCCGGCGCCGTGTGCGCCAGCGTACCCGCTTCCGTGTCCACCGCCGCACCGCCATCCCGTTCCCGCTCGACCAGCTTCGCCAGGCCAAAGTCGAGCACCTTCAATGATCCCGTCCTTCCGCACCATCACGTTCTCGGGCTTGATGTCCCGGTGCACCACGCCCTTCCCGTGCGCCGCGTCCAGCGCCGCCGCGATCTGTGTCGCGATATCGAGGACTTCGGAAGCACCCAGACTCGCTTCGTTCGAGTACTGGCGCAGGGTCTTACCTTCGACGTACTCGGTGGCGATGAATCGAGTCTCGCCCTCCTGCCCGAACTCAAACACGGTCAGGATGTTCGGATGGTTGAGCGCCGAGACGGCGCGCGCCTCCTGGACGAACCGCTGCATCCGCTGCGGGTCGGCTGCGAGCTCCGCGGGGATCACCTTCAGGGCAACGGTCCGCTCGAGTTCTCCGATGTCCTCGGCGAGATAGACGTCTCCCATCCCGCCCGAGCCGAGCTTCGACGTGATCCGATAGTGTGAGAGCGTCTGGTCGATCATCATGCGGGCCGGACGAGACAGATCGCCGTCGGTGACGATATGAGTGAGAGCAGGGTATGTCGAGGTGTCGAAAGCGTGTTCATAGCATACTAACGCAGTTCACTGTTGTAGTGACGTGTCATCCGCGGATCGAATGAAAAGCAGACGGCCTTCACCGGGAGCGACGGGCGAGCTCGGCGAATGGCCTCGTGTACTTCATCCTCGCAAGCCGCTTCTTGTTTCTGGCGGATTCTTCCTCCAATTCTGGGGTCATCGGCATGAATCATCTCTCAACGCATTTCGCCCTTCCCGTGTCGGTGCAGATTGTCGGATTGCAATTCGTCGGTCGCCTTCGGCTCGCCGCCAGGCGTGCTCACCGACGTGCTACCTGGATATCGAGCGATGGGACGGCTCGTCGCGTTCTTCGGGTGACGATGCTGCTCGCTGCAGTATCGGGATTCATTCCAGTCGCCACGACCGTAGCCCAATCGCCTGCGGCTCCGTCAGTCCAATCGCCAGCAGTCTATTTCGACGCTGAATCGGGCTTCTCGGTCGAAGCTCCTCAAGGATGGCGACAGCTTGGCGCCAACGCCATCGCGCTCCAACCTGGCGCGCGGGCCGGGTTCGTCAATCCTGCGCGGGATCACGCTTTCTTTGTCATCGTCGAGTTCATCCCGGGCGGGAAAATTCCTCCCAACGAGGTTGCCCTGATCCGATACATTCAGACGATGTCGACGCCATTCGCCGGCCGTCGAATCCGCAGTGAGCCAGATCCGGCCGTTCTTGCGGGGCGCCCAGCGCTGAAGGCGTCGATGTCGATCGGGACGGCGGCATCACTCGATGTCTACAGAGTGACCTCGACGCGAGAGGGCAGCTACTACTTCTCGATCACCTCCGTCGCGGATGCGAGGCCGGTCCCCGAGCCGACGAGGAACACACCTCGATTGCGCGATCGGCGAAGATCACCAAGTCAGCCGACGAGGTTGAGGTCGAGTTGAGCCGCATAGTCGCCACGGGAATGCCATGTCTGGATCCGTCCGACGCCCTGCTCATCGCGCGGCAACTGCTCGAGCGCTCAACGGCGGACACGCCGGTCGGTGTTGCATCGATGAGCCGATCCATCGTGAGCCGCGGGCGGAATCGTCTTTCGTCCGGCGACGTCGACATCATCGAATCGCTCACGAAAGGGACTCGCGACACTCTCCAGCGAAGATTCCGCAATGGTACGTCGCGGAATGTACGACGTTGGCGTGCAACCGACCATTCCGAACGAGGAACAACCCCGCATTCACGAAGCGCTTCGTCGAGCGTGTTCTGCGCTCTCGGTAGACGAGATTGCCTCGCTCCGGCGTGCCACCGTGACGTGCTTTCGCCTTGGCCTGGCGGCATACGACGAAGAAATCGAAGCTGAAACGGCTCGATCTCGGGCAGGGATTCCCGGTGGAGTGCCGGGAGGAGTGCCGGGAGGAATTCCTGGCGGCTCACCGGCTGGCGCGCCACAAGCGGGCTCGGGAGCGTCATCAGGCGTGCCGGTGTATTCCGTCAAGATACCCGGGCCCGACGGTTTGAATGCGCGTGCCACGGTTCGCAAGGAGGCTCATTATCAAAGGAAGTGCGCGACGCTGGAATCGAGGTGAAGTCGTCGTCAGCGTCCTCATAGATGAATCGGGCCTTCCGCTGTCGGTGGGCGCCGTCTCAGGTCACCCGCTCCTGCGAGAAGTGGGCAACGAGGGCCGCGCTTCAATGGGAATTCGAGCCAGTGACGGAGGCGGGTGTACCGGTCATGGCCTCCGGGTTACGTTACGTTCAAGTTCTCAAAGTAGGAGTGCCCGGGGCGTAAGACGTGCACAGCTCGGGGACACCGTCGACTCCGGGTCGCAAGACGACTTCCATGTCCCAGATCTGCGACGAGATCGGCATCACCGGAAGCGACGAGACGGCGATCGTGACGCCCAAGCACGAGAACCGGACGTCGCTCATCTGGCGACCGGAACCGAGCGAGTGTCTCCGGCTCGATCACACCCGGTTCGAGCCGGCGTCGAAGATTGGCAGCGCGCCCTCCCGATCCTCGCGCTCAAGCCATTCGTTCCAGAGCCGGAGGTTCTCGTCGGCGGACACTTCCATCTCTTCAGGTTCAGCGGACTCGATGATCACCCGCACGCGGCGGCCATCAAGCTCGCAGACGTCTTCGTCGAGCGTAATGATCCGGCCGTTGACCTGACCCAGGATTACCGCCGTCGCCGTGTGGTCGTGTCGCTCCATGCAGTTCCGCGAGCTGTCGTTGCGGCATCAGGAATTCGAATCGAGCATCGCCCGGTAAAAGCGCTGCCGTCGACACAAAAGTCCATTCCACCGACGGAGACAGGCAGGCGGAGTGATTTAAAAGTAACCGGAACAGGCTTGATTCCAGGGAAGCCCAGCTTGCCCAATGGCTTACAAACACCTGGCGTCGAACCGGCTTCTTCTCCCACATTCTTGTCATTCACGCTGTGAATGATTATCATTCACGGCGTGACGAAAGAGCTCCTACCGAGACTTGCCGCCGCCGCGCTTGCGAGCCGGCTCGGCGCCATGCCGGCAGTCGTCGTCACCGGTCCGCGGCAGGCAGGAAAAAGCACGCTTGCTCAGCGGCTCGCACCGGGAACCCGCCTCTACCGATCGCTCGACGATCTCGACGTACTCGACGCGGCTCGCCGCGACCCGGAAGTGCTCGTCGGCGGTGAGGGATTCGTGACACTCGACGAAGTCCAACGAGCACCCGAGCTGCTCCACGCCATCAAGCGCGCCATCGACCAGCGGCGAACTGCAGGACGATTCCTGCTCACTGGCTCCGCCAACCTCCTGATGATGCACCGCGTCTCCGAGTCGCTCGCAGGTCGCGCGAGTTATCTCACCCTCTGGCCGATGACCCGACGCGAGCAACGCGGCGAAGGGCGCGTAGGACAATGGGAAGAGCTGCTCGCCGCGCCCGACTCGGGTGGCTCGACCTGCTGGAGGCCGTACCCGACGAGCCCGATGACTGGCGCGCCCTCGTGCTCCGAGGAGGCTTCCCTACGCCCGCCGTTGAAATGACGGACGCCGCCGGTCGGGCCATCTGGTTCGACAGTTACGTGCGCACGTACCTCGAGCGCGACTTGCAGGACCTCCGGGTCCATCAACGCGTTGCCGGACTTCCGGCGGCTGATGCGCGCCGCGTGCCTGCGGCTCGGTCAACTGCTCAATCAGACGGAGCTCGGCAGGGGATGTCGGGTTGCCGCAGCCCACAGTGCATCGCTGGCTCAACCTGCTCGAGACTTCGTACATCCTCGTTCGGCTTCCCGCCTACGCCGTGAACCGCACGAAGCGGCTCATCAAGTCTCCGAAGCTCTATTGGGGCGACATGGGCGTCGCGCTGCATCTCGCGGGCACGCCGGAACCGAGCGGTTCGCATCTCGAGAACCTGGTTCTCACGGACCTGCTCGCATGGCGCGATTCGCGGCTCGAGCGGGCCGAGCTCGCCTACTGGCGCACCGCGAGTGGAGAAGAAGTGGACTTCGTGATCGAAACGGAGGGCCGACTGCTTCCCATTGAGATCAAGGCCAGCACTCGACCGGGGCTCAGCGACGCGGCACGTCTGCGCAGTTTTCGAGCGGAGTACGGCGACATGGCTCGCCCCGGGCTGCTGCTGCATACGGGGACCGCGCTCGAGTGGCTGGCGCCGGACGTGCTCGCAGCGCCGTGGTGGCGGGTCCTATGACGAGGTCCACGGATTCATACCGATGAATGGTCCTTCTCCATGCCTCGGACACAACCGCCTCATCGGCCCCGATGTCGATTGCGGTGCCCTGGACCCTGGCTCGCCGTCGATATCGAACGGACCGGCGCCGATTGCGGCGCCTGCGTCGATGGCGGGGGAATCCGCTTCGAGGCGATAGTTTTCGCCGAGCCTGGGGTCGGCGAGGGCCGAGCCAGCGTCGTTGCCGGTCGCGGCGCGATAGGCGTCGAGGGTGCGGTAGGTCCTGCGCCGCCACTGCCACGAGATGTCCACGCCCGCCGGCGCCGCGTACAGGTTCGAGTCGACGACGTTGCCTCGGTTCTTCTTGAACTCGTTGCCGATGAGCTTGCCCTGTGCGCCGGCCAGGATGATGTTGTTGCGGATCGTGTTGTTCCGCGTATCGAACTGGAGGCTGATCTCTCCGGTCCCCGTCTCGAGCGTGTCGTTGTCGACGACCGTGTTGTTGATGATCGCGCAGTTCTCGGTGCTCCCCCGCCGCTTGTCGTAGCCGCCGATCGAGATCCCCGTCACGTCATTGCGATAGACGAGGTTGCTGCGCACCGTGACCCCGCTCGTCGCACGGCCGCGGTGCTCGCTCGCGAGCTCGATGCCGATGTTCGCGTGATGCACCGTATTGCGCTCGACGAGGATGTCGCGGCCGCCGTCGACATAGATCCCGCCGGCGCTGCGGTCCTCGCCGTAGGCCGGGTTGCCGAACGAGTCGACGTTGTAGACGGTGTTGTTGACCACGAAGCCGTCACGCGCCTGGTCGACGTCCGGATCCGGGCACGTGCCCTCGAAACCGATGCAGTCGATGGCGATGTTGTTCACGTCGTGGACGACGTTGTCGGCAACCGTGAACCGCTCGACGTTGCCGTTGATGGCGATCGCCTCGCTCGAGCCGAGCTTCAGGTCGTGCAGCTCGTTGCCGGCGATGAGGATGTCGCGCGCCGACTCGTTCGCCGACGTCCCGTAGACGGCAATCCCGTGGGCGTCGCCGCCCTCGGCGCCAGGGAATCGGGTCTCGATGTCGTGGATGTGATTTGCGCTGACCTCGACGTGATGGGAAGCACCGCGGATGAGGACGCCGGCCGGAACGATGTTGCGTTCGGCGGTCGAGTAGTTGCGTAGCTCGAAGCCGCGAACGACCAGGTAGCTGCGGTCGACGATGAGGAAGAGCGCCGAGGGTCCGTCGGGGACTTCGAGGCCGGTTCCGTCGACGATGGCCGTCTCGCCGGGAAAGGACTCGAAACGCGTGGCGCCAGCGTCTGGGCTGCCGGAGATTTCAAAAGTCACGGCTTCGTTGTAGACGCCGCCGCGAACGTAGACGACGCTGCCGGCGCTGACGGTCGAGGCCGCGCGCTGGATCGTCCGCCAGGGGGAGTCGAACGTGCCCGGGTTATCGTCGTTGCCGGTGGCGGCGACGTAGAAGGTGAACGGACCGCCGGCCGAGACTGGTGCCGGTGCCGGTGCCGCGAGGGCGACAGGTACGAGGAGCGCGCCGAGCACGAGGAGCACGAGTAGCCGGGCCTGTCGGACGAGGGGTCACGCCGGAATACTGCGCTTGCGCCGAGCTTCACGGCAACGCACCGAGGCGCAGGACGGCTCAGCGCGAGGCCCAGAACCGCGAGCGTGGCGAGCGGCCGGCCGTCAATCCGCACGCCGTCAACCGTACGGCCGGCCGCTCGCTACGCTCGCGGTTCTGGGCCTTGCGTGGTGCTCACTTGCGAACTCGTGTGGTGAGAACCCCGGGTCGATGCGCGAATCCGGCCGCTTCGGCGGCGCAACGCCGCCCCACCGCTGCTTGCCGGCGAGCGTTTCGCCCGTGAGCGTTCCTTCCCACAGGACGACTCCGCGCGGGCGCATGCCGTTCCGGAAACCGTACGTCAGGCCGACCGACGTCACCCGCAGATAGTCGAGCTTCCGCACCCGAAACTCGGGCGGCGCCGCCGGATTGATCAACTCGCCGACCACCTTTCCGTTCTCGACGCGGATCCGCAGGGTCTCCGGTTCGTTGCGTGGCGCATCCGGCACCATCCAGTGATAACCAACCCAGTCGCCGACGAATCGGCTGGCCTCGTCGGGCGTCGGGAACGGCGTCGCCAGCAGGCTCGCCACGGTCTCGCTCGGCGCCGGCCGGCTCTCCGCCGCCAATATCTCCGCCTGGACCTCCACGTCATCCGGCGGTGCACCGTAGCTCTCGACGAACAACCGGTACGCGGCCCGCGCGCCGACTCCGCGTCCCTCCGCAATCAGATCGTCCACCACTTCCCGCAGCAACCGCTTCGGTGGCGGGAGCGCGCCCCCAAGTGCGGTGCTCACGCCGGAGTAGTAATCGAGGATTTCCGAGGCGGGCTTCTCCTGCGCGACGAGGCGCGAGTAGTCGCGGAACACCTCGCGCAGGCCCAGGTAGGCGCCCAACATGAACAGCGTCTCGTGACCCTCGCCCTGCAGGACCTCGCGCCGCAACTGCCAGGACGTCGGCGCGGCGGCGACGAGCGCCTGCCAGTCGTCCGTCGGCCAGCCGAACCGCGACTCGTACGACACGTACCGCAGCGGCGCCAGCGGAGCGGCCGCGCGCGCCGTGAGCTTTTTCGCAAGCCAGTTGTCAACGAGGCGGATAGGCGCGTCGATCGCAATCACCGCGCGATACGTCGAGCGCGTCGCCGCCGCGTAGGTGGCGAGAATCGCGCCGGAGGAATGGCCGATGAGCGTGCGGGGCGTGCCGCCGCGGAATTGCCGATCGACCGCCGGCAGGAGCTCGCGCTCGATGAAGTCGAGAAAGCGGTCGCCGCCCGCGTCGAGACCGCTGCCGCTCACGGAAAGCCCGGGCGGCGTCAGGTCGTGCACGCGGCCGCGCGCGGGGTCGGTGTTTTCGATGGCGACGAGGATCGCCTCGGGGATCATGCCGTTGCGAGAGAGCTCGTCGGCGACTGCTGCCGAGGCCGGGAGGTTGGACTCGCCGTCGAGGACGACAAAGACGGGGTAGCGGCGGGTTGGTGGGCTGGTGGCGTACGACGACGGGAGCACGACGCTGATGCGGCGTGTCTGGTCGAGGATCGTCGAGCGGATGGTGAAGGCCTGCGCGTCGGCGCCTCGGGTGGCGGGGACGCGGTGCGCTGGATCGGGCATGAGCGCGGGCAGTTGCTGCGCCGCTGCGGTGGAGCTCGTGACGCACAGGACCAGGATCGCGAGGCCGGCTGCTCGGTGCATCGCTCGCATGGGTGTCCTCGGCGGTCGGTCGGGGTGTCGGAAGTGCGTCAGGGCTTCCGAGGTCCAAGCATCGGCGGGCACGCGCGGCGGCGTCAACTGGAATTCACCTTTGCGTGCTGCGCGAGTCCTTTGCGTTCTTTGCGAAAGCACTTCCGCGAGACTTGTTTCTCGCAAAGATCGCAAAGGACTCGCAGAGCACGCAAAGAGCGGAGCTGCATGGTCCCTGGCCACAACCGCCTCATCGGCCCCGATGTCGATTGCAGCGAACACAGGCGCGGGGAATCCTGCAGGCTGGCATCGTTACGTTGTCGGAGGTAAAAGGTTCGGCACCGTGCATCTCGCGCAAAGGCGCAAAGTCGCAAAGTGAAGAAGGGCCACGGATTGGACGGACGTGACGGATCAACACGGATCTGAGATGCCGGCCGTGCTTCGGCACGTGATTATCCGCTACAAGTTGGGAGACCTTGCGAATGAGTGATAGTCGCTACGAAGTGATTCTCTACTGGAGCGCTGAAGACGGAGCGTTCATCGCCGAGGTTCCGGAACTGGCCGGATGCGCAAGCGACGGAGCCACGTATGCCGAGGCGCTTGCGAACGTCGAAGTGGTGATTCAGGAATGGCTCGAGACGGCGCGTGAACTCGGGCGTCCGATCCTCGAGCCCAGGGGCCGGCTTATGTACTGACGCGATGGAAGGCGTATCGGCTTGCACACGTCAAAGGTGATCGATGACGTCGAATGACATTCGGGAACTCCTTGCTCGAGCGATGGACAGTCGACGCGCGGACCGACCTGACGATGCGCGTCGCGAGTTTGAGAGCGCGGTTGACCTGGCGCGCACGCGCCCTCTGTCCATCGAATTCGTTGCCGCCCTGAAGGGACTCGCACAGATCGAACGCGACTCGGGACGACCCGAGCCGGCCGTTGCACTGTACGAGGAGGCGGTGACCGCGTGCCGCTCCTTGAACCACGACTTTCTGCTTGCGCACACGGTGCGCCACCTCGGTGATGTGCTCCAGGATCTAGGCTCGATCGAACGCGCGGAACCGTGCTACCTCGAGGCTCTGTCTCTGTATGAGCGGCGCGCCGACGCCCCGACACTCGACGTTGCAAACACGATTCGGCCGATGGCGATCCTGCGGGAAACCCAGGGTGACACGGCGGAGGCGGTGCTGTTATGGACAAAGGCGCTTCGGCTCTACGCCGAATGCAATGTCCCCGCTGGCGTGGAGGAGTGCGAACGGCGGTTGCGCAACCTCACCGGTGAGCGTGGCGACTGACGACCGGCGCGCGGAGCATCCGCTCGTGAGACCCAGGACGACACTTTCGGCGGAACGAGAACCGGTTCGTTGGGGCCACTTCGTCTGGTAACGGAACGGAACAGACTCCTTCTAAAGAAGTCGATTCGACTCGGCTGAGGCCGCAGTCCTCGGCTTTCCTGGTCAGTGGCCGCGGATCGTGCCCACGACGGCGGACTTCGACAGACCGGTCCGGAGATTTGCCAGACGAACCCGGCCCGGTCCCGATCACCGTCCGCGCGTCGAGCCTGCGGCCGCCTTCGCCTTCCAGCCTGCGTTCTCTGCAATACGCGTCTTGACGAGCTTGCGTATCAGTGCGGTCGGCATCGGTTTGGCAGGATCGAAGCGAATCGTGCCCTTGCTGATCGAATAGCCAGTGAGGTCATCACGATGCGCCTCAATGGGATGCGAGCCGGGATAGAAGGCGCAGTGTTTCGCTGCCGCACCGAAGGACACGAGCAGACGACCGTCGAGACGGAAGCTCGGGATCTGGTAGCTGATGCATTCCTCTGCGCCTGGAGCTGCCGCCTTGATGTCCTTCCGGAGCTTTTCGAGGGCGGCCCGATTGTCGGCGCCGAGCGGCGCAAGGTAGTCGTCGATGTTTTGCGGTATCGCGGATGGTGCGGTCTTCTTCACGTCCGGCCCTCCTTTCCGGGTTGATCCCGGCCCGACAGTCGGCTTTGGTTCCGACGAGTCCAACGGGACATGGAACGGATCGGCGACTGGGAACCTTGCATGTATGGGGCTACATTGCGGCTGACGTCACGGCTAGCCCGCTCGAGGGCCATCGGGCAGGGGTGACTCGGGAATGTGGTCACTTCGTCTGTCACCATTCGGCACCACCATTCGGCACCGTCTATGCGCCTTTGCGAGTCCTTTGCGTCTCTGCGAGAAACCCGCCTTTCGACGGCGCTTTTCCCGCAGGGACGCAGACTGCAATCCAGTGACACTGAGGGAGACATGTCGCGCGAATCGACATAAGATCAACCGATCTCGCTCGCGACCGATTGCATACCGCCATCAGGACGGCGCGCATCTGCCGCGCGAAGAAAGGAAGTGTCATGGCAAAGCTCGTGTTCGGAATGAACCAGTCACTGGACGGCTACGTCGACCATACAGCGTTTGCGCCAGGCCCTACGCTTTTCCGCCACTTCATCGAGGAGGCCCGGGGGCAGGCGGGCAGCGTGTACGGTCGCCGCATGTACGAGGTCATGCGTTACTGGGACGACGATCAACCCGAATGGGATGAGGGGGAACGCGCCTTCGCCGCGGCCTGGCGGAACCAGCCGAAATGGGTTGCCTCGCGCTCGTTGAAGTCGGTCGGCCCCAACGCCAGCTTGGTTGGGGATGATCTCGAGGGCGCGATCCGCGAGCTGAAGGCCGGACGCGACGGCGAGATCGAAGTTGCCGGCCCGTGCCTGGCGCACAGCCTCACCGAACTTGGCCTGATCGATGAATATCGAATCTACCTGCACCCCGTAGTGCTTGGTCACGGCAAGCCATATTTTGCGGGCCCCCGGCCGCCGCTCCGCCTTGTGACGAGTGATCGGATTGGCGAGGATGTGCTCAGGTTGACCTACGTTCCTGCCTGATCTCGCGACCCGCCGTCATCCAGGAACCGGCACGGGGTCGACGCGAAGCGGCGTCCGGACAGCTGACTATTCAGTGCAGTCGACGGCACCGCGAACCGGGCCCAGAACAAGGGTTAGGTCTTTCACGTCCTCCGTTACGACGAGCTTCCGGGCAGGCGAACACAAATCCTTCCCGGCAGGCTGAGCAGTGGACTTACTAAGTCCGCGAGCTTCGATCCAGTATGTCTCGCCGCTGAGCGCCCCGATGCTGAATCGCCCCTGATCGTCCGTTCTGGTACCGGGAGGTCTGAACTCGATCGAATAGCCGCCCGGCTCGGAGCTTCGCGGACAGAGCAGGAATACCTCGGCGCCAACAGCCGGCGTGCCGTCCGCGTCAAGCACCTTTCCTTCGATCGTGCGAACCCGGTAGCCAGCAGGCAGGCGAAACACGAGGTTCTCGACGGTCTCGCCAGGTCCCAGCTTCACTGCCTTCGCCTCGAGGCGGCTGAATGTTCCGGGGTAGTAGTATGGCTTGTTGAGC
Organism: Blastocatellia bacterium; assembly: GCA_016705245.1. Lineage (GTDB taxonomy): Bacteria > Acidobacteriota > Blastocatellia > UBA7656 > JADIYM01 > JADIYM01. Next base: position 171,020 of record JADIYM010000009.1, on the reverse strand, counting down.
GGATACTCCCGGTGCTGCATTTGGACGGAGATGACGAATTCGCCAGGTGGAAGTCCATCAGCCTCGAATCGACCATTCCCTCCCGTCGAGTGTCCGTACGAAGACAGTCCGCTGCCTTCGACTTTGAGAAACGCCGAATCGAAGCCCCTCCCGTCCACATCCACGAAACGACCGCGAATCAGCCCGTCGAGCGTGGCCTCGAAGGCGACGTCGACCGCGCCGAGATCCTCGACGGTGACCTCCTCGAACTTCTGGCGGCTCGTGTAGTGCGGCGGGAACTCGGGCTCGACTCGATATTTCCCGGGCCGCAGTCCCGTGACAGTGAAAGCACCGTCGATATCCGTCTTCGCCGTACGTCTCGTGTCGCCGGTTCCACGAATCGTGACTGTGATATCAGAGAGTGGGGTTGCCTTGCCGTCCTTGAGGTCGGCCCAGACACTTCCCCGGATTGTGGCGCCGGAACCGGCCGGCGGCAGGTTTCCGAGAAACTTCAGGTCCTCGGCTGCGTCTGGGCTATCGATCCTCGTCGTCCGGGTGCAAACGCCCGTAAGAAGCACCGCCGGGTCTTTCGCGGAAGCGTAGGCATACACGATGTAGCGCTCCCCGCGCACAAGGCCGTAGGGCCCGCAGCTGGTCCCCTCATTGCTGTCGACGGCCAACGTGATCTCGGATAAGGCTACGCCCTTGAACGTGGATTCCACGGCGAAACGCACCTGGCCCGCTTCGAGGATTCCCGAGTCACCATCCGGGTCTTCGAATTTCACCTGCTGTGAACCGTCCAGCACCCGGCCGATGAACACCGCTCTTGCCGAGTTGAAGGCAGCAGGGGGATCCCCAGGACCGCAGCTGCACGCGTACGTCGTCGTATGAGAAGCCGCGATGCAGAGTGCCGCCATGACGAAAGGAAGCAGCTTCACCTGTGTCACTTTGCCTGTCACCATTCTTGTCACCTTGTCTGTCACCTTTTGGCAGTCACCATTCGGCCCGCACTCCGCCTGCGAATTCGGGCACGACCGGGAATGCCGGTCCCAACCTACTCCGGCTCTATCAGTACGTCCGATTGAAACACGAGTCCCGTCTGGTCGCGAACCTCGCCCTGCCTGTTGTCCAACATGCCCATCATAGTTGCCGACGCTTAGGAATCGACAGCCCTCAGAGCAGCGACATCCTGAGTCGCTCGGCAGCGAACGAACCAAGGCTGTCCCGGTACATTCGGTCCCGGTACATTCGGTACATTACCTCGGTCAGGGTGCGGGGACCGCTGACCCAGAAGGACGTTGAATGCTCTTGTCACTCTGGCGTAGTCTGCGATGCACCGCGCAGTTCCCTCCGCGATAGGGACGGTGACGAATTAAGGAGCCACTGCCCTTGCCTCAACAACGGTTTGCACTGGTATCAGGCGGTCCGCGTCAGGTGGCGCTCCGGTGGCGAAAAGGCGGCAGGAAGCTACGTGTCGAGATGTCCGGCAACACGCTGGCGACGTTCGATTTCTGCGAGGAACTGACAGCTGGCACCCAGCTTGCGGTCGGTCGCGACACGTGGATGGGAATCCGGTGGATTCCGACCGCCGAGAGTTTCAAGGTCGACCTGAACGGCATCGCGATTCGCGGTTCGGGCGAGGTACACGCGGACACGTCGGACGTTGCATCGACCGTGTTTCGGATCGGGTTGCTGAACACGATCCTCGGTGCGATCACCCTGGCCGCATTCGGTCCGTGGGCGGCTGACACCATCGTGATCGGTATTATCTTCCTCGTGCTCGGCCTGTTGGTCGGGCGCGGGTCCAGGGCCTCCCTCGGTATCGCGATCGGTATGCTGGCGATCGCGCTGTTGGCAAAGATCATCCTGATGGTAGGCGCTGAGTCGAAGATCCTGCCGCTCGTCGTGGTCTTCATGTACGGCTCGTGCCTGCTCGCCATGGTCCGTTCGTACATCTCCGCCGGGTCGGACTGGTGATCCGGGCCCTTGGGGTCCGGGGAGAGTCGTTCGGGCACGTCCACACATCGATCGATACGGAGAGGGAAGGAGCCAATGGGGCTACGGCGATGCGCAAATTGTCAGGCGGACAACTCGCCGACGAACGATCTCTGCGTCCGTTGCGGACGCGCGCTGGCGGTTTCGTCGGTCCGAACTCTCGCAAGCCTCAGGGAACACCAGAAGCTGGAGCCGCGCCGGAGGGGAATCGGCTGGGTCTTCAGGCACGGTTTCAGTCAGGGTGAACGGGTTGCCATTGGCATGTTTCCGGCGATCTGGATATTGGTGACTGCGTCCTTGAACCTGCCCACGTCGGTCAATGTGCTCGCGTTCCTCATTGCGTACGGGCTTTTTCTTCTGTGCGGAATCCTGATCGTCCGGCGACGCCCTCAGCAGATCTGATCGCGTGACTGCGGGTACGACGGTCGCACCACGTTGTCGTGACTGGATCGAGACACTTCGAAAACTGTCTCCATAGCGTCGATAGCACGCGGCTGCACTCGGAGTCACTTCGTCTGTCACCGTCTGGTCCAGCCACTCGCCATCAAGCCGTGGGGGATGCGCGAGTTCGGCGTCCGCTTGCCCGAAGGCCGCCGCCTCACCTTCGGCCACGAACTCCCCGTTTTTTGAGCCGCGAGCGGTAGCGAGCGTCCCAAGGACAGTCGAGTGGTCCCGATCCTTTCTGATCTGTTTTCATCTGTGCAAATCTGTGGAGGCAACTCTCGCCGCGGAGGCCGTCCCGATGCGCACATTCATTCAGGCACTCGTTGCGCTGCTGATCCTCAGCCTCCCGATCTGCGCCCGACAGGCCGCGCCTCCCGCCCAGGCGACCATGGAAGCCACCGCGCGTCGCCTCGTCGAAGCCATGGCCGCGGGCGACTTCACCGGCGCGACGGCCGACTTCAACGCCACGATGAAGGGGGCACTCTCCCCGGCCCAACTCCAGGCCGCCTGGCAATCGCTCACGCCCCAGGCCGGCGCGTTCAAGCAGGTCGTGGCTTCAACTTCGTCTGTCCCCTATTACTCTGACGCGCTGAACGAAACCGCTGCGCGGTACGAAGCGGGAGTCATCGCTCACCAACTCGATCTGATTCCGGGACGACCCGATCATCACCGCTCGCGGTACTGATCCTGGCGTGGCTAGACTGTTGAACCGACAAAGTGCTCGCTCGCGCTCGCGGTCGACCTAGGTAAGATCAGTACCGCGAGCGGTAGCGAGCGAGTTGTCTTAATGCCAGATGTGATGGATTTCGCGACGGCATTCATCGCTGATCCGTTCAGCACCTTACGGGTCGAATACCAACTCGAGCTCATCCTCGCAGAAATTGATGATGACCGGCTCGGAATAGGTCCCGTCGTCGAAAACAGCCGAGAAGGCCCATTCACAGTTGCTGTTGTCGGTCGACTTGTTCCACTCGAGCATCATCGACTTTCCCGGGCCGATCCCGGCGCCGACGTCGAACTCACCCGCTTCCTCGCCGCTCTCGGATGCCACGAGGCTTACAATCTTGTGTTTTGTATTGTTGATGACCTTGAACGTGTATTTCGGACGGGCGAGTGTTGCGCTGGCACCCAGGAGCACCATTGCGCACACCGCGAGAACCATCATCGATCGAATCGCTTTCATTCGACTCTCCTTGCGTGATGCTCGGACTGACAGGCAGACGAGCGAGGCACTGACTTTTCTCAACCCGTATCGGCGGGCTCGCACGTTTACTTTAGGCGGTCTCCGGCACCCTGTCGCGATAAGACGTGGACAGCGCGATCGAACGGCCGGCCGCTCGCTACGCTCGCGGTTCTGGGTCTTGCGCAGGGCCGTCGATGCTCCGGGAGGCCCGGAGCCGCGGGCAAAGCGAGCGGACAATCGCGGATCCACACCTCACCTCCAGATCGACGTTGCCGCGAGCGCGGCGCGCTCTCGCCACTTCGCGTCGTCCACACCGCGAATGAAGAGCCATCCGGTCCATGCGATCGTTCCGATGAGCGCGAAGAGCCCGACGCCCATGAAGGCCCAGTAGCCGAGCGGCGGCCAGAGGAACGTGAGCCACCCGAGTCCGGAGACCATCGACAGCACACCGAGAAAGCGGGGGAGGAATCCCGACCTGAACACCAGCCACCCCCGGAGCAAATCCTCGAACCCGAAGAAAATGAGACCGATGGCCGCGCCCTGGCTGTTGATCCGGATGAAGGCGAGCGAGAGCGCCTCCAGCTGCGCCGGCTCGATCGCCGAGAGTGACGACGCTCCCCCGAGCAGGATCAGCGGTGCAAAGTAGAACAGGCGCGCCATCGTCTTGATGCCGCAGCCGGTGATACCAATGATCGCCGAGACGCGGGCGACGCTCCGGTTGACGGGTTTCATCAGGTCGTACGACATCGCGGACACCGCGATCTGCGCGACCATCTCGAGCATGAAGATCGTGAAGCCGAGCCGGTAGAGTGACGTGTTGGCAAGGATGTTTGCCGCCGTCCGCGCGGCGTCGCCGCCGACGACCAGCCGGTCGCTGATGAACACCTGGGCGGTGATTCCGGCGACGACGACGAAGAGAAAGAGCGCAGCGAGGATTCGTCCTCGGGTGCTTGGAGAGGTTTCCGGCAAGGGATTTGTCATAAGTATTGCCTCGACTTGGACATTGGGGAGGCCCCTCTTACCGCTCGGGGTTCAGGTGATTGAGGGGTCAGGCGACCGGTCGCTCGCGCTCTGCCTGCTCGGGCTCAAACCGGAGGACGTCGCCCGGCTGGCACGAGAGCGCCTCGCAGATCGCCTCGAGCGTCGAGAAGCGGATCGCGCGCGCCTTGCCGGTCTTGAGGATCGAGAGGTTGGCCAGCGTGATGCCGATCCGATCCGCGAGGTCGGTCAGCGTCATCCGCCGATCGTGGAGGAGGTCGTCGAGCTTGACCGTGATCGCCATGTCAAACTACCCCCTCGAGGTCTTCGCGCATGTGCGTGCCTTCCGCGAACACGCGGGCCAGCAGGAACGTGAGAAGGACGGCGAGCCAGCCGTTGATCGAAAAGCCGGCGTCGAGATGGAGCGGATACGCCGGAGTCGAAACGGACTCGGCGATCGCGCCGATGACTATGCCGAGAAGCTGCAGCGCGAGCAGCGTCCATGCGATCGCCTGCAGACGTGTCGCGTTCGCAGCGACGAACGGGTCGCCGGCGCGCACCGTCTCGACGATCGCGACCAGCCGGTTGAGGATGATGCGGTTCAGCGGGACCACGGCGATGCCGAGCACGGCGATCGCGCGAACTGCCGTGAGCAGCCGCTCGGGATCGAGCGAAGGATCGAGTTTGAGGGCGTCCAGGATCCACTGCTCGTTGGTCGAGGCGACCAGCACCGCGAGGATCACGGCACCCATCACCCAGTTGAGGACGATGAGGATCCGCAGGACGACGTATGCGATCGGCAGCGCGCGTGATGATGCGACGGGCATATGACTCACCTCCAATATCTATCGATTATCAATAAACATTTTATCGATTATCGTCAAGGTAAATATCGAGAAACGATAAGATCGAAAGGCGGGGCTGCAATTCGCGCAAAGGCGCAAAGACGCTAAGTGAAGAGGGGCCACGGATTGGACGGATCTGACGGATCAACACGGATCTGAGATAGCAGCCGTGTTATGGACCGGCCTGCGATTGTGAGGCCGGCCGCTCGCTGCGCTCGCGGTTCTGGATCTTGCGCAGGACGGACGGTGTACCGTGAGGCCCGGAACCGCGAGCGTAGCGAGCGCGGCCGGCCTGAGGTAAGCGTCCGCTGAGGGTGAGCGGGCGTGCACACCGGCTCCGGATGTGGCAACTTCCAACAACGACTCTCATAAACGACGACTCATTTTCCGGAGGCATACCCCGTGGCCGAGAGCTGGAAGAAAACCGCGTGCATTCTCTGCAGCGTGAACTGCGGAATCGAGGTGCTCGTCGAGGAGCGCAACCTCGTCCGGATCCGGGGCGACAAGGCGCATCCCACATCCGCCGGCTACGCCTGCGAGAAGGCCCAGCAGCTCGACTGGTACCAGAACGGCCGTGACCGGTTGACCTCGCCGCTTCGCCGGCGACCAGACGGATCGTTCGAGCCCGTCGACTGGGACACCGCGATCGGCGAGATCGCCGAACGGCTCTCGCGCGTCAGGGACACGTTCGGCGGCGACACGATTCTCTACTACGGCGGCGGCGGCCAGGGGAACCATCTGCCAGGCCCCTACGCGATGGCGACCCGCGCAGCGCTCGGCTCCGTCTACGCCTCCAACGCCCTCGCGCAGGAGAAAACCGGCGAGTTCTGGGTCGACGGACGTCTATTCGGCCGGCAACGCTGCCACACGAGCCCCGATTTCGAACACGCCGAAGTCGCGGTCTTCATCGGCAAGAACCCCTGGCAGTCGCACGGGTTCCCGCGCGCGCGCGCCGTCCTGCGCGAGATCGCTCGCGACCCGCAACGCACCCTCGTCGTGATCGACCCGCGACGCACCGAAACCGCCGACCTCGCCGACTACCACCTTCAGGTCGCGCCCGGGACCGACGCCTTCTGCCTGGCCGCGCTGCTCGGCGCCGTCGTCCAGGAAAACCTCGTCGACCACGCGTTTCTTGCGGAGCACGCGACGGGCTTCGAAGCGCTTCGCGATGCGCTCGCCACCGTGCCGGTCGACGACTTCGCCGAACGTGCCGGCGTCGACCCCGGGATCGTGCGCGAGGTTGCGCGCCGGATCGCCCGCGCCTCGAGCGTGTCGATGCTCGAGGACCTGGGCATCCAGCAGGCCCCGCACAGCACCCTCAACTCCTATCTCGAAAAGTCTCTCTACCTGCTGACCGGCAACTTCGCCCATCGAGGGGCGATGAACCTGCACTCGCGGCTCGCGAGCCTCCTCGGCACACGCGAGGGGACGACCCCCGTCGGCGGACACCGCATCATCACCAGCCTGATCCCCGCAAACGTCATCCCCGACGAGATCCTCACGGACCATCCGAAGCGCTTCCGGGCGATGTTCGTCGAAAGCGCCAACCCGGCGCATTCGCTCGCGGATTCGAGCCGGATGCGCGAGGCCCTCGCCGCCCTCGACACGCTCGTGGTCGTCGACGTCGCGATGACCGAGACGGCAAGGCTCGCGCACTACGTCCTGCCCGCCGCCTCGCAGTTCGAGAAGTGGGAGGCGACGTTCTTCAACCTCGAGTTCCCGCGCAACAGCTTCCACCTGCGCGCGCCGCTGCTCGAGCCGTTGGCGGGCACCCTGCCCGAGCCCGAAATCCACCGGCGTCTCGTGCGCGCCCTCGGCGCCCTCCGTGACGAAGACCTCGTCCCACTGCACGAGGCGGCGGCATTGATCCCGACGGCGGGACGGCTGCCCTACGCCGCTGCTTTCCAGCGCGTGATGGCCGCCAGTCCGAAGCTCGCCGCGCTCGCGCCGGTCGTGCTCTACGAAACGCTTGGACCGATGCTGCCCGACGGCGCCGCATCGGCGGCGGTGCTCTGGGGCGCCGCGCACCAGTTCGCGGCCCGCTCTCCCGAGTCGCTCCGGCGCGCCGGATTCAACGGCCCGGCCCCGGTCGCGGCAGAGAAACTGTTCGACGCGATCCTCTCGAGCCGTTCCGGCGTCACGTTCAGCGTCGACGAATACGCCGAGACGTGGAATCGACTCGAGACCGCGGACCGGAAGATCCACCTCGACGTCCCGGAGATGCTCGACGAGCTTCGGTCGCTCGAGCGCGAATCGCCGGCGGCCGCTGATGCCGAGTTCCCGTTCGTCCTGGCGGCCGGCGAGCGACGGACGTCGACGGCGAACACGATCTTTCGCGACCCGTCGTGGCGGCGAAAGGACGCGGGCGGGGCGCTCAGGATCTCAACACCGGATGCGGAACGGCTCGGGCTCGCCGACGGCGCCATGGCCCGCGTCACGACGCGCCGCGGCGCGGCCGAGGCCGTGGTCGAAGTCACTGACACGCTTCGCCCGGGCCACGCGACCCTGCCGAATGGGCTCGGAACTTCGCACCGGGGCGAGGACGGCCGTGACGTGGTGTCGGGCGTCGCGCCGAATGAGTTGACCGCGAGCGAAGACCGCGACTGGCTGGCCGGCACGCCCTGGCACAAACACGTGCGGGCGAGGATCGAGGCGGTGTAGCCCTCGCGCCTTTGCGCCTTTGCGCCTTTGCGTCTCTGCGGGTCCTCTGCGCCTCTGCGGGAAAAGCGCCTTCGCGAGGCCAATTTCTCGCAGAGACGCAGAGGTCTCGCAGAGACGCAAGGAAGAGTAAAGGGCCAACACCACCTCATCCGTGCCAGTTCTCGACCGTGAGTCCGGCAAACGGCTCGTAGTCCCCGACGTTTGCCGTGACGAGGACCAGTTCGTTCACTACCGCGATCGCCGCAATCTGTCCGTCGACGAACGGCGGAGTCCGACCGGCGGCGACGAGCCGCGCACGCTCGACGGCGTGCCAGTGCGCAGCACGTTCGTCGTATGGCAGGATCGGCATCGTCGTCCGGACGACGTCGACGAGATACGACTCGATCAGGCGGCGACGCTTCGAAGGGCGCATTCTCGACGCGCCGAACTGCAGTTCGTGACAGACGGGCGCCGCCGTCGCAACGGAATCCGCGGCTCCGGAGAGCAGCTCCATCAGGCGTGGGGACGGATACGGCCGAAGGGGCTCTGACAAGACGTTCGTGTCGAGCAGATAGCGAACCTTCACCACGGCGCCTTGCGCCCGGCGTCGCGGTCGCGGACGCCGTCGAAGACGTTCTCGTCGATCCCGAATCGCTCCATGTCAGCGAGCCTGCGAAAAGCGACGAGGCGCTGCCAGAAATTCTCGCCGCGTCCCTGCAGCCGCTCGAACTCGTCGAGCGACACGAGGACGGCGACGGGCCGGCCACGGCGGGTCAGCTCGACCGGGCCCGATTCGGATTCACGGACGATCTTCGCGAGATTGTCACGCGCTTCGGCTATGGAGTAGGTGTGAGCCATGCATTCCTCCCGAAATAGCCATTGAGATGGCCATCCTACGCCGCTCGGCTGTGATGTTCAAATCGTTGAACACCTGAACTGCTCCTTCGCGCCTTTGCGAGCCCTTTGCGACTTTGCGAGAACCTGTCTCGAGGCCGAGTTTCTCGCAAAGACGCAAAGGACTCGCAAAGACGCCGACGGATGAAATCGGCATGGCGTGGCCACGCGGACCACTCAGGGGACCGAGTGTTCTCGGAGGGACTTGCGCCAGTGAGGGTGGACGAGCGCTGGGGCTACATCGACAAGGCCGGTCGCATCGTGATCTCGCCGCAGTTCGAATACGCGGAGTCTTTTTTCCGTGGCCTCGCGCGAGTGCGACTCACGAACTCGCGCACCGGGATGATCGATCGAACTGGCCGCATCGTCTGGAGTACTCCAGAGTGAAACGCGAGGGCGTGTCTCTCCTATACAAGGACTTGAAGTGAAAGTGCTCGGCTTTGGGTAGAGCTTGGGGATGAGAATCGGCGGCCTGAACACATTCCTGCCCCCGCGGGCGCGCAAACTCAATTCAGGAGTCGCCGGACCGTGTCCGTCCATTGCACCGTGCACTGGATAGACCTCGTGCACGTGTGCGAGGATTTGCCGCCTTGGGTGCGTGGTGCAAGCCCCGAGGCTCGTTGTGAGCACGAGCGGCTTTGATGAGTTACAGCCGGCCGATAGGAGTGGTCAGATGACACAAGCCAGTCGATTTATGCTGGGAATCGTCATGATACTGGGGTCCTGTTTGGGGATTGCGGCCCAGGGATTCAGCGCGCAACCTTCCGGTCCGCCGACGCGCAGTATCGTGCAGGGAGGAGCTTCGCGTCGACGGGAGGGAGGTTTTCGATTGCGCTTCCCGAAGTGGTCAGTAGTTACAGACCGGTGTCGTCAAAGACAAAAGCTGGCGTGATGACTGGCGAGTCGTACGTCTGGAACCTGGTGGAAGGGGCCTTCGTCGCAACATATGTGGACCGGTCCGATTACTCGAACAGCGGGGACTTCGCCAGCGAATTCTTCGGCAACGTCAAAGGACAAATCGCCGACGAGGCGAAGGCAAGGGGCGGGACGATCACCGGCGACCGTCCGCTATCGCTCGGCGATGCGGTTGGCGTCGAGTTCATCGTAGACTCGGCTGCGGGCACGACGATCACTAGGTCTTACCTCGTGGCCGGACGGCTATATCAAATCGCTGTCAAGATCCCGGCCACGAAGCTCGATGACAAGCCGGCGGTGCTCAGGGTCCTCGACAGCTTTCGCATACTCGCGGCGGCGGATGTTGCCAAAGCACTTCAGAAACGAGTGGATGCGGCGACTCCGAAGCCTCTCCCCCAATCCCCGATTCTGAGACGGATTGCTTCCGATGCCGACGAAGACGGGCTTCGAGGCAGAGTGAAGGAAGTGGTCGAAGACGTCGAGTACGTTTCAAGCGAGTCGCCGGTTCATGGCCGCAAGCCTACCTCGGTCTCGCATTACGACGAGCAGGGGAACCTCACGAGACAACTCAGCTACGACTATCGTGGGAATCCATACGACATCGAGGTGTACGGCTACATCGACGGGAAGCGAGTTTCCAAGTCGAACTCGATCCGCTATGAGTACAATCCGCCACCGATGATGGGCGCGGCGCCCGCGCCGGGGCCGCAGCCTAAGCGCGATGCCCGGTACGACTACGAATACGCTTATCGCTACGACAGCACCAGGCGACTCATCGAGATGACGATGTACATGAACGACGGATCGCGGGGAATGCGCTACGTGTACGAGTATCGGGGCAACGAGAAGGAGAAACGCGCCTACACCAGCGAAGATGTGCTCAACCAGCGGTACGTCTCGGTGCTGGACAAGAATGGAAACGAGATCGAGTGGACGAGCTTTGACACCGGTGACGGCTCGATCAAGTACAGGTATGTCTACGCCTACGATTTCGACACGGCGGGAAACTGGGTCAAGAAAACCAGGCAGAAGGTCGTCGTTCGAGATGGAAAGTCGACGCTCGAGCCGAGCTCGGTGACGTACCGGACCATCGCTTACTACACGCGTTAGGCCAGCCGGCTCCCGGGTTCTGTCGAGGCAGCTTGCCGGACGGTGGACCCGTGGGTTCGGCGAGAAACTTCGGCTGCCACCGTCTGGTCGGTGCAATCAAAGTCTACGCCTTCGAACGGACTGTCACGATGTGACTGACAAACACGGATCTGAGAGGGAGTGTCGCTGGCATACAATGCGGGCGCGGATCGGGGCGGTAGCCGGGACGTCAGGGAAGGAAGTACACGTGACAACTGAGACCATGAACCCTCGAACCGTGTCATCGGCGCAGACCTTCCTGATGAAGGTGATCTTTCCGATCCTCTGGATCGGCGGGTTTGGCGCCGGTACGGTGTCCCTCTGGCTCGATGCGATGCCCGGTTCTTCAGGCGCAGGCGCTCCGGCGTGGATGAAGTGGCAGTTTCTCGTGATGTGGCTTGCCGGGGCGGCATTCATCGGTTGGAGTTGCGGCCGGCTGAAGCGTGTGCGAGTCGATCGCGAATTCCTGTACGTCTCCAACTTCCGCCGGGAGATCACGGTTCCGCTGAACGCGATCGAAGCCGTCACCGAAAATCGATGGATCAACATTCATCCCGTCACGTTGCGCTTTCGGGTGCCCACGGAATTCGGTCAATCGATCACGTTCATGCCAACCGCTCGCTTCTTTGGATGGAGCTCACATCCCGTGGTTCAGGAACTGCGGGATGCGGCGCACCTCTGATTCGAGTCATGGCAGAGTTCAGTGCGATCTGCATGCACGTGCGGGCGAGGATCGAGGCGGTGTAGCGCACGAGCCTTCGCGTCTCTGCGGGTCCTCCGCGCCTCTGCGGGAAATGCGCTTTCACGACAGTTTCTCGCAGAGGCGCAAAGGACTCGCAGAGACGCCGAGGGATGAAATCGTCATGGCGCGGCCATACGGATCAATCAGACCTGGCGCCGGCGTCATTTCGGTGTCGCAGGAAGGCGAGGCTGCAATTCGCGGAAAGTCGCAAAGGCGCGAGGAAGAGAAGAGGGCCACGGATTGACACGAAACTGAAAGGCAACTCGGGTTCGGATGACGGCGAAGCACGGCTGACGATGCGTTGACACCCGGTAGCCCGTACGCCATGGTTGGCTGCGATGCTCAAACTCCCCGCTCGCCAACGCCTTCTCCACCGCCGGCTCGTCCGGCTCTCGCTCATGGCTGTCCTCGTCGCGATCTGCCCTGATGCGATACCCGTTCGGGCGACGACGCCTCAGGCGCCGGTTGGATACGCCGACGCGGCGTCGGGCTTCGCCATCGAGGCGCCCTCCGGGTGGCGACGCATCCGCAATGACGAAATGGCCCTGCCGCGCGGCGCAAAGGTCGGGTTTCTCGACGCGAGCTCCACCGTCGTCGTTTACGTCCTCATCGAGTTCATACCGGGAGGTCTCATTCCCCGAAACGACGACGCCGTCGCCGCCTACCTCTCGAGGTCCAGGTCGACGACCATCGGCGGCAAGGTACGAAACGAGCCCGTTTCAACCAGCCTTGCGGGCCGCAAAGCCCTTCGGGGATCGATGAACATCACGTCGGGTCAGAACGCGCTCGTCAACACGCTTACCGTTGCCCGAGACGGCTACTACTACTTCGTGATCGCGTCGATCGCCGCGGCCGGGGACGTGCGCCGCCAGGAGGCCTTCCATCTCGAGTTCGAGCGCGGCGTGACCATCTCGAAGACCTCCGATGACGTAGTCGACGCGATAGCCGCACCTTCGGTGATTCCATGCCCTATCTGAACGTCGAAGACCTGCGGTCGGTGATGTACGCCATGATCGACCGGTCGAGGTCGGTCGACGGCGTCGAGGCGACGACGCTCGGCTATACCGTCACTGTCAGCGGGCGGGAACGAATGCGGGCCGCCGACCGTGAGACTCTCGGCGCGCTACAGACAAAAGCGCTCGCGACGCTGCCCGCAACCGATGGCGACTTTCTCGACCGAGTGAGAGCGGACGTGGAGGCGGGCCGCCCGGTCTCGCCCGAGGACAACCAGCGCGTCGGTCAATTGAACCGGCGGGCCTTCAACGCGCTGAGTGCGACGGAGTTGGTCGCTATCCGAAGTCTCGCGCTCGAGTGCATCCGGCTCGGGCTCGAGGCGTACGACAATCGCCCCCGTCCGAGCCCATCTGACACAGCCATTATCCGCGGCGTGCCGGGAGGCGTACCCGGTGGAGTACCCGGCGGGAAACCTGGCGGAGTACCGCTGCCTCCGACGATAGACGAAACACCGACACCCGATCGTCCTCGCATCCAGCGAGTATCGGGCGGCGTGCTCGCCGGAAAGGCGACGCGAAAGCCCCAGCCGACCTATCCTGAGATGGCTCGAGCCGCCGAAATCGACGGAGCTGTCGTCGTCGAGGTGACGGTCAGCGAGGCGGGCGAGGTCATTTCGGCACGGGCCGTGTCGGGCCATCCGCTGCTTCGCGACGCAGCGGTACAGGCAGCGCGCGGCTGGGCGTTCCACCCGACCAAAATTCAGGGCTACCCCGTCAAGGTCATCGGGACGATCACATTCCTCTTCCGGAGAGGATTGCCTCCAGTCCCGTAACCAGCCAGCTTCAGGATGGCGACCCTGCGCCGCTGGGCGTGATGTTCAAGCGTTCTCGCGCCTTTGCGAGTCCTTTGCGCCTTTGCGAGAACCTGACCCAAGTCCAGATTTCTCGCAAAGACGCAAAGGACTCGCGGAGGCGCAAAGGCTAAGGTGACGATTTATCGCCCTCTTTTTCGTCCATGGGTGAAGGCGGCCTCGTCAGCAAATTCGCCGAGGCCTCGAATCACACTCAAGGAGAGCCTTCATGTCCAAGGAAGCAAGCGAAGCGAACACCTCGAAGATTCTCGCCATCATGACCACAGTCGTTGCGGTCGTTGGAATAGTCGCCTCGGCGTGGACCGCGTGGTACGCCACGAGCACCGCGAGCGCCGATTCACACTGGCAGGTTCGGGAAACTGCCGCAACGGACTGTCGCCGTATGTACCTTGAACGGTGCGACGCACTGTACGCCTCGGTTCGCGAGGCCATCGTCGCGGCCCAACAGGGCAAGGGTGTGACCGCACCGATGGTCCAGGTTCACATACGCGCCTCCTCCGTGGGGATGTTCCTTGACGCCGAGGGCTCGGCACAGCTGAAAGCGCTAGTGGAACAACTGGAGGTTCCGTCGGATGTCGCTCCGCTTCAACTGCTCAACGACAAGAAGGATGAGAAATTGAACTACCAGGCGGCCGACAATCTCGCCGGACAGATCGAGAAACTGCTCGGTGAACAGCGATCCAAGACGTGCGTACAGAACTGACGAGAAGGGGAAGCGCCTACGTCGAGAAGCGCCGGGAGTAGCCTCGACGAATGGTCCGCGTGTCGGACCCTGGGGAGGGTCCCTGATAGGCCTGGCAGACCTGTGCCTTCGTGTCTGCTATGAAACCTCATTCGGGATCGGGCATCGTGTGAATGCACGGCCAGCTCCGTGATCTCACTGTCAACTGTCTACCCTGCACACCCCACCCGTTTCATCGCCAATCGCGCGGTCTGCCAGAACCATAGGTTGATTTGAGCCAGTGGCGAGGTCCGCGACCGCGGAGCGGCGCCTTCCGCGACCGCGGAGCGGTCGATGTAATAGCCGTGGGTCGCGCGGGGCGAGTGCAACGAGCCCTCGTGCGACCCGCGGAACCGCCAGCCGACATGCGCCGACCGCGGAGCGGTCGCACTGAAGTTTGAGAGGGACGCAACTCGAGCCGCGGATTTCGCTCATTTGCCAAAGGGGCAAGGCTCACGGCACGGACTCTGCCCGCCGTGCGGCGTTAAATCGCGGTTCTAAACGAGCACCGCCGGCGCGTGTCTTACGACGAGGAGTTCGTTGTACTAATCGACGAGCACCGTGTCACCTACGACGCACGTTATCTTTGGGACCTACGATGCGACCGCTCCGCGGTCGGCGCGTTATGGCTCGGGGTCCCGCGGGTCACGCGAGGGCTCGTTGCACTCGCCCGCGCGTGACCCACGGCTATTTCATCGACCGCTCCGCGGTCGCGGACTCCGTAACGGTCTCGCGAGCGAAACCCGGACGCCAGTAACTGCCGATCTCAGACGACGACGTCCTCAAGAGTCTACCCCGCACTCTCCTCCTGTTTCATCAAAGGGGGTGCGGCGAAGCCGCATGGGCAACTCCCTGTGCGCAGCGTCGCTCTCCGGAGGCGCAGGATTCCTGTGCATTGAACTCGTGCTCGACGGGGACCACAACGCCACGTGCGTGACGTGTCACACCACGCCGGATTTCAAGCGCTACACGTGTTACGGATGTCACGAGCACACGCCGGCCAACATCCGGTCCGAGCACGAGGAGGAGGGCATCCGCAACTTCGAGAACTGCGTGGAGTGCCACCGGAGCGCGGACGACGAGGGGGGCGGAGGCGGCGAGGGCGGGAGGGGCCGTAATCGTGGCGGGGATCGAGGCGACGGCGAGCGGGACGATGACTAGAAGCCTCTGCGCCTCTGCGGGTCCTCTGCGCCTCTGCGAGAACTTGACTTAAGGCCATGTTTCTCGCAGAGACGCAGAGGACTCGCAGAGGCGCAGAGGACCCCGCTCCCGGGCCGCCGCCGGGCTTGACGGCGGCGCCCGGAGAGGGAAAAGTCACGCCAACGCTGCAAAGCGAAAACGGGCTTCCGTGTGGCGTGCACGATATGACCCGAGAGGAGACTCCCCATGTCCGACCCGAACAAGTGCCCATTCCCCCACGCCGCCGGCCGCGGCACGTCCAACCAGGATTGGTGGCCGAACCGATTGCGGCTCGACCTCCTGCATCAGCATTCCTCCAGGTCCAATCCCATGGGCCAGGACTTCGACTACGCAAGCGAGTTCAAGACCCTCGACCTGGCAGCAGTCAAGAAAGACCTCGCCGCGCTGATGACGGATTCGCAGGACTGGTGGCCGGCGGACTTCGGTCACTACGGCGGCCTGTTCATCCGCCTGGCGTGGCACAGCGCCGGCACGTACCGCATCGGTGACGGCCGCGGCGGCGGGGGACGGGGCCAACAGCGCTTCGCACCGCTCAACAGCTGGCCCGACAACGTCAGCCTCGACAAGGCGCGCCGCCTGCTCTGGCCGATCAAGCAGAAGTACGGCCGGAAGATCTCGTGGGCCGACCTGATGATCCTGGCAGGAAACGTCGCCCTCGAAACGATGGGATTCAAGACCGTCGGATTCGGCGGCGGACGCGAAGACGTCTGGGAGCCGGACCTCGACGTCTCGTGGGGCGCCGAGAAGACGTGGCTGGCCGACGAGCGCTACTCTGGAGAGCGCGACCTCGCCAATCCGCTCGCCGCGGTGCAGATGGGCCTGATCTACGTGAATCCGGAAGGCCCGAACGGCAACCCGGACCCGCTCGCCGCGGCGAGGGACATCCGCGAGACCTTCGCCCGCATGGCGATGGACGACGAGGAGACCGTGGCGCTCATCGCCGGCGGCCACACCTTCGGCAAGACCCACGGCGCCGCACCCGCCTCTCACGTCGGCCCGGAGCCCGAAGCCTGCGGAATCGAATCGCAGGGCCTGGGCTGGGCGAACAGCTTCGGCACGGGCTGTGGCGCGGACACGATCACGAGCGGCCTCGAAGTGACGTGGACCACCACGCCGACGCGGTGGAGCACCAACTACTTCTGGAACCTGTTCGGATATGAATGGGAGCTGACGAAGAGCCCGGCGGGCGCGCACCAGTGGATTCCCAAGGCGGGCATGGGCGCCGGCACCGTTCCGGATGCCCACGACCCGTCCAGGCATCACGCGCCCGCCATGCTGACCACGGACCTTTCACTGCGATTCGACCCGGAGTACGAGAAGATCTCGCGGCGCTTCATGGAGAACCCGGATCAGTTCGCGGACGCGTTCGCACGGGCGTGGTTCAAGCTGACACACCGCGACATGGGCCCGCGCGCGCGGTACCTCGGCCCGGAAGTGCCGGCCGAGGTCTTCATCTGGCAGGACCCCGTTCCCGCCGTCGATCACCCGCTCGTGGACGGGGCGGACCGAGCCGCGCTCGAGCGCGAGATCCTGGCGTCCGGACTGTCGGTTTCGGAACTGGTGTCCACCGCATGGGCATCGGCGTCCACCTTCCGCGGCTCAGACAAGCGCGGCGGCGCCAACGGCGCCCGCATTCGCCTTGCTCCGCAGAAGGACTGGGAGGTCAACGAGCCCGCCCAGCTCGCGAAGGTGCTCGGAACCCTCGAGGGCATCCGTAGCGCGTTCAACAGCGCCCAGTCCGGCGGGAAGAAGGTTTCGCTCGCCGACCTGATCGTCCTGGCGGGCTGTGCCGGCGTCGCGCAGGCGGCGAAGAATGCCGGTCACGACGTGACGGTGCCGTTTACGCCAGGACGCACGGACGCTTCGCAGGAGCAGACGGACGTGGAGTCGTTCGAACCTCTCGAGCCGGCCGCGGACGGCTTCCGCAACTACCTCAAGGGCGAATTCACCGTCACGGCCGAGGAGCTGCTCGTCGACCGGGCGCAGTTGCTGACCCTGACCGCGCCCGAGATGACGGTGCTCGTGGGCGGCATGCGCGTCCTCGGCGCCACCGTCGGCAAAACCGCGCACGGCGTTTTCACGACGAGGCCGGAGGCGCTGTCGAACGACTTCTTCGTCAACCTGCTCGACATGGGCACGGTGTGGAAGCCGGCGGAGAACGGCGCGGGCGTGTTCGAAGGGCACGACCGCACGACGGGAGCAGTGAAGTGGACCGGCACGCGTGTCGACCTCGTTTTCGGCTCGAACTCGGAGCTGCGCGCATTGGCGGAGGTCTACGGGTGCGAGGACGGCGAGGAGAAGTTCGTGCGCGACTTCGTTGCGGCGTGGGACAAGGTGATGAACCTCGATCGGTTCGACGTGGGCTGACACTTTACCTATCGAATCTCTGCGCCTTTGCGAGTCCTCTGCGTCTCTGCGGGAAACCCGGCCTCGAGTCAGGTTCTCGCAAAGACGCAAAGGACTCGCAAAGGCGCAGAGATTCGCGGTCTCGCGTCCACTTGGCCCGCGCCTACCTGCCCAGAGAACAGAGTCATAGTCGGCTCTCTGAAATTCCGTGGCTTAGTGCTGTCCGCACGCGAAGCCTTCTGACATGCTCCTCGCTCTCGCAAGGACACGCGTTGTCCGGCGTTGCACTCCATGAGCTCTTTGGGCGCACATCCCGGCTTCGAGGAGTACCCCCCATGCGAATTCCCTTGACCGCGAAGAGACTCGCGGTGATGGCCATCGTCTTGCTCGCCGTCGCGAACGACGCTCCGGCCCAGCGCGTCTCCCCATCCGATTCTGCGGAGCGAATTCGATTCTCCGACAATCTGATTGTTCCGCAGGCGCGTGTCTTCACCGCTCGTGGCCGTACCTTGCCCGTGCGCATCGCTGGTGTCACAGCCGACGTGACGATCCTGCAGCAGGTCGCAACGACGACCTTCGAGATTACCGTCGAGAACCCCGCCGCATCGCAGCAGGAAGCCGAGTTGCTCGTTCCCGTACCCGACGGCGCCGTGATCCGCTCCTTCACCTTCGACGGCGCCGGGAATGAACCTTCCGCCCGGCTCCTCCCGAAGGCGGAAGCCGTCGCCACGTATCAGGCGATCGTCAGCAAGTTGCGCGATCCCGCGCTGCTCGAGTTTGCCGCGTACAACATGGTCCGCTCGAGCGTGTTCCCCGTGCCCCCAGGCGGTACGCAGCACGTGCGTTTCACCTACGAGCACGTCCTCACCGGCGACGGTGACCGCGTCGACTACGTGCTGCCACGCAGTGAGTCGTTCGACAGCACCGCCATCCCGTGCACGATCAATGTCAGCATCAAGTCTTCTCGGCCGGTGGCCACCGTCTTCTCGCCGTCCCACGCGGTTTTGTCAGAACGGAAAAACGCGAACCATGTGACCGTCGCCGTGGCGGGGTCGCCCGGCGTCGCTCCCGGACCGTTTCGCCTTTCGTATCTCGTCGAGGGCACAGGACCAGCTGCGTCGCTCCTCGCCTATCCCGACGCGACGGTCGGAGGCGGCTACTTCCTGATGTTCGCCGGACTGCCCGTTTCA
The DNA here is from genome assembly GCA_016705245.1 of Blastocatellia bacterium. Classification (GTDB taxonomy): domain Bacteria; phylum Acidobacteriota; class Blastocatellia; order UBA7656; family JADIYM01; genus JADIYM01. Next base: position 151,995 of record JADIYM010000009.1, on the reverse strand, counting down.
GGCTCCGGGAATGCCACGCCGATCCGGCGCGAAGTGACGGTCGTAGTCGACTGTTCGGGCAGCATGGCCGGCCGAAAGCTCGAGCAGGCAAAGACCGCCGCGATGCAGATCCTCGATGCGCTCGACGACGGCGAAGCCTTCAACGTCATCAACTATTCCGACACGGTCTCGTCGTTCGCCGAACGTGCCGTCGTCAAGGACCCCGTGACCGGTAGCGCCGCACGCGCCTACATCCATGGGCTTCGCGACTCAGGTGGAACGAACATCCGGGATGCGCTCGTCGAGGCGCTGCGCCCGGAGCCAATCGCGGGGATGCTCCCGATCGTGCTCTTCCTGACTGACGGAGTCCCTACCGTCGGGGAGACTCGCGAGCATGCAATTCGCGAGTCCGTCACGAAAGCCAACGCGCATAGCCGACGCATCTTCAGTTTCGGAGTCGGGTACGACGTCAATGCGCCGCTGCTGACGGGAATCGCCACGACCACGCGCGCGACGAGCACGTTCGTGCTGCCGAATGAAAAAGTAGAGGCGAAGGTCTCGCAGACGTTTCGGCGGCTGGCCGGTCCGCGGCTCGCTTCGCCCCGCATCGAGGTTCTCGATGCCTTCGGCAAGGTCACAACACAGGCCGTGCACGAAGTGCTGCCGTCCGAGCTCGGCGACGTCTTCGAAGGCGATCAGATCGTGCTGTTTGGACAGTATCGCGGCGAAGGACCGTTGACGTTTCGCCTCGAAGGCGACGCGCCGGAAGGACGCCGGAGCTTCGCGTTTGCGTTCGACCTCGACAAGGCATCGACGCGCAACGCGTTCGTGCCGCGTCTCTGGGCAAGTCGCAAGATCGCCCGTCTCGTGGACGCCATCGCGCAAGGCGGTGCGGACGGGCCATCGAAACTCGGTGAAGCGCAACTGAAGGAGCTCACGAGCGAGATCGTCAAGCTATCGCTCGAGTTCGGCATCCTGACCGAGTACACGGCTTTCCTCGCAACCGAGGGCTCGGATCTCTCGTCGCGCGAGATCATAACGATCACGGCGGGCGAGAACCTCCGTGATCGGGCGCAGAACGAGCGCTCTGGCATCGGTGCCGTGAACCAGCAGATGAACTCCAACGTCCAGGCCGTCCAGACCTCGGTAAACCGCTCGAACGTGTTCTACGACCGGAACATGAACCGGGTCGAGACGACGAACGTCCAGCAGATTCAGGATCGGACGTTCTACCGCCGAGGTGACCGCTGGGTTGATGCACGTGTCGTGGAGCGCGAGAAGTCGATCAAACCGGATCGTATCGTGGAGTTCGGAACGAAGGCGTTCGACGAGCTCGTCGAACAGCTCGTCGCCGAGGGTCGACAGGGAGTTCTCGCCCTCACCGGCGAGATGATGCTCGTCATCGACGGAAAGGTCGTGCTCGTCAAGAAGTGACGCAGCCGAGAAGAGCAACGCGGATCGAGCGGACTACTCGGATCTGATCTCTCCTTTGCGACCCTGCGAGTCCTCTGCGTCTCTGCGAGAAACCTGACTCGAGGCCGGGTTTCCCGCAGAGACGCAAAGGACTCGCAGAGTCGCAAAGGGAATAGCAAATTCCGGTCAAATCCGCGAGGCTCTTCCTCCCCTACACCCCTTTCAAACAAAGGCACGCCGAGTTGATCTTGATGTCGGCCTTGCGCCAGACGACCTCGAAGCGCTTCTTCACCGCGTCGGCTTCCGCGTTCTTCTTCTGCAACCGCAGTGCGCGCTCGAGGCCGAAGAGGCCCCAGCCGTTCTCCGGCAGCCGCCTGAGGTCCTCGCGGAAGACCGCTTCGGCCTCGGCGAACCTGCCCGCCTGCAGCAGCGCCGCGCCGTACGGATGCCGCGTCGGCTGGATCCAGCTCGGCGGCTCGTCGTAGCGCAGCTTGTCCTCGCGCGCGACCGCCTCCTTCATCGACGCGAGCCCCGGCTCGATCTCGCCATTCAGGTAGAGCAACTCGCCGCGCATCAGGTGCTCCGCGACGTCGAGAAGGTCGGTGCCCTTGTTGTTGCCGAAGGTGGCCTCCGCCGACACCTTCACCCGCGCCGCCAGAAACGCCGCCTGCTCCTTCGCGGCTTCCGGCATGTTGTCCTTCGCCGCGAACGCTACCGCCCGCGCGTAGTGCTGCAGCGCGCGCGAAATCGGCACGTAGTCGGGGAACGCCGGCTCCGCGAGAATCGCGTCCCAGTCGCCGAAGCGCATGAGCACCTCGAGCGGCATCGCCATGAACCCGTCGGCGAACGCGTTTTCGCGGAAGAACTCGAGCGGGATCGCGCCTACCATCTCGCGGATCGTCGTGAGTGCGGGCGCCTTCTGCCCCGTCATCATCAGCCCGTACGTGAGCATGTGCCGGTTGTGCGACATGTACAGCCGGTAGAAGCCCTGTTCCGGCGCGCGCTTCACATAAGTGTCGTCGGCCACGATCGCCTTCGCGTTCGCGACGTTCGATTCATGCCAGCGCCCGCGGCGCACGTCGATGTGCGACGGCATGTGCACGAGGTGGCCGAGCCCGGGCTGCAGGTCGCGCAGCGCATCGGCGGCCTTGTCCGCGAGCTCGGGGCGGGGTGAAGCCTCCACCGCGTGGATGTAGAGGTGGTTCGCGAGCGGATGACTCGGATCGACCGTGAGCGTGGCCTCGAGCGTCGCAACGAGCTCGAGGGTTCCGGGCTGCGGCGTGCCGTCGGGCAGCCACTGGTCCCACGGACGCAGGTTGGCATACGCCTCCGCCGTGAGCGCGCCGACGTCGGCGTCCTTCGGGTAGGCCGCCCAGAGCTTCCGCATCGCGTCGGCGTAGGCGGCTTCGAGCGGTGTGCGGTCTTCCGGCTGAGGATCTGCGTAGCGGAACGCCAGCGCCTCGATCAGCGCCTTTTCAACGGGGGTGCCGACGGAAGCCGCGGCCTTCGCGCGACCGAGGGCCTCCCAGGCGGCCTTGGCGCGCTCGGGCGGCACGACCGGGTTGTTGATGTGCGGACCGTTCGCGTAGGCGACGCCCCAGTGGGCCATCGCGCAACGCGGATCGAGCTCGGCCGCGCGACGGAATGCGCGCAGCGACTCGTCGTGGTTGAACGCGTAGAGGAACGCGAGGCCCTGGTCGACGTAGCGCTGGGCCTCGGGCGAAGTGGTGGTCACCTTGCGGGTTCGGTTGCCGAGGCCGTCGTAGAGCGGCACCGCGTCCGCTGCGGGCGCAGGGGCAGTGGCCGACTGAGCGGCGACTGTTGGAATTGCGGCCGTCGGAGCCACGCTCACCATGAGACCGACGACCAATAGCAGAAACAGGATTCGCACGTTCGCCATCGAGCACCTCCATCGTTGGAGTGGGCCGCAGGTCCGGGCCCGTGATTTACCGGTTGTCGGGGGCTGAGCGCCAGCGCCGCCAAGGATACACCGGGTGATGGTATGTGTTCTGTCCGATTCCACATTTTGCGCGGGCATCAGCCCGGTGACGCGATGCCGGAGGGGGATTCGGGACGTGCGGTGGCGTGGGGCCGGCCCGTCGGTGCGCTCCGGGTTCCGGGTCGTCCTGCGGCCGACGGCGCGCGCGAAAGGTCGACTCGCAGCGCGGCGAGCCCCGCCCCGTGTGTCGGTTTGACAGAGTTTCGTGCTCCAATCACAAACCCGGCAAATCACAGGAAGCACCGGCGAAGATCACCCGAGCCCGGATCGAACGCATGACGAACTCTTCGCTTCACGATCCAGCCTCCCGACCGGGACGCCTCGCGTCTACCGAGAGCGAGGCGGGATCCACTGATCTGCGCGGGGAACGGGTTGCGGAGAGCTCGTATGTGCCGACCCTCGACGGCTGGAGGTGTCTTGCGATCCTTGGTGTCATCCTCTATCACGCAACGCCACCATCGTCGGCGTTCTATCCGTTCGCCCGACAGGGATTTCGGGGTGTCGACGTCTTCTTCTCGATCAGCGGGTTCCTCATCTGCTCGCGCTTGCTCGACGAGGAGCGGCGTCTCGGCACCATTCGGCTTGCGAGTTTCTATGTTCGACGCGCGTTTCGAATCCTCCCGCCGGCCTTCCTCTACATTGCCATTGTCATGATCCTGGGCGGGGTTGGGATTCTCACGCCGATGCCCGCCCTCGAGTGGATTTCCTCGCTTTTCTTCTTCCGCAACTACCTGCCGGCGAGTGTCGGGACGTCGGAATACACCGGCCACTACTGGAGTCTCTCCGTCGAGGAGCACTTCTACCTCTTTTTCCCAGGTCTTCTGGTTCTCCTCGGCTCGAGCCGCGCGCGCCTGGCCGTGCCGGCGCTCGCCCTTCTCGTGGTCGTGTGGCGCACGATCGACGGACGGCTCGACCTGATTTCGGTGATCTGGCCGACGGCGTTTCCCTTCCTGAGAACGGATCGCTGCCTCGACACCCTCCTGCTCGGTTGCGCGCTTGCACTTCTGGCGCAGCATCCTCCGAGCCGTCGCTGGCTCACCAGGCTCGTAAATTCACCCGCCTGGTATGGCCTCGTCGCCGTGTACGTCGTGATTATCGTCTACCCTCCCCTGCTCTCGCACACGATCAACGCACTGCTCGTCCCGCTCATCCTCTTCGGCACGGTCACGCGGCCCGAGCGGGCAGTTTCCCGACTTCTCGAACTGGCTCCAGTGCGGTGGATCGGACGACTCTCCTACAGCATCTACATCTGGCAGACCCTCTTCTTCGTGGGTCTCTTTCGGCCCCCCGAGTTCCTGCAGTCGTTTCCCGTGAATGCGATATGTGTGCTCGGGATTGCCTCGTGCAGCTATTATCTCGTCGAGAAGCCGATGATCGCCTACGGGCGCCGCGTGGCCCGGAGTACTGGCGCGCGGCATTCGGGGTCGAAGAAGAAACCGCAGGTGTACGGAGAGCACAAAGCCACAAAGAACACAGAGTCAAAGTCGGCTCAGTGAAACCCTGTGGCTCTGTGCTCTCCGCACGCGAAGCCTTCTTCCAAGCTTTCGCGGCTGGCGATCCCGACCACTCGATGGAACAATTCGCCGTGCGACGCGCATTTTCCATGTGTCCGAAGCGAGGAACGAGAAATGAGCAAATTCAGCAGGGATCCCGACGCCATCGCGAGGCTCTCCCCGGAGCAGTATCGCGTGACGCAGAAAAGCGGCACTGAGGCTCCAGGGACAGGCGAGTATCTGGACAACAAGGAACCGGGCATCTACGTCGACATCGTGTCGGGTGAGCCGCTGTTCGCGTCCTCCGACAAGTTCGAATCGGGTTGCGGATGGCCGAGCTTCACGAAGCCGATCGATCCGGAGTACGTCAACGAGCTCAATGACAGCTCGCACGGCATGCTTCGCACCGAGGTGCGCTCGACGCACGGCGACAGCCATCTCGGGCACGTGTTTCCCGACGGCCCTCGGGATCGCGGCGGCTTGCGATATTGCATCAACTCCGCGTCCCTGCGCTTCATCCATCGGGACGACATGGAAGCCGAAGGCTACGGAGCGTACCTGAACCAGGTGGAGGAAATTCGATGAGCGAAGAACGTGCAGTGCTTGCCGGTGGCTGCTTCTGGGGCGTGCAGGATCTCTTTCGACGGTACGACGGCGTCCTGAAGACACGGGTGGGCTACTCCGGCGGCGACGTGCCCAACGCGACGTACCGCAATCACGGTTCCCACGCCGAGGCGGTAGAGATCTTCTTCGATCCCGACCGGATCAGCTTTCGCCAGATCCTCGAGTTCTTCTTCCAGATCCACGACCCGACCACGCGCAACCGCCAGGGCAACGACGTCGGCACGAGCTACCGATCGGCAATCTTCTACACGAGTGACGAGCAGAAGCGAGTTGCCCTGGACACAATCGCCGACGTCGATGCGTCGGGGCTGTGGCCGGGGAAGGTGGTGACGGAAGTCGTCCCGGTCGGTGACTTCTGGGAGGCCGAGCCCGAGCACCAGGACTATCTCGAGCGATATCCCGCTGGCTACACCTGCCACTTCGTACGGCCCAACTGGAGACTGCCGGTCCGCGCCAAGAAGGACTGATCCGATCCTCTGCGTCTCTGCGAGTCCTTTGCGTCTCTGCGGGAAACCAGGCCTCGAGTCAGGTTTCTCGCAGAGACGCAGGGGACTCGCAGAGACGCAAAGTAGAGATCGGATCCGAGTAATCCGCTCGATCCGCGCGGCTCCCAGCCTCAGGCCGGACGGCTCAGCCCGCCCTCGAGGCCGTCAGCACTACCGCTTCTTCGCCGTGTACACCCCATCGGGTTGGCGGACGCTCATCGCATTCACCACGCCCTTCTCGTCCGTCACGAAGGCAAAGCTCACAACCGATGCCTCCTTGAGCGTGAACTCGTCGCCGAGCCCCGGCACCAGGTGGAACTCTGGCGAGCCGGGTAGCGTCGCCACGAGCCCGTTGCCCTTCACCGCGATCGTGATCAGCTGCCCTGCGAGCTCATACGTGCCCGCGAACCTCGCGAGGTACACGGGATCCGAAAGCCTCGGGTCCGCCTTCTTCGCGAAGACGATGTCCTTCACGCTCGGCTCGAACGCGACGGCGACCGAAGCGACGTTGCCCTTGACGTCAGTCTGGAAGAGGAACTTCATGTCCTCGAAAGTCGGGTCCTTCGGATCCTTCAGCCCATTGAACGTCTCGAAATGCCAATGCTCGAGCGGAACCGGAATGCCGTTGAAGGTCGCCTGGAGCCGGTCGCCGGCGAGCGTGACCCGCAGCGTCCCGTAACCCGCGTGCTCGTAGTCGCCGGCGTACTCCGCCATCGCGTGCGCGGGCTTCGTGCCAACCTTGCGAACCGTGTTCTTTTTGGTCTTGGCCTCCTTCTGGGCCTCTTTACCGAGCGTCTGCTTTGCAAGCGCGTCGGCGTTCCAGTCCACCGGCTCGAGCTTCAGCAGCCGGTCGACCGCGTGGCGGGCGAGCAGCGCAGGAAGCGGCGTGCCGTTCCGGTTCGTGAGAATGACGAGGCCGAGGTCGTCCTTCGGCAGCAGCATCACGAGGGCGCTGAAACCGTCGATGTTGCCGCCGTGTTCGACCATCGCATGGCCCCTGTAGGTGTAGACCATCCACCCCATGCCGTAGCTCGACGGCGAGATGTCCGGACGCTCCGACGAGCCTCCCATCACCATCTGCGGATTGTGCAGGTCGTCGATCGTCGACGGCCCGATGATCTGACGATCGCCAGCCTTCCCGCGCGCGAGGTGAAGCGTCACCCACTTCGCCATGTCGTCGACGCACGAGTTGATAGAGCCGGCCGGACCGACCGTCGTGATGACGCGGAAGGGGATCTCCTTCAGGACGTCGTCGCGCTCGTCGTAGGGTTTCGCGAAGTCATCCGCCTTCTGCGAGTCCGCGACGGAGAAGTTCGTGCGCGCCATCCCGAGCGGATCCAGGATGCGCTGCCGGACGTTGTCCTCCCAGCTCTTTCCCGTGATGTGCTCGGCCAGATGGCCGGCCGTGACGAACATCAGGTTGTTGTATTGCCACTTGGCGCGCAACGGTTCGTTCGGCTCGAGGTAGGGAAGTCGCTCGACGATCTCCTTCCGCGAGATGCCGAGGTTGTTGTACCAGAGCAGGTCGTGGCGTGGCAGACCCGAGCGGTGCGTGACCAGGTCTCGCGGCGTCATCATGTTCGTCGTCGCCTGGTCGTACATCCGGAAGCCCGGCAGGAACCGGGTGACGGGCTCGTCCCAGTCCAGCTTCCCCTCGTCGACGAGCGTTCCGAGTACGAAGGTCGTGAACGCCTTCGAGCTCGACCCGATGGCAAAAAGCGTCTTCGTCGTGACCGGCAGCTTCCCGTCGACGTCTCGCTGGCCGTAGCCCCTTGCATGTACGACCTGTCCGCCCTTGACCACGGCAATCGCAAGCCCGGGGACCTTCCAGTCAACGATCGCCTTCTCGATCCACGGGTCGAGCGCGGCCATCGCGTCCTTCGCGGCCGCGGCGTTTGCGGCGCCACGCGCCAGGTCGAAGGGCATACTCTGGCCGCCCTGCACGAACTGTCCGGTGATCTTCGCGCCGTCGGCCGAGATAGTGCCCTTGAAGGTCGGAGCACCTGGAATTCCTGCAATCTCGAACGAAACCTGGTCGGCCGCGACCGTCACGTTGACGAGGGGCAGGTCCTTGGCGGCCTGCTGCGGGATCGAGATGTCACCGGTCCACGAGCCGTCGTCCTTCTTCGAAAAGTCGACGTCGATGGCGAGGCGCGTGCCGGGAACGTCGATGCCGCCCTCCCAGTGGCCGGCTATTGTTGGTGCCTGCGCCGCGACGGATTGTGCGGCTGCAACGACGAAGCAGAGAACGATGGCGAGCGACCGCGACGATAGCCTCATGGTTGGTCTCCTATGGCGAGTATCAAGCAGGGTTATACAGAGACCATCATGGGTTTGTCATGAACGTGTCTCGAGGACGCGCGCTCAACGCATCAGTACCGTGAGACCCAGAACCCCGAGCGTAGCGAGGGGCCGACTGTGATCTCCACGCGTCTCGGGTTGTACAGTCGGCCCGTCGCTGCGCTCCGGGTTCTGGGCCAATCGGCGCGCGTTGCCACGACGCTTACAGCGACGATCGTGGGTTTGCCATGAACGTGTCTCGAGGACGCGCGCTCAACGCATCAGTACCGTGCGCGGTAGCGCACGGGTCAGATCCTCAGCCACAACCGTCCAGCCGCCGGCGGATGAACGCGCCGAAGAGCCGGAGCGCGCGGTCGGCCGAGCGGAACGTCGGCACCCCGCCCGCCTCGAGCGCCCGCGCCATCGGGTCAAAGAGGCTGCCGCTGTCGACCACGGCCACCCACGGCTTGCCGCTTTCAGTCCGCAAACGCGCCAGCCGCGCGACGACTGATCCTTCGGCGAATCCGCCGTCCGCCTGCGGGAACGTCTCGAGCGACCCCGAGAGCGGAACGCAGCCCACCAGGCCGCCATCCAGCGTTTCGTCGTCGAGGATCGCGCGCGCAATCTCCTCATAGCCGGCATCGTCCACCATCGGAGTCAGGTCGAGCGGATTGTGCATGTCGACGACCGAGGCGATCCGGCACCGCTCGAAGACCGTCCGGATCCGCTCCGTCGACACCTCGCCGAATTTCGGGAGCGACATTGCCCCGATCGCATCCGCCATCGCCACGCACTCGAATCCGGCGTTCGACATCGCGCCGAGCCTCGAGCCACCGACGCGAGTTCCGTCGAGCAGCGTGAAGAGACTGACGAGGTCGTCGAAGTCCCCTAGCGTCTCGGCCACGACGACTCCCGCCGCCGTCGCGAGCTCGCGCGTTACGGCGTAGTCACCGGCAATCGACGCCGTATGGCTCGACGTGGCGGCGGCGCCGGCCCGGGTCCGGCCCGCGCGGTAGAGGATGACCACGCGTCCGCTCCGCGCGATCTCTCTCGCGGCCTCGATTAGCTTGCGGCCGTCCAGCGGCTTGAAACCCTCCACGTACACCGCGAAGACGCGCACGTCATCGTCCTTCAGATATGTCAGATAGTCGCCAATCGTCAGGTCGAGCTGGTTGCCGACCGTGATCGCGTATTTCGGGTTCAGGCGCTCGAGCTTGCTCATCTTCGCGATGGCGAACGCGCCGCTCTGCGCGATGAACGCCACGGGTGAGACCGGCGTGGTCGGAACGGGCAGCTTCGCCTCGGGTATGAACAACGTGTCGACGTGGCCCGGCGCGGAACGGATACCGAGGCAGTTTCCACCGTTGACGACGGGCCCCTCCCAGTCCTGCAGGCGGGCTTCGTCGAGCATGGCGCGCATCTCGACGGCGGCGCCTTCGCCGCCGCGTTTTTCGTCGAGCCCGCCAGGAATGACGACGAGTCCCTCGGCCGCACGCGTGTCGATCGCCTCTCGCAGCACCTCTGGAGTGTGCGCGGCGTCGACGCTCAAGACGAGAGTGTCGACGGGCTCGGGCAGGTCCGAGATGCTCGCGACACACCGGCAGCCTTCGAGCGTGTCGGCCCCGGGTTTCACGACGTACAGCCGGTTGCGATCGAACCCGGCCCGCAGCATGTTGTTGACGATGACGTGCCCGGGATTGAGCTTCTGCGAGACGCCGACGACGGCCACCCAGCGCGGCTCGAGAAGGCTTCGGATCTTTCGGATCGGCCTCGGCGGCGCGGCCGGCCGGGCCGCCGTCCCGGTCTTGACGAGCGCATCGAGCGCCACGAGCCGGCCGTGGCTCGCGACGAGGGGATTGACCTCACACTCCGAGATCGATTCGGGCATCAGGTCGCCGAGCGAGAGCAGACGGCGCAGCAGGTCGAGGAGGAGCCTGGGGTCGATGCGTGGCGGCCGTCCGCGGTGGGGCTCGACGAGAAGGCGGACCGCGGCCGAACGTCGCAGCGCCCGCCACGTTTCGTCGTCGGACATGTCTGCCGTCACCATTGCCGTGGCCTGTCCGTCAGCGAGGGACGCGGCAAGCGCTTCCGCGTACACCCCGCCTGCGCCGACAGTCGCCACGGGGCCGAAATCGTCCGTCCAGCGGAGCCCGAAGAGCAGCTCGCCGCCGAATCCCGTCTCGTGTTCGACCATCTCGGACACTGAGAAGCCGGAGGCCTCGGGTATGCGTGCGGCCATCGCGTCGATTGCCGCCGCGATGCTCTCGATGTCGTTTGAAACGAAGGCGACGCCGCCGACTTCAGTCTTGTGAAGGAGGCCCGGCGCGACGGCCTTGACGACGACGCGGTCTCCCGGAAGCCCCGCGAGGTCTGCGGCGCGAGCGCCGGCGGCATCCGCCACGAAGAATCGCCGTGGCGTCTCGACGCCAATCGCCTCGAAGACACGCATCGCTTCGGTTTCGGCGAGGGACGTCTCACCGCGCAGTTTCGCTGCGGTCAGCAGGGTCCGGATGCTCTCGAGCTGGGTTTCGTGCGTCATATGGCTACTGCATGGTGCAAACCCGGTGCCAGCGTGAGTTACGGGCAGAATCAAGGACTTCGGCGCCTACCTCCGGCGCGGCGCGGGACCTTCGCCCACCTCGGTGCGGAAGTTCCCCCTGACCGGGTGCGCGTGGCTCAATGCGCGAAGCGCCTTGGAGTGCGGCGCAAAGCGCCGCTTTGGATCCGGAAAGGGCTAGACTGAACGCAGCGGAACGGGAATACGATCTGCGGCAGAGAACATCCGAAGCCGAAGACAATCGAAAGCTGAAGACAATCCAAAGCGGCGATTCACGCCGCACTCCAAAGCGCTTCGCGCAATGCAATGGAGCATCGCCTGCCCCGGTGCGGAAGCTCCCCCTGACCGGGCGCGGTTCTGATGCGGACGTCACCCACTCACCTGTGCGTCCTCCGCTCAATCGCCCGCATCATGCAGAACGCGCAAGACGCAATCCAACGAACGGGAACTTCTCGTTCACCAGATTCCCTGCTCGGAACGCCGACCGACAGTAGTGCGCACCATTGCTGAAGCCGCCGCCGCGGCGCACTCGAAAAGGACTTGCGGCATCGGCCACCGGGTCCGTTTCATCGACACGCGGATAGTCCAACAACCAGTCCTGGCACCACTCCCAGACGTTTCCGTGCATGTCGTAGAGTCCCCACGCGTTGGGACGCTTCTTCCCGACCGGGTGCGACGCGCCGCCGGAATTCGCATCGTACCAGCCCAAATCATCCAGCTTTCCGGCGTGGTCGCCGTCGGTACCGGCTCGACACGCGTACTCCCACTCCGCCTCGGTCGGAAGCCGCCAGCCTCCGCCTGTTCGAGCGTTGAGAACCTTCAGAAACTCCTCCACATCGAGAATGGACACATCTTCCACGGGCAAGCCAGGACCGATGTGTTTCGCCGGGTTCGTGATCATCATGGCTGCCCACTGTTCCTGCGTCACCTCGTACCGTCCGAGGTAGAACGCCTTCGAGATCGTCACCTCGCGCATCGGTCGCTCAAAGCCATCTCCCTTTTGCGACCCCATCGTGAACGTCCCGGGCCCGATACGCACCATCTCTATCGAATGACCGCCGCTGATGTCGAACGACTTCGTTTCGATCAGCGCCGCCTGGACCAACTCGCGCGAACCCTCGCGTACGGTCCTCGACGCGAAGAGCAGCGCCACCGCGCCAACGAACGCTGCCACGATCAAGAGCACGTATACCGTCACCACCCATCCAGGCGCACCGCCCACGCGGGCAACATTCGGTCGCGGCATCGAGACTTTTGCCGGGGGCATTCGGCGATCCGCCGGCTGAATTTCGGTTCGAAGCGCATGCGGCCCTTGTGCTTCAACCGCCGTCGACGCCAGCGTCCGATCGTGCTGTTCGGACGGCAGCCACGGCTTGGAGAGATCGCTGCGCGAGCTTTGCTTCCTGGAAGCGGATTCGGCGGAACCGTACTGCATGACCGGCGGAAAGCCTGACACCACATCGCCGAAACCCGCGCGGAGCTCCTCCCGCATGGTCACTGCCGACTTGGGCCGTCCGTCCACGCGGAGGCTCAGCGCCCGCTCGAGAACGCCCGAGACCGCGAGCGGAATGGCCGGGTTCAACAGATGCGCCGGGCGAGCCGGATCGCCTTCGCCGTTGACGTGGCACATCAAACGCCGGTTCGCATCCGCCGGCGGCGCAGTTGTCAGCAGGCAGTAGATGGTCGCCGCAAGGCTGTACAAGTCGGAGCGCTCGTCCGTTCCCCGTCCTCCCAGCTGCTCCGGCGGCGCGTAGTTTGGCGTGCCGGCTACGACACTCGACCCCACCGTGGCGTGCACTCCAACCGATCCCTTCGAAAGCCCGAAATCGAGCAGTACTATCTCGCCCTCCAGCGTGAGCCGCACGTTCTGCGGCTTGATATCCCGGTGAATGACCGGGGGTGTGCGCGAGTGCAGATACGAGACGGCGTCCAGCAGCCGGTCGGCCCAGAGCGCAACACATTCGACCGGGAAGGGCATGCCGCGGCGGACGAGCTCTGTTCCAAGGTCCTCTCCCGGGACGTACTCCATCACAAGGAATTCCGAATCGCCCTGCATGAAGAAGTCGGTGACCTTTGGAAGCGCCGGATGCCGAAGATGGTTCAGCAGCATTGCTTCTCGCTCGAATGCACGTCTGAGATCCTCGCGATGCATTCCAACGAGCGTCTGCTTCACTGCGACCGGGGAGTCTCGAAATCTGAGATCCACGGCGAGGTAAACAGCTCCCATGCCACCCTGACCAAGCAAGTGCGAGACCCGATAGCGATCGGCTAGAAGCGTGTTCTCGGTCAGTTGCACGGTGATGGACGCTCTCCGAAAGGCTCCGATTTATACCCGATACTCACAACCTATTCCACCCGATGGTACGATGTCGTTCCGACCGAGTCCTCTATGCTTCTGGCCGACAATACGCTTCTTGCCGACCGCTATCGAGTCTTGCGTCTCCTCTGGCAGTGTGGGATTGGCGCCTCATATCTCGCGGCCGATATTCGATTCCGCAATGCGGCCGTTGTCGTCCGGCAGACTCTCGTCGTCTCCGATCGCGATGATTTTCGCGAGGCGTTTCAGCGCGAGGCGATGCTGCTCAACACCCTGCGACACCCGGCGCTACCTCGAGTCATGGATTCTTTTGGATACAGGGACTCGGAGTTCGTCGTGGCGGAGTACATCGCGGGTGATGATCTCGCCACGCAGCTCGTCCGCCGGGGGACACCGTTTCCGGTTGAGATTGTTGCGCTCTGGGCCGATCGGCTGCTCGATGCGCTGTCCTACCTGCACTCGCGGGTCCCTCCCGTCATTCATCGCCATGTGGAGCCGCGGAACGTGATGCTCACGCCGGAGGGGGAGGTCGTCCTGCTAGGGCTCGGCTTCTCGGACGGGTCGGCTGTTGCGCAAGCCACTGTGGGACCGAGCGAGGCTGTGGGAGCGGGGAACTACGCGCCGCCCGAGCTTGCGAACGGCCGCGAAGCTGATGGTCGCGCCGACCTGTACAGCCTCGCGGCAACCGTCCGCTACCTGCTGACGATGGAGTCGCCGGCCGACGCGAGTCGGCGGATGGTGTGCAGCGTCAACGGCGACGCCGATCCGATTCTTCCCGTCCATCTGCTGAATCCGGCGGTAGCGCCAGTGGTCTCGGACGTGCTCGGTCGCGCGATGAGCCTGCGTGCGGACGATCGTCCGGAGTCCGCTGCCGCGATGCGCGACGCCTTGCGTGTCGGCTTCGGTGAACTGGCGCGCGGATTTTCGCAGATGAAGCCGTACGGTTTGGGTGGATCCGGCGGCGTTCCGGTGAAGGCGGATGCGCCAGCTACGGGAGCCTGGCCACCGCCAGCAAGGCTCGGCAATCCGTCGTACGCGACGGTCGTTGAAAAGCCGTGGCCTCAGCACCCTCGCACGGACGTGTGGCCCAAGGCTCCGGCGACGGGCCGCGGCGCTGCCTCGAGGGAGCCGGGCAGTCGTGGAGGCTCAACGAACGCGACGCTGTGGGTGGCGGGCGTCTGGCTTGCGTTCATTGTCGCAATCGGCGTATTCGCTGTCTGGTACCTGACGAAGCTCAACGAACCACCGGAGCCGCTCCCTCCGTTCGTCCCGATCGCCGTATCGCCGGTTCTCCCTCCACCGCCAAAGAATATCTCGGTGGACATCGGCACGGGTGTGTCGGTCGAACTTGTTCTCATCCCGGCGGGCACGTTTACGATGGGAGCCGTGAATGAGGCGAGTCAAAAGGCGCCTCTTCACCAAGTGACGATCTCGAGGCCATTTTACATGGGGAAGTTCGAGGTGACGCTGGAACAATGGGAAAGGCTCATGGGCTCGAGGTCATCGCTTCCGCCGGAGATTGCCGCTCGCTCGCCGAAGGACCCTGCCGCCGGGCGTCATCCGGTCAAGAACGTCTCGTGGGACGAAGTGCAGGAATTCATAGGGCATCTCAACGAACAGAAAGGCGGTGGCTGGAGGCTTCCGACGGAGGCGGAGTGGGAGTATGCGTGCCGGGCCGGGACGACGGAGGACTCCACGGTCGACTTCGATCAACGGGAGTGGTATGTCGAGAACTCCGAAAATATGTCGCATCCGGTTGGGGAGAAACGACCAAACGCGTGGGGGCTCCATGACATGCAGGGCAACGTGGCAGAGTGGTGCCAGGACTTTTACTCTCCACGGGGCCACGAGCGGGTCATCCGTGGCGGCGCCTACGCTGGCGACCCTTGCCTCCCATCGGGCCGACGCTCGTACGTTCAATATCGGCCAGAACCGTACACGGGCTTCCGGCTTGTAAAAGTCCTGTGACGGCGAGAAACAAGTCACGGCACCCGTCGAGTATCGGCCGTCCCTCGTTGCAAGAAGACCGGGCGATGCGCTTCCGACAACCGTCCGCCGGCCAGCTCGCTACCGCTCGCGGTTCTGATACGGATGTCACACACCTCGTCGCCCTGCAGGACCGGACACCTTGCTCTCGAGGCTCACCGTTCGACCGTAACGTAAGCCACCGCGGTGTGAACGGTTCCGTCATTGTCGACGCCGCTGAACGTCAGAGTCGCATTCCGGGGCAGCACAAGCTTCTTGTACCTGAAACGGAAGCGGGCCACGTCGCCACGCGCTCTTACCCTGTTCGAAGAGACCAGTTTGAGCCCGGCCGGTTGGTATCCAGTTGCTCGAACGGTAATTGCGCCATCGAACGCGCCGAATCGACCGATATGCACGTCGACGTCGAATGCTTCTTCAGCGCGTACCCGCAATTTTCTCGACTCGACATCGAGGCGAAAGTCCCGCGCCTTGCGAACCACGGTGACACGAAGAGACTCTCCGGTATAGGAGGCGACCTGCGATTCGACTCTCAGCACGTGAGCACCGCTCGAGAGTGTCACGGTCCTCTCGAATTGGCGCTCGGGACCGGGATAATCCAGATCATCGACAAGGATCTGGCGATCGACCTGCAGGCGAATCCCGCGCCGCGCCTCGACCCTGATCAGATACTCTCCTTCGGCCGTGTTCAGAGTCCGAACCCATCTCGACACGAACCCGGTGGTCGGCACGCCGCAATCGAGCACGCGGCTCCCGGCGTCCAGCTCGACGTCGAGAGCGTCCGATCCGCGATCCTCGACCTCGAATGGAATGCCCCAGCCGGACGGGTGCGCGAAGTACTCGCCTCGCCAATGGTTCTCGGGCACGTCAATCGGTTCGCAGCCGGCATCGTTCGCGCCGTCACGAACGATGGTCACGCGTGCGCCCGAGTCGGTCTCTTCGTCGATGGACACCGAAATGCCGTGTGCCGCATCTTCGAACCGTTCGCCGGCGTTCCAGATCGCGCCTTCGTCGTTCGGGTTGCCATCTACTGTCCCATCGACGACACGTGCCGGACTCGAATCGGAGAGATCCACACGGTGCAGGATTACTCCCTCGCCGGGCAGTCGACTGTCGTAGCCGTGCCGGCGTCGAACCTCGACCGTGTAGAAGAGCTGCGCTGCGAGGCTGATCGGAATGACGGCAATCTCGTAACTGCCAACGGCCGCCGGCTGGTCTGACGGAGCGAGGACGATGCTCGCCAATGCAGTCGGCCTCGCGACAAACCGCTGTGAGGAAGGGATCCAACCAAGCAGGTCCTTGTGAAATGCAATGGTATTGGAGGCGACACAACCGACAACCGGGTCTAGCAGCCCACAACCGCCCGAGGGACTGCTCATCACGTCCCAGTGTGAATCGTACACACCTGAATACGGGCCGGACGAATGCGGCAGCCCCAGGCTGTGGCCCATCTCGTGTGCCACGACGCTGTGGTGTGCCCACGCCCAATCCGGCAACCAGGTCGTGCCCATTCGCCGGGTCACTCCGTCGGCCCGAATCGGCCACAACCCGCCCCAGGCGGAATTGTTCAGATCCTCGTTGACCGCGATGTTCACACCGGCGAACAACCCGAAGTCGATCTCGCCATCCGCCAGATTTACTGCATCGGTGGTAAGCGAATAGAAATCGAGCTCAAACACCCCGTCGCCTTCGTAATCGAAGACGTAGGAAGACCTCGGATGCGGAAGCGTGTACCAGCCCACGCATACGTTGTCGACGAGCGTCAGCTGTCCGGACGAAACCTCGCGCAGGTAGTTCGTCATGCTCGGAGCCTCGTCCCTGTCCATAAGGTTACGGAAGTAATCGGGCTCCGCTGGCGTGCTCTCGGCAAGGTCCGCGAAGCGAACGAGGATGGTCAGCCAGCGCCGGTCTCCCAGTGCGTACGCAGCGGTCTTGCTCGCCGGACTCTCGAGCGAGTCACCCGTTGCGGCGGTGATCTCGTCCGCCTCGAACACCGCAGTCGATCGGGCCGAAGTGGTCGCGCCTTCGATGTAGCGCCCCCGGACGCTCACGTGCCGGTCCTTCAGCGAGAGATAACCACCCGCTCGCTCGAGGACGTCGTCTTCGACCCGAAGTGGAATCGGAGCGCCACTTCCAGTGAACAGCGACAACAGGAGCTTGTGACTCGAGCTGCCCGGATCTCTGGCATCGCCCCACGTCCAGATGAGCTTACCATGAATCGTCTCGTCGTCGGCTGACGCCGGGGCGCTCTTCCGCAAGTCCGGAGATTCCAACTCCGACGAGCCGGCCGAACCGGCGCCGGTGCCGGCGGCAAGTCCAACGGCAATTGAGAGCCACAACTCGCGTGGTAAGCAGATGCATCACGGTCGCCACGCGACGAAGCCGCGGGCTTGCGCCGGCTGAGCGTTCATGCGACGCCATTCTCGGATCTCCTAACATGCGTTTGATTCCGTAGGCACCGATTCAGCGGCAGACCGCAGTGTACACCTCGGCACTTTCTGCAGCCAGCCATCGACTCTCGCTGATTATCAGGGATTATCGGCAGCGCTCGGTTCGTTCCCTCACCTCTACAGACCCGACGCTCGGTTGGGGCCAGTCTGATCCACTTCGGCTGCAGCTCATCCGGTGCGGATTGTGATTCGACCTCCGACTGGACGCGGATCGCTTCGGATCGCCAGCTTCAAGTGCTACGCTCCCCCACCTCACCGTACGTTTCCAGGTCATCAAGTCCACTTTGGCATCGAGCGGGTCCACGCAACCAGCGTGGAAGTCACGTCGCGCGTCGTCAACGCCGCCAGACCGCCGCGGTTCTCGAGACGCAAGGCCCCCACAAGGTTGGTGTCGCTGGCAGTCGTGCAGCGCGCCCCCGCACTCGTGTCCGGACTCGCAAGAGCGGCACGGGTTGCCTCCACGGAGAATGCACCACATGCGAATTGCAACCATCTGTCTGACACTCGTCTGCTTCGCGGCCGTTCCCGCGTTTGCGTCCTCGGACCCCGATCCACAGGGAAACGACCAGATCGCCGCCGCCGTCATTGCAATGGCGAAGGCGAGCTGGGCGGCCGAGATCAAGGAACCGACTAACATCCCGCCGCAATTCAAGGACCATGCCGACGACTACACCGAGTTCAACGGCGATTACTCCACCAGAATCGACGGAAAGGCGATGGCCATGAAGTTCGCTGAGGCCGGTTCGACGTCGACCGACCTCAGGGTCGCGGCGGATATGGCCAACGTCAAGGTTCAGGTCTACAACGGAGATACGCCGATTCTCACGTACAATTACGTCGGTCTGGCCCGTGAGAAGGACGGCAAGATGACGCCCGGCCGGGCAAAGTCGACACGTGTCTACGTGAAGCAGGGTGCCAACTGGGTGCTCGTGCACGCGAACTTCGCGCCCGATCCGCTTCCGAAGTAGTCGATGACGATGTGCAAAGACGGCGGGAAGAATGTCACGGCATCTCTCGCCGTCAGTTGCATGCTCGAGTCGAAAGCGATTGGGCGGAGTGACCTCGAAGGAGCGTGAGCCTCTATCGGGTGCTACGGGGCGGATGGGGGCCCCAACCCGCCAGGGTGCAGCCTGCCCGCGTGCCAGACTGCCTTGAGCTCCTCCACAAGGCACTCGACGTCGCCGGCGTCGGTTCGGAAGCTCGTGATGCACGCCCGCAGGACTCGCTCACCGGTGGCAGGGTTCCCGGTCGCGTCCTGACCGAGCACCACGTCCGAGATCCACACGCGCCGCCGCTCCGAGATCGCCCGGACCACGTCACCGGTCGTAAACCGGCCAGTTCGTATGTCGGCATTCGTGAAGCAGACGACCGGCAAGGGAGTGTCGTTGACGACCAGCCATCCGGCTTCGCGAAGCCGGGCGCGAAGTAGTTCTCCCATCTCCGCCTGCTGCTCGATGAGCGCGCCGCAGCCGGCCGTTCCCAGCTCAGCGAGCGCCATGAACACCTTGAGCCCGATGGCGCGACGCGACCACTGGGCCGTCGTCGCATACGGATCCGGCGTGTCGGCGCCCAACGCACCGGGCATGTAAGAGGTCGAGACGCCGAACGCCCGTTCGACCGCTTCGCGATGCCGGCAGAAGAACATCCCCGCACCCATCGGTACCGAGAGCCACTTGTGCGCGTCCCACGTCACCGAGTCCGCGCGCGAAATGCCGGCGAGCACCGGTCGCAGCCGCGGCGAGAGCGCCGCGCTCCCTCCCCACGCCGCGTCGACGTGGAACCACGCACCGTGTGCGGCGGCGACGTCGGCGAGTGAGGACAGCGGGTCGACGACTCCGGCGCTCGTCGTACCCGCCGTCCCGATGACCAGGAGCGGGTGCCACCCCGCTTGCGCATCGGCGCGCATCTGCGCGTCGAGCGCCATCGCGTCGAGCGCCAGCCGCCCGGTGGTCGGCACGAGGCGGAGCGCTCCGGTCCCCAGCCCCGTCATCCGGGCGGCCTTCACGAAGGAGTGGTGCCCCTCAGCCGACAGGTAGATCGCCGGACGACGGCCGAGGCTAGCGACGCCCGCTTCCGCCGCTTCAGGACAGAGGTGGGCGAGCGCCGTCAGCACGGCCGACAGGTTCGACTCCGCGCCACCGCTCGTGAAGGTCGCGTGCGTCGCGTCCGGATCAAACCCGAGCAGCCCCGCCAGGTGCCGCAGCGTGTGCCGCTCCATCTCGCACTCGGCCGGCGCGTGCGAATACGCGGCCAGTTGCGGGTTGTACAGCGCCACGAGCGTGTCGGCGACGACGCCGGCCTCGCGGACGCTCGGGTTGAACAGGCCGAAATAGCGCGGCGACGTCACCTGAACGATCCCTGCCCGCAGGTGCTCGATGACGTCTGTTGCAAGCCGGTCGAGTGGCACCGGCGCGGCGAAGGAGTACTCGGCGGCGAGCCACGACCGGAGCGTGTCGACCGTGCAGTCGGGAGTGACCGGGAGGTCGCGGACGGCTTGCGGGAAGTCCGCTATCTCGGCCGCGACGGCGTCCCAGACGCGGCGACGGATGGAGGGATCTGTCATCCCGGATACCTACGGCACAATGTCGCGCGCCGTTTCCAGATTCTCGCGACGGATGCACAAGCGGAGTCGCAACAGACCAAGTGACCGCCCAATCCAGCCGGCGGCAATAGGAGGCCACGGCCGTGACTCGCCGGTCTGGTAGTCTTTCCGTCGCTCGACGCCACCGACGAACAAAGGAGTCTCTGCATGGTCACTCTCGAAGACGCACGCCGCGTGATTGCCGCGGCCGAAGCCAAGGCCGCTGAAGTCGGTCAGCCGATGAACATCGCCGTTGCGGACGGAGGTGGAAACCTCGTTGCGCACGTGCGAATGGACAACGCGTGGATCGGCAGCATCGACATCTCGATCCAGAAAGCCTACACGTCGCGCGCTTTTGACATCTCGACGAAGGACCTCGCCACGCACAGCCAGTCCGGAGACCAGTTCTTCGGAATTCATGCGTCGAACCGCGGCCGGATCATGATCTTCGCTGGCGGCATCCCGCTTAAGAGAGACGGGAAAGTTGTCGGTGCGATCGGAGTCAGCGGAGGCTCAGGCGAGCAGGACCACGCCGTCGCCGAAGCCGGGGCTGCGGCGTTCGAAGCGTAAACGACAAGGAAAGCGCAAGGGACGTCTCGCATTAGGGGCGGTCCTGCGCGAAGCGCCTTGGAGTGCGGCGCGCAGCGCCGCTTTGGATCCGGAAAGGGCGAGACGGGACGCAGCGGAACTGGATGGCGATCGCGGACTCGCAGTCGCTGCCCCCGCGTAATCCAGACCCCCGAGCGGTAACGCTGACCTTTACCCAGAATCGAGTCGGCTGGACACGGGCAGTTGTGTCGCGCCTGTGGAGATTCGCCACATTGCGTAGTGTCGTCGAGGCTCAACAGGCCGAGCAAGCTGCGTCCGCCAGGACCAGTTGTGCGCTCGGTAAGGCCGGCCGCTCACTGCGTTCGCGGTTCTGGGTCGGCCTGCGGCCGACGGGGACCGCTCTCCGGACCGCACGTCCCAGAACCGCGAACGCAGTGAGCGGCCGGCCTTACATCTACCGCCAAGTGGTTGAACCGCACGCCCGATCCGGTTGCGTCCCCCTCCACCAACTCGAGCGCTCGGTCGTGACCGGCGCTGCACTTCTGTCCGTGTCCAGCACAAACTGTTGGACACGCTCAGCGCGGTAGCGAGGGGCCGGCCTCAAATGAGCGTCCAGCAGTGCCACCGAATGCACAGTGGCGCAGTGCTCGTGACCGGGCTGGGAGTGAGAGCAACTCGGTGAATCCTCACGCGTGCGGTTGCGTGAGGCCGGCCCGTCGCTTCGCTCCGGGTTCCGGGTCGGCCTGCGGCCGACGGCGAGTGCAAGTTCGGATGGCGTCGCCGGTTTGGAGTACCATCGGGCGACGTCGCGCCCGCCCCCGAGTCTGGCGTTCGGCGACTTCTCATAGCGGAGAGAATGCCAACATGAAATGCCGAGTTGATGAAGTTGCCGCGGACCTGTACCGGCTTGCGACCTTCCACCCGGAGTACGGGATGGAGTTCAACCAGTTCCTCCTCAAGGACGATGAGCCCGTCCTCATCCACACGGGCTTCAGGGCAATGTTTCCCGTCACGCTCGAAGGCGTGGCGTCGGTCATCGACCCGTCGACGCTGCGATGGATCGGATTCAGTCACTTCGAATCCGACGAGTGTGGGGCCCTGAACCAGTTTCTCGAAGTCGCGCCGAACGCCACGCCGATCTGCAGCACGGTGGGCGCCATCGTCTGCCTCAACGACTATGCCGACCGGCCGCCGCGCGCGCTCGCCGACGGCGAGGTGCTCGAGACGGGCCGTCGCCGGCTCCGATTCCTCGCGACACCACATGTTCCCCACGGTTGGGACGCCGGGCTGTTCTTCGAGGAGACCGAGTCCGTGCTGCTCTGCTCGGACCTGTTCTTCCACGCGGGTGAGAACGAGCCCCTCATCGAGTCGGGAGTGGTCGAGCGTGCACACGAAGCGATCCTTGCAGGAATGAACGGTCCGCTTGCGAAGGACCTGCCGTATACGGCCGACACCGAACCGACCATCCGCCGCCTCGCGGCGCTCGAGCCAAAGACTCTCGCGCTAATGCACGGCTCAACCTACCGGGGAGACGGAAAGGCCGCCCTGCTCGAGCTCGCCGCGATTCTCACGCGGACGCTGGCCGCCTGATCGAGGCGGGCGGTGCGTGACGGAGACGTAGAAGCAACGCGGATCTTGCGGATCAAGTGGATGACGCGGATCTGAATACGAGTTCAGATCCGCGTCAATCCGTCCGATCCGCAATATCCGCGATGCTCTCCTCTGGCCCCCCAATACCATGGCCCCACACGCAAACGCCTCTCATGAGTACAGCCTTCATCTGGACATTCCCCGCCCGACTCAATATGTTGGCCGCAAGATCAGGTTTCCCTCGCGTTCGAATAAACATCGGATGCGGCGTGCCGAAGCCCGATCGCCTGGTCCGCAGTCCCGACGTTTCACGAACTCGAGATCTCGCAGTACATCCGGAGGCCACACCACATGTCCACAGACTCGACGCCCGGTAACGCCCCTGCGGAGAGCAATCCGTACGCCGGAACCACGAATCCGTTTCTGCGGTCCTTCATCTCGTACATTCCCTCGTCGACGAATCTCCGCGAGTTCACGTGGCTCCCGCTCGTAGTGGGTACCCTGTTGGGCATGGTGTTCGGCGCCTCGTCGCTCTACCTAGTCCTCAAGGTCGGGCTCACCGTCAGCGCGTCGATCCCGGTCGCCGTCATCTCGATCACGCTGTTCCGCCTCCTGCACACGTTCGGGCTCCGGAACGCGACAATCCTCGAGAACAACATCGTCCAGACGGCCGGCTCGGCCGGCGAGTCGATCGCCTTCGGCGTTGGCGTCACAATGCCTGCGATACTCATTCTCGGATTCGACCTCGAACTGACGAGGGTGATGCTCGTCGCCGTTCTGGGCGGGCTGCTCGGCATCCTCATGATGATTCCGCTGCGGCGCGCGCTCATCGTCCAGCAGCACGGGTATTTGAAGTACCCCGAGGGCACGGCGTGCGCGGAGGTGCTCAAGGCCGGCGCGTCGGATGAATCGCGTGCGGCGGCGGACGATGCCTGGAAGGCCCAGGAAGGAAGCGGCTCGGCGATCGGCGCCCGGACGATCTTCGCCGGCTTCGGAATCGGATTCGCCTACCAGGTCGCTATGGCGGCGCTCAAGGGTTGGAAAGACGTTCCCGAGAAAATCTTCGGCGCCCCGTTCAAGGCCGGGTCGATCGCGGCCGAGATCTCGCCTGCGCTGCTCGGCGTCGGGTACATCATCGGACCGAGGATCGCGTCGATCATGTGCGCCGGTGGCGTGCTCGCCTACCTCGTGCTCATTCCGGCCATCAAGTTCTTCGGCGAGGGCATGACGGCCGTGCTCGCCCCCGGTAGCGTGCCGATCGCCGAGATGGGGCCGAACGAGATCCGCGGCGCGTATGTGCTCTACATCGGCGCGGGAGCCGTGACCGCGGGCGGAATCATCAGCCTCTTCCGTTCCATCCCGACGATCTGGCACGGGCTCAAGGGCGGCCTCAACGACCTGCGCGGCGGACAGGCCGCCAACGACGCGGCCGTGCGGACCGACAAGGACCTTCCGATGAACTTCGTCATCGGCGGGATCATCACGCTCGTGATCGCGATCGTGATCACGAACGAGCTCAACCTGCAGTGGAACTTCCTCGGCGCCTTCCTGATCATCGCATTCGGATTCCTCTTCGTGACCGTGTCGTCGCGGCTGACGGGCGAGATCGGCTCGTCGTCGAACCCGATCTCGGGAATGACCGTCGCGACGCTCCTCCTTACGTGCCTGATTTTCCTGATCATCGGCTGGACGGGCCCCTCCTACTACGTGACGGCCCTGTCGATCGGCGCGATCGTCTGCATCGCCGCGTCGAACGGCGGCACTACATCGCAGGATCTCAAGACGGGCTTCCTCGTGGGCGCCACGCCGCGGCTTCAGCAGATCGCCATCCTCATCGGAGCGCTCGGATCGGCGCTCATCCTCGGTCCGATCCTGCTGAACCTCAACAGCGCGTCGACGGTCTACGTGCCGCGCATCTCGTTCGAGCCGGTAACCGAGACGGTCGTGACCGTCGATCCGGCGACGCTCGCGACGTTGCCGGAACTCACCGAGGACATCAAGCCGTACCAGCCCGGCGCGTACCGGGTCCTTCCGAACCCGACCGGTGAAATCGAAGGGCTCGACCAGGGCGAGTTCCTCGTGAACGAGTCAGGGAAAGTCACCTACCGCGTCCGCAAGAACTTCGTTCCCGGACTCAAGACCGATCCGTCCGCTCTGACCGAAACGGCCGCGCTCAAGGGTCCCCAGGCGGCGGCGGACGACAAGACGTACCGCGTCTGGTTCAAGCCGGACAGCGAAGGCGGGCCCGAGGGCCGCTACCTCGTCAACGACGCCGGCGAAGCGGTCTACCTCGTCGATCCCGGCATCAACGGGACGCACCGTGTGCGGCCTGACGACTCGAAGGTCGACAAGTTCGACGCGCCGAAGGCGACGCTGATGTCCTACATCATCAAAGGCATCCTGAACCAGGAGCTGCCTTGGGGGCTCGTGCTGCTCGGGGTGATGATCTCGGTGGTGCTCGAGATGTCGGGCATTCCGTCGCTGGCGTTCGCGGTGGGCGTGTACCTGCCGCTGTCGTCCTCGAGCCCGATTTTCATCGGAGGGATGGTGCGGTGGCTCGTGGACCGCAACCTCCGGAAGAAGCTCGCGCACAAGGAACTCTCCGAGGACCAGCTCGTTGCTGAAGGCGACAAGAGCCCCGGGGTGCTGATGGCGTCCGGGTACATCGCGGGCGGCGCCATCGCGGGCATCGTGATCGCGTTCATGGCCGGGGTGCTGACGGAAACGAACCGTTCGATCACCGACTGGTCGACCGAGAACAACCCGTTCTTCAATGGCCCCAACGCGGACCTGCTGTCGATGATCCCGTTCGTGCTGCTGGTGGTGTTGCTCTACTTCGTCGGGCGCGAGTGGCTGCTGGGAGGGAAGAAGGAACCCTCGTAGAAGAGGCCCGGCCCTCGATACTCGACCGCAGAAGCCTCTGATTCCTCCTTTGCGCCTTTGCGCCTTTGCGTGAGATGGCTCATCTCGCGCAAAGGCGCAAAGGCGCAAAGGAAGATGAAACGGCATGGAAATGCCTATGAATGCCCCGCAGACGCACGGAAGTTCGGAGATGCGTCATCTCGACGGGCACGCCGCGCCGTTGCGCTGGCGCTCGACGAGCCCGGTCGCGAGGATCGCAATCGTCGTCGGGACCACCGTCTGCGTGGCCCTGCTTGCGGCCGGCGCTCTCACGTTCCGTCTCCGCAGCGTCGCCTCGGCTGATTCCGAACCACCGTCGAGCACGACGGCCATAGTCGCGATCTACATTCGCTCATCGGCCGGTGGTCTCGCACCGTGTGGAAGCGGACTGATCGTCAAACCCGGAATCGTCATATCGTTCCGCGACGATCGGCGAGCCGGCACGGACGTGTTCGTCCGTACCGGCAGTTCGGATCGACTCATCGCGGCCCGGGCAGTTGCCTCCGAGCATCCGACGGACCTGGACGTCTATGAAGTCGACGTGGCCAGTGCGCGGATGCTCACGCTGTCCGAGACCACCGTTGTCACCGGCGACAGCGTCTACCTGTTCGCGACTCCGAATCGAGCACTCTTGACGCAGCCCGCAATAGTTCGGGTTATCGAGGACGATGTCTTTGCGATAGTCCTGACGCAGGCACCACTGGACGATCAGGTTGGAAGTCCGGTTTTGGCTCTTGACGGAACCGTCGTCGGCCTCGTCACGAACATTGCCGTTCGCGGCCACGAGTACCTCGTCGTACCGGTCAACCGAATCACGACGCGGCTCGCCGGGCTTCCGGAGCCTGGTCCCGCACTCTCGGCGCTCGCCGAGACTCCGACGTTCTCGGCCGAAGGGCCGTCACGGAACACGCCCCCCAGGGCCGACGGCTGGATCCCCAAGGACGGGCCGGGGAGTGTTCGAGATGGTCGCGTTTCGGCGAATCACGTTCCGGCGAAAGGCGTTCTCTGCTCGAAGGCTCGCGTTCTCAACAGCCCGCGCCCGGAATATACGGCGCTGGCCCGCGAGAAGGGAACGGAGGGCACTATCCTTGTGCGCGTCCTGTTTGGCGCAAACGGCAGGGTCAAGTCTGCCAGCATAACGCGAGGACTCGGTGACGGTCTGGAGGAGAAAGCGCTCGAGGCTGTCTACAAGCTCCAATTCGAGCCTGCTCGCGACTGCAATGGCGACCCGGTGGATTCGGTTCAGACGGTTTCGGTCGTCTTCAAAATTCCCTGATCGTCCGGTTCGCGGCGCGACTCTGCGAGTCCTCTGCGTCTCTGCGAGAAACACAGTCGTACGACAGGTTTCTCGCAATGACGCAGAGGACTCGCAAAGGCGCAAAGGAAGAGGACCGCACAGAGACAATCTCGTCGAACATCGCTCACGTACGCCTCGTACCGAACGCTGACCAGAATCCAAGATCGGTCATCATTCAGCGAGTGAGTGGTTGGCGTGTCGAGACATCCTGTACGTCGTCGCCCGTCCGCGAGGAGTTCGCCGTGCGTTCAATTGCCCTGGTCGGGATTCTTTTCGTCTTTTTTCTGGCGTCGCCCCTCTCGCCCGGTAGCGTCGAGACGGCCGGTGCAGCACCAGCCGCCGCCGAGCCTGTCGCCGTGCCCGAACCGTCTCCCGAAGCCGTGAGTTACTACAACTCGGGAAACGCACTCTGGCTGGTCTCAACCGCGTGGGGCCTTCTCTTTCCGGCGCTCCTTCTGTTCACCGGTTGGTCGTCGCGCCTTCGCGATTTTGCCCAACGGATCGGCCGAAAGTGGTTCTTCGTCGTCGCCGTCTACTTCGTCCTGTATTCCGCGATCTCGTACTTGGTCTGGCTGCCGATGGAGTACTACCAGGACTACCTGCGTGAACGCGCGTACGGACTGTCGAACCAGAATTTCGAAGGCTGGCTCACCGACTCGGTCATCAGTTTCGCCGTCAACACGGTTCTCGGCGCACTGCTCCTGTGGATCCCGTACCTGCTGCTGAAGCGCAGTCCGCGCCGATGGTGGCTCTACACCGGAGTAGTTGCCGTGCCGGTCATCTTCCTCGTCCTTATGATCACGCCGGTCGTAATCGTGCCGCTCTTCAACGAAGTCACCCCGATGCAGGACGCGGAGCTCGAGAAGAAGATTCTCGACGTCGCCGAACGCGCGGGCATCGACGATGCCGCGATCATGCAGATCAACTCGAGCGCCGATTCGAGGACGCTCAACGCGGCCGTGATGGGGTTTGGCGGCACGAAACGCATCGTCGTGACCGACACGCTCGTCCAGAAGCTCGACGAAGACGAGCTCCTCTTCGGCATTGCGCACGAGGCCGGCCACTACGTGCTCGGACACACGGTCTACACCGTCCTGTTTCTTTCGGTTCTGATTGTCGCGACGCTCTTCATCGCGCACGTCGCGTCAGGGAAGCTCATCGCCCGATTCGAGGGCCGATTCCGGTTCAACGAGCTCGGGGATATCGCATCGCTGCCCCTCATCCTGCTGCTTTCCGGGGTCATCTCTCTTTCATTGACGCCCGTCTGGTATGGCTTCACACGCTCGAACGAACACGAGGCGGATCGGTTTGCGTTGGAACTGACAAGGGCGAACCGCGCCGGGGCGACGTCGTTCGTGAAGCTTCAAAACGAGAACCTGCGCATACCGCGGCCTGGACTCCTCTTTGTCCTCTGGCGGGCATCGCACCCGTCGCTCGGAGACCGGATCGACTTCTGCAACAACTATCGACCCTGGGAGACTGGAGAGCCGAGCCGGTACGACCGGGTGATCCGGCGCCCGGCCGAACCTGCCGCTCGGGTCGGCGCAGCCGCGACGCCGTCGAATCGGTAGCCGCTGCCAACGTCCTACAGCGACGTTCGTGGAGTTGTCACGTGATTGGGAATGTCATTGAAATCGTACGCCTCGAGCACCAGTACCGTGCACGGTAGCGCGCGGGTCCTGTTGTCAGACCCGCGCGATCCGCCTGATCCGCAAATTCCGCGTTGCCCTTCTCTCCGATCTCAGACACCTACCTCGTGAACTGGATCGTGTCCGAGCCGGTGTCGGGGTTCACCGCCCGGGTCTGCACCATTTGTCCGCGCGGGAAGCGTGACTTGAGCGCCGATCCCTTCAGGATCAACCTCGTCGCGCTCTTGTATTTCACGCTCGGCCAGGGCGCCGAGTCAGTCCCGACGTACACGCTCAGCCCGAGCTGGAAATTCGTCCCATCCAGCCGGATTCTGTACGGCTTGCCGGCGACGACCAGACCGGTTGCAGTCGTGATGTCAGGCGGCACGATCCCGGTGATCACGTGCGACGTGACCGTAGCCGTGTTGTTCGCGCTGACCGGGTCCGGAGCTGTCGAGATGACCGAAGCCGAGTTCACGATCGTCGCGCCGCCGGCGGCCACGACCTCCACGACAAGGGTCAGGTTCGGGCCCGTACTGAAGGGGTAGCCTACACTGCCGATGTAGAAGTAACCGATACCGGTGTTGTGGGGCGGGACGTAGTGTCCGACGTTCGCGTGATAGGACACGAACCGCGTGCCCTCGGGCACGTTGAGCGAGGCGATGACATCGCCAGCCAGGTACGGGCCGAGGTTGGCAACCCTCAGCGTGTAGGTCAACTGCTGACCGGTGTACACAGGCTCGGGCGTGCACTCGAGCGTCACCCGAAGGTCGGCGCTCGCGGCCGCGATCTTGCTGACGAAGCACTCGTGCTCCCCTCCGCGATTGATGGCCTGATATGGGTTCACCGTGGGAAAGTTCGACGACTGGGTGATCCCGGCGACGTACGCGCTACCCGAGTTGTCGACCGCGACAGCGAATGCGGCGTCGTAGGCCGTTCCGCCGAGGTAGGTGGAGTAGTACAGCGTCGTGCCGGCCGGGTTCAGGCACGTGACGAAAGCGTCGGCTTGCGTGCCATCAGTGTCGTGCTGTAGTTCACCCAGCAGCGGGAAGTTGGTCGAGTAAGTGCTGCCCACCACGTAAACCCGGTCGAGCGGGCCGATGGTAACGTCATAGGCGCCATCGTAGTCATTGCCGGGAAGGTAGGTCGAGAAGCGCAGCGCGTTTCCGCCCGGTGTGAGCCCGAGCACGAATGCGTCGGGGTCGCCGGCTACGTGGTCATCGTAGATTGCGTTGTGGGTCGGAAAGTCGTTCGAATACGTGTAGCCCACGATCACCGCGGCGCCGTCCGAATCGAGATCGAGAGCGAAAGTGTCATCGTAGTCGCTTCCGCCGAGGTAGGTCGAAAAGCGAAGCGCCGTTCCCGTCGATGACAGCTTCGTCACAAAGCAATCAAGCTCGCCACGCAACACGTTTTGAAAAGGGTTCATGCGTGGGAAGTCGGCCGAATTGGTGTAGCCTGCCACGACCGCTTCGCCCCCGCCCGTGACCGCGATGTCAGCTGCACCGTCTTCGCCCGTGCTGCCGAGATAGGTCGAGTAGACCAGGCTCGTTCCGCTGGCGCTCAGCTTCGAGATGAATGCGTCCGGACCATGCCCCTGGTCTGTCTGATAGGGACTCACCGTCGGGAAATCCGTCGAGCGCGTCGACCCGCAAACGAACGCGCTGCCCGCGGTATCCACGGCAATCCCGCCCCCCCTGTCCTCGTCGTCGCCACCGAGGTAGGTCGAATAGACGAGCGACGTGCCGGTTGGCGAGATCTTTGCGACGAAGGCGTCGAGATCAGGGTTTCCGGCGTTGGTCTCGATCGGGTTCACCGTGGGAAAGTCGGCCGACTCTGTCGTGCCGACTAGATGGACCGCTCCTTCGGCGTCGAGCGCGACGGCCGACGCATAGTCGTCGTCCGTTCCACCAAGGTAGGTCGAGTAGAGAAGCGCCATCCCCGCCCTGCCAAGCACGGTCACGAACGCGTCGTATTCGCCGCTGTACGTCCACGGCCCATTCACTCGCGGGAAGTTGGGCGACGTCGTATACCCGACGACATAGGCTTGTCCCCAGCCGTCCACCTTCACATCACTCGTCTTATCGTCCAGTCCACCGCCAAGGTACGTGGAGTAGGAGAGCGTCGGGTCGATCACGAGCGGACGATCCGTGTCATAAGCCCCCAGCTCGAAGCGAACCGTGTTGGCGTCGCCGATCTCGAACCGGCCAGAGACCGTCTCGCGGCCGTCACCCAAACTCTGGTAACACGCCGGCGGCGCCTGCCTCAGCTCGCACGGGCCGGCTCGGATTACGAGCGACCCGTCCTCGGTCAGCTCGATTGCGTCGGCGCCGTCGAAGACCAGTTCGATCTGCCGGGCGTCGATGCCCGGCGCCACCACGAAGTCGTACTCGAGCGCTCCATCGTTACCGTAGTAGAAGAGGTCCACGCCCTGGTAGACGCTTGAATACCGGACCGAGCCGAACGAACGCACCCCGGCGCGCCAGCCGGCCGGATCATCTCCGAGAAAGTAGTTGCTCACGCCCGGCAATTCGGCTTCGGCCGAAAGCGCGGGACGCGGATGGACTCCGTTCATACGCATCCGAATCACGCGGCCGTTCGACGGCTCGGGCGCACGTTTCGGGTCGAGACGCATCTCGCGCGCCGCATCTTCCGACCGCGGCTCGGCCAACGCGAAGACTGCATCGGTGTCCGTCAGGAACAGCATCAGGCCCGGGCTGCGCGCAATGAATCGAACCCGCTCGTCCGTCTGACCAAGGTTCTCCTCGAAGCGCAGCGACGAGCGACTGGCGGCCAGGTCGGCACTCGCCTGCATCCGTGAGGCACTCAGAGGGGCCGAAGAGTCTGGTCCACCAGCGGCGGCCGAGCCGATCGGCATCCAGGCAACCGTGCAGATAACAGTGAGGGCCCTTATCGAATTGCGTAGAAGGAATGCGTTCATCTGCTCCTCCATGTGCATCACGGCCCGAGCGCGGTGATGTGGAACTGATTCGGCCAGCGATGCCGGCAGCGGAGGGAGTGCGTTCGAGAACGGCCGCACGTGCGGGCGCCGCCACACCTCCAGTCTCGCTCGGGCGAGAGAGTCATGGCTTAGGCCTCCTGTCTCCGGCAACGCGATCCGGGCCGCTTCGGCGACATGCTGCCAAACGCAGTGCAGAGCGGCGGGAGTTGCGTTGCAGAAATTTCCGCCATACCACACGCAAGCAACGGGCCAGAGGCTTGCCGAGGACAGCCGCGCTCATGCACAGCCACATTCGTTCGCAAAGCGCTGTCGAGCGCCCGGAGCGCCATCACCGCTGGGGATGAGTTCCCATGTCGGAGCGCACTATTCCACTCGAAACGATTGACAGGGATGTCGGCAGGGCTCGAATTCAGATGAGACGAGGGTTGCTCTATTTCCGGAGACAGACATATAAGCGTCTCAACGAGTCTTCACGCCTCGACTCAATCCCTTCCTTCGCGGAGGCACCCATGCGACGAATCCTCACCGTTTCCTTTCTGTTTCTCATGCTTGTGCCCGCTCCGCTCGGCTGCGCGCGGACGCTGTCCGGGAATGCGCCGTCGAATGTGTCGGCGAACGCGCCCGTGAAGTCCGGGCCGGCTGTGAAGGCTGACAAACCGAACGCGGCGCAGACCGAGCGCATTCCGGAAGACAGCGAGCTCACTCCGGTCGCCTCCGCGGGTTGCGGTTCCGAGTCGGGCCTGAAATCGACTCGCTACGACACGGCCACGTCGCTGCGCTTCAGGAACGCAACGAAGCACGACGTCACCTACTACTGGATCAACTACGAAGGCAGGCGCGACCAGATGCGCACGCTGAAGGCCGGTGAGATGGAGGACCGCACGACGTTCGTCACGCACCCGTTCGTCGTGGTCAACGGAAAGGACGCGTGCGTCGCGGTCTACATGCCGCTCGACGAAGTAGGCGGGGCTGTCCGGCGCGGTGCTCGAAGGGGGGACGACTTGCACGGTGGGGCGGGCCTATCGACCGTCCGCAGGCCAGCTCGCAACGGCGAGTCTGCGATTCAAGGCACCGTCCGTGGGACGCTCGCTACCGCTCGCGGCTCGACGAACGGGGAGCCGACTGCCTGGTAGTGCTCGATGCGGGTGGTCCCCGTTTTATGAGCCGCGAGCGGTAGCGAGCGTCCCAAGGACGGTCGAACGGTTCCGCTCACTTCTGTCCCCGCCGCGGACCTGCTGAGCATCAGAACCGCGAGCGGTAGCGAGCGAGCCTGCGGACAGCGTTCCAATTCGGCCAGTCCCGTCGACCGCGCCATCTTTCCGGATGATCAGGCGGCACGGCCAGACGCGCCCGGATTCGCCACTCGTCCCGCGAAAAGCACCGCCCCCGTCCTCGTGTCCACGATGAAAAACGCGAACGGATGATCGGCCCGGAAGTGGGGCTTGGGTTTCTCGTACATCGAGATTCCGCCGGGGACTCCACCGGCGCGAGTCTCGGCCTCCGCATCTGTCCCGTATTCGTCGATCGTGATCCGTGCCCGGTGGGCCACGGCACTCAGCCGCAAGCCGAGCGGGTTCGTCACCATCGCCGAAAAGTCGGCCTCCGACGAGAACGCTGCCGGCATTCCCATCCGCCCGAGGGCCTCATCGAATCCCGATTCGTAGCCGAAGTCGAACTTCGGAAACTCGACGCGAACCTGCCCGGGCTTGAGTTGCGCGATCCATTCGCGCAGTCTTCCGACCGCGAGCGTGCGCTCCAACGCTGCGAGTCCGTCTCGCTTCGTCGGGAGCAGGACGAGCATCGCCGTGGTCCCACCGTCGTAGGGCAACGAGAGAACCTGAAGCTCCGCCGTTTCGTGGTATCCGTACCAGCCGTATCCATGGCTGGGACGCATGAACGACACCTTCGCCGTCACGCCCTCCGAGACGTGGAACACCCCGTCCCCTGTGCTTGACTCGTCGAACCAGCCAGCCCACTGCGCACTGAATCGGGCGGCACTCGCGACGAGGAACACGCTTCCGGGTCCGACGACGTTCATTGCGCCGCGATCGGGCGCCGCGTTGCCGGCGGGCGTCGCAGGCCGCACCGTCCGGGCCATCCAGGCGTCGACCGCCTGATCGATCCGGTCGGCCTCGGGTCCGAACTCGGCGTCGTTGACTTCGGCGCCAAGTTCGCCGCGAATGCGGCTCCGGTACTCTGGCCGGAATCCGAACCGACGGTCGACCCAGATGGCGTGACGGAGCTCGAACCGGTACCTGCCGCTCTCGGCGTCGGCGGCGAGGGACCGGGAGAGCCCGGCAATGCCCGCGACGAGTCCCTGCGCACCTTCCGGCACGCTGAGCACGCCCTCGATCTGGGCTGCCGTTTTGCCGCGCGCGCCCGCGTGCAGTATCGCGAGCGCCGAGAAGACGCTGAGCGGCGAGACGACGACGTTTCCACCCTGCTCGATGAGTTGCGCGTAGAGATCGAGCGCAAAACGCGTCTCCGCCTCGGCGGCCATCGCGATGGAGGCAGTCGTCGCGGCCGTCGTTGTCGGCGGGGTCGACTGCCGGACCTGCGGCTGTCGGGCACCGGCGGTGATTGCGACGAGCAGTACGGCAAGGGCACCTCGCGCGATCGACGAGTTCATGGGATTCACGGCGCCTCCACTTGCGGGGTTTGTTACGGTTCCCGTGGTTGGACACCGGCACAGGCGGTCTTGTGCCCAGACTTAGCGGAAGCACGGGCGGGTGGCGGTCCATTTCGCGTTTGGTGATTATCCGGTCGGCCCCTCGCTGCGCTCGGGGTTCTGGGCCAAACGGGGAGCGTTCTGAGAGCCCTCGAAAACACACCACGTTTGACCCAGAACCCCGAGCGTAGCGAGGGGCCGAGGTCCGGGAGAACGCGCGCGGCTCGCACGGCGCGCGGGAACTACTGGGGCGGCGCCTCGCCGGGGACGTAGACCATCCAGTTGACACCGAAACGGTCGACGAGCATCCCGTAGCGCGGCGACCAGAACGTCTTGCCGAGCGGCATCGTCACTTGTCCTCCGTCGGCGAGTGCATCGAAGGCGCGGTCGGCCTCGGCTTCCGTCGGAACGGTCAGCGAGAGCGAGAAGCCGCTGAAGGTCGACGTTTCGTCGCAGCCGTCCGATGCCATGAGCTCGGTGTCGCCAACGCGGAAGCTCGAGTGCATGACCTTGTCCTCGAAGCCGGGCTGCAGGACGCCCGGCGGCATTGGTTCCGGGCTGTCGCTGAATCGCATGGACATGATGATCTCGGCGCCGATCGCCGTGCGGTAGAACTCGAGCGCCTCGGCACAGCGGCCCCCGAAGAAGAGGTAAGGCTCAACTTTAGTGTTGGACATGAATGTCCCTCCTTGTTTTTCGGTCGGCCCGGAGGGAAGCATCGGCGGTTGCGCCGCGAGTCGTCAAGGAGCATGGGCGTCGGCGGCGAGGGGAAAACAGCAACGCGGATCTTTGCGCCTTTGCGCCTTTGCGCGAACTTCTTCGCACGCAGGAAGAAGTTCACGCAAAGGCGCAAAGGCGCAAAGATCCGCGTTGCGTCTTCTGTTTCCTGCCGTCGCGCCCGCCCAGGCTAAGGCCGGAATACAACTTCAACCTTTGCCAGCGTCGACGGAGTCTCGATGTCCTTCGAGTCGGAGTCCGTCACCGCCACGAAGTTGATCTCGAGCTGCGGCGTTCGGCCGACCCAGCGCGCCGAGACGATCGAGAGACCTTCGACCTTGAGGCTGCCAGCTCCCTCGATTCCGCGAAACGGCGCCATCACCAGGCGCCCGTCAGGAAGCTCGAGCACGATCCCCGCATCGCTCGTGTAACCGTCGTTCACCGCAGACTTCGTGTGTTCGACAACCACCGACATCGCGTGGATCTCGCCACGCATCCCTCGCGGCGCGCCCGGCAGCGGCGGAATCGTGATCGCATCCGTGATCCCGATAGTCTCGCCGTCTTCCGCAAGACCGAGGTCGTACGAGACCCGACGCTCGAACCGCGGCGTGAAGGGCTCCTTCGGATCCTTCGAAGCCTTCACCAGGTAACCAAGCAGCGCATCGAGGCGGATGTCGACGCTTCCGACCACCGACCCCTTCCGCCCGTTACCCCGGTTGTAGAAACGCAGGCAGCTGTTGCCGCGCACGAGCGAGACACCCTCGATGTTGAGCTCGCCCTCGGTGCCCACGAGGGCCGGCTCGCGCCGCATTGCCTCGTACAACGCCGACGCCTGTACGGGTATAGCCATGCTCTCGGCCACCGGGTCCTTCGGGAAGATCAGTGCCATTCGGTCGCGCAACACCGCCTTCGATCCAGAACCGACCAGAAGTACCGCCTGAACTGTCGGCCGGTTCCTCGACACCTCGACGCCGAACCCGCGCGCGAACCCGGAGGCAACGGGGATCGTCAGCGCCGCTTCGAGGTCCGGCTTGAGTTTCTTGTTGCCGTAAACGTCAGAGAAGCGGTCCGATCCGTCGACCGACGGGAAAACCCGGACCGCCTCAAGAGCTCCGTCCGTGCCTTTCACCGCGACGAGCGTGCTGTCGTCCTGTGCGGCGAAGAGCCACCAGTCGGCCTGCGTAATTCCCGAACCGGACGTGATCGCCGGCGTCTGCGTGTTCGTGCCAGGCTCGGTCTTGAAGATGAACCGTGTCGAGATGACGCGCGCCGACACGTTCGCGGAACGTTCGACAACGCGCCGCGGGACGCCGCCCGACGCGGGGCTCAAAGTGGCAAAGCCAAGTGCCATGGCCATCGCTATCGTCACCGGTCTTCGAATGATTGCTTGCATGATCGTCACCCTCCTCTCCCGCAGCCTCGACGCGGCACGCAGGAACCCAACATCGAGCATAGGCCTGATGCCAGCAGCGCGGAATTGGACCTTGGTCCCACGCGCGGCGGAGATGAAGGGCCACGGATCGAACTGATCAGACGGATTCAAACGGATCTGATTTCGAATTCAGGTCCGTGTTAATCCGTCTGATCAGTTCGATCCGTGGCCCTTCTTTACTTCGCTTCGCTAAGTGGTCGATCAACCTGCACAATCCAACGATGCGGATTACGCTGCTCGCCTACGGGACGCGCGGGGACGTCCAGCCGGTGCTCGCGCTCGCCCGCGAGCTCGTCGGGGCGGGCCACACCGTGCGCATGGCCGCCGGGTCGGACTTCCGCGACCGGATCGCCGAGTGCGGGGTCGAGCCCGCACCATCCTCGATGGCAGCACGCGACCTGATGACCTCAGACGACGGCCGGTTGTGGGCGGACCTGGGCACGAACCCGATCCTGCAGGTGCGCGTCATGCGCCGCCTCGTCCTGCGGACAGCACGCGCAATGATGGACGAGGCGTGGGAGGCGTGCCGCGACGCAAACGTCATCCTCGGGACGTCGTCCGCCGAGCCGTTCGGTCCCTCGTTCGCCGAGAGACTCGGTGTGCCGTTCATCACGACACTTCTGCAGCCGGCGTTTCGCGCCACGCGAAGCGGCGCCGCGACGTGGATGGCGCCGGTGCCTGGCCGTTCGAGCCTGCTCAACTACGCAGCCGGCAAGCTGCTCGTCGAGGGCGCCTTCCACTGGATGTCGCGCGACCTGATCGATGCGTTCCGCGCCGAGAAGCTCGACCTGCCGCCGCAGAGCACCCGCCGGTACCTGGCCTCGGCCGGGTCGCGCCCGGTCCTGATGGGAATCAGCCGGCACGTGACTCCGCACCCCGACGACTGGCCTCCGCCTTACCATACGACCGGCTACTGGTTTCTCGACGATACCGAAGAGTGGTCGCCGCCGCCCGGTCTCGAGGCATTCCTCGAGGATGGCGATCCGCCCGTGGCGATCGGCTTCGGCAGCATGACGACGCGCGACCCGGCGGCCGCGACGCGGCTGCTGCTCGACGGGATCGCGGCGTCCGGCCGGCGCGCGGTGCTGCTGTCGGGATGGGCGGGCCTGGGCGGCTCGGATCTTCCTTCGAGCGTGTTCGTCGTCGATGCGGCGCCGCACGCGTGGCTGTTTCCGCGAATGGCCGCTGCGGTGCACCACGGCGGAGCGGGAACGACGGCCGCGGCGGTGCGCGCGGGCATCCCGCAACTCATCTGTCCGCACCTCGGCGATCAGCCGTATTGGGGACGGCGGATGCAAGAGCTGGGCGTAGCGCCAAAACCCGTCCTCAAGCCGAGGCTTACCGCCGCGAAACTCGCAAAAGCCATCCGCGACGTCACGGGCGACCCCCGCTATGCAGCAAATGCGGCCGCGCTCGGCAAACTAGTCCACGCCGAGGACGGCCTCGCCGCCGGCGTCGAACTGATTGAACGCTACGGAAGGTGAGAAGAGAAGGGCCGTCGACCTTCTCACCTTCCGTCCCAGTTTCCAGCGAGCGGGACGAATGGGCCGGGAGGCCCGTACGAGAACGTCAGGTCTGCGCCACCGCCGGCATTCACATTGCGAAGAAACCACGCACCGCTCGCGCCGATCGAAACACCGATCGTGGTGGCTGCATCATGGTTCCAGTCGCCGGCGACCGGAACGACGCCGGCTCCGCCGGGGCCGAAGGCGATTGCAAGATCCGCCGGGCCGCCGGTATTCGCGTTCCTGAGAAAGAAGGTGCCCGATGCGGAATCATAAAGGCCGATCGTGTCGAAGCCGTCGCCATCCCAGTCGCCTGCGATGGCCGTGAAACCAAGGCCTCCGGCGCCGAAACTGAACGCCGCATCCGCGGGGCCCGGAGTGTTGGCATTCTTGAGGAAGAACGTGCCCGATGCTGATTGGTAGAGCCCGAGTGTGTCCGTTCCATCCCCGTTCCAGTCGCCTACGACGGGAGCGAAACCCAGACCGGATGCACCAAACACGACGACAATATCGGCAGGCCCGGGTGCATTCGAGTTCTTGAGAAAGAACGCGCTCGTCGAGGGATCATAGAGTCCCGGTGTGTCGACGCCGTTGCCGTCCCAGTCGCCGGCGAGCGGGATGAACCCCAGTCCGCCCGCACCGAAGCTGAAAACCAGATCGGCCGGGCCCGGTCCGCTCGTGTTCTTCATAAAGAACGTGCCGGTGGACGGGTCGTAGATCGCGGGCGAGTCGCTCGGTAATGAGATCCTGCCGACGAGCGCGTCAGCACCCCCATGAATAAGCGTCTGATACGCACCGGGCGTCACCGGAAAGTCGGCGGAATTCGTTGCGCCGGCGATGTAGGCGTCATTATCCGGGCCGAGCGCCACGGCGTTGACGATGCAATTCTGCGAGCCGCCAAGTGTCGTCGAGTAAAGCAAGCCTGTTCCCGTACGGTTGACCATCGTGACGAATCCGCTGAACCCCGGCGAAACGAGTCCGTGGAGGCTGTCTTTCAGCGGGAAGGTCGTGGAATTCTCCGCCCAGCCGGCTACAACGGTGTCTCCAGTTGGCAAAAGCGCAACGGTTCTGGCTCTTTCGACGCCATCGCCGCCAAGGTAGGTTGAAAAGACCAGAGAGGCGGCCCCCGAGGCGTTCGTGTCGAGTTTCGCGACGAACGCATCCGCGTTGACATCCCCCGTAGGATCAACCGGCTGGAATACTCCGGCGGTCGTGGGGAAATTGGTTGAAGCCGTCATTCCGACGACGTATGCGTTCCCGTTGCCGTCGATCGCGAGATCGTCCGCCTGCTCGAAGAAGTTGCCGCCGATATACGAAGAATAGACAAGCCCGCTCCCGGAGGCATTGAGACGGGTCAACGTCGCATTGGAGGTTCCACCCGGAGAGAACTGTTGAAACGCGGTGGGCGTCGTCGGAAATCCAAAAAAAGCCGACCCGAAAACATAGGCCTCACCCGCAGCGGAAACCGCGACCGCGGACGACTGATCGTTGCCGGCGGCACCGAGGAACGTCGAGTAGACAAGCGAGGCAGAGCCGACTGCCGTTGTGTCGATCTTCGTGACGAATCCGTCCGGCAAGTCGGAGCTGGGTTTTACGGTCTGGAATGCACCCAGCGTCGTCGGGAAGTTCAACGATTCCGTGGTGCCTACGACATACGCGTTTCGAGCTGCGTCCACGGCCAGTCCGAATGCGCCATCGTGTCCCACGCCGCCGAGGTAGGTTGAATACACTAGTCCCGTTCCCGAAGCGTTGAGTCGCGTCAGGAAGGCATTATCACTGTCGCCAGGTGCAGCCAGGCCGTTCGCCTGTGGAAAGTTGGGCGACAAGGTGAAGCCCGCGACGACCGCCTCGCCGAACGAATCGATCGCGATCTCTTCGGGCGCGTCGTGGTCCGAACCGCCGAGGTAGGTCGAGAAGATAATTCCCGAACCCGACGAATTGAATTTCGTGACGAACACATCCTTGCCCGGCTGGTTCGTCTGGAATGCGCCGGGCGTCGTCGGGAACCCCGTCGACTGCGTGTAGCCCGTCACGTACGCGTTGCCCAGTGTATCCACGGCAATTCCGGTTGCCTGTTCGTCCGAGTTGTTGCCGCCGAGATACGTGGCATACGTCACGACCGGGTCCACGACGAGGGGCAAAGAATGATCGTACGCGCCGACATCGAGTCCGACGGTTGTGGGTCCGAGCATCCGGTACCGCCCCGCAACGGGAATGCGTTGGCCGTAGGCCTCCTGGTAGAACACGGGCGCGCGCTGCGTGAGAACGTCGCCGCCTGACGAGACGCGAATCGACCCGTCGTTTTTGAGCTCGATCCGTTCGGCGCCGTCGAAGCGCAGACGAATCGACTCAGCGGACGCACCAGGTGCGACGACGAAATCGAACTCTAGCTTTCCGTTGTTTCCGTAGACTACGAGGTCGACGCCTGGTAGCACGCCGCGGCAGCGGACCTGCGCGAAGTTGGCCACATTCGTGTGCCAATCCGCCGGATCGTCGCCGAGCAGGTAGTTGCTGATTGCTGCGAGCGGCTGTTCACCGGTAGCGCGAGCCGTCTCGCTCGCGCCGTCGACGGACAGGCCAATCGAGGATCCCGTGCTCGTGGGGAAAACGATCCGGGTGTCGGTGACGAATGCCGTCTCGGATCCGAGACGGACCGCGAAGCGCGCGCGCCCGTCGAACTGACCTTCGTTTTTCTCGAACGACAGCGTGGTACCGGTCACCTCGGCGGTAGGCTGCGCAGGTGCAGGCGCCTCCAGTCGGTGCGCCGGCTTCGCGAACGCCTGGACAGACCAGGGAAGAGAGCAGGCCAGTGCCACGACAACGATTGCTGTGACCAAACGGCGTGACAGGATGAAATTCATGCTGCGAAGGTCTCCGGTCGTGAAGTGGTCCCCGAAGTGTATTGGATAACCATCCTTTCACAAGCATTGCGCGAAGCGCTTTGGAGTGCGGCGTGAATCGCCGCTTTGGATTGTCTCCCGATCCTGCGTGGTTCAGGGGAATCCAAAGCGGCGATTCACGCCGCACTCCAGAGCGCTTCGCGCAATGCTCCCGATCACACCGCCCAGGAGTCTTCTGCCACGTGGGCCTTGCTCGCGTGCTCGATGCCGGCGTCGATCGCCTTGATGTTCAGCTCGACGAGCGCCTTCTTCTTGGTCATCGACTCGATGACCGCGACGACCCGCTCCTTCGGGAGCACGTTCGTCAGCCCGATGTACGCTCCGAGCATGACAATGTTGGCCACCTTCGGACTTCCGATCGAGTCCGCGATCGCCGTCGCCGGGACCGCAAGAACCTCGACGTCGTCGCGAGTCGGCGCCGTGTCGATCAGCGACGAGTCATAGAGGATCACGCCCCCGCTCACGACCTCCGGCGCAAACTTGTCGAGCGACGGGCGATTCGTCGCGATCAGCACGGACGGATCCGAGATCAGCGGCGAGCCCACCGGCAGCGTCGAAATGTTCACGGCGCAGTTCGCGGTGCCGCCGCGCATCTCGGGGCCGTACGACGGCAGCCACGAGACGTTAAATCCCTCGCGCATGCCGACCTCGGCCAGCAGTTTGCCCAGGAACAGCACGCCCTGGCCTCCGAAGCCTGCGAGCTTGATTCGCGGATCGCGGTAGCAGGTCGCGACGTTCGAATCCGTCCACGTCGCCGTCCGCTTCTCTGCGGTCGCGTGCGTGATGCCGAGCACCTCGGCCACCCGCTCCGGCGTCACTTCGAGGCGGCGCCGATTCCAGTTTTCGCGATCCGCGGTGACGTCCTTGATGACGCCGA
Source organism: Blastocatellia bacterium (assembly GCA_016705245.1). Classification (GTDB taxonomy): domain Bacteria; phylum Acidobacteriota; class Blastocatellia; order UBA7656; family JADIYM01; genus JADIYM01. The sequence goes on along the minus strand of JADIYM010000009.1, from coordinate 110,808 downwards.
GCGGGAACACCGGCAGGAGGTTTTCCTTCACCCAGTTGCACGCGTCCGTCGGTGTGAGCCCCCAGCCGGTCGGACACGGCGAAAGCACCTCGATAAGCGAGAAGCCGCGGCCTTCGATCTGGTTCTGCAGCCCCTTCTTGACCGCCTTGCGGGCGCGCATCCGGCTCTTGTTGTCGAAGAGGCCTACGCGCTCGATGTAAGAGGGCCCCTCGAGGCTGGCCAGCAACTCGCTGACGTGCATCGGGAAACCTTCCTCGAGAATCTGTCGGCCTGTCGGCGACGTCGACGTTCGCTGACCGAGCAGCGTAGTCGGCGCCATCTGTCCGCCCGTCATGCCGTAGATCGCGTTGTTGACGAAGAATACGGTGATGTTCTCGCCGCGGTTGGCACAGTGCAGGATCTCGTTGCCTCCGATCGCGGCCAGGTCGCCGTCGCCCTGGTAGCTGATCACGAGGCTGTCCGGAAGCGCGCGCTTGACGGCGGTCGCGGCAGCCGGGGCGCGGCCATGCGGAACCTGGATGTTCCCGACGTCGAAGTAGTAATACGCGAAGACCGAGCAGCCAACGGGGTTCACGAGGACGGTTCGGTCCTGCATGCCGAGCTCGTCTATGGCTTCGGCAATGTACTTGTGAAGGTTGCCGTGGCCGCAGCCCGGACAATAGTGGGTCGTCAGGTGGTCGCCGGATTTCCGGCTAAACTCCCCAAAGAGACTCTTCGGCCGCTGGAACGACTTTGCGTACATGGTCTGCCTCGCTCGCTTTGATGATCTGCGTCAGAAGCTCATCGGTCGTCGGCACGACGCCGCCAACGCGCGAATAGAAACGCACCGGAATCTCGCCGTTGACCGCCAGCCGCACGTCGTCGACGAGTTGCCCGGTGCTGAGCTCGACGACGAGCATGCTCTTCACGTAGTTCGCCTCGTAGGCGATCTGCACGGTCGGGAACGGCCACAACGTGATAGGCCTCAGCAGCCCGACCTTGATGCCCATTTCGCGGGCGTGATCCACCGCGGTCTTCAGGACTCGCGAGACGATTCCGTAGCCGATGACCAGGAACTCGGCATCGCCGGTGTGGTACTTCTCGCACATCGCGATGCCGTCGGTCTCGAGGGCGTATTTGGTCTCGAGGTGACGGACGTGCCGCTCGAGGTCCTCGGGCGACAGGTAGATGGACGTGATGAGGTTCTTCCTCGTCTCGGCGTCGCCGTGAACGGCCCAGGGCTTGTCGTCGGGCTCGACCATCCGGTCGGGGAACTCGACGGGCTCCATCATCTGCCCGATGAACCCGTCCGCCAGGACGATGGCCGGGTTTCGGACGCGGTCCGCCAGCTCGAACGCAAGAAACGTAAGGTCGCACATCTCCTGGGCCGAGTTCGGCGCCAGGACGATCGTGTGGTAGCTCCCGTGCCCGCCGCCCTTGACGACCTGGTGATAGTCCGCCTGCTCGGGCGCGATGTTGCCGAGCCCCGGCCCCCCGCGCATGATGTCGACGATGACGCACGGCAGCTCCGAACCGGCCAGATACGAGATCCCCTCCTGCATGAGGCTGATCCCCGGGCCGGACGATGCCGTCATCGTGCGTTCGCCGCAGGACGCCGCTCCGTAGACCATGTTGATCGCGCCGACTTCGCTTTCGGCCTGGAGGAACGTGCCTCCCGATTCGTGGAAGTACCGTGCGGCTGCCTCGGCAATCTCGCTGGCGGGAGTGATCGGATAGCCGTAGAAGGAGCGGCAACCCGCCATGATCGCCGCTTTCACGACGGCTTCGTTTCCCTTGATCAGTTCTTGTGCCATTGCGCGAGCCTCGACGTTTTAGAGAGTCGTAGTGGCCAGCGAGAGACTCGCGGCCTCGGCCGCCTTTGCGGGCGACAGAAGGGTGAAGACGGTGATGGCGCCCGGTTCGGGGCAGGCGAAGAAGCAGACTCCGCACCCGGTGCACCCAGAGCCGAGATAGACGGCAGGGTGGTACCCGCGAGAGTTGAAGCCATCACTCAGTTGCATCACGTTGGGGGCGCAGGCTTCGACGCACAGGCCGCACCCCTTGCACTCCTCAGTCGAGATGTCGATCCTGCCGCGGTCCTCTTTTTCCTCGCTTTTCATGTTCGTGTGCCCCCATCGCGAAGGGTGGAGCGATTGTCGTACGGCGCGCGCGGTCGTTGGTCCACCGGCCGAACCGCGGCGTTTCGCATGCGTGCGAACGAGGCCGTCAGTGAAGCCCCCGCAATGGCAGCCACAGCGAGGCGGCGCTCGTATCACGGATAGGCACCGGCCGGAGCGCTCTACGCGAGCACTCGAGCGGATGTCGATCTAATCATTCGACATGCAACGGTTATGCCCGCAACGACATGAAGCGGTGCGATTTCCACGGGAGCGCGCTGTCAAAGCCCAAAGATTGAAGACGGACAACTGAATGCCGCGAGAACGGCGCTCCCGACGGACCGAATTGACGCTGAGTATTTCCCGAATTGGGGAATTTTTCACAATTCCGTGATCTCCGTGCCTCTGTGTCTTCGTGCCTTCGTGTGCGCAGCTTCAGTCTTGGAAGAGCTACGCACACGAAGGCACGGAGACACAGCGGCACGGAGATCACGAAGGCGAACGGTCTTGGCGTGACGTTACTTCCCGGTTGTGGCTCCCTCGCTCGCTTCGCACCCGTTCGGATGGATCGCGCACTTGTCACCCGCGCGCGGCAATGTCTTTCGCGCCGGTGGCGCCGGGGCTGCCGCCGACGGCGCGCTCGCGGACGGGGCGGGAGCCGGGGCGGGTGCCGGCGACTGTGGGCGCCTCCCGATCGCCTTCGAAGTTCGCACCGCGTCCTCCGTCAGCTCGGCAAGCGTCGCCGAGGCGAGCTTGTCCGTCTTTGCCATCCGATTGAGTTCGGCGGTGAGCTCCTTCTCCACCAGGCCGCACTTCTTGACGTCACCGAGCACCGACCGCGGCTCGCCGGCCAGCCGTTTCTGCGTCGCGGCGACGATAGCGGACTCGAGTCCGATGAGCCTGTCCTCCAGCGCGGTGTCGTTCGGATCGAACGTCACCGCGAGCGCGACCCAGCCCTTGTCGCCCCCAGCGAACGTGACCGGAATCGGACCGCCTCCCACGAGCGCCGCCTTTGGTCCCGGCCACTTCGGCGGAAGCGGCACGCCCGCCGTCGGCGGCGTGTCGGGCGGAGGTCCGCCCTTGTTCCCGGGCCCCGCGTTCTTCGTGTTCTTGTCTATGCCCGCGACGGTCCCGTTGAGGCGATCGCATCCCGCCAACGGACCGAACGCCGCCGCGATCGCCGCGAGACCGAGCGAACGGAGGAAGGCGCGACGCGCGTCGCGGTCGGTATCGAGCGTCGGGTAGCCGGGCTCGTCATACGAGCGAACAGGTTCGAGCGGCATGAGGCACCTCCGTGGGGCTTCCGTAGAATCGGGCGAGGAACGCGGTGTTGCGCTCCCGGTAAAGCGTCGCCGCCGCTTCGTCGGCGAGCGGAATGACGGTGCGTTCGTGCCAGCAGAGCACGTCGCCGGGGATTGCTGCGTCGCCCGACGACTCGCGGTTCGCGCATGCGCACCGCGATGCGCACCGTGGTCTCAGCGCGCACTCCTGGCATGCGTTGGGGATCGCCGGGGATCGATGCGCGGACGGCACCTCGAAACCATCCCACATCGCACCGAGCGAAGCCGACGCGTCGCGGTCTTCGCCGACGGCTCGCCCGCAACCATAGACGCTGCCACTCGGCGCCACGGCCACGTCGGCGCCGTCGAAGCCGCACGCGTGCACGGCGTTCTCCGCACCGCGGATTCGCAGGTCGATTGCGTTGTCGAACACGTTGAGCTCGAACGGCGCGAGACGACGGTACGCCGCGACGTATTCGGCGGCCACGCCGTCGTACGCCGCGCGCCAGATTTCGAGCTGCGGTGGCGTCCAGGCTGCCGACCAGTTCGGGTTGAGGACGATCCGCGCGACTCCCCGCGCGGCGAGCGCGCGAGCGGTGGCAGCCAGTTCGTCGACGGTCGCGGGCGAAATCACGACGACGACCGAGACGGACTCGAGCCGCGCGAGTGCGCGGTCGAGTGCCGCCCACGCGGCGTCGCCCGTGCCGTGACCGTCGTGCGTGCGGCGTGTGCGGTCGTGGACGTCGGGCACGCCGTCGACCGAGATAGCGACGTGTGCGCCGAGCTCGGCGAGCCGCTCTAGCCGATGGCCGTCGAGGAGCGTGGCGTTCGTCGTGGTCTGCAGTTGGACGTCGAGGCCTTCGGCTTCCCCGATACGCCGTGCATAGGTGGCAAACTCGTCGAACAGGTCGAACGCGAGCAGCGGCTCGCCTCCCATCATCGAGACTACGAGCGTGTCATTGCCGGACGCACGCGCCCGCCGGACCGCCCAGTCGATCGCCGTGCGGCCGGTCGCGGACGGCATCTCCTGCCGCCGTGCCGTTCCGGCGAAACAGTAGTCGCAGCCGAGATTGCACGCGTGGGTCAGGTTGAGCGTGAGCCGCATACTTGCGCACTTGACGCCTGAAGAGACCGAATGTCAACGACGGAGTTCGTGATCTCTGTACCCCTGCGTCTTCGTGTCTCCGTGTCTCCGTGTGCGAAGCTCTTCACGCTCGAAGAACTTCGCGCACGGAGACACGGAGGTCACGGAGACCGCGGGTCTCAGCGGTCGAGCAACTCAACCAGGTCGATGTCAACGCCACGGATTCTGTACTCGAGCAGCGCCTCGGCGCCATTTGCGGTGGAGATGACCGTGTATCCGTCCGCCTCGAGCATCTGCGCGATGAGACTTCGGACCGACGCGTCGTCTTCGGCAACGAGCACGGTCTCGATCCCGCCTGCAACCGCAGCCGGACTCTCGGGCGGGACCGCTGCGGCCTCGTCCGCTACAACGGGAAGGTAGATCTTGAACGTGGTTCCACGACCGACTTCGCTATAACACCAGATGCTGCCGCCACTTTGCTTGACGATGCCGTACACGGTCGACCGTGCCTCCGTGCTCTCTGTATGCCACCGGCAAGGGCTTGGCCATACAGAGAGCACAGAGGCACGGAGACCACAGAGAGCTCCGTCTTCCTACGACACACGCGCGCAGACGGCCTTGGTCTCGGTGTAGTTCTCGAGCGCTTCCTGACCCATCTCGCGGCCCCATCCCGACTGCTTGTACCCGCCAAACGGCAGCGCGGCGTCGAAGATGTTGTAGCAGTTGATCCACACCGTTCCGGCGCGCAACTGGGCCGCGACTGCGTGCGCCTTCGCGACGTCCTGCGTCCAGATCCCCGCCGCGAGCCCGTACACCGAGTCGTTCGCGCGAGCGACGAGTTGTGCCGGATCATCGAACGGGATTGCCGCGACGACCGGTCCGAAGATCTCCTCCTGGATGACCTTCATGTCGTCCGTCGTATCGACGAGCACGGTCGGTTCGACGAAATATCCGGCGTCGCCGACGCGCTTGCCACCAACAACGGCCCGCGCGCCTTCGCTCCGTCCCGAGTCGATGAAGCCACACACGCGGTTCATCTGCTCCTCGGACACGAGCGGGCCCATGTCGGTCGACGGATCGAGTCCCGGTCCGACCTTGATCTTGCTCGCGGCCTCCGAGACGCCATCGACGACGCGGTCGAAGATGCTCTTCTCGACGAAGAGCCTCGACCCCGCGCAGCAGCACTGTCCGTGGTTGAAGAAAATCGCGCTCGCGGCGCCGGCAATCGCCTGGTCCACGTTCGAATCGGCGAACACGACGTTCGGCGACTTGCCGCCGAGCTCGAGCGTCACCTTTTTGAGGTTTCCGGCGGCCGCGTGAACGATCAGCCGTCCGACTTCGGTAGAGCCGGTGAACGCGATCTTGTCGACATCCGGATGCGCGGCGAGCGCGGCGCCCGCGGTTTCGCCAAATCCCGGAACGATGTTGATCACGCCCTCGGGGAAACCCGCCTCGAGCATGAGCTCGCCTAGCCGCAGCGCCGTCAACGGCGTCTGCTCGGCGGGCTTCATCACGACCGTGCAGCCGGCGGCGAGCGCCGGGCCGAGCTTCCAGGCCTGCATCAGCAGCGGGAAGTTCCACGGGATGATCTGTCCGACGACGCCGACCGGCTCGCGCACGGTGTAGGCGTGGTACATCGCGCCCGGTGTGTAGGGCACTGACAGCGGAATCGTGCTGCCTTCGAGCTTCGTGGCCCACCCGGCCATGTAGCGGAACAGCTCGGCGGCGAGCGGCACGTCGGCCGCGCGCGAGATCGTCAGCGGCTTGCCGTTGTCGAGCGTCTCGAGCTCGGCGAACTCCTGCGTGTGCTGGTCGAGCAGGTCGCCGAGCTTCCAGATCAGGCGGCCTCTCTGCGACGGCGTCATGCGGCGCCATGGCCCGGTGTCGAATGCGGCACGAGCTGCGGCAACGGCCCGGTTGATGTCTTCGGCATCGCCCTCGGCGACGTTGGCGAGGACCTGCCCGGTTGCCGGATTGTAGGTGGCGAAGGTCTTGCCGGACGCGGCCGGGACCCATTCGCCGTTGATGAGCATGGTGCGTGGTCGTGCAACGAACTCCGTTACTCGGGTGTCGAGTTGCACCCCGGAAGCTGAACTCATGGCTACCTCCTCTGGTGGCCCCTGCGCGGGGCTCGACGGGGTTGTGTCGGCTGCGGCGCGTGAACGTGGCGCGTCGAGAAGTGAGGGCGGGAGGAATATACACCCGGGGGGAAGGAGGAAGAGAAAACGGGGAGCTACGCACTCAGAGCGCGGAGACACCGAGGAACGGAGGTGCACAAGTCAGACTTTCAGGTGGTGGACGGGGTCTTCTGGGCGGTTCATCATTTAGCGGCGGTGGCCGACGGAAAGTGGGGAGGCAGGATGGGACGGCTCAACACGAAGGTACTTTTCGCGATAGTTCCCGCGATCGCGTTTCTCGCGCTCGCGATGGGCTGCCAGGGCGTCCGCGCCCAGTCGGGCGACGTGACGATCACGATCGAGAGCGGAGGCCGCACCCGCACGAGCATCCTTCACGTCCCGTCGTCCTACGTCGAGGGCACTGCCGTCCCGCTCGTCATCCTGATGCACGGAGGCGGTGGCAATGGCGCGCAGGCGCAGCGCGCATACGGGATGGACGCGGTCGCCGACCGCGAAGGCTTCCTGGTCGCCTATCCCAACGGTACCGGCAACTTCGGCAATCTCCTCACGTGGAATGCCGCGAACTGCTGCTCGTACGCCTACGAGAACAACGTCGACGACGTGGGGTTCCTGCGGGCGCTTGTCGACGAGCTCGAGCGCACGTACTCGATCGATCCCCGGCGGATATACGCCACCGGGATGTCGAACGGCGGAATGATGACCTACCGGCTCGGATGTCAGATGGCCGACAAGCTTGCGGCGATAGCGCCAGTTGCGGGCGCGCTCAACGAGACATCGTGCACGCCGTCCGATCCGCTTCCCGTCATCGTTTTCCATGGGACGGACGACCAGCACGTGCCGTACAACGGCGGGGTCGGACCCGAGACGCTTTACCCGCGCGTGGATGAGCCGGTGAGCCACGCCATCGATTTCTGGGTCGGCCGCGACCAGTGTGTCACCACTCCCGTGACCGAGACGAGCCCGTCGGGCAACATCACTACCGATACCTACGGTGGCGGCGTGCGTGGCACGGAAGTGGTCCTCTACACGATCCGGGACGGTGGACACGCGTGGCCGGGCGGCGCGGGTAACCCGATCGGCGACGAACCGACGCAGGAGATCTCGGCGTCGGAGTTGATCTGGGAGTTCTTCGAGCGCCATCCGAAAGCGGATGCGCCCGTCGAACCGGTCGTGAGGGTGGTAACGCCGAACGGCGGCGAGAAGCCGCGGCGCGGGCAGATGTTCGAGATGACGTGGTCGGTCGACACGGCAAGCGAGGTCGCCTCACAGGAGCTGTGGCTGTCAGCCGACAGCGGCGCGACCTTTGGGACCCTAGTTGCCTCGCTCGATGATCCCGACGCGAGAAGCCACGCGTGGACGATTCCCACCGACTTCGCAAAGGGAAAGCACTACCGGATACGCGTCGTCGTCACGACGCGCGAGGGTCTGACCGCCTCCGACGCGAGCGACGCCGACTTCAGGGTTGCGAAAGGCGCGGTAAGGCGTGCGCGAAGCGCTTTGGAGTGCGGCGTGAATCGCCGCTTTGACTTGTCGCTTCGACCGACGACAAGAATCCAAAGCGGCGATTCACGCCGCACTCCAAAGCGCTTCGCGCAATGCTCGTTGAGTGAGGCTATCGGGCGTCTCGGATCTGGTCGGCGCGCGCCGGGACGATCAGACGGTCCGTCGTGTGCTCGGTGACGGACGGGACGCTGCCGAGCTCGAAAGGCTGCGCCATCGGCGGCGGCTCGAGCTCCTTCGTCGTCCGGTCGATCTTCGGCGATCCCGCACCCCGTCGTGCGCGCCGGTGGCGCAGTTTCGTTTCCAGCGCATACCAGAAGTTGACCGACTGATGGACGGCGATGACGAGACAGAATGCGTTGACCATGTAGATCGACCACTTCGCCTCGTCGGTGCCGAAGTAGGTCGCCATGAGCACGATCGCCGACGTCAGGGCGAACACGGCGCTCATCGCGCTGAAGATGACCATGGAGGTCAGCTTGTCTTCCGGCCTGGATGCGATGCTGCCGACGCGCTTGCCGAGCCATTCGCCGCACTGGCGGCAATACGACTCAGCGATCTGGTCACCCGCCCCGCAGTCCGTGCAGTTCATTCGACCTCTCCAATCGCCGAATCCAGCAGCAGTATGACAAACCGGCACGGTGACAACAATCAGGCCTGTGAGGATTGGAGAAGGCTTCGGGTACTGAGAGCACAGAGACACGGAGTATCACGAAGACAATAGAGACTCCGTGGAACTCCGTGCCTCTGTGCTCTCTGTACGCGAAGCCTTCTCCGCCTTCAACTCCGGGATCGTCCGCTGCGCTTTGGCGAAGAGAGCCGCTTCTGGACTGCCGGGCTCGCGAGCTGTCGCAGCGCGTCCTTTCCAATCCATCGCGGGGCCGCATCTTGCGATTCCGCAAGCCGCCCGGCTACCTTAACCGCGGCGGCGTTGAGCGCGGCGTTGCGCTCGCCGACCGCGCGCAGCGCCCAGTTGACGCCCTTCTTCACGAAGTTCCGTTCGTCTCCTGCGGCCAGTTCGATGAGTCGAAGGCCATCGAGATACGTATCGTCGTCGGTCTGCTTGTCGTGCAGCGCGAGACACGCGAGCAGCGCGAACGCCGCGCGCTTGCCGAATTCGTCGCGCTTCTCGCTCCACGGCTCGATCTTCGACCAGGCCAGCGGCGTACGGTCGAACAGGTGGAAACAGAGCGTGTCGACGATCGCCCAGCTGTCGAAATCGCGGCACCAGCGATCCATCTGAGCGGACGTGACTCGTTCGGGCTCGTCGACGAACGACGTGAGCATGCGCGCCTCGTAGACGCCGGTTTCCCAGAGCGCGGCGGCCAGTTCGTGGCTGCGACCGAGCTGCTTTCCCAGTGCCTTGATGTCCGACACCGCCACGCCCAGAGCGTTGTCCGACGGGATGCCGTAGCGGGCCATGCCCTCGAGCGTGTGCACGGTGGCGTGTTCCCGCAGCCACGCGAGCGCGGACGCGACGCGGTCCCCGATCGAGGAATTCGCCGGGCTCTGGCTCTGGTGGTCGGTCGGGCGTTTCTTGCGTGGAGGCATCGATGGTCGTCTCCAGTCCTACGTGGTCTCGAGCTCTGCGAGAAGCTTCCTCTCAGACGAGTCTCTCGCAAAGTCGCAAAGAGCCAACGCAAAGACGCAGGGGCTCGCCTGCCATCGCGTTGACGCACCGCCGCTATGGGGCGCATTCTGGCGGGAAACAACTTATGCCTGCAACCGTCTCAATCTTCTCGATGCTCGCGATCGGATTCGCGCTCGGACTGAAACACGCCATCGAAGCCGACCACGTCGCCGCCGTGACGACAATAGTCAGCCAGCGAAAGAGCACGGTCGGCGCCGCGCTCGTGGGGACGCTGTGGGGCGTCGGTCACGCCGCGGCGCTCGTGGTCGCGGGACTCGTGGTCCTGTTCCTGCGTGTCGAGATAGGCGAGCACACGGCGATGGCTCTCGAGTTCGGCGTGGCACTCATGCTCATAGGGCTCGGAGCGAACGTCCTCTGGAAAGTCGCGCGAGGCGGGCGCGTTCACGCGCACTTGCATGCGCACGGCGGCGTCGAGCACGCGCATCCGCACGTGCATGAACCGGCGCACGAGCGAAGTGTCGCCGAACACCACGGGTTCGGATTCCTGGCCCGACCGTTCGTGGTGGGCATGGTGCACGGAATGGCCGGCAGCGCGGCGCTGATGCTGCTCGTGCTTTCGACGGTCGAGTCGCCGGTCGTCGGACTCGCGTACATCGGCGTGTTCGGCATCGGATCGATAGCCGGGATGACGATCATGAGCGCGCTCGTGAGCCTGCCGGTGCGGTTGACGGCGAAGCGTTTCGCGCACGCCGAACGCGCGATGCAGTGCCTCGCGGGGCTCTTCGGGCTGAGCTTCGGGCTGTATCTTGCCTATCGGATCGGAGTCGTTGACGGACTGTTCATGCCGTAGCGGCCCACGCGCGAGCCGAGATCACGACGCTCAGGCTCGTATCTTTGCGCCTTTGCGCCTTTGCGTGATGCTTTCCAGCGGCGGGAAGAACTTTTCGCGCAAAGGCGCAAAGGCGCGAAGACGTGAATTGACTATGTCTCCGCCGCCGCCTTCATCGCCTCCCACACCTCCTCAACATGACGGCGCTCGGTCGCCTCGCTCCCAATCGACACCCGCACGATGCGCCGCCCCTTCGCCACTGTCGGCGTCAGGTACGCGAACCCCGACGCATTCAGCCGGTCCACCCACGCCAGGTTGTGCGTGTCGACCGCCGCGTCATCCAGCCCCTCCGGCACGTGCCGGCAGCAGACCGTCTGCAGCGGTACCGGCGCGCACAGCTCCCAGCCGGGCTCCGCTCCTATCGCCGATTCGAGCCACTTCGCGTTTGCAAGATCCCGGCGCAGCCTCGCCTGCAGTCCCGAGACACCCTGCTCCCGAATGAGGAACCACAGCTTCAGCGACCGGAACCGCCGGCCAAGCTGGATGTGCCAGTCCCGGAAGTTCGACACCTCCGCGTCGACCGCCGTCCTCAGGTAACTCGGATTCGTCGACATCACCCGCACGAGGTGCTCGCGGTCGCGGACGTAATACGCCGTGCAGTCGAACGCCACGCCGAGCCACTTGTGGGGATTGAAGACGACCGAGTCGGCGCGCTCGATGCCCGCCCACATCCACCGGCACTCCGGCAGGATCATCGCCGAGCCTGCCATGGCCGCATCGACGTGCAGCCACATTCCATGCTCTGCGGCAATCTCGGCGATGTCCGCCACCGGATCGATCGCCGTCGTCGCCGTGCTGCCAACCGTGGCAACGACCGCGCACGGACGGATGCCCGCCGCGACGTCGCGCTTTATGGCCGCGCGCAGCGCATCGCCGCGCAGGGCGAATGCATCGTCGGTTTCGATGGCGCGCAGGTGCTCGCGTCCGAAACCGGCCAGCAGCGCCGCCTTTTCGATCGAGCTGTGGCTCTGCTCCGAGGCGTACACGGCGAGCGGCGCCGCCTCGGCCTGGAGTCCACCACGCGTCTGCCCGTGGTCCGTCGTGCGTTCGCGGGCGCACAGGAGCGCGACGAGTGTAGCCGTCGACGCCGTGTCGTGGATGACGCCGGTGAAGGACGCGGGCAGCGCGACCATCTGGCGCAGCCAGTCCATGACGACCTCCTCGAGCTCGGTCGCCGCCGGACTCGTCTGCCAGCTCATGCCCTGAATTCCCAGCCCGGTCGCCACGAGATCCGCGAGCACCGACGAGAGCCCGGCATTGCTCGGGAAATACGCAAGAAAGCGCGGATGGCTCCAGTGCGTGATGCCCGGCATGATCACCCGATCGAGGTCGGCCAGCGCCGCGTCGAGCGGTTCGCCGTCGACGGGCGGCGCCGACGGCAGTTGGCGCCTTATGTCGCCGGGAGCGACGCGAGCCATGACCGGATGGCTTTCGACGTTCTCGCGATAGTCGGCTACCCATTCGACGAGCGCGTGGCCCAGCCGTCGAAACTCGTCATTCGTCATACGGAGCCCTCCCTCGGTGTGCGATGAAGCCCAGTATCGCGGATCGAAGGGTCGCCGGCGAGGCTCATGCTCGAGCGAAGCGATGCGTCAGACTCAGAATGTCGCGCCATTTCTGGTATGAACGTTCGTGGACGCACGAACGGGCCGTGCAGCTGTCGCCCGCATACCCCCTGTTGCGCGGAGGCAGTCCATGAGTGTGAAGTGCGCGAACTGCGGGCTCGTCAGTTTCGCGGATAACCAGGAGTGCCGGAGATGCGGCATGGTGCTCGGCACTGCGGGACCCGGGGCGTGGCAGCCGGAACCGGCGAACCCGGGATCGGTCGTCGACGCGGCGCCTTTCTATGGTGGCAGCGCGCCATCTGGTTCAGGCCCGCAGGACTGGAATTCGAACCCACAAGGCTGGCCGCCGCCGTCGGATGGCTATGGAAACGCGGGCTACGGGAATGCCGGTTACGGGGGCGGTTACGGATCGCAGGCCTACGGAGGAACACAGGGCACATACGCGTCCCCTTATGGGCAGCACGGTCAATACGGCGGCTATGCACCGTCATTCGGGTACGCGGGTTATGCGATGCCGCAACACGAGATGGCGGACCGGGGTATCAGGCTCGTGGCGGCGATCATCGATTCACTCTGCCTTTACTCGCCATTTCTGGCTGCCGTCATCCTCGGCGTGATGGCCGGCGAGGCAGGGATCATCGTAGGAGTGATCCTCGGGCTTCTCGGGATGCTGGGTGTGTTCATCACGCAGATCGTGATGCTCTGCCAGCGCGGACAGACGATCGGCAAGCGCGTGCTCGGGATCCGGATCGTGAAGATCGACACCGGTGAAAACGGCGGCGGCGTGACGAACGTGATCCTGCGGGGATTGGTGCCGTCGCTCATAGGATTCGTCCCGTACATCGGGCCGCTGTTCTCGCTCGTCAACGTGTGTTTCATCTTCGCGGCGGACCGCCGTTGTGTCCACGATCACATCGCGAGCACGGTCGTCGTGCGCGGCGATCCGTAGGGGCAAGAGCTTCGCACACTGAGTCACAGAGTCACGGAGTCACGGAGGAAATCACACATGGAGGACTCCGTGTCTCTGTGACTCCGCGGCTCTGTGTGCGCAGCTCTCGTAGCCCGCAAACACAACCGCCCTCCCCGTTTCCGGAGAGGGCGGTTGATACCGTCTATCGAGTAGCCCTTACCACTCGATGCCGAATCCGAAGCGAACCTGACGCGGAGCCTGGAAGATCTGCGTGAAGTTGTACCGCGGATCGAACACGTTCTCGTCATCGTCAATGCCCTGCTGGACAAGACGAGCACGAACACCGTCGTAGCCAAGTCCGAAATAGTCGTCGTACGCCGACTGCGGGAAGTCGCTCTCGTCGAGACCAAGCTCGACGCCGTCAGCCGTAAGACGCTCGTACCGCACGAGCTCATTGCGCTCGTCGAACAGGTTCTGGACGTTCATCGACGCCTTGAAGGCGATGCGCTCCGTGATGTTCCAGCGGTGCGTCACCAGCAAGTCCGTCTGCGAGAAAGCTTCTGATCGGCCACCGTCCTCACGTCCGAACGCGATGTGCTCGGCGAAGAGCGTCTCGACGCGGGTCGTGACCGGAGTGCCCGAGTAGAAGAGTTGGGAGCCGCCGACTTCGGTCGACATGCTGCCGTAGTTGAAGCGGTAGGCTGCATAGCCCTTGAAGGTATGCGGACGGTCCGTCGGAAGGCGGCCGAGCGTTTCCTGTCCCGCGGCATCGAACAGCAGCGTCGGGAAGTCATAGTAGCGGTTGACGTTGGGCGAGGAGCGTCCGACGCCGTTCGTCACTTCGTCCGAGCTCGCCAGTCCGGCGTAGTTGCCGTACAGCTTGCTCCAGAGGTAGGTGACGTTCGCGTACCAGTTGTTCGAGAAGCGCTTGTCGAGCCGGAACTCGAGGCCCGTGTATTCACGAACCGCGCGAGGAGCCGCCGGGTTGAAGAACGCCGAATCCTGCGTCGAACCGTAACCCGGATTACCGATCGTGTAGATCTCGTTGCCGTCCGCATCGTGGCGGCCGACGTCTTCGATCGTCCGGTCGAGCACCTTGCGGGTGAACCGGACTCCGAAAGCGAGATCGTCGCGGAGTGCATAGTCGCCGCCGACCGTGAACTCGTGCTGACGTGTCGGCTCGAGGTTCGGGTCGATTCCGGGCTGCTCGCCCGGCTCGGGAGCAAGGCTAGAAGGAACGCGGAAGTCCAGCGGTCCGTCGATGATGTCGCCCGGTGTGTTCGAGAGCGTGAGGCTCCTGAAGTCGAGCGTCTCGAGCTTGTACCAGGTTCGCAGGAACCGGTCGCCGCCGAACGATCCGCGCGGCAGCTCATACTTCATCGTGTCGTAGAAGACGCCGAAGCTTCCGAAGATCTTCAGCTTCTGGTCACCCATGACGTCCCACGCCACGCCGATGCGCGGCGCAATTTTGTCGCCCCAGCCAAACTCGATCGGGCGCGCCGGCGCAGTCGAGAGCTGATCGGGATCGAGGGTCGGGTGGAAGGTCGCATCGATCGGGAAAGTCGGCAGGAACTCGTGCTCGAAGCGGATTCCGAGGTTGAGAGTCACGCGGGGGTGAATAGTCCACTGATCCTGCACGAACAGCGCCTTCGTGTTGCTCGTGACGTCGCCCTTCGTTCCGAAGTCGGTGACGCGGTAGTAGCCAAACTCACCGCGTTCGCCTGCGAACGTGCGGTCGAAGTAGAGGTTGATGAGGCCACCGATCTGGCCTTCGTCGACCTTGTTGCTCAGGCGGTTGTACTGATAGCCGCCCTTGAAGATGTGCTGCTGTCCACCAAGTCGCACACTGTACGTGGCGTCAACGTTGACGTTCGTGCGCGTCGTGATGTTGAAGAGCGCTGCGAAATTGTTCGTGATGACCGGAAGACCGGCCGACGTCGTGCCCGGGGCGCAGTCAAAGTCCGCCGGGTTGCAGGGGATAACCACGTTATACAGCGGCGTGCCGACCGGAACGTCGTAGGAGCCGCCCTTGTCGTTCAGGTACGTGCGGCCAGCACGGAATCCAATGATGAAGTTGTCCGTGACGCTGTAGTTGACACCCGAGGCCAGGTTCCACGACGGCGTGTAGCCGCCCTTGAGCTGGTGACGGACGTCCTGGAACACGGTCAGGCTGGCGGTCTGGTTGTTCGTGCCAACGAGCTGACCTTCCACGCGGGACGGGCTGCCAATGAAGCTGACGTTCGCCTGGAGGCGGTCCGTCGGCGCGAAGTCGAGACGGCCGAAGTAGAAGTGCGTCTTGTTGAGACGCTGAATCGGGCGCGAGTCGAGGACGTTGATGGCCGTGCCCGTGTTCTGAGTGAGCTCTAGGATCTGTTCGGTACGCTCGAGCTGCGGAGCGTAGCTGCCGAAGAACCAGAGCTTGTCCTTGACGATCGGGCCGCCAACCGAGAAGACCGGCGCGAAGATGCGGTAGTCGCGGTCGAGATTCGGCTGGTCGAAGTACTCGGCCACGTCCGAATCCAGCGGGTCGAGACGGAGGACCGGGTTCGCATGCGCGATGAGCTCGTCGGTCTGGAACTCGAGGCGAGCCTCGCCGTGCCAGTCGTTGCCGCCGCCGCGCGTCTGCACGTTGATGACGCCGCCCGTGGCGCCGCCATATTCGGCTTCGTAGCCCGCGCTCTTGATCTGGACTTCGCGGACGAAGTCGAACGGCACGTTCTTGGTCGATCCGAGGGCGCCGTCCTCAACGCGCGTCACTTCGACGCCGTCGATGATGAACACGTTCTCGGAGCCCGAGGCGCCGTCGATCGTGAAGCCCGCGCTCTTGTCCTCCTGGCGAACGCCAGGCGCGACATTGATGATCGACGAGAAATTCAGCGTCTTCGGAATGAGTGCAAACTCTTCTCGATTGACGTTTGTCGCCACCTTGTTCGACGAGATGTCGACGATGGGTTCGTCGCTCGTCGTCACGGTGACGGACTCACCGGCCATTCCAGGCGTCAGTTCGAAATTCACCGAGAGTGTCTTGCCGAGTTCGACGGCCACATTCTCGCTGATCTTCGAGCCGAAGCCGGCCGCCGCAACCTTGACCTGGTGCACGCCCGAAGCGACACGCAGGAATTCGTACCGGCCGTTGCCGTCGGTTGTGGTCGTGAACGTCCGCTGCGCGGTGATGAGCTCGACGGTCGCACCCGCGACTGCCGCACCTTGAACGTCGTTGACCTGACCCTTGATGCCGCCCGTGACTTCCTGTCCGAAAGCTGGTACGGCACCGAGGGTCAGAAGGCAGATGGCGAACACCGGAAACGATGAACGCGCTGTCGAGATGATCCGGCGCATCACGCTGTGCGGCCGAATCCCACTGCTCTTGCGCATGAGACTCCTCCTCTTCGATTGGATAGCGCTCGATGGGTAAAGCGGTCTGAGCCAACAGGCGAGACCTGTTGTAAGAAACCGTCTCCGACCACGGAGCCGGGATAAGTGCCCGACCGGTGACGAGAGACTCTCTAACTGCGGGGACGCCCTGATGAAGCAAATGGCATTCCGGGGATGTCAACCGACGGTAACAAGAATGAAAAGTATGTAAACGGTTGTAAATGAAGAGGTGGCGATTGGGTATTGCGCGCTGCGAGTGCGTAGTTCGGGTGACCTGGGGACTTCGAAATCCGACAAATTGTAAGAAAAATACGAGAATTCGGATATACTCGCTCGCGCTGCGAAATCAGCCTGCAGCGCAAAATCGAGCACAACACGAGATGAATGAGATGACCCGAGGGACCTCGCGACGTGTGATCTGGGCCTTCCTGGCGATCGTTGCCGGTATCGCGTTTGCAGGTGAAAACGCCCTCGCCCAGAGCACCGGTCCGCGACCACCGGCGCGGGCGCGAATCGAAGGGCGTGTCGTCGGTCCGGACAATCGCCCGGTTCAGAACGTGCGAATCTCGGTCCTCAACGACGGATACTCGCCGGTTGGGAACTTCATCACAGATGCGGCCGGACGCTTCCAGCTCACTGTCGGTGCGGGGAACTTCTACATCGATGCCGAGCCGGGTCCGCTTCCATACGAGAGGCAGCGGCAGCGCATCGAGCTGGATCCGAGCCCGTTCTCGGCCGCGGGCGAGATCTTCCGCGTCGACATCGTCCTGGTACCCTCGCAGCCTCGCGGTGACCGGCCAGCGGTTGCGAACGCCGGCGTCGTGTTTTATCAGGAGGTTCCGAAAGTCGCACAGAAGGAGTTCGGTCGCGCCGAGAAGCTGCTCAAGGGCAACAAATCGGACGAAGCCATCGTCGCGCTCAAGCGGGCGATCGAGCTCTACCCGGACTACTACCTGGCAATGGAGGCACTTGGTGCCGAATACGTGAAGTCCGACCAGCTCAACGAGGCGTATCCGGTACTCGCTCGCGCTCTCGAAGTGAATCCGAACGGATCGAAGGCCCACTACGCCATCGGCGTGCTCTACTACAAGGCCGGCAAGCACGCGGAGGCAACCGCGTCGTTCCGCCGGTCCCTGGAGCTCGACCCCGCCAGCCAGAACACGCTCATCTATCTCGGGCTCGCGCTCATGCGCGACGGCAAGTCCACCGAGGCCGAAGATCTGCTCGAGAAGGCCTACGAGAAGGGCGCGCGCAAGGTGCCGGAGCTCCATCTCGGGTTGGCGAGCATTTACATGAAGGACAGCCGTTATCGGGAAGCCATCACGGCGTTCGAGCGACTGCTCTCGGAGAATCCCGAGCTGCGGGATCGGAAGAAAATCGAGACGCTCATCGACTCCCTCCGCGAGAAGGCCAAGGCGCAGCCGAAGCCGTAGAGAGTGGACAGGATTGCAGGATTGACAGAAAACGGGACCGCGTGCAAAAGGCTTCACTGAGAATCCTGTGAATCCTGCCAATCCCGAAATCCTGTCAACTCTCCACCGCCGGTGGCGGACGATCCTCGCGGCATTCGCATTCGCGACGGCGATCGGACTGCTCCTCTTCGTCTACCGTTACCTCGAGGAAGCGGCGTTCGGCGAATACGACAAGCTCGTGCCGCGGTTCATCGATGAGATGACCTCGGCCTGGGCCGGCATCCTGCTGCTCTTCATTCCCGTTCTCCTCGCGCGCCGGTACCCGATCGGTCGCGCGGCGTGGGGACCAGTGGCCCGGTGCGCATCGCTGCCGGCGTCGCGGTGCCGGCCTGGATGCGTACGACTACGGGTACATGCCGGTACGCTACTTCATGGAGCTCCCGCACGACGTCATCGCCTACGCGATCGCCGTCGGCTTCGTGCACCTCTTCGACCACTACCGGCGATCGCGCGACCGGGAGGTCGAGACCGCGCGGCTCGAGGCGCGACTCTCCCAGGCGCAACTGCAGTCGCTGCGGCTTCAGATCCAGCCGCACTTCCTCTTCAACGCGCTGAACACGGTATCGTCGCTGATCTACGAGGATCCGAAGGCCGCCGACGAGATGCTCGCGAAGCTGAGCGAGTTCCTGCGACTGACCCTCAAGGGGTCGGTCTCGCAGGAGGTCCCCCTCGAAGAGGAGCTCGATTATCTGGATCTCTACCTCGACATCATGCGCGCAAGGTTCGGCGACCGGCTCGGCGTTCGAATCGACGTCGACGACAGCGTGCGACGGGCCGTCGTCCCGCAGCTCCTCCTCCAGCCCCTGGTGGAAAACGCAGTGCGACACGGGGCCGACCCCGATTCGGGCGCGATCCGAATCGACTTCGCCGCGCACCGCGACGGCGACCGGCTCGTGCTCTCGGTGCGCGACGGCGGGCCGGGACTCGAGGACGTCGACGCCGCGATTCGCAATGGTGGAATCGGCCTGTCGAACACCGTGGACCGGCTCAGGACGATGTACGGCGACGGCCAGACGATCGAGTTCGAGATGGCACCGGGTGGGGGCTCGAAATCGAGATCCGCATTCCGTACGTCGAGGCGCCGGAGGTGGTGACCGTGCCGTGAAGGCGGGCAGTCAAGGCTCCGCGTGGTGCTCGTCGACGACGAGCGGCCCGCACGAACGAAGCTGCGGCGATACCTCGCCGACGAGGACGGCATCGAAGTCGCTGGCGAGGCGGATTGCGGCCGCGCGGCCATCGACGTCATTCGACGGCTGCGTCCGGACCTCGTTTTCCTCGACGTCCAGATGCCCGACATGGACGGATTTGCCGTGGTGGAAGCGCTCGGATCCGAAGCGCCGGCTATCGTCTTCGTGACGGCGCACGACGAGTTCGCGCTCCGAGCATTCGAGGTACACGCGATGAGCTACCTGCTGAAACCGGTGAGTCCTGCGAGATTTCACGAGACGCTTTCGCGGATTCGCGGACGGATAGAGCGTGGCGACCGCGTGGCGGACTCGAGGGCGGGCGAGCCGTTCGCCGAGAGAATTCTAGTTCCCGATGGCGATCGGTCGGTGTTCGTGCGAGTGGAGGGCATCGACCGGATCGAAGCGGATCGCAACTACGTCGTCGTGCACGCAGGAACGGCCGAATACCGGATGCGCGCGACGATCGAGAGCATCGCTGCCCGTCTCGACCCATCGAGATTCCTGCGGGCGAATCGTTCGACTGTCGTCCGTCTCGATGCAGTTGTCGAAGTTCAGCCATGGTTCCACGGCGAGTACCGTTTGCGGATGTCGGACGGCGCGGAAGTCATGTGGACGAGGACCTTCATCGACCGCGCCCCGGCATCGGTGCTCGGCTTGAACCGATAGCAGCAGCAAGCTGTTTCCTGGGTCCGTCCTCAGTGTCTCCGTGACTCTGGGCCTCCGCGTGCGAAGCTCTTCAGACGCTCCGCACCCAGAGGCACAGAGTCACGGAGACACTGAGGTGAACCCGTCCCCGGGGAAGGCGAGTTCGTCCCTGCAACGGCAGGGTTCGTCCCACGGATGTTGCAGCGATCCGGACTCAGGGCCAGATTGGCGCCATGACGACACGATTCTCAGACGTCTCGGGACGGAACATCGTCCTCGCGCTCGCCGGGGTGAAGCTGATCATCCATCTGTACGCCAACCGCGGGTACGGCTACTTTCGCGACGAGCTCTACTTCTTCACCTGCGGAGACCGTCTCGACTGGGGCTACGCCGACCATCCCCCCCTCGTCGCCGTCGCCTCCGCCGCTGGCCGCTCGCTCTTCGGCGACTCGCTTTCAGGCGTCCGCCTGCTGCCGGCGATCTGCGGCGCGTTGCTCGTCGTCGTCGCCGGCGCGATTGCGCGCGAGATGGGCGGACGTCGCTTCGCGCAGGCGCTCGCCGCGGTCTCGGTCATCGCATCGCCGATTCTGCTCGCGCAAAACAACTTTCTTTCGATGAACGCGTTCGAGCCGCTGCTCTGGATGACGTTTGCGCTCGTCGTGATCCGGCTCATCCGCGGCGCGGATCCTCGCTGGTGGCTCCTGGCCGGCGCCGTGGCGGGCATCGGCATGCAGAACAAGTATTCGATGGCCTTCTTCGGCGCGAGCGTCGTCGGAGGGCTGCTGCTGACGCCCGAAAGCCGCATCCTCGTGAACCGCTGGGCGTGGGCCGGGGCCGCAATCGCGCTGCTGGTCTGGTTTCCGAACGTGGTCTGGAACGTCGCGCACGACTGGCCAATCCTCGAGATCCTGCGCAACGCCGGGGCGGGCAAGAACTACGAGATGTCGCCGCTCGAGTTCTTCACGCGACAGATCGTGCTCGGGGGGCCCGCTGCTTTCCCGATCTGGATCGCGGGGATCGCGTACCTCATCGCGGGACCACGCGTGCGCCCGTACCGCGCGTTGGGGATCTCGGCCATTCTGCTGTTCGTCATTCTCGTACTGCTGCGCGGCAAGGATTACTACTTCGGCCCGATCTTCCCGATGCTGTTTGCCGCTGGTGCGATCGCCGTCGAGCACGCGGCCGAGCGGGCGAGCCTGGCGTGGCTGCGGCCGGTGAGCCTGGCGGGCGTCGTGCTGAGCGGCATTTTTCTGGCGCCGCTCGTGCTGCCGGTGCTGAGCGTCGATCGATTCATCGCGTATTCGGAAGCAATCGGACTCGGTCACGCGAAGACCGAAAATCACGAGATGGGCCGCCTGCCGCAGTTCTACGCCGACATGCACGGATGGGAGGAAATGGTCGGCGCGGTCGCACAAGCGTGGGGGACGCTGTCGGAGGAGGAGAAGGCGCGCGCCGCGATCTTCACCGACAACTATGGCGAAGCCGGGGCCGTGGATTTCTTGGGACCGAAGTACGGCTTGCCGAAGGCGATCAGCGGGCACCAGAACTACTGGGTGTGGGGACCGCGCGGCTACACGGGCGACGTGATGGTGACCGTGGGCGTCGACAGGGAGGATCTCGAGAAGTACTTCGCATCGGTCGAGGAAGCCGCGCGCGTTCACTGCGGAGACTGCATGCCGTACGAGGACGACAGTCCGGTCTTCGTCTGCCGCGGCATCGTCGCGCCGCTGCCGGAGGTGTGGGAGGTGACGAAAAACTGGAGGTAGGAGAGGGAGAGTGGACAGGATTACAGGATTTTCATGATTGACAGGAAGTGGAAAAGCTTTCAGAAACACCTCAGAGAATCCTGTGAATCCTGATAATCCTGTAATCCTGTCCACTCTTTCCCGCCGATCCATCGCGTTCATCGTCGCGTCGCTCCTGCCGCTCGTGTCTCTCGCGATCGTCGCAGCTCTAGTCGAACGCCCGTTCGTTCTCACCTCGACACGGACTCCCGACGCGCCACGCGCCGCGATCGCCATCCGCGACGACGTCATCGCGTTCCAGAAATGGGGCACGCGATCGTTCACACTGCCGGCGCTCGAGCGTGGCTACGACCGCGTCTGGTACTTCACCGAGTCGGAAGGCTCCAGCGTTCGCGCCGCTTTCATCGCGGCCGTCGCCGAAGCGTGCGCCGAGTACCAGACCGTCGACCTGTACCTGCTCGCCCACGGGAACCGCTACGTCGATGCGGTCGCCGCTCTCGGCGCGGAGCGGACGACGCCCCTCCGCCTCGTCTACAACACGGGATGCGGCGATGCCGACCAGTCCACACGCTGGCTGTCCGTCGGCGCCGATGCGTACGTCGGGCACGTCGGGGTGAGCCAGTCGCCGGTGTTCTTCGTCTATTTCCTGCGCAGATGGGTGGCGGGTGCGCCGCTCGGCGACTCGGTTGCGGCCGCGAATGACGAGACTGCACGCGTGCTCCGCGTCGTCGGTCGCATCGCCCTCGGAGCCGCAGACGCCGAGGTGATGATCGCCGATTCGACGGCGGTCCGTGCCGGAGGCGCCTCGCTGACTATCGGAGGAGCGATCGAATGAACGGCGACTCGATGCGGCCGGTCGCGTGGCTCGCCGCGGCGCTCGGCGCCCAGGCCGCGGGTGTTGCAGTGCTCGCGGCGCTGCAGGTTGCGGCGTTCGTCTCGCCGCCGTCACTGGGCGAAGCGACCGCCGTCGGCATCGGTTACGTGGTGCTGCTCGTGGCGAGCGCGGCGACGTGCTTGCTGGGGGCTGTCGGCGCTTTCTCGGCGGTTCACCGCCTCGGGACGTGGAGGGCTGCCGTGCTCGTGGTTATGGCGGCGGCGCCGCTCGTCTTCGTCGGTGTTGCGGAGTTCTACGCGACGCTGGCGATGCTGGCGGTGTTTTAGCGGAGATTCTCAGTGACTCAGTGCCTCTGAGTCTCTGCGTGCGAAGCTCTTCAAGACGCTTCGCACACAGAGACACGAAGACACAGAGACACGGAGCCGGACTCACTCCGTCCTCAACGCCACCATCGGATCCACCCGCGCCGCCCTCATCGCCGGAATCCAGCACGCCACGAGCGCCACCGCGAGCAGAAGCACGCCCACAACCGCGAACGTGAGCGGATCGGACGCCGTCACCCCGTAGAGCTGACCCTCGATGAATCGCGTCAGCGCAAACGTCGCGATCGACCCGATCACCAGCCCGATGATCGCGAACTTCAGTCCCTGCGCGACGACCATGCGCAGCACCCCGCCCGTCTCGGCGCCGAGCGCCATGCGGATTCCGATCTCGTTCGTGCGCTGCGCAACCGAATAGGACATCACCCCGTAGAGTCCGATCGCCGCCAGCAGCACTGCCAGCGCCCCGAAGAAAGTCAGCATCTGTGCGAAGACGCGTTCCTCGGCAACGGTCCGTGCGGATCGGGCTTCCTGCGTCATGACGTCGGTCACCGGAAGTTCCGAGTCGACGCCGTTCACAATCTTCCGGGCGATCGGTGCGAATGCCGTCGGATCACCATTCGTCCGGACCGCGAAATACATCGTCCCGATGTTGTCCGTCTCCTGTCGTGCGCTCGTGTAGAAGATCGGCGCAATGTCTTCGCGCAGGCTGTTGTATTTCGTGTCGCGCACGACGCCGACGATCTCGTATTTGCCCAGCGACTTCTCGTCGAAGCCCACACGCTGACCGAGCACGTTTCCCTCTGGAAAGTAGTCGCGCGCGAACTTCTCGCTGACGACCGCGACCGGCTGCGAGCCCTCGACGTCCAGATCCGTGAATCCGCGACCGGCAAGAAGGGGAATGCCCATGGTCTCGAAGAAGTTTTCTCGCACGATCTGCAGATTGGTGAGGTGTTCTTCACCGGACTGCGGGGTTTCACCCGGCAGGAGGACCCCCGAATCGAACGTGTTGTTGGCCACGAGAGGCACGCGGCAGTACGTGGCGGCGGCAACGCCGGGCGTCGCCTCGATCCGCTCGAATACGGTGCGGTAGAACTCATGCAGGCGATCGGTCTCGTAACCGGCCTTGCCGGGCCGAAGCGTGAAGACGAGCAGGTTCTCCTGATCGAAGCCGAGCTCGACGCTCTGCAGGTTGTACACGGTGCGCAGGAAGAGCCCGGCACCGAAGAGCAGAAGCAGCGACATCGCCACCTGGGAGACGACGAGCGTCTTGCTCAACCGCGACCGCGCGATGCCCGCCGTCCCGCGACTGCCTTCCTTCATGGCGCTCGTCAGGTCGAGTCGCGTCGAGCGAAGCGCCGGGGCGAGGCCGAACAGGACGCCCGTCACGACCGAGACCGCGACCGTGAAGAGGAGCACGCGAAGGTTCAGACCGTACGTTACGCCCTCCGGAAGGACATTCCCGCCGCTGTCGCCAATTGCTGCAAGCGCATCGGTGCCCCAAATGGCGAAGAGCACGCCGACGGCGCCGCCCAGCAGCGCGAGCAGCAGGCTCTCCGTGAGCAACTGGCGGACGAGCCGCCACCGACCGGCGCCCATCGCGAGGCGCAGCGTGATTTCCGTTCCTCTCGATGCCGAGCGCGCGAGCAACATGTTCGCGACGTTGGCGCACGCGATGAGCAGGACGAGCGCGACGACGCCCATAAGGATGTAGAGCGTCGACGAGTAGATGCGTCGCGATTCCGTCAGTCCCTGCGCACCGGAGCGCTGCATCAGGACGGGATAGTCCTTGGGATCGATTTCGGCGACGTCGGTCTCGCGGGTTGGTGGAGGCTGAATCTCGAGTGCCTTGGCCTGAAACGTGCCGGCGAGGCTCGCGACCGCCTGCTCGCGCGTGGCGCCGGGCTTGAGCCGTCCCATCACATGCACGAACCAGACACCCGACCGGCCGGCCCGGCCGTCGATCATGTTTTCGCCGGACAGCTGCGACTCGAAAACCAGGGGCACCGAGGCCGCCGGGTACATGTCGATCTGCAGTGTCCCGTTGAAGCCCTTCGGAGACACGCCGACGATCGTGAATGCGACCTTGTTGATGTCGATTCGTTTTCCGATCACGTCCGGATCGCCGCCGAGTTTCGACTGCCAGAATGCGTGACTGATGACTGCCGCCGGCGCGGCGTTCGGCAGGTTGTCTTCGTCGGTCAGGGTGCGACCGAGTGCCGCGGGAACGCCCAGGCCAGCGAAGTACCGCCCCGAGACAAGCTGCACGTCAGAGACGTCGGCGCGGCCGTCCACCGAAACGTTGGCCTGCCAGAGCGCGGCAAAAGCGAAGAGATCCGTGACGGGAGTGCCCTCCTGCGCGAGCATCGCCTCGTAGATTCCGTGGTTGAACGACGAGCTGCCGCGACGTCCCTTTGGAATGTCTCCGGCGCCGTATCCGCTCGTTCCCGAGGTTCGGAAGGCCTTACCGGCCTGCCACTCGAACAGAACGAGCCTGTCAGGTTCCGGGACCGCCAGCTTCTGAAGCAGCACCGAGTCGACGACGCTGAAGAGCGCGGTGTTCGCGCCGATGCCGAGGGCGAGCGAGAGGACCGCGATGGCGGTGAAGGCCGGCGACTTTTTCATCATCCGCAGGCCGTAGCGAATGTCCTGCCACGTTTCGTCGAGGAATCGGACACCGCGCAGATCGCGCGACTCCTCCTTCACCTCCTCGACGCCGCCGAAGGAGCGGAGCGCCGCGGCGCGCGCCTCCTTTTCGCCCATGCCGCGTGACATGTTCAGCTCGATGTCCTTCTCGAGGTGGAAACGCAGCTCGTCGTCGAGCTCGCGCTCCATCTGCCGCCTCAAGAACACCGCGCGCAATCGCTTGCGAAGGCCCTTCGTCATAGCGGAACCCTCCAGGTCACACAGTCTTGAGAATGAGCGCGACCGCGGCGGCGAAGCGCTGCCAGATCACGGTCTGCTCAGCGAGCCGCTTCCGTCCCGAGGCGGTAAGCCGGTAAAACTTCGCGCGGCGGTTGTTTTCGGATGCGCCCCATTCGGCGTCGATCCACCCCTTGTCCTCGAGCCGGTGAAGCGCCGGGTACAGCGATCCCTGCCCGATTCGCAGCACGTCCTCGGAGACCTGGTTGATTCGCTGCGAGATGTCCCAGCCGTGGCGTGGCCCGGACTGCAGCGTCTTGAGCACGAGCAGGTCGAGCGTTCCCTGCAGCAGATCGGTCTGGATGGTTTTCATGAGCCTCCCCTCGACGTTCGACAGGAAGCACGGTACGCCGACTCTTGTCGAACGTCAACAGGAGAGTTGCGGAGGGGGGCTACGCACACAGAGGCACGGACGCACGGAGTCGTCTTCTCCGAACTCTGCGATTTTGCGTCAGCCCTTTGCGTCTCTGCGAGAAACACCAGCGTCAGGCCGCGTTTCTCGCAAAGGCGCCAAGGTCTCGCAAAGGCGCAAAGGCCCAGAGCCGCGGTTCACTTTCGTCCGCATACTTCCCACACGATGAAAAACATCGCCTCGACCCCGAAGCGGATGTTCGCTAGCGACAGCCGCTCGTCGTCGCCGTGGCTTTGGTCATCGTCGGGCTTGATCCGCCAGGCCTCGAACCCGTAGATGACCATTCCCGCTTGCCGGAACGTCGTCGCATCCGTCGTCGACAGCAGCGGCGGCGTCAGCACCGGCACTCCCGGATCGAACCGGTCACGCGCCCGCTCGATGGCCCGAAACAGATCCGTGTCGGTAGTCGATTCGGTCGCGACGCTCGACGCAATGATCTCCCACCTGAGGTCCGGTTCGCCGGCGACCCTTTTCAGCGTCTCGAGAAATACCGCGGCATCGTCGCCCGGCAGCAGCCGGCAGTCGATGAGCGCCGTGGTCTCGCCGGGAATGACGTTCACCTTGTCGCTTCCCTTGAGCCCCGTCACCGAAATCGTCGCACGCAGTGCAGCCGACCGAAACGGATCCGCGAGCAGCCGCGCGCGACGCGCCGGGTCCGCAAGCGCCGCACGCGGATTCCGGAGGTCGTCGGCGAGCGCGCCGGTCTCGTTCGCCGCGATCGACTGGAAGTATTTCTCGACGGCCGGGATCAACCGGATCTCGGGCTCCCAGGCCATCAGCCGGCCCATCGCCCGCACGAGCTTGGCGACTGCACCGTTCGGCTCTGGGATCGATCCGTGGCCAGCGCGGCCCGTCGCGGTGACCTTGAGCCATAGAACCGACTTTTCGGTGACGTCGACGTTCCAGTTCTTCGCTCGACCGGCGTCGTCGGCATCGATGTATGCGCCCTCCGTGAGCACGAGCTCGGCGTTGCGCAGCACGTCTCGACGGTTCCCGATTACCCACGCGGCGCCGTTCGCCTCGACGCCTTCCTCCTCGTCGGCGGTGCCGAGAAACACGACGTCGCGGTCGAGCGCAGCGCCCAACCGCTTGAGCGCGAGCATAGTGACGCAATGCGCGATCGCCGTGCCCTTCATGTCCGTTGCGCCGCGACCCCACGTAGCCGTTGCGAATCTCGCCGGCGAACGGCGGAACGGTCCAGCGCGCGGCTTCGACTGGAACGACATCGAGGTGGTTGAGCAGGACGAGCGGTCGCTTCTTCCCGGACCCCGCGAGGTGGGCGACGACGTTGGCGCGGTTGTTGCCCATGTCGAGGATCTCGCACGGGATGCCCTCGCGATCGAAGACCTTCTTGAAGAAGTCGGCGGCGCGGCGCTCGTTGCCGGGCGGATTCGTGGTGTCGACGCGGATGTACTCCTGCAGCATCGCCGTGGCTTCCTTCGCGAGCGCGTCGAAGTCAGGCGCCGGCGGCGTTGCCGCCGGCGCCGGGCGCACGGAGCGAACAGAGGGCACGGAGTGAGGAGCGTTCCCTGCGAATGTCGCCTGTGGTGCGGCGGACACGATGCAGACAGCCACGGTGAGAAGCGCTGTCGAAGTTCGTCGCGCGGCATGGAGGAAACGGGCTTTCGGGATCATTCGCAAGTCCTCGAATCGGGAATCCACGGGCCGCCAGTCTACGTTGCCACGCCGCACATACGGAACCGCGAGCGGTAGCGAGCGGCCCGCGGACGGTCGATCGGTTCCGATCACTTACGTCCTTCTGCCACGCCGAATCTGTGGTATCAGGCACCGTCCATGGGACGCTCGCTACCGCTCGCGGCTCGAGGAACGGGGATACCTGTGGGCACGATGCGGGTGCTCCCCGTTTTTTGAGCCGCGAGCGGTAGCGAGCGTCCCACGGACAGTCGTACGGTTCCGCTCACTTCCGTCCTTTTGCAACGCCGAATCTGCGGTTTCAGGCACCGTCCGTGGGACGCTCGCTACCGCTCGCGGCTCGGAGACGCCGCCCGCAGCGCCCCGCGCCATCCCGTCAATCCGTCACCGAATCCTGCAATCCTGTCAACTCTCCCTCGGCATAGCCGATCGGAATGGGACCCGTAATCGTCTCGAACCGGCTGATGCCGAGCCCAGCCGTCTCGAGGGACTCGCGCAGGCTGCGCGACGTGAAGCGACGTTGTCCGGGAAAGCCGGTCAGCGCGAGCGCGCGTGAGACGAGCCACGAAACCGCCGTTTCGTCGTGCAGAAACGTCGGGACGACCAGACGACCGCCAGGCCCGAGCACCCGTCGCATCGCGGCGAGCGCACCTGGCAGGTCCGGCACCAGATGGAGGACGTTCGCGGCCACGACCACATCGAAGCTCGCGTCGTCGAACGCCAGGTCGTACAGGTCGGCCTGCTCGCACCGGACGTTCGCGAGCCCCTCCGCCCGCACCCGGCGCTCGAGCACGTCGACCATCGCCGAGGCATAGTCCGTCGCGACGACTTCTGTCGCGGACCGCGCAATCGCGCCCGTCACGATTCCGGTGCCCGCGGCGACCTCGAGCACCCTGCCGGCCCCCGCGACGGCCTCGCCAACCAGCTCGAGCATCCGAGGCAGCGGCTTGCCGAGCATCCGCGCCGACGCGTCATACCTGTGGGCGTTCCGCTCCCAGTAGCCCCGAGGATCCGTTCCGCTCATCCCGATCGCCTCCTGCGACAAGAACAAAGGGCACGAAGCATCTGCTCCGTGCCCTTCTTGCCATCGAAAGCTCCTGAGGTAGGACTCGAACCTACAACCCTTCGGTTAACAGCCGAATGCTCTGCCATTGAGCTACTCAGGACTACGTTGCCTTGCCTCGACAACGACCGCAGATGATAGCCATGACCTCGAAATCCTGTCAACGTCCACGGATGAACACAGATTGTCGCAGATCGGACCCTGATCTGTGTTCATCCATGACATCTGCGTCCATCAGCGGACCCAGTCGGCGATGAACAGGTTCGTCTCGCCCACCTTGGCCGCGTTGCGGTTCGACGCGAAGACCAGCCGCTTGCCGTTCTTCGTGAACATCGGGAATCCGTCGAACGTCTCGTTCATCGTCACGCGCTCGAGGCCAGTACCGTCCACGTTGATGATGTAGATGTCGAAGTTCCGCCCCTTCGGATCATCCATGTTCGACGCGAAGATGATCCGCTTGCCGTCCGGATGGAAGAAGGGCGCGAAGTTCGCCTTTCCGTTCGACGTGATCCGGCGCTTCTCGCTGCCGTCCGCGCGCATTACCCAGATCTCGAGCGCGCGCGGCTCGATCAGCCCCTGCGAAAGCAGTGACTTGTACCGGTCCATCGTCTCGCCGGCTTCCGGGCGGCTCGCGCGGTAGACGATCCACTTCGAGTCGGCCGAATAAAACGCCCCGCCGTCGTAGCCAGGCTCCGTCGTCAACCGCTTAACGTCCGAACCGTCGAGGTTCATCGTGTAGATGTCCAGGTCCCCGTCGCGCACGGAAGTGAAAACGATCTTCCTGCCGTCGGGCGAAAGCGTCGCTTCGGCGTCGTACCCGGGAGTCGACGTCAGCCGGTCGAGCTTTCCCGTCTTCAGGTCCGTCACGAAAATGTCGTATTCGGGATACAGCGCCCAGACATAGCCCTTCGAGTAGTCGGGCTTCGGCGGGCACGCGTCGCCGCCGAGGTGCGTCGACGCGTAGAGCACCTTCTTTCCACCCGGCATGAAATACGCACACGTCGTGCGCCCCTTGCCCGAGCTCACCCGCCGCAGTTTCGAGCCGTCGGTCCCCATCACGAAGATCTGGTCGCACTCGACGCCGTCGCGCGTGGTCTGGAACGAAAGCCACTTGTTGTCGAACGAGAAATACGCCTCGGCGTTCTCGCCGCCGAACGTGAGCTGCTTCACGTTCCGGAAGTGCTTTTCGCCGGCCATCGTCAGGTCGGCGCCCTTCGGCTTCGGCGTCGGCATCTCGGCCGGGGGGCCGCCATGCTGCTGCGCGCCAGCGTCGCCGTCGCCCGTCTCACCGACGAAATACGGCAGACCCATTCCGGGCCGGCCGGTTGCCGGTGCTCCCGCCGCAGGCTTGGGCGCGACCTTCTCCGGCCGGCCAGGCGCGGCGGCCAGATCCCACAGCGTCAGGGCGCACAGGCGCGCGACCTTCTCCATCTTCGGATAGTTGAGCTTCTCGGGCGTGTCCGACGGTTGGTGGTAGTCCGCGTGGCCGCCGTCGAAGTACGAGATGATCGGCACGCCCGACCGCGCGAAATAGAGATGGTCGCTTGCGGCAAAACGAATCTCGGCCGGCTTGTAGGTGATCTCGAGGCCCACGTGCTTCGCGCCGGCCTCGGTGATCGTTCCGAGCGACGGGTAGGTGTCCGAACCCTCGATGGCCATCCAGTTCGCCGGATCGATCTTCTTTGCGGAAAGGTCCAGTTTCGGCTGCTGGACCGGCCCTCCGACCGCCGCGTGCGGGTCCCCGCCCGACGACGGGTCGCCGTCGCGTCCGATCATGTCGAGGTTGATGTAGGCGACGGTCCCGTTGATCGGGAAAACCGGGTGGTCGATGTAGTGCTTCGAGCCGAGCAGTCCCTTCTCCTCCGCCGCCCAGAGCGCGAAGACAATAGTGCGCGCCGGCTTCACCTTCGACTGCGCAAACGCTCGTGCGAGCTCGAGCACTGCTGCCGTGCCCGAGGCGTTGTCGTCCGCTCCAGCCCAGACATAGCCGCCGCGCGCGCCTTCGTGGTCGTAGTGCGCGCCGATGACGACGACTTCATCCGCAAACTTCGGATCACTGCCGGTGACCTTCGCGATCACATTGCGCGTCGTCAGCACCTTGGCGTCGACCTTCACGTCGATGGTCACCGACCGGCCCGCGAGCCCCATCGGCGCGGGCTTCATGGCGGCGTCGAGTTTCTTCTGGAGGGCGGCCGTCGATTCGCCGGTGCCCTCGAAGATCGCCTGGGCGACGCGTTCGGTCACGCGGACGGTCGAGACGCCCGAGAAACCACCGTGGATCGAGCTTCCCGCCGGCTCGTTCGCCAGCACCATCTCGCGGCGCGGCGGCAGGTTGCGGACGCCCTTCGCGAACTGCTCCTCACGCGGAGGCCGGTTTTCCGCCATGTCGCGCGTGAGCGGGGGGTTGTCGCTGTTCGGCGCGTCGATGACGATCAGCGCCACGGCGCCGGCCTTCTCGGCGGCCATCGCCTTGTAGATCGTGCCGAAGCGGCCGAAGTACCGGCGGCGATTCTCTGGTTTCCAGAACCACGAGGCTTCGTTGCCCTTTCCGGGAGCGCCGTCGATCGCGACGGCGATCTTGCCCTTCACGTCCACTCCGGCGTAGTCGTCCCAGGCTGCGTCCTTGACTGAGTAGCCGTAGCCGACGAAGACGAGCGGCGCGCTTATCGACGACGTGGATGTTCCGGTTGTCGTGAAATCGACTTTCGGCTCGAACGATGAACGGCGGATCGTGTCGCCTGAGCGGGACTCGAGCGAGAGCGCCTGCGAGACCGGCGTGAGCTCGTTGACCTCGAAATTCTGGAAGTATGTCGGCGTTCGCTTGTCTGGCGTCCCGGTCATGTCACCAGCGGGCTCAGCGCCGGCAAGCGCAAAGACGGACGCGGCGTAGTCGCCCGCTATCTCCAGCTCCCTCGTTGCGGCCTCGCGTCCCTGCATGGCGTCGGAGGCGAGCATCTGGACGTGCGCGCGCAGATTGGCGGCGGAAATGGCCGCGGCGACCGGTTCGACGGCGGCCGGAGGGCCCGAGGCCGCGCGGGCGGACGGAGCGAGCGAAGCTAGAATCGAGGCGACGGCGACCGTCGCGACCGAGCGGGCGAAGAGCATGGGGAATCCTCCGGAAGACATGGGACTGAGCCGACACCGCGCGTGTCGAAAGCGGAGTATCGAAACACAGGGACGCCGCGGCGGGCAACTGCAGGCAGTGCGGGCACGGTGCGCGGACCCGATGGCAAAGCCCCACAAAGCCCCTGCGCCTCTGCGTGTCCTTTGCGCCTCTGCGAGAAACTCCTTGCCCTCGGAAGAGTTTCTCGCAGAGGCGCAGAGGCCTCGCAGAGACGCGGAGGACCCTTCTCCGCTACAATCGCCTCACGAAGCACAGACCGAATCCGCCGGCACGAGGCAATCTCAATGGTCACCATCTTCGACAACGCCACCGGTACCGAACTAGGCCAGCTCTCCGACGACCAGTTTCAGCTCCTCGTCGACCAGCTCGAGGAAGAATCGGCCACCGACGACAATTACTACATCAACCGTTCAACGATCGACGTGCTCGCCGCAGCCGGAGCCGGGGAAGAACTTCTCGGCCTGCTCGGGCGCGCACTCGACGCCAACGGGGAAGCGGAGATCCGCTGGACGCGTTCTGCTTGACGGCATCCAGCGCCCGTCTCGGCTCCCGAAGCACTGCACACGGGAGGACCCCCAATGACTCCTCTGCATCGATGCACTCGAACGATTGCGGTCGCGCTTGCTGCCGTGGCACTCGTCGGATGCCAGCTGCTCGACCAGACGCCCCCTGAAGAAAAGGTGGCAAAAGCCGCCTTCGACGCGATAAAGACGAACAACTGGAAGGCCTTCACCGAGCACGTGGCCACGCATTCGGACTTCATAATGAGGCCCGACAAGAACGCGAATCCGCTCACGGGCGGCCACACCATGGGCAGCGCCCTGATTCGCGCCGAAGAGATGGACTTCCTGCACGCGGAGTTCGACCGCGCGGTGAGCGGCGGCGAGAACCTCCTCGACTTCAAGCGGGCGGAGTACGTGTCGCTCGGCGCCGAGCGGAAGGCAGGTGTGTTGCCGCTGTGGACCGAAGAGAAAGTGGACTACACGATCTACTCGTTCCGCGTGCGCATCAACGGAGTCGAGCAGGACACGGCCGGCTCGTGGCCGCGCTTCATGCTCGTGAAGTACGAAGGAAAGCCGAAGGTCTTCGCGATCATGTACGGCGACGTCCTGCCGACGCTATTCAGCGGCGAGATGATGTTCGGAGAACCGGGAATGCCCATCGCACCTCCAATGGGACCAGGACCCGAGCCGGACTTCGATGACGGTGGCTTCGATGAGAGCCCATAGGCCGGGCGAGGCCGCACCGGGCCAGTGGAGAAGCGCATGACAGATCGACTCTTCCTTCCCGTTCTGCTCGGAACCACGCGTCAGGAGCGCCAGAGCGAGTACGTTGCCCGCTGGCTCGCCGGCGTCATGGAGAAGCGAGTCGACATCGAAACACGCCTCTTCGATCCCCGCGACTTCGACCTGCCGCGCGATCATTACGGCATGGAGACGAAGGACCAGTTTCCGGAGTGGCGCGACGCGATCGTGCGCGCCGACGGTCTCGTCATCGTCACTCCGGAGTACAACCACGGCTATCCGGGAACGCTCAAGAGCGTGCTCGACCTGCTCCTGCGCGAATATGTCCACAAGGCGGTGGCGCTCGTTGGTGTGTCGGCCGGCCCGTGGGGCGGCACGCGCGTCGTCGAGTCGCTCGTGCCTGTCGTGCGGGAGCTTGGACTTGCCGTCTGTTTCTCGGACCTCAACTTCCCGGTCGTGAAGTCGAAGTTCGACGCGGCTGGAAACCTGCTCGATCCGGCATACGAAAAGCGCGCGGCCGACTTCCTCGACGAGCTCGTCTGGATGGCGCGGACGCTGCGCTGGGGGCGCGAGAACCTTCCGTCCAAATTCCACCCTAAGTGAGGAACACACGATGACGACGCGACGAACGATGCTCGAGCTCGGACTTGCCGCGGGCGCGGTGACGCTTGCCGGCGCGGCCGCCGGCAGTGCCCAGACCGGAATGAACGCGAAGGACGGCCGGGCCCGCGACGCGATCAACAAGGTCCTCGACGACTGGCACGCCGCGGCCGCCGCAGCCGACGAAGCCCGTTACTTCGGCCACCTGACGTCGACGTCGCTCTTCATGGGCACCGACGCGACGGAGCGCTGGACGAAGGAGGAGTTCCAGGCATATGCGCATCCGTTTTTTGCGAAGGGCAAGGCGTGGAGCTTCACGCCCGTCCGGCGGTCGATCGGCCTCGGGCCGGGCCCCACGACGGCGTGGTTCGAGGAAGACCTCGCGACGCCGAACCTGGGACCGAGTCGCGGAAGCGGCGTAGTGCTTATGGAGGGCAAGGTCTGGCGTATCGAGCAGTACAATCTCTCAGTGCCCATTCCGAACGACGTCTTCGACGAGGTGAAGAAGCTGATCGCGGCGCACCTGGCGAAGCCGAAGTCCGATTGAAATGTACGTGAACGTGCAGCTTGTGACGTAGCGAGTCCTACGCGTCGGTACCGTGCGCGGTAGCGCACGGGTCGTCCTGAATCCGCAACGTCGCGAAGAACCCGTGCGCTACCGCACACGGTACTGATGCCGAGATCGGATAGTCTCGGTCGAAGCTCACGAACCCTGACTCACGAAGGATCACAGCCATGGCGAAATCCCGAAAGAAGACCGAAGGTCGCAAGGCGGAACTCGAAAAGGCCGCAAGGCAAGCCGGCAAGATCGCGGCGCGCGCTGAGAAGGCTGCCCGCGAGGCGGTCGAGCGGACAAAGGACACGTCGTCCATGCTGCTCGACTTCCTGATGCATCCGACCCACGCGGCCGCCGCACTGGGAAAGGCGGTCACGGCCGGCCAGAAGCAGCTCACGTCGGGCGCCAATGAAGCAGTTGCCATAGAGAAGGATCTGCGCGCGAGGCTCGATGCGCTCATCGACGACCGGTTGACGGCGGTGCTGCACGGACTCGGACTGCCGACCGGAACGGACCTGGCGGCGCTCGTGACGCGAGTGAATGCGCTCGAGGCGGCGGAGGCGAAGCCTGCCCGCAAACCCGCGGCGAAGGCTGAACCGGCGACAGCGAAGCCGGCGCCCAAGCGCGCGGCGAAACCTGCGGCGAAACCTGCGGCCAAGCGTGTTGCGAAACCCGCGGCGAAACCCGCAGCGAAGAAATCCGCCAAGCCGGCCACGAAGGCGGCTCCGAGGCGTGCGTCGAAGAAGGCGGCAACGCCTGCAAGGTGAGCGAGGTCGCGGATCGACCGGAAGCCTCCGGGTACGAAATCACGACCGAGCCGTCGCGCGTCGATGTCGATGCCGTCGCGCGATGGCTCGGCGCGTCCTACTGGGCCGAGCACCGGCCCCGGGCCGTCATCGAGAAATCGATCGCGAACTCGTTGTGCTTTTCGGCGTGGGACGGCGAACGCCCGGCGGGCTTCGCGCGCGTCGTCACGGATCGCGCAACGTTTGCGTGGATCTGCGACGTGGTCGTGGATCCGGCGGATCGCGGGCGGGGTCTGGGGAAGCTGCTCGTCGAGGCAATCCTCGAACATCAGGATCTGGTCGGCCTGCGGCGATTTCTGCTCGCGACGCTCGACGCGCACGGGCTTTACACGCGGTACGGCTTCACGCCACTCGTGCGCCCGACGCGCTGGCTCGAGCGCTTCGACGACTCGACCGAGTCAGAAGCCGGCCGCAAGGCGCCGTGAGTCCCGGGCCGTTGAGCTCTGTGTCTTTGCGCCTATGCGCCTTTGCGTGCGAAGCTCTGCTCTCCTCTTATGCCTGAATCACGCCGCCTCCCCGTCCGCGAAGGTTACGACCTCTGGTCCACCGCCTACGACATCACCGACAACCCCGTCGTCGCGCTCGACGCCCGCGAGACGATGCGGATCCTCGCGCCGATAGAAGGCGAGACCATCCTCGATGCCGGCTGCGGCACGGGCCGTAACCTGCGCGCGATAGCCGCTGCCGGATGCCCGGCCGTCGGCGTGGACTTTTCCACGGGCATGCTCACGGTCGCACGATCGCTCCTTCCCGGTATCCCGCTCGTCTGCGCCGACATCGCGCGCCCTCTGCCGCTCGAGGCGGGACGCTTCGACGCGGCGCTCTGCGCGCTGATCGGTGAGCACATCGACGACCTGGCGGCACTGTTCGGAGCACTGGCGGAGGCGCTGCGGCCCGGCGGACGGCTCGTCTTCTCGGTTTATCACCCGGAGCTGGCCTTCGACGGCAAGGAGGCGAACTTCACGACGGAGGGAGTGGAGTATCGGCTCGGGGCGGTGCGGCACACGGTCGAGGACTACGAGGCGGCGATGGCGGGCGCGGGCTTCACGAAGCTGAAGCGGCGCGTGTTCCGCGGCGACGAGGCGCTGGCGGCCGTGGCGAAATCGGCTCGCCGGTACGTCGGGCGCAACCTGCTGCTGGTGCTGGAGGGGCGAAAACCGGTGTAGGTCTTCCTCTGCGGCTTCGCGTCTTCCCTTTGCGTCTCTGCGAGAACCTGACTCGAGACAGTTTCTCGCAGAGACGCAAAGGGAAAGACGCAAAGACGCAGAGGCGCTACCTCTTTGATACGAGTCGGTACAACAACAGCAGCACTATCGCTCCGATCACCGACATGATGAACCCCGC
The DNA here is from genome assembly GCA_016705245.1 of Blastocatellia bacterium. Taxonomy (GTDB): domain Bacteria; phylum Acidobacteriota; class Blastocatellia; order UBA7656; family JADIYM01; genus JADIYM01. The sequence continues at coordinate 74,452 of JADIYM010000009.1, read as the reverse complement.
CGGGTGCAGGTCCAGGTCCGTCAGACTGCGTCCCCGCAGCAACATCGACACGGCTCCCCCGATAAAGGACCCGGCAATTCCGATCGCGATCGTGATCAGGCAGCCCATCGAATCCCTGCCTGGAGTGAGGAATCGCGCGATCAGTCCGACGACGAGTCCGAACAACGCCCAGCCAATCACGGTAAACATCGCCCCTCCTTGCGGGCGGCGCACGCAGCGGCGCCCGTCTCGGCGCTCCACGCGCCCTATCAAGATGATACGCCCCTACGATAACGGAAAAGCACCCGCGGAGCCTTTCGACTCCGCGGGCGCACGGCCAGGCAGCTTTCGCGCCTAGTTCTTCTTGTCGGTCGACGCGGGGGCCGTCGTTGCCGGCTTCGCGGGCTCTCCCGGCTTCGTGGTCGCCGCGTTCGTGGCCGCCGGTGCATTCGTCACCGCCGGAGCGGCAGAGTTGGCATTCGCGGCCGGCGCCGGTGCGTTGGTCGTCGCTACCGGCTTGGCCGGCGCGTTCGCGTTCGTCGTGTTGGTGGTGGGTGCGGGCGAGCCGCATCCGATGGCCGTGACGACGAGACCCGCCAGCGCGAAACCGCCGGCGACGTTCAGAAACACATTCTTGGTCAACGTTACATTCTCCTCAAAACCAAAACAGGGTGGGGAGGACGATCCCGCGATCGACCGATCCCCGAGCCCGCGGCGCGTCGTATCTCCGACGATCACCGCGTGCCGTTCCACGCCGTGCAGTCCAGCTCTTATGTGAGTGCCGGACGCTTCAAAAACAGACGTTCCCGTATCGAAGAACAAACGTCGAAACCCGCGCGTCAATGGACGTGCGCGGCATACGATTCCAAAGGGAAGGGAATGTTTGCCTGACGGGAGCGAAGAAAGTTCCGCTCCGAGACTCCGTGTCTCTGAGTCTCTGTGTGCGAAGCTCTTCAGAGGCTTCGCACACAGAGACTCAGAGGCACGGAGGCACCGAGCCACGGAGTTCAGCAGGTGCAGCCGCCGACGCAGGGAAGGTGGATGCCTTGAGCCACCTTCGTGGCCGCCTTCGCTTGCTGCGGAAAATGCAATGTGTGACCGGTGTAGCCGAACAGCTCGTAGACGAGCCGAAAATCCTCGTCCCGGTTCTTACCGGCCTGCATGAATCTGGGCGGGTCGTCCTCGTTGGAAATCTCGATCTTGATCTTGCCGTCGACGGCTTGAAGCTCGTAACTGAAGTTCACCATCCCATTCGTCGCGATTTCGAGCAACATCCAGTCGTTCTCAAGCTCCCGGGTGAACTTCAGCCCCTGCATTAGCTTGGCAGCAGTGGTCTTGGGCGAATTGCCCGGCCAGTCGTTCGCCTCGACAACCTCCCACTCTTCGTGCGTCGGATCGACGGCTTCTACCGTCCCGCCCCGAAACGTCACGCGAGCGGAACAGCCGGTGCAATGGTTCGACGTCGGCGATCCCCGGAACGGTTGCGGGGAGATTGAACGGCGATTGCTTCAGCTTGAGCACCCCGGTGAGTTGGCGCACCTGCGAGGTCGCGTCGATCGGGCGGTTGCCGTCATACGGCACGACGTCCTGTCGACGGAGAATCTCGTCGACATCGTCGGTTTGACCGACTGGACTGCGGACGTACTTCTTGTCGATCAGGAGATGTGCCACATGCCGTGGCGAATACGCGGGCAGGAAGCCGGTTCCGAGGACGGCGACGGTAAGCGTGTTCGTGCCGGAAACATCCGGAAAGTACACGCTAATTCCTTCAACAAGGACTTCGAGAATTGTTGGCATTTCATCCTCCGTTACAGAAGCGTTTGGATTCACCGAGGCAGGATTCCGTGTTCCCGTATACCGACTTGTTGGTATCACGCCCGTGCCGGCGATTGCGAAACCGTCGCCTCCACCGTGAATGGCATTGCCTCGGTTCCACACTCCATGAGACGAAAGGCATCTGGGAATCCGGTTGCACGATTGGCGAGGACACTCACGTTGCGCGTTGAGCACGCGCTCTTGAGACGCGAGATCCCCGGAGATCGACCGGAACCGCAGGAATGACCGTCGGATTGCGTCCTTACAATGGCAGTGACCGGAAACGGCCCCGCGCACAAGGAGGACGTACAGTCTTCATCAGTTACCGGCGAGAATTCTGGAGCAACGAGCTCTACCCAATCACGACGAGATTCGCGACGTCCCGCTTCAGGGAATCGGCATGGAGACTCCGGTCACGGAAGCGCAGCTTGCGACACGCATTCGCGGCAAATCGGTGCTGCTACTCGTTCACGGATTCAACAACGAGCGCGAGCAGATCATCGCGGCCTACGACACCATCTTCGGGAACCTGCAGGCTCACGGCATCGTCGCCGGCGCCGCTCCCTGCTACCACGAAGTCATCGGACTGACCTGGCCGGGCGGGCGGCTCGACATTTCCTACGCGGCCGCCAAACTCCGCGCTAGCGCCATCGCCGACTCGGTCTTCGCGCGACTGAGGATGATGGTAGGAGAAGCGAAATCCGTCGACATCAACACTCACAGTCTCGGGGCGCGCGTGGCGCTCAAAGCGCTCCAGAACGCGGCCGTCGGCGTCCCGCCGGGCTCGAGTCCAAACGCGATCCGCATTCGCAACCTCTGGCTGACGGCAGCCGCCGTCGACAACGACTCGATCGAGAGGGGCGAGAAGTTCTTCGCACCGACCCAGTCGTGTGAGACCGTCTACGTCCTTCACTCGTCGAAGGACAAGGTGCTCAGGATCTGGTTTCCGATCGGCGAGATGTCGTCGGGGAGCCTTCCTGATAAGGCGCTCGGTCTCAACGGTCCGGACAACCCCAAGAACATCAAGAATCATTCGAAGAACGTCAAGGTCGTCGATTGCAGCAGGCCGAAACTCGACCACGGAGACTACAAGAACTCGCCCGACGTGTTTGCGTTTTATGCGAGTGAGCTCAGGACCGGCAGCGCGCCACAATTCTCGAAGCTCTGACGGGCGGCAACTGGATTCCGATCCCTACCGGCCTGCCCGACCATCATCGAAGCTTCGCTTGCCGACACTCGGGCGCACCGGACTCACCGTCCCAGGATCGCTGCGGATGCACCGATCACCGCGACGCCGGAACGAGGTACTCTCACGTGTCAAATGAACCAAGAAGGCAAAGCGCAAGAACCAGTCTCAAGGCGAAGTGGCCCGAAGTCGTAATTGCAGTCATCACGGTCCTCGGTTCGCTCGGCACGGCGTACATCACAGCCAGCGAGACCGCCAAGGCGCAGACAAACCAATACGATCAATAGCGGTGAAGCTAAGATCGGCGAGTTGAACCGTCAGGCTGACGCCGTTCGTGAGGATCTGAAGACGGCCAGGGCCACGTCGCTGCCGATTCCGCCTGGTTCGATTGTCGCCTGGTCGAAGAAGGACGCCATACCCGACGGCTGGGCCGTGTGCAACGGTGAGAACGGCACGCCGGACCTGCGCGGTCGGTTCCTCCGCGGTACGGCCGACTCTGCCACAACGGGAATCACGGGAGGAGCACCAGAACACAACCACGGAATCCGTCTGACGCTCCCGGAGGACCCCAGACGCAGCAGCGACAAGGACTGGGGACAGACCCCTTGGGGTGCCGGACCGAATCCGGCCAGGGGCCTGGCGGAAGTGAACGGCTTGTCTAATCTCGCCCCGAGCCTGCCGCCCTATTTCGAGATTGTCTTCATCATGAAGGTCTGACGTGCATCATCGTTCCAGAGGGGATCCGGAATAGGGTCACAGATCAACCGGATCTTACGGATGAACACGGATCTGAACCAACAATGTAGATCCGCTTGATCCGCCTCAATCCGCCTGACCCGCGAGAAATATTCTGGCCGTGCACTCCGCGCCTCTGTGTCTCCGAGACTCCGTGTGCGAAGCTCCTCAGACGCTTCGCACACGGAGTCTCGGAGGCACGGAGTCTCAGAGTTCAAAGGGCGAACGCGAAAGTGCGGGAGGTCCGCCCGCCGGCCGTCACCGTCACGACGTTGAGCCCCGGCCGCAGGTTCAGCAGCCCCGTACCGCCTTTCACCTTCAGCACGCCCTTTGCCGCCGCGTACCTGGCCGGGACGAGCACCGTCCTTCCGTTGATCGCGATCACGGCGCTGGCGTCGATACCAGTCGCCTTCACCTTGAGCTTGTCGTTCCGGTAGCTCGCCGAGACGATGCCCGGCAGCATGCCGCCGCCGGCGCACTGCGTCGTCGACGCCGTCACGCGCAGGTCGTCGACGTACCACCCGGGGCCTCCGGTTCGCGCGTCCGCACCGGCCCTCAACCGCAGCCGGATCGTCCGTCCCGCGAACGGAGTCAGGTCCACCTCGACACGCGTGAAATCGCCGAGCCTGCCGCCGGTCCACGCCGCCCGCGTCCCCAGCGTATTGCCGTAGAGCGCAAAGACGTTCGCCGGATAGGCGCCAGCTCGCGCGAGCGTGCCCGCATCGACGAATGCACCGCCGTCCGAGACCTCCACGATGCCGCCGTCGAATCCCCGCTCGAGCTCGTACGTGTGCCAGAACTCGAATCGCGCGTCGACCGCGTTCGCCGGGATCGCGATGGGCTGCGAGACGATGAATCCGTCGCCACTCACGCTCGCCCCCGGCACGAACCACGACTTCGTTCCCGAACGGGCGCGGGTCGAGACTATGTTCCACGTCGCGCCGCGGTTGTCGGTGCCGAATGTCCACATCGCGTCGCCCTCGACGTCATCCTCGAGGAGCGTCGTCTCGTCGAGCACGCCCGCATGCGCCGCAATCGGGATCGTCAGCCCGCCGACGCGCGCGACGAGCCCGAGCGGGGCGCCGCACGGCACGTCGGCGTCGAGCCGGATGCGGAATCCCCGCGCGAGCGCCGCCGCCGACTCGGGAGCGAGCGCCGGCAGCACGTCGTCGCCGTCCAGCACGGTCACGCCAGGACCTCCGGCAAGCGCGACGGCGCCCGACGGCGCGGGGGCGTTGCCAGAGTTGGTGAACGTCAATCGAACGCTGCCCTCGCCACCCGGGGCGGCCGGCTCGATCATCGTCGACGAAACGCGCAGGATGGGAACGTTGCGCTCCTCGGCGTTCGAGACGACGAGTGCGTAGTCCTGATCCGAGGGCACGCCGTTGCCCGGCACACCGTCGTCGACGATGCGCGTCGCCCGCACGCGGATGCGCACGGGACCGGCGCCCGCCGGCAGCCAGATGCTCTCGACCGTGTTCCGCGTGTCGGCGAGACCGCCAGCAATCGACACGTTGCGTGAGAAATGATTGCCGCGGAACACCTGTCCCGAGGCTTCGACCTCCAGGTCGAGATCGTTCTCGAGCGGCGCCGTGCCGGGAGCGCCCGGCGCGTCGCTCCAGACCAGCGTCACGCGCACCGGCGCGCCGGCGTCCACGGGCACAAGCGTGTGAACGCTCGACTGGCCGGATGCCTCGAAGCGCACCGACTGGTCGATGACGAATCGCTGAGCGCCGTCGAGCGCGCGGCCGAGGTCGACGAGCCCCCAGCCCTGTCGCGGCGACGGCAGGTCGTCGTTCGCGGAAACGCCCGTCAGGTAACGCGTCGAGTTGCAGAGCCACGCTTTCACGAGCGCCGGTGACGGGGAGGCGCCCCGCTCGCGCGTCAGGTAGTCGACGAGCAGCGCCGCCGCGCCCGCGACCGCGGGTGCCGCGTGGCTCGTGCCCGATGACCAAGTCAGGCGCGAGCGATCGCCGGGGAATCCGTCTATGCACACGCCGTCGCCGCGGTAGCCGTCCGCGCGGCTCTTCGTTCCCGTGATGTGGGTTCCGGGAGCGACGAGGTCCGGCTTGATCCGCCCGTCGTCGACCGGTCCGCCGGCCGAGAAACTCGCGACGTCGAAGACGGAATCGGCTAGCGCCGGCCCGACGCCGCAGCCGTCCGTCCCGCCGCGCACGCCCTCGGCCGCGCCGACCGTGATGACGTTTTTCGCCGTGCCGGGCGTCTCGATACGTCCGCCAGGACCCGCATTCCCGGCAGAGAAAACGACGACCATCTCCTGATTGCCCGGCGTTTCGGGGTCCGCATCGCGGACGATTGAGTCGTATTCGGTCGCATCCGGCGTGTAGACGTTCGCCGGCGAGCCCCACGAGTTCGACGACACCCGGGCGCCGTCGCGCCATGCCGGCATCGTGACGGTCGTGTAGAACGCCTGCAGCCCGAAGGCTCCGTTGTTGCGGAAGATGCGCGACGAACCGACGCGCGTACCCGGCGCCACGCCGAGACCGAAGTCGTAACCGCCGCTGTCGACGTCACCCGCCGCGCGGCCCGCAGCGATCGAGGCATTCAGCGTTCCGTGGCCCGTCAGGTCGTGCGGGTCGCCGTCGAAGGTGAAGTCGCGGACGTAGGCGACGCGCGTCGCACCACCATCGTCGAGAAAGTCCGCCGGGACGTCGGACACCGAGCCGCGATCGAACCCCGAGTCGGTGACGTCGATGAGCGTCGCGGACGGTGAATCGAGGCCGTGCGACGCCAGAAACGCCAGATACCCGGGACCCGTCGGCTGTCCGTCGTCATCGAGTGCGCCGGAGAGGATCTGTCCGCTCCGCTCGTCGTGAGGCCGGGGAGGTTCCCACGGCCAGACTCGAACGCCCGGATCGCCTGACAGCTCTGCGACACGGTCCGGGGAGGTTTCAATGCGGACCGCCGAAAACCGCCCGACTCGAGCGGGTCCCGCGAGCAGGACGTCCGGCGACACGAGAATTCGTTTCGCAGCACCGGCCCAGGTCGACTCGACGAGCACCGTCACCCGCACTCGTCCGCCCTGGGCTGTCGACGATATGACAAAGAGACCCGACAAGAGGAAAACGGCAACCGCCAGAAGCGCTCGACGAAGGATCAGGCTTTGCGCCTTGGCGCCTTTGCGCGAACCTCTTCCGACGCCAGAAGAGGATCGCGCAAAGGCGCCAAGGCGCAAAGCCTGATCCGCGTTGCCCTTCGTTTCGACAACGACCCCTTATCAGTTCAGGAAGAACAAGTTCGAGAAGGCTCCGTTCGACGAGACGCGAATCCGGTTCGTCCCGCTGACGAGTCCGAGTGTCGCGGCGCTGCCCTTGATGCTGAGCTTCGTCCCGCCGCCCTTCAGCTTGATCGCGATTGGAGGCGCGACGATGACGCCGTTCACTTCGAGCGTGAGCGTGCCCGTAAAGCCCGTTCCCGTAATCGTCAGTTTCTTGCCGTTGTGCTTAGCGGAGGTAATGTTGCCGCCGCCGGGCTCCGCGACGCTGAAATCGAGAACCGTCGGAGCGCTCTCGATTCCGTCACCGTCTATTGCGACGACCGAGACCTTGGCCGCAGTTGGTGCGCTCGCGATGCTGACCGGATAGTTCACCTCGGTCTGGACCTCGCCCACCGACCCAACCGACGTGACCAGCGGCGAGCCGAGCACCTGGTTGGCGCTGTCGAGCAGCGATGTCCGTACGGAAGCAACACGCCGGTTTGCCGACGTGACGCCGGAAACGACGTTGAGTGTCGATCCACTGAAGGTAGCCGTGACCGAGTCGACCGTGATGAGGTCCTTCACGTCAAAGCCGATGAAATCGAGCGTATCGAGGTCGATCTGCGTAAGCTCGTCGAGGTCTCCGTCGGCGCCCGTCGGATCCATGATCCCGATGTAGTTGCCGCTGTTCTGGACGTTGTCCTTCCAGTGGCTGGCCTGGTTGCCATCGCCGCCGGCTCCGTTCGGACGCCCGGTCGACAGTCGTGTCGTCCCGCCGCCCGTGAACTGCACCTGCTCTCCGCCAGACGAAGTCACGCGCTGCGCCGTCGTGAACGTTCCGGTCGAGATCCCGGTGCGGAAGCGATACAGATCCCACGTCGTGAGGACCACCGGATTCGACGAAACGAGCTCTTTGAGGCCCGTGTGCGAGACGAACCCGAGCGCGTGCCCGAACTCGTGCAGCGCCGTCGCGTTGAAGTCCTGCTTGTTCGAGTCGATGCCGTTGAACGGATCGAAGTCGTATGGGAACGCCGAGTTGAAGCCCACCGACGGGACCACGCCGTCGCCCGGATTGCCGGCCGGATTCGGCGCGACCGCACTAGCGATCTCGAGGGCCCGCCGCGGAATCTCGGAGATGTACACGAGAGTGCCGGTGCCTTCGGTCGTCGGAATTCCGCTCGTCGGCGGCATCAGGTTCAGGAGGTCGGTCTCGGCCTGGCTGTTCGACTTCGTCAACAGTCGTGCGCGCATCGATGACCACGTGCTGGCCGAGTCAGGGAAGTTCGAGTCCGTGCTGCCGAGCACGCCACCCGGATACGGATCGCCGAATCGCGTCGGGCCGAAGTCGACGTCGATGTAGACGGTCGCCGGCGTGCGGATGAGCGCCATCCAGGTTTCCGCCGCGCGGATCATTGCGGTCTTGGCTGACGGAAAGCCGTCGAGCTGCGTCGTTCCTCGGAGGATGATGACGAAGCCGGCTTCGCCGCCGCGACGGGCCTTCGCAATCGACGCTTCGTTGATGACCTTCAGCTCTTCGTCCGGCGAGCGGTGCTTCATCGCCCGCGTCTCGATGTGATCGGCCGCGCGGCAGACGCGCACGCCGTTCTCCATCGTGAAGACGTGCCCGCGGTTCAGCTCGAACGGAACGGGAACCTCTTCGACGACATCGGTTTCCGGGGCGCGTTCCTGCGCGCGGACGCCGGAGGCGCCGAAGACCGGAACGAGCAGACAGGCCGCCGCCGAAAGGGCGACGAAGCGAAGATGCAAGCGAATCATGGGTGGACCTCCAACAGAAAACCGAACGCAGTTCGGGGTGTTACTTCGTGAGAATTAGAATGTTTGAGTGCCGCCCGTCGGCCGAGACGAGACGGAGGCGGTTCGCGCCCGTCCGCAGCGTCAACGAAGCCGTCTGGATGGTCGCCTTGGTGCCTGTGGCGTTGACCTTGCTGCCATTCGGCAGCGGAAGGAGCGTCCCGTTGACCTCGAGCTGCATGTTGATGTTGAAGAGCGAGCCCGTGACCTTCAACTTCGTGCCCTTCACCTTGGCCGTAGTGATGTTCGGCGCGCCCGACTCCGCACCGCCGAACCCGATGACTCGCGCGGCGCCGCGGTTGCCGGCGTCGTCCGAAAACGTCACCGAGGCGCGCAGTGCGGCGGGCTGGTTCGCGAGTCCAGTGATGTCGAACTCGAAAAAGCCGGCTCCGTCGGTGGCGATCGCCATCGTCGGCAACGTCTGCAGCGTGCCACCGTTGCCGTCCTGCAGCACGACGTCGGCCTTGGTCACCGGACCCGCGCCGTCACTCGTCGAAATCTGCCCAATGAGCGTCAGCACGTCACCGCGAAGCCTGCCCGCGGACTGCACGACCGAAATGGGCAGCTCGGACGTCAGCCGGTAACCGATGCCGCTGAAAGCAGCGAGATCCGCGGCGGTGAGCTCTTCGCGGACGCCGTCGGCGATCGTCGGATCCATCAGGCCGATGAACTGTCCCGAGAGGGCGTCGTCCTTCCAATGACTCGCCTGGTTGAGGTCGCCGCCCGTGCCGTCAGGCCGTCCGGTCGAGAGCTGTAACTCTGATCCGCCCGAGAAATAGACGTGTGTGCCGCCCGACGCCATGATGCGCTGTGAGGTCTGAAAAGTGTTCGCGGCGACTCCCGGGCGGAAGCGGAACAGGTCGAGCACCGAAACGACGTTCGGAATCGATGAGTCGAGCTCGACCAGCCCGGTATTCGAAACGAAGCCGAGCGCGTGGCCGATCTCGTGCATGACGACGGCGTCGAAATCCGATGCGTTCGGCGCAATGCCGTTGGCGGGGTTGAAGTCGAACGTGAAGTCCGAGTTGAAGCCGATCGCCGGCGGATCGCCGAAGTTGCCCTCGGCGTCCGGATTCGCAACCGGGTTGATCAAGCCGAGTGCCCGGAAGTTCGCCGTCGGTGCGACGATGAACGTCGACGTTCCCAGATCGGTCGGCACCGATGTCGCGGGCAGCAGCGGGTAGATCGACTGCTCAGTTGAGTTCGACGCATCGTCAACGAGGCTTGCCCTGACGTCGCCGTACGTCCCGTTGCCGCCGATGTCCTGCGAGCTCGTGCTGCCGAGAACTCCGGCCGGGTAGTTCTGGCCGAAGAACTTCGAGCCGAAGTCGACGTCGATGATGATCGTGATCGGATTCGCGATCAACGACTCCCACCTTGCGGCGGCGACGAGGAATGCGGCTTTCGCGTCAGGGTTCCGCTCGAGCTGGCTCGTCGCGCGGAGCATGATCGTCAGCCCGCCGGCGCCGGCCGTCTTGTCGGCGCGCTCGGTCTTGATGAAGTGGAGCGGTTCGCCATTCGCACCTGGTGAAGCCAGAAACGCACGCTCGTCAGCCGAAGCGTGGCGGCAGCCGATACCTTCAGCGGACCGTACGAGCACGTGCCCGGATGTGTGGCGGTGCGCGGAGAGTCTCGTCGCACCTGAGTCGCCGCGCGCCGAGGTCGACGGCGGGGCCGCGAGCGCAAGGATGGCGGTGACAGTGACGAGGCTGACGATGGCGGTGACGGAACGCATTGCAACTACTCCTTCCGGGGCGCGTGAGCGGCCTCATCTGCGGGAGTACCCACCGCAGTTGACCGTTCGATTTCAGTAAACTTTCAAGCTGCAAGGAGCGCGCGGGCCCCGTGCCCGATACGCGCGCTACGGATATTCACGGCTTTACGCGGCGATCCCCAGGTATGTGAGCTCCACGTATCAGTACCGTGCGCGGTAGCGCACGGGTCGGTCGGGAGATTTGACACTCTTCACGACTGTCGGCGGAAAGTGACCGGTGCGGAACGCAAGCCGGTCGGCGTCAGGATTGTGAGGGTGACGTCCTGTCCAAACGGCAGCGCCTCGCTGATTCTGAGACTGCCCGGCGTGCTCCGGACGTTCTTTTTCACGAGCCAGACCGTCCCGCCCTTGGCGGATTTCAACGCAAACGATTCGGTGTTGCCGACGATGAGCACACTTCCGGTGACGATCTTCGAGCCCGCCGCGGTTAGCGTGAGCTTGCCCTTCTTGTAGACCGGGCTGATGACGACGGGAGCGTTCGGGTCGACGTCGCCGGTGCCGGCCTCGTTCGACGGACCGCTCTCACCGCCCGAATACACGGCCGTTACGACGTAGAAGACGTCGCCGTCGGGCGCCGAGGTGTCCGTGAACGTGAGTTGCACGCCGCTGACCTGGGCGATCCGGTTCTGGATCGAGACGTCGACGCCAGCCGTCGTCTGCCGGTAGATCCGGTAGCCCTCGACGATCGGCGCGCCATTCGTGATTGCGAGCGTGTAGCCGTCCGACTGTACGATCGGCGCCCCGTCGTAAATCGTGCACGCGACGTAGTACGTGCCGGCAGGTAGCACTACGTTTGTCAGCCCTTCGGTCTGCTGTGGGCCCGTCGCCGGGTTCGCCGCAAGGTACTCAGGCTCGAACGTGTATTCGCCGTTGCCGTCTATATCCGTCAGCAGCGCAAGGTCGAGATCTGAATCACCATTGGGGGTGAGACGGACATTCAGACTCTTCTCGGTTGCCAGCGTGAATTTGTACAGATCCTCAACGACATCTTCCGTCGTGTCCTCATAAACAATCTTCACCGGCCCTTCGTCGTTCGTCGCGATCTGTCCGTTGACCGTCTCGGGAGTCACGATCGTCTGCGCGCTCGCCGTCGAGTTGTTCGGCTCGGACTCGTTGACCGTGAGGAGCTTGCCCGCGCTCAGATCCTCTGCCATGAGCCCGGTCGGTGCGGCCAGCTCCGAGCCATCCGGCGTCTGCCATGTCAGCTTGACCGAGCGATCGCCGCCGCCCGTTCCCGTCACGGCTTCGACCGCGCCGCGGACGTCTACCCGGCCCTTGTTGTCCCACGTTTCACCGCCGTTGGGCGAGTCGAACGTGTCGTCCGGAAGGTTCTGTGTGTGACCCTCGATTATCTCGACGACCTGGGCATTCGAAAGCGTCCGCACGCCGCCGTTCAGGTCGCGATCGCGCGAGAGAACGAGGCCAGCCTCGCCCGCAACGATCGGACACGAAAAGGACGTTCCGGAGGACGTGAAACTGATGACGTCACCGGCCTCGAGGCCAGGGTTGTCGTTGGCGTCCGTGACGCTCGCGACGCTCGACGAGAAGACGATCGACGGGGCGACGACGTCGACGGCCACGGGGCCATAGTTCGAGAAGTTCGGACGGCCGAGCGGGCGGGGCGGGCCGAAGAAGCCCTGCACGGCCGGCGAGCCGAACGCGTGGCCCGAGCCGCCGACCGAAAGCACTCCGCTGTAACCGGCGGGGTAGACCGCACTCGAGAATCCGTCGTTGCCGGCCGCGGCGACGACGATGCAGTCGCGCGCGATGGCGTAAGCGACGCCTTCCTGCAGCGTGGTGTTCGAGGAACGCGTCTCGAGCGACATGTTGATGACGTCGGCGCCATTGTCCGCCGCGTATGCGAGAGCTTCCGCAATGTGGAACGTGTTCGCGACCCCGTCGTCGGTGAAGATCTTGATCGCCATCACCGAGCACTGCCACGCCGTACCGCAGACGCCGCGGCCGTCGTTCCCGCGTCCGGCGGCGAGATTCGCCGCGAAGGTGCCGTGGTACGTATTGTCGTCGCCGATGCCGAAGCCGTCGTCGTTGATGCCGTTGCCGAGGTCCGGATTCGGGTCGCCGTCCGACGCGTAGAAGTCCCATCCGTGCACATCGTCAATGAAGCCGTTCGCGTCATCGTCGGCGCCGTTTCCGGCGATCTCGCCGGGATTCGTCCAGAGATTCGGCGCGAGGTCGGGGTGCGTGAGAAACACTCCCGAATCGATGACGGCAATCGTTACGTCGGGCCGCCCGGTCGTGAGGTCCCAGGCCGGTTCGGCGCGTATGCCGGGTTCGCTGTCGGTGCCCGCAAAGGCCCACTTCTGGAGGTCGTTCGCGAATCCGTCGACCCCGGCGTAGAGCGTATCGTTCGGCGTCAGGCACAGCCGCGCGACGTAGTTGGGCTCGGCGACGAGGACGTTCGGATCGTTCCTCAGGCGCCGGATGGTGTCGAGGACGTCTCCACCGGCCGGAAGCCGCATTCGCTCGATGCCGATTCCCTCGATGCGCTCCTCGCGGACGAGGCCGTACCGGGAGCCGAGCTCGTCCACTTTTCCCGCAGCTTCGGGACGAAACCGGACCAGGACGTCACCGGGGACGAAGTCCTCCATGACGGGTGCCGGTCCACGGCGCAGGCCGGACTGGGCGCGTGCCCCGATCGGGCTGGACACGAGGGCGAGGAACGAGATGACAACGGTCAGGACCAGTGACTTACGGCGCATAAACTATGAATACCCTGATAGATCAAGCTGTTCCGGGGGGCGGAACCGGCCAATCGTATCATGGGGGCCTCGCGCCGGTCACATCAGACCCCGAACGGCAGCGAGGGGCCGGCGTGCGGTGCCTGAAATCGCAGAATTGTCGTTGCGGAAGGACGGAAGTGATCGGAACCGTACGACCGTCCGTGGGACGCTCGCTACCGCTCACGGCTCGAGGAACGGGAACCCGGCGGAAGTGGTCGCCGTTCTATGAGCCGCGAGCGGTAGCGAGCGTCCCACGGACGGAGCCTGAAATCGCAGATTCGTCGTTTCGGAAAGACAGAAGTGATCGGAACCGTCAGCGAGGGGCCGGCGGTGCAATGTCAGAAAATCTGATTGCGCAGCCGGCCCCTCGCTACCGCTCGGGTTCTGGTGTCGGACTACCTTGGCGGGTTCGGCTCCGGGCAATCCTTGCCAAGGTTGGCAGCGTCGCCGTCGCCGAGCTGCCGCAGCAGTTCGTCGTAGAGGTAATCGAACTGCGCCCGGATCTCGTCCGGCACACGCTGATGGTAGACGTCCAGGCTGCGGTCGATGTCCTTCTTCAACCGCATGTACATGTCCTTGTTCGCGCGACCCTGTGTGACCGCGTTCTCGTTGTAGAGCTTGATCTCCGAGACGAGAAGTCGCGCAAGGCGACGCGCGTCCTTGTGCCGTTTGTCGGACTCCTCGAGCTCCGCTGTCGGTGACGAGGCACTCCCGGTCACGACCGGTCCCGGCGCGGCCTTCGGAGCCGGGGGAGGAGGCGGCGGTGGTGGTGGCGGCGGTGGCGGCGGCGCGGGTTCCGGCTCGGGCTCCGGTTCCGGCGCTGGTGGCGGCGGAGGCGGAGGAGGAGGCTCGGGCTCCGGCGCGGGAGGCGGCGGAGGAGGTGGTGGTGGCGGAGGCGGAGGCGGCTCCGGCTTTGGTTCCGGCGCTGGAGGAGGCGGCGGTGGTGGTGGTGGCGGCGGAGGTGGCTCGGGCTTCGGCTCCGGCTTCGGCGGAGGAGGAGGCGGCGGCGGTGGAGCTGGTTTGGGCTCGGGCTTCGGTTTCGGCGGCGGAGGAGGCGGAGGTGCCGGCTTCGGCTTCGGAGCGGGCTTCGACTCGGCCTTCTTGGCTTCCGCCTTCTTCGGCTCGGGCTTCGGCGGCGCAGGCTCAGGTTCTTCGGGAGCCGCGAACGGGGCTTCCGCTGGAGCGGGAGCGACGCCGGCGCTGCCATCCTTCCGGTCGGCATTCATGAAATGAGCGATGCTCATCTCGTCGTTGCCGCCGAAGGACCGCATCCGCATCACGACTGCGGCGACGATGATCACCGACGCGACGATGACGCCTAGAACAAGCAGGGTAGTTGGATCCATGGGTTCCGTCACCTTGATCGGAGACGCCCGGACCGACGGTCGCAGTCCACTCGAGCGCCGTCCCTCCGACCGACCGATTGTTTTGGATTGTTACTGCTCGAAAACGGCGGTCATCATAGCACGGACAGCTCCGTGACCCAGAACCCCCGAGCGGTAACGAGCGTCCGACAGACGGTGCCTTTAACCGCAGACTCGTCGTTGTGGAAGTACAGAAGTGAACGGAACTGTTCGACCGTCCGTGGGACGCTCCGTCGAGTCCCCGTTCCTCGTTCCCCGTTCCTCGAGCCGCGAGCAGTAGCGAGCGTCCCACGGACGGAGGCTGAAATCGCAGACTCGTCAATGCGGAAGGACAGTAGAGGTCGGAACCGTTCGACCGTCCCGGGGACCATCCGCATCGTGCACTATCAGGCAGGACGCTTCGCCGAGTCCCCCGTTCCTCGAGCCGCGAGCGGTAGCGAGCGTCCCACGGACGGTGCCTGAAATCGCAGACTCGTCGTTGCGGAAGGACAGAAGTGATCGGAACCGTTCGACCGTCCGTGGGACGCTCGCTACCGCTCGCGGCTCAAAAAACGGGGACCATCCGCATCGTGCACTACCAGGCAGGGGAAAAGGCGTTGCCGTACCGAGAGCACTGAGTCACGGAGAGCACGGAGGAACGGTACGGCAACGCCTTCCCCTCCCCCTCGCCATCGCCAGCGGTGCTGAGCGACAATCCGACACCTATGCCAGACGTGAACCTTGCAGGAAAGCGCGCACTCGTCACCGGTGCATCGAGAGGCATTGGCCGCACCGTGGCCATTCGGCTCGCGGCCGCAGGCGCAAGCGTGGCCCTCAACTACCTTCGCAGGACATCGGCGGCCGAAGAGGTTGCCGCGGAGATCCGGGCGGCAGGCGGCACCTGCGCGCTGGTGCGCGGCAACATCTCGGCGCCGGACCAGGTGCCGCGGATCGCGGCCGAGGCGATCGAGTCGCTGGGCGGCCTCGATATCGTCGTCTCGAACGCAGCAACCGGAGTGCTGCGCCCAGCGCTCGAATTCACGCCGAAACACCTGCAGGTAACAATGGAGACGAACGCGTTCGCGCTCCTCGAGCTCGCGAAGGCTTGTGTGCCGCACATGCCCGCCGGAGGGCGCATCCTCGCGATGTCGAGTCTCGGCGCTGCGAGGGTGATTCCGGAGTACGGGGCGATCGCGGCGTCGAAGGCTGCGCTCGAGGCGCTCGTCCGTCAACTCGGGGCCGAGCTCGCGCCGCGAGGCATCACGGTCAACGCCATCGCCGCCGGGGTCGTCGACACGGACGCCCTCGAGCACTTCCCATCGCGGGACGTGATCTTCGAGATGACGCGACAGCGCTCACCGGCCGGTCGGCTCGTCACCGTCGACGAAGTCGCGGACGCGACCCTGCTCTTGTGCTCGCCGCTCGCTGGCGCGATCACCGGGCAGACGATCACCGTCGACCACGGCTATTCGACAATCGCGTAGGGAGAGTTGACAGGATTACAGGATTTTCTGGATTAACAGGATTCTGTCTGGGTAGGTCAGACAGTGCAGGTTCTACATAAAGCCAATCCTGTTAATCTTGAAAATCCTGTAATCCTGTCCACTCTTTTCGGGCTTATACTCGGCCGCATGTCGAGAATACGGCTCTCTCTCGTGCTCACGATCGCCATTGGACTCGGCCCGTTCCAGGCGATGGCGCAGACAACATCCGGTACGCTCGTCGGCGTCGTGCTCGACCCGTCAAGCCTCGCCGTCGCCGGCGCCATCGTCTCGGTCACCAACGAGGTGAACGGCAACCGGAGGTCGACCCAGACGATCACCGACGGCTCATACCGAATTCCGTTCATGCCGCCCGGCCGCTACACGATCCGGGCGTCGTCGCCGGGCTTCTCAGACAACCAGATAACCGGGTTCCCGGTCCCGCTCAACTCGACGACCAACCTCGTCCCGCCGATCACACTCGGCGCCGCGGGAACGGCCGCGCCGCCCGCGGGTGCTTCGACGGCAGCGGACACCGAAGGCGACGAGCGCGCGCCGGTCGTCAACACCAACGACGCCACGCGGCGCGGCAACTTCGCGATCGAGCAGGTGCACTCGTTGCCGCTCGGCGGCACGACCGAGACCCGCACGTTCGACGAGCTCGCGCTACTGGTCCCCGGCGTCGCGCCAGCGCCCTACGTTCCGGGCGTTCGAGGTCCGGGCGTCGGCTTCGGTATCGGAACCGCCGGCCAGTTTGCGGTCAATGGCTTGCGCGCGAGATCGAACAACTTCACCGTCGACGGCTCAGACAACAACGATCCCGACGTCGGCGTCCGCCGCCAGGGCTTCGTGTCGCTCGTTCCGCAGTCGATCGAGTCCGTGCAGGAATTCCAGCTCTCGACGCTGCTCTGGGACGCCGAAGCCGGTCGCAACGTCGGCTCGCAGGTCAACGCGGTCTCGCGATCCGGCGGCAACACTTTCCACGGGACGCTATATGGCTTCTTCACTGATTCGCGACTCAGCGCGCGCAATGCGTTCGATTTCACCGGCGGGGCATCGCAGGACGAAAATCCGTACACCCGCGCGCAGGCCGGCTTCGTCTTCGGCGGGCCGATAGTCGAGGACCGTACGCAGTTCTTCGCGAGCTTCGAGCACATCGAGCTGCACGGATCGATCGAGCAGCACTTCTCGACCCCGAGCCTGGCCGAGCGTCGCTTCCTCGGCGTTCCGCGCTTCGGTGTGGTCCACAGTCCGCTCTTCCAGGACGCGCTTAACTACGTAACCGACGAAGGCACTTCGCCGATCGGCGCCGCGGTGCTCGGGAACTATCCGCTGCCGAACAACCCCGGCGGTCCGTACGGTGTGAACACGTACTCGGAAGTACTACCCGCCGACGGACGCGGTGACATCCTCTCGGTCAAGGTCAACCACAGCTTCAACGAGGACAATGAGCTGGCCGTCCGCTACAACTTCGGCGACGACAACCGCACGCTGCCGAGCGTGAATCGCGCCATACGCTCGACGATCGGCGTCGAAACGCGCACACAGAACCTCTCGGTCATCTTCGACTCCGCGCTGTCCGCAACGGTCTTCAATCAGGCGCGCTTCTCGTTCGGCCGCACGAACCTGCAGTTTCCCGAATTTGCGACCAGCCCGTTCCTCTTCGAGTCCGCCGTCACCTCAAACGTCCTCTTCCTCCCGAGTCCCGACGGCAGTCCCGGCGGTCCGCTCACGTTCACGGCGACGACGACGCCGATCGGTGAGCTCATCGTCGAGCCCTACAGCCCGGTCGGCGTCGACGTCCGGACGTTTCCGCAGGGACGGGTGAACAACGTCTTCCAGATGGCCGACACGGTGGCGTGGACGATGGGGCATCACTCGCTCAAGGCCGGGGGCGACGTACGGCGTCTGCAGCTCAACAGCTTCCAGGACCGTAACTACCGTCCGCAGGTCGTCTACAACAACGGGTTGCGCCTCGACATCGACGAAGACAACCCCGCGGCGAGCCAGATCTCGTATCTGACGGGCGTCCAACTGGCGACGATCGGACTGCCGTCGTCGATTTTCCAGACGCTCACGGCCGGCGTGCCGAATTCGACGATCGGGTTGCGCTACTGGGAGATGGCGGGATTCGTGAACGACTCCGTGGCGGGTGCGCCCGAACCTGACGCTGATCTCGGCGTGCGCTACGAGTTCAACACGGTTCCAGCCGAGGTCAACTCGCGGATCGAGAACGCCATCGACCTCACGAACCTGCCGGTCGCGGGAGGCTCGCAGTTCGACTCCGAAGCCGCCACGAACGCGTTCATGCTCTCGGCCGGGCAGTACGATCGCCTCCTCGCCGATCGGACTTCCATCTACGACGACGATCCGAACAACTTCGCACCGCACTTCGGGTTCGCGGGATCCGCAGTCGGACGGGCGCACGTCGATTCGCGGCGGATACGGAGTGTCGTTCGACGCGATTCTCGGAGCCGTCGTCAGCCAGTCGCGCAACGTCTTTCCGACCGAGGTACCGCTCAACATCGCGCCGTCGCTGCTGCCCTTCCTCTCTTTCTTCCTGCCGCTGCCGTCGCAACTCGTGTTCGGAAGCGACGGTGGACCCGAGCTGCAGTTCGTCGCGCCCGGGACTGTCAATCAGTTCGGCGGCGCGCCGGAGGACTTTGTCGCGGTCTTTGGCCGCGTCTTTCGCCGCAGCCGCGCGGCCGGGGGGCTCGCCTACACGCTTCCGGCCAAGGACCTCGCGACGCCTTACGCCCAACAATGGCACCTCACGGTCGAGCGCGAGATTGCTGGTGACATTGCGGTATCGGCGGCCTACGTCGGGACGAAAGGCTCGAAGCTCACGCGGATGTTGACACCGAACAACGGGCCCGGCATCACGCCGGTGATTCCGGTTCTCTTCAAGCGCAACCGCATCCCGATCGTCATTTTCTCGGAAGACTTCAACGACCTGCCGCCAAACCGGCCGGTGACGCCGTTCCTCGGTTCGTACCGGGTGTTCGAGAACTCGGCGTCGTCGAACTACCACGCGTTGCAGCTCGAGGCGCGCAAGCGGATGAGCCACGGTTACGCCTTCACGATCGCCTACACGTGGTCGCACGCGATCGACGACGTGTCGGACGTCTTCCCGATCGCGGGCGCGCCGGTTCTGCCGGCCGACCACCGGAACCTCAGGCTCGAGTGCGCGGACGCGGGGTACGACGTGCGGCACCGGATCGCGGCGTCGGTCATATGGGACCTGCCCTTCTGGCGAGGAGTGACGACGGGCGATCTCGACGACGCGTCGTTCTGGCTCGGCGGCTGGCAGATCGCGTCGATCGCGCAGGGCCATACCGGTCAGCCGTTCACGCTGAACCTGCCGATCGACATCAACCTCGACGGGAATCTGACGGACCGGCCGGCGACCGAGAACGGGCTGATCTTCTTCGACGAGCACGGCCCCGAGCGTGTGCGTATCGCGGATGGAGTGACCGGGAGCGAGTTTCTCGGCCCGGGATCGGTCGGGCGCAACAGCGTTCGCGGCGACGGTTACGTAAACGTGGACCTGTCGGTGAACAAGCTGTTCCGGTTCTCGGACACGCAGCGGCTCGAGCTGCGGACGGAGATGTTCAACGTCCTCAACCGGGCGAACTACGGACTGCCGGTCCGGGTTCTCGGAAACCCGGGCTTCGGGAGCGCAGTCGAAACCGCCAGTCCCGCCCGGGTCATCCAGTTCGCGCTCAAGTACAGCTTCTGAGGGGAGAGCAACTGGCGGATCGAGCCTTGTCTGCCCTCCGTGGCTCTGTGACTCAGTGCCTCAATGTGCGAAGCTCCTCAGACGCTTCGCACACTGAGGCACAGAGTCGCAGAGTCACGGAGTACACATGATTGCCATCACCCGTCAGGTCAGTGCCTCGATCAACGACTGCGAGCTTTCGTACATCGGCCGCGAGCCGATAGATGTCGAACGCGCACGCGAGCAGCACCGCGCCTACGTCGCGTGCCTCGAATCGCTTGGTGCTACGGTCGAGGTGCTTCCCGAAGCACCAGACCTGCCCGATGCGGTCTTCGTCGAAGACACCGCAATCGTTCTGGGAACCATCGCGATCGCGACGAACCCCGGCGCCGCATCGCGTTTCCACGAGGTCGAAGCCGTTGCGTTTGCGCTCGCTGGCCACCTGCGGGTCGTGCGCATGACTGGCGGCGGCACGGTCGACGGCGGCGACGTGATGCACGTCGGGAAAACGCTCTACGTCGGGCGTACTCCGCGCAGCTCCGACGCCGGAATCCTCGAGCTCGCGACGCTTGCCGCGCCGCACGGCGTGGAGGTCCGGCCCGTCCGCGTCGACGGGTGCCTGCACTACAAGAGCGGAGCCTCTTTCATCGGCCGCGACACCGTGCTTGCGAATCCTGTATGGGTCGACGTGGCGGAGCTCGTCGGCCTGCGCGTCATCGAGGTCGACCCGGGCGAACCCTGGGCCGCGAATACGGTCGTCGTCGGCGATGCGGTCGTCGTCTCGGCGGCGTATCCCCGCACCGTCGCAAGGCTCGAGGCGGAGGGCTTCACCGTCGCCACCCTCGATATCTCGGAGTTCCAGAAAGCCGAGGGTGGGTTGAGCTGCCTGAGCGTCCTGGTCTGACGGCGGCGCGCCGGGGCTGGCGTCGCTCGCAATGGAGCCAGCGGCCGCGTTGACAGCGTCGGTAGTCAGCCCTACGCTGTCCATGACTCCCGATGGAGCGCCGATTCACGGCGCGATTCCGGGACGCGCGTTCGTTGGATCCGCCCAGGCCCGATTGCGCCGTGCGGCATCCGAAGGAGGCGTTATGCACGAGAATGCAGCAGTCTGGATTGACCACAGCCAGGCGGTCATCGTGTTCACCGACGCGGGCAAGATCAGCACCGAGACCATCGAGTCGAGTCTCGAGCCGCACACGCGATATCAGGATTCGACCGGATACCCCCGACCGGACGGCCCGCACGCGGGCGCTGGCGAGAAGAAGTACGAGCGGCGATTCCGCCAGCACGTGAGCCGCTACATGGACGATGTCATCGATCACCTCGGAGCCTTCAGGAATCTCCTGATCCTGGGGCCCGGCGAGGCGAAGCTGGAACTGCGTGACCGGCTGAGTCGAAAGTCGAAGTCCCTGAGGCGCATCGTCGACCTCGAGCCGTGTGACCAGCTCTCGGAAGGCAAGATTGTCGCGATGGTGAAGGAACACTACGGAATCGACATGTGACGTCAGCGTTGCGCGAGGCGGGACTGGCGCACGAAACGAGAAAAGCGGCGCCAGAATTTCTGGCGCCGCCTCTCTGCGCGTCGTCCGGTCGCTGTGGCCGGAGGACTAGTCGTTGATCGAGACCCGGTAGTCGACGAAGCTCTGGTCGCCGCGATCGCGAGCGCGAATCGTGAGCAGGTTCGTGCCGATGTGGTACGTCCCTACCGGAGCCGTGAACGAGACGTCGTCGGGCTGCGCACATCCGTCGTGCGTGACCCAGTCGGTGATCAGGTTGCCGTTCAGGTAGATCTGAACGTCGTTGTCGACCGTGCCCGATATCCTGAGGGTAATGACACCGGCCGGCAGCGTGAACGTCCGGCGGATGACGATATCCGAATTGAGCGGCCAGAACGTCTGCCCGGTGGCCTGGAGGTCGCAATATCCGCCACTCGCGAACGCGCCGTTGGCGACCGGCCACGCCGAATCGTCGAAGTTCACGGCGAACCAGTTTGCCGGAACGGCACCCATGTCCTCGAACACCATGTACTTCCAGGGCGACTGGTACGGGAAGATTTCTGTCGGGCCCGGAGGATCAACCGGCGGCTCGTCGTCGTCGGAGATGCAGCAGACCACGACGCCATTGCCGTTCACGCGTAGTCTGTCCGAGGTGACCCTGCCGCAGAGCTGGCTGTTGCCGTTGACCGTGACCGTGCCGTTCGGCGCCGTCACGATGGCGGACAGCGAGCTACCGCCGTTGAGGGTCACTCCGCCGTTCGCGACGTTGAGGGTGAGCCACTGGGCATTCTCGGAATTGCCGGCGCTCGCATTGAGCGTCAGGCCTGTGCCAAGAGTGACGACGACAGGTCCGACCACCTGAAGCGAGCTCTGGCCGCTCAGGACGAGCGACGTGAACGAATATGCCGACGGGGTGGTCGAGCCCGCGATGCCGAGGATGAAGCCCGTGCCGGCGTTTGCCCGGAACGTGCCGTAGCTGCCGGGCGGAACCGCGCGGACGTCGGCCTGGCCGCTCAGCGTCAGGTTACGGACGTCGGCCCACGATCCGACCGTCTGGCTGGGATTCGTGAACGTGACGTCGAGAACTCCGGTCGGCGCCGTCGGAGCAGCGACCGTCGGCATCGGAATCGCGTCGACACGACGGATCGTGTGACGGAGTTGCGCGTTGCCGTTGAGCGTGACGCGATGGTTCGTCGGCGAGGTGGCGCCCGTTTCGTCGACGGTGCCGTCATAGTCCGGGTTGCCGTTCAGGCGAACCGTCGGCGAGCCCGGAATCAGCAGGTCGCCGGTGACGACGCCCGATCCGTTGATGGACGTGCTCTCTGGGAGGAGCTGGCGGATGGTGCCATCCACCGTGCCGCTGATCTGCGGAGCGTGACGGACGATCACGGTCTCGCACGAGGCGTCGCCGTCTACGTCGTCACCATCATCGTCGTCGCAGTCGCCATCGTCGTCATCGTCGTCGTCGTCGTCGTCATCATCGTCGTCGCCGTGATGGCCATTGCCCGACGAGGAGCCACCTGATGAGTGCGCTCCGCCGTTCTGGGGAGATGCGGCCGCCATCGACGCCGGCGCCAATGAAAGGCCGACGACAGCCAGAATCAGGGTGAGCAGGGCCAGACGCGCAGAAAGACTGCGGCTGAGGACGTGGAACGGGGGCATCCTCTTCATAAGTTGTCTCGAAATTTCCTGAACGCCCCCGGTTCGGGAGCGATGAACGGTTCCTGTCGCAGGCACCGAATGGTTTTCGTCACGGATGACGCGCGATGTCGTTGAAGCGAGCGCGGCACCCTCAAAATTCTGCCCATTTCTAGCCCATAATCGGAGCGAGCGCAAGTAAAACGGGGCAGAACTACCCAAAAAGTACTACGACGCCTACGCGGTAGTTCAATCGATTGGATTCATGCGCCTTGATCGCCGCGCGCTCCTCGATACGGCAATCGGGAGTTCGCGCACTTGAAGCTCGGGATCTACCCGTGCGCTGAACGAAACCGCTACGCGGAAGACAGTGGGCGGCGGGGAACGGTTCCGATCGCTTCTGTACTTCCGCAAC
This sequence comes from Blastocatellia bacterium, assembly GCA_016705245.1. GTDB lineage: Bacteria > Acidobacteriota > Blastocatellia > UBA7656 > JADIYM01 > JADIYM01. The sequence goes on along the minus strand of JADIYM010000009.1, from coordinate 51,102 downwards.
GACGAGTCTGCGATCTCAGGCACCGTCCGTGGGACGCTCGCGCTACTGCTCGCGGCTCGAGTAACGGGGACCCGGCGGAGCGATTTCCTGGTAATGCACGATGCAGGCGGTCCCCGTTTCATGAGCCGCGAGCGGTAGCGAGCGTCCCACGGACGGTCGAACGGTTCCTGTCACTTCGGTCCTCCCGCAACGACGAGTCTGCGATTTCAGGCACTGTCCGTGGGACGCTCGCTTCCGCGCACGGTACTGATGCGTCAGGAGTGCGATCTCAGCGTCACCATCTATCAAGTGACAGGTCCGTGAACGTCTCCGTAGTCGCCGAGGGCTTCGGCGATCGCGGCGGCAAGGCCGAGCGCGCGGCCGGCGTCTCTATGCGCCGAGGACTCCAGGTCCCCGAGCTCTGCGCGGAGGCGGGCCTCGCGATGCGCGGTCTGCCGTCGTTCGACGATCGACCTCGCCATTCCAACCGCCTGGCGCTCCGAATCGGCGGCGCCAAGCAATCGTGCGGAGCGCGCAAACTCACCAGTCGCCGAAAGGACGTCCGACACGGCTTCAAGTCCAAGCGCCGCGCCGCGCCTCCCGGCAGACTCGTAGCGCATTCGCGTACCTTCGCGAACCATGTCCGCTGCGCCCGCCACATCGCCACGCCGGAGTGCGATCGATCCGCGAAGGACGAGCGACGCTCCGAGTGAATCCGGTATCGCCAGCTCCCGGTTCATTGTGACGGCACGGTCGGCAGCGGCCTCCGCGACGTCGAGACGATTGGCGGCAGCCTCTCCACTTTCAAGTTCAGAAGTGTCACGCTCCACGACGCCGATCGCGTGGGCAGCACTCGCCACGAGAAACAGGTGCCCGAGCTCCGTGGCAATTGTCTCGCATTCACGCAGGCACTCGATGGCTCCGACGTAGTCGCCAAGGTGATGCAGCGTCTCTCCGAGGATGACCATCGTTACGGCGATGCCCCGACGGTTGTCGGCGCGCCGCAGCGCCTCGGCTGCGCTCACGAGCTCGGCTTTCGAGCGCTCGAATTCGCCGAGCTCCTGCGAGATCCACCCGAACGTGACGCGCATCGACCCGAGTCGCGCCTCGTCGCCCAGACGCGACCAGATCGCGGCGCTGGCTTCGGAGTGTGCGCGAGCTTCCTGAAAATCGGCCGTCACGATCGCGACTCGAGCGAGCCGCTCGAGTGAGTCGGCGGCGCCGCGTTCGTCGCCCAACGTCTGGTAGATGTCGAGCGCTTCAGCCGCAAACCGATGCGCGACGTCGGGCTCGGACTGGATGACCGCGATCATCGAGAGACCGTTGAGCGCCGCCGCTCGTGATGCGCCGCCGACGCCCGGATGCGCGTGCAGGGATGCATCCGTTGCGGCTCGGCCCTCGCGAAGCTGGCCTCGAAAGGCCCAGTACGGAAGTATTCCGGCGACGAGCCGAACCGCAGTCTCCGGGTCAGCTTCCCCCGTCTGTCCAAAGGCGATAGCCGCGCGGATGTTCGCAATCTCGGAGTCGAGGCGGACGAGCCACTCAGGTTTTTCGTTGCGGTCGCTCAATCCCGCGGCCGCGACGATATCGGTGATCCACGAGGCGTGGCGACAGCGCAGCGATCGCCGCTCGTCATCGCCGAGTTGCTCGTCGGCGTATTCGCGAATCATCTCGAGCATGCGAAATCGAATGGCAACGCCGTCGTCGTCGGCAACGATCAACGAGCTTTCGCACAATCTCTCGTGCACGTCGACGAGATCGACAGCGCCCTCCGCAACGCGCTCAGCGGCCTCGAGCGTCCATCCGCCGCGAAAGACCGAGAGACTCGACAGTGCCCGGCGAACATCGTGCTCGAGCAGCTGCACGCTCCAGTCGATCGATGCACGCAACGTGCGCTGTCGCGACGGCACGCCCGACTGCCGCGTCGCCAGCAGGTCCAGTCGACCCGCCAGCCGCTCCAGGATCTGCGCCGGCGTCAGGACGCCGCAGCGCGCTGCCGCAAGCTCGATCGCGAGCGGCAGGCCGTCGAGGCGAACACAGAGTGCGGCGATCGCCTGCGCGTTGTCGGCGGTGACCGCGAAACCGGGTCGCTGGGCTCGAGCTCGCTCGACGAACAGGGCGACGGATTCGACGGCCGCCAGATCGCGGAACGACGCGCCCGCCGCCACGTCCGGTGTCGCCAACGGAGCAACCGTCCAGAGCCGCTCCGACGCGAGTCCCAGCGGTTCGCGACTCGTGGCCAGCACGTGCACGGCCGGGCACGATTCGACGAGTGCTCCCACGACGGTCGCGCTCGCCTCGCGCAGGTGCTCACAGTTGTCGAGTACGACGAGCATCGAGCTGCCGGCGAGCTCGGCCCGAAGCACATCGAGAAACGGACGGCCCGGCTGTTCCGCAACGCCCACAGCTGCCGCGACGGTTGCAGCCGTCAGCTGTGGGTCCGTTACGGCGGCGAGATCGACGAAAAAGACGCCGTGCGGATAAGCGTCGCGCCGCACCCGGGCGACCTGCAGAGCCAGACGAGTCTTGCCTATGCCCCCTGCGCCGACGAGCGTCAAAACGCGCCCCGACGGCTGACACTCGCAGATCGCGTCGATCTGGCTGCGTCCGCCGATGTAGCTCGTCGACTCAGGAGGGAGACTGGCCGGCGGCAGTTCGCTCGTCTCGTTCCCTGCGGCGACTGTAGCGAGGTTCCATCCGTCTGTTGCGGCCTCGTCTATGACGGTGAGGTTCGCGGTCGTGCGATTGTCGGCGCGCGACCGCAGCGAGCCCGTGTGCAACGAGCGGGTCGACGGCGCGATTGCCTGCCGCAGCAGCGCGACCAGGGCTCCCGGTGTCTGCGGCCGGTCGGCGCGGTCCTTTGCGAGGCCCGAATCGACCGCGCGAGCGACGCTCTCCGCGATATCGGGCTTGACGGCGTTCAACATCGGCGGCAACGCGCCTATGTGCAGGTCGCGAAGGCGGTACGTGCTCTTCGCGTCAAAGGGCGCCTGGCCAGCCAGCAGCTCGAACGCGGTCACCGCAAGGCTGTAGACGTCCGTTCGGCCGTCGATCGCGTCGCTCCCGTCACGCTGCGGTCGCCCCCACTGTTCGGGAGACATGTAGCGCGGCGTGCCAAGGATCGTGCCGGCCTGGGTCAGGCTTCCGGTGAGCTCCGAATGCCCATCGTCGAGTCGGGCGAGACCGAGGTCGACGACTTTCGCGACGAGCGCGCCGTCGATGGTCGTGAGCATGACGTTTTCGGGCTTCAGGTCGCGATGCACGACGCCTGCGCGGTGGGCCGCATCGAGCGCTCCGGCGATCTGCTCGAGGATGGCAAGGGCGTCGAGCGGTGAAAAGCGCCGTCGCCGACGAAGCTCGGCTCTGAGCGATACGCCGTCGACATATTCGAGGACGAGGTATACGGGTCCTTCGCTCGAGACGCGCAGGTCGTGGACGACCACGGCATTCGGATGGCGGAATCGCCTCGCGGCCTGGCCCTCGCGCAGGAACCTCCGCAGCCAGATTGCGTTTCCCGAGGCGCTGTCGGGCAGCATCTTGATGGCAACCGTGTCGCCGAGCAGAACGTGGCGCGCGCGAAAGACGGTCCCCATTCCACCGCTGCCGACGAGCGATTCGACGTGGTAGAGGCCGTCGAGCGTCGTGCCGACGAGCAGCGCGGGGTCTGACTCGAGAGGTTCACCGTCGTGCGGGCAGAGCTGAACGTCGCGCGTGAATGCGGTGCGGCAGGCGGGGCAGGAACGCGTCAACCGAGGCGAGCTCCGGTCCGTGACCGTCGTCGCGAGATCGAAGTTCGGAGGCTCGGGCCTTCCGACGAGCGTGCGTGCCAGGGACGGCGCCGACGAACCGGCATCGTCGACCCCGCCGCCCATCGAGACCAGTTCGTCGCCCTCGGCCTCGAAGAACAGACGGTCGAGGTCAGCACGCAGTTCCGGATCGCCGGCGCACGCGCGAGCGAGGAAGGCTTCGCGATCCTCGACGGGGGCGGCGTTGGCTTTCCGGACGAGCTCGATCAAGAACGCGCGTCGGTCCGGATGCATGCGGCGATTATCGAGCCGGGGTCGAGGGATCACAAGCGGGAGGGCGGGTCGGCATCGGCGCCGGTACAATGGACGAGCAAGCGGGCTTCGCGACACAAGAGGAATCGGAGGGAAAGTACGTGACACCAACAATTGACCGATTCGACCACATCCACGTCTACGTCTCGGACCGCGCGGCGGCCGAAAGCTGGTACGAGCGTGTGTTCGGGTTCCGTCGGATCGACGATCTCGCGTTCTGGGCTACCGATGGCGGCCCGCTCGTGATCGCGAACGAATCGGGCTCCGTGCACATCGCGCTCTTCGAGCGTCCGCCAAAGCCCAACCACTCGACGATCGCGCTGCATGTATCAAGGGAAGCGTTCCTCGCCTGGCTTCCACACGCCAGAGCTGAGCTCGGCACGACCCTCGAGCCCGTCGATCACGACGTGTGCTGGTCGCTTTACTTCTCGGACCCGGACGGCAATCCCTACGAGATCACGTCGTTCGATTACGACGGCATCGCTCAAGACCTGAGGCAGAATTAGACAGGATTACAGGATTCACAGGATTTTCCTGCTAATCCTGAAAATCCTGTAATCCTGTCTAATGTCTGAGCGAATCCGGCGCCGGCATCGTGACCGAGAAGTCATCGACGAACCGGCGGCTGTAGCTCTCGAGCAGCTCGCCGACGCGGTCGGCCGAGTCCGACGCCACGATCAGCCCGGCGTGGAAGTCCTTGTTCAGCCGCCAGACGATCTCCGGATCGTCGTACGCCGACGTGTCCGGGTGCTGCTGGTGCGCGAGCGAGATCAGGATTCCCGCCGGCCGATCCGTGTGCTCAGGCAGCGTGTACCCGCGCCGTCCCGTCGCCAGCTCGATCCGCGCCCACTCCTGCCACAAATTGATTCCGGAAGACGCCTCGACGAGCTCCGCGATGTTCGCGCCACCCACGCGCGACGCCGTCTCGAGGAAGTAGAACTGCCCGGCTTCGTGCCCCCGGATGAACTCGGTGTGTGTCACGCCACGCACGAGCCCGAGCGCCTTGATGACTTCGCGGTTGAGCGCCCTCAGCGTCTGCGCGTCGCCCGACTCGGGCGTCAGCGTCCGCGTCGTGAAGATGCCGCCTCCGTGAGCGACGTCGTAAGGCGGTTTGCCGTACCGGCTCGGCAGCGCGAAGACGACTTCGCGCTCCGACACGACCGAGTCCACGTGGAAGATGTCTCCCGGCACGTACTGCTCGACGAGGAAATACGGGTGCTTGTCGCCGAGCTCGTTGAGCGCCGACCACAACACGCCGACCGATTCGATCTTCTTGATGCCGACCGCGGCGGCTTCGCCTCGCGGCTTGAGGATCCACGGTGGATTCACGCGCTCGACGAACGCCGCGATGTCTGAAACATTGAGCGTTTGCACGAAATCCGGGACGACGATGCCGTTGTCGACGGCTGCCACGCGCATCGCGAGCTTGTCGCGGAAGCGGCGCGACGTCGAGTAGCTCATCCCCGGCATGCGCAGGTGCTCGCGCATCATGGCCGCGCACTCGACGTCGAAATCGTCGAGCGCGACGATGCGGTCGATATGGCGCTCGCGCGCGATGCGGTTGACGACGCCGAGGACGTCGTTCCACTCGTCGAGTGACCCCAGCGTCTCGAACTGGTCGATCGATTCCCACGGCCACCCGGCGTGCGCCCACTTTTCGCGGGTCAGGAGAATCACGTGGCAACCCTGCGCCCGGCATTCCCGTATGAAGGCGTGCCCTTTCTCGGCACTCGACAACAGCAACACGGTTTGGGGCGCGGAATCGCTCATGCGCCGGAGTCTGCCTGTTCGGGTGCTCCAGATCAACGTGGATCTGCGAGAATGGCGCACTTCAGCACCACCCGACCGAAAGGAATGCTCGCAATGACAACACGCAGGTTTCTGGCCGCCACGGCCATCGCCCTTCTCGCCGCCATCGCGGTATCGCCCGTCGCGCTCGCGCAGTCGCCCGAAAGGGTCGATCTCGGCGCGATGACGCGCATCCGGCACGAGGGACTCAAGAACTCGAAGGTGATGGAAACGGTCGCGATGCTCACCGACGTCATCGGTCCGCGACTTACCGGGTCGCCCTCGCTCAAGCGCGCGAACGAATGGACGCGCGACCAGCTCACGGAGTGGGGTCTTGCGAACGCGCACCTCGAGGCGTGGGGGCCGTTCGGACGTGGATGGTCGCTCGAGCATTGCTCCGTGCACATGGTGACGCCGCTGGCGACGCCCCTCATTGCGATCCCCAAGGCCTGGACGCCCGGAACGGGCGGTGTGAAGCGCGGCAAAATCGTCCGCGTGCCGAAGCAGCCTGAGTCGGAAGCGGATCTCGCCGCGCTCAAGGGCAAGCTCGCAGGCGCGATCGTGATGACCGGCAACGAGCGCGAGCTCAAGCCGCTCGACAAGCCGCTGCTGTCTCGATACACCGAGGAAGAGCTGCACGAAGAGACGATGGTCGAGTTCGGCCGATCGGGCCGGCAGTACGACATGGCCGCCATTGCGAGGCGTTACGCCTTTGCGAAGACGCTCTCCGAGTTCTGGACGAGCGAAGGCGTGCTCGCCGTCATCGAACCGAGCCCGTGGGATCGCGGCGTCGTCCGTGTGTCGGGCACGAGTGCCTACAAGCCGGGTTCGTCCAACGGCGTCCCACAGCTCGTAATGGCGATCGAGCACTACAACCGCATTGCGCGCCTCATCGACCGGAAGCTGGACGTCGAGCTCGAGATCGACATCCGCGCGACGTGGCACGACGCGGATCCGATGGCATACAACACCATCGCCGAGATCCCGGGAACGGACAAGAAGGACGAGATCGTGATGTGCGGAGCGCACCTCGACTCGTGGCACGCCGGCACGGGTGCGACCGACAACGCGGCAGGCAGCGCCGTGATGATGGAGGCCGTGCGAATCCTGAAGGCGGCCGGATTGCAGCCGCGGCGAACGATCCGCGTGGCGCTGTGGTCGGGCGAGGAGCAGGGGCTCTACGGGTCGGAAGCGTACGTCGCGAAGAACTTCGCGGAGTGGCCGGCACCTACCGATCCGGCCGAGATCGCCAAGCCAGCGTGGCTGCGCAAGCCGACCGGCCCGCTGATGCTCAAGGCCGATTACGGGAAACTCGCGGCGTATTTCAACATGGACAACGGCACGGGGCGGATCCGCGGGATCTATGCGGAGGGGAACTCGGCGCTCGGTCCGGTGTTCAAGGCGTGGATCGAGCCGCTTCGGGATCTCGGAGTTTCGGCGGTGACGGCCCGGTCCACGGGATCGACGGATCACGAGGCGTTCGAGGATGCGGGGCTGCCGGGGTTCCAGTTCATCCAGGACGAGGTGGAGTATTCGATCAGCGGGGCTAACGGGCTTACGCACCATTCGAACATGGACGTCTACGACCGGGCGCAGCGTGAAGACCTGATGCAGGCGTCGATTGTCGTGGCGGCGTTCCTGTACAACGCGGCGACGCGCGACGAGATGCTGCCGCGCAAGCCTACGCCCACGCTGAAGCCGAGGTGAGAGGAGAGTGGACAGGATTACAGGATTTTCAGGATTGACAGGATTTGCTTTGGGTATGTAGAGCACCGTCCGATCAACCCAAAGCAAATCCTGTCAATCCTGAAAATCCTGTAATCCTGTCCACTCTCCTTCACTTGTAAATTTCGTGCTTGACCTGAGTCGCTCGAGTCCCCATACTGCGGCCCGGTAATGACCACCACCCGACACAACGCAACGTCCTGGCCGGCCGGCATCTCCCGTCCGAGCGGCGTGCGTGTGTCTGCGTTCCTGTTTAGCTACGGATTTACCTACCCCAGAGGAGCGGGCAGAACCGTGGTCTAGGCGCGAACGCCACACAGACTTTCACGAGGCCCGCTCTCTCACACCGAGGGAGCGGGCCTCTTTCATTTTCCGCACACGAAGAGGTCCAAAATGCCGAAATCATCCGAATCGCCATACAGACTCGTCGCCCGCGACGCGCGACCCGAAGGCACGCGTGTCCGCCTCGGCCGCGTGGAGGTCGGCGGGCCGGAGTTCGTCGTCGCCGCCGGCCCCTGCGCCGTCGAGACCCGTGACCAGATGCTCGCCGCCGCCCGCGGCGTCGCCGCCGGTGGAGCCCGCATGCTCCGCGGGGGCGCCTTCAAGCCCCGCACGTCGCCGTATTCGTTCCAGGGCCTCGGCGAAGAAGGCCTCGAACTGCTCGCCGAAGCCGGCCGCAGCGTCGGCCTGCCCACCGTCACCGAGGTCATCGCGCCCGAGGACGTCGAGCTCGTTGCGCGCTACGCCGACGTGCTGCAGGTGGGCGCGCGCAACACGCAGAATTTCGCGCTGTTGAAGGCCCTCGGCCGGATCGGCAAACCGGTGCTCCTGAAGCGCGGCATGTCGACGACGATCGATGAGCTGCTGCAGGCGGCCGAATACGTTCTCGCGAGCGGCAACCCCGACGTCATCCTCTGCGAGCGCGGAATCCGCACTTTCGAGACCGCAACGCGCAACACTCTCGACCTCAACGCCGTCCCGGTGCTCAAGGGCCGGACGCACCTTCCGGTCCTCGTCGATCCGAGCCACGGCACTGGAATCCGGGAGCTCATCGCCCCGCTGTCGAAGGCCGCCGCCGCCGCCGGCGCCGACGGCCTCATCATCGAGGTGCATCCATCGCCCGAGGACGCGCTGTCGGACGGCGCGCAGTCGCTGACGCCCGAGATGTTCGCGGACCTTATGCGCGATCTCGTCGGCCATCTCGCGTTGGAGGGTCGGTCCGTTGCCGGTCCCGGAAGCGGGACGTCGGTGTCGATGGGGGCCTACCGCGACCGCATCGACGAGATCGACGAGAGGATCGTCGCACTGCTCGAGGAGCGGGCCCGGATGGCGCTGCGCGTCGGACGGATCAAGCGCGCCGCGGGGCACGAGATCCACGCACCGGAGCGCGAGGCCGACGTGCTCGGCCGCGTCTGTCTGGCCGCGGACGGGCCGCTTGGCGGCGAAGCGGTCGAGCGTCTCTTCCGCGCGATCATTGCCGAAACGCGCGCGGCCGAATCCCGCGAAACGGCGACGGCGGCGTAGGGAAGGCACGTGAGCGTCATCACACCCAATCCGATGCCGTTGCACGGCGGGGCCGGCCGCTCGGGCTCGATCGCTGCAGCGTTTCAGGGCGCGCCTGGCGCGTTTTCGGAGGCCGCGGCCGTCGCGCTCCTCGGCGAACGCGCGTCGACGTTGCCGTGCTCGAGATTCGATGACGTGTTCGACGCCGTTGACTCGGGCCGGACGGCGTGCGGCGTCGTTCCGGTCGAGAACACGCTGGCCGGCACGGTTCACGCGGTCGTCGATCTATTGCTGGCGCGCGACCTCGCGATCGTCGGCGAGACGGTGCTGCGCATTTCGCACGCGCTAATCGGAACACCGGGTGCGCGGATCGAAGACGTCCGGCGCGTGCTGTCGCACCCCGTGGCGTTGCAGCAGTGCACGGGGTTCTTCGCGGCTCGCCCGCATGTCGAGGCTGTCGCCGTGTATGACACCGCGGGCGCGGTTGAGATGGTCGTGCGTGCCGGTGATCCGGCCGACGCTGCGATTGCCGGCGCGAATGCGGCGGCGGTATACGGCGGAAGCGTTCTCGCCGAGGGCCTCGAGGACGATCCGGCGAACTTCACGCGGTTCGTGCGTGTCGTTCGACGCGACAGGGTCCCTCTCCGGTACGACGAATCCACCGTCGGTGTGAAGACGACGATAGTGTTCACGGTGGCGAACCGGCCCGGAGCGCTGCTCGACTGCCTGCGGCCTTTCGCCGATCGCGGAATCGATCTGGCGAAGCTCGAGAGCCGTCCGTTGAGGGGCTCTCCGTTCGAATACGCGTTTCTCGTGGACCTCGTCGGTGATGCGGCGGAGGCGGACGTCGATGCCGCACTCGCGGAACTGGCGGGGGTGACGCGGTCGGTGCGCGTGCTGGGCTCGTATCCGAGCGCCCCTGGAACATACCCGGGCGATGCTGCCGTTTGAGCGCATCGTCGTCGTCGGCGCGGGGCTCATCGGCGGATCGGTCGCATTCGGGATGCGGCGCGCCGGAGTGACCGTACCCGTCGATGCGTTCGAGCCGTCGCCGGCGCGTGCGAGCGAGGCGCGAGGCACCGGTACGTTCACGCGCGTGCACGAGAGGCCGCTTGCGCCGGCAGACATCGTCGACGGAGACCTTGTCGTGCTCGCGGCGCCGGTCGCGGCTATCGTGACGACGCTCGGGGAACTTGGCGACCTCGGCGGCCGCGACGTCGTCGTGACGGACTGCGGATCGACGAAGCGGACGGTGATGGAGGCAGCGTCGGCGCTCGGAGGGCGGTTCGTCGGCGGGCATCCGATGGCGGGGTCCGAAGTGTCGGGGGCCGGCGCGGCGCGTGAGGATCTGTTCGACGGCGCGGCGTGGGCGCTCGTGGGTTATGACGGTGAGCCGATGATACGCGTCATGGAGGTCGTGCGGATGCTTGGCGCCGAGCCGGTGCGGGTGTCGGCCCAGGACCACGACCGGCACGTCGCTCGGGTCAGTCACGTTCCGCAACTGCTGGCTTGTGCGCTGGCGCGGGTCGCAGGGCGTACGGACCAACCGCTGGCTGCCGGTCCAGGACTCGCATCGATGACGCGGTTGGCGGAGAGCCCGTGGAGCGTCTGGAGTGACATCCTGGAAGACAACGCCGACGCCATCGAAGTCCCGCTCGGAGAACTCATCGACGAGCTCGTGCGCATCCGCGAAACCCTGGCGCAGCGCGATTCCCCGGCCCTCGCTCCGCTCTTCACCAAATAGCCTTCTCTTTCCTTTGCGCCTTTGCGCCTTTGCGTGAAATCTCGCGCAAAGGCGCAAAGGCGCAAAGTGAAGACCTAATGCCCTTCCTCCGGCATCGGTATCAGGAACGCATCCACGTTGTTCCCCATGTCCAGCGTGATCACCACGATCTCGCGCACCGGGTCGTACGTCTCCACCGCAAGCTTCGTCGTGCCCGGCCACCGTCCGCCGACCTGCATCAGCAGATCCGAGCCCTCGTAGAGATAGGCCAGCGCCGTCCCGTATTTTTCGCCGGCGACCGTCTCGACGACGCTTCCTTCCATGACGACTACTGCACCGCGGCCGTGCTTGGCGAACTTCGACCTCGCAAACTCCGCGAGCGTGTCATCGCGAACCGGAAGGCGCATCAATCGGACGATACAAGCAATTCGCGCAAAGGCGCAAAGGCGCCAAGGAAGACCTGCTGGCGGAAGAAGCCGCATTTCACACGTCCAGTCTCCTTGTCTGACCTTTGCGCCTTTGCGCCTTTGCGCGAATTCTCCCCTCCCCACGCCTCTCGCCCATGCGCGCCGCATGCTGGTACATTGGCAGCCCGCGCAAATAGCGCGTGGCGACCGTCACCAGTCGCCTGGATATCCGCCGCTGTGCACGCTCCAAGGAGAAGACGAGATGAGCAGCTTTGATCTCAGCGCGTACGGGATTACCGTCGCCGACATTAGACGCAACCTGAACCCGGCCAAGCTCTATGCCGAGTCCCTTGCCTACGACGACGATCCCGCCATCTCGAACACTGGCGCGTTGATCGCCTACTCCGGCGAGCGAACCGGCCGATCGCCCAAGGACAAGCGCGTCGTGCGCGATCCGGCGAGCGAAGCCGACGTGTGGTGGGGCCCGGTCAACATCGACATGGACCGCAAGACGTTCGACATCAACCTCGAGCGCGCGAAGGACTACCTCAACACGCGCGACCACCTCTACTGCGTCGATGCATACGCCGGCTGGGATCCGAATCACCGTCTGAAAATCCGCGTCATCTGCGCGCGCCCGTACCACGCGCTCTTCATGCACAACATGCTCATCCGTCCGTCGGTATCGCAGCTCAAGGAATTTGGCGAACCGGACGCGGTCATCTACAACGCAGGCCGATTCCCGGCGAACCGTCTGACACCCGGCATGACGTCGAAGACGTCGATCGACCTGTCTCTCGAGTCGCGCGAGCTCGTCATCCTCGGCACGGAGTACGCCGGCGAGATGAAGAAGGGGGTGTTCACGATCATGAACTACCTCATGCCCCGCCACGGCGTGCTGTCGATGCACTGCTCGGCGACGGCTGACCCGAAGACGGGTGCTTCGTCCGTGCTTTTCGGCCTGTCGGGCACCGGCAAGACGACGCTGTCGGCCGATCCGAACCGCCTGCTCATCGGCGACGACGAGCACTGCTGGACCGACGAGGGCGTGTTCAACATCGAAGGCGGCTGCTACGCGAAGGCGATCAACCTGACGGCGGAGAACGAGCCCGACATCTTCCAGGCGCTGCGGTTCGGGTCGATTCTCGAAAACGTGGTTTACAACAAGCACACGCACGTCGTGGACTACACCGACACGACCATCACCGAGAACACGCGCGGCTGCTATCCGATCGAGTTCATCCCGAACGCCAAGCTGCCGTGCATGGCCGGCCATCCCACTGACGTGATCTTTCTGACGTGCGATGCGTACGGAGTGCTGCCGCCGGTCAGCCGGCTGTCGGCGGAGCAGGCGATGTACCACTTCATCAGCGGCTACACCGCGAAGGTCGCGGGCACGGAGATCGGCGTGACCGAGCCTCAGGCGACGTTCTCGCCGTGCTTCGGCGGTCCGTTCCTCGTGTGGCATCCCGGGAAATATGCGGAACTGCTTGCGGAGAAGATGAAGCAGCACAACGCGAACGTCTGGCTCGTCAACACGGGCTGGAGCGGCGGTTCGTACGGCGTCGGCAGCCGGGTGAAGCTGAAGTACAGCCGTGCGATTCTCGACGCGATCTACTCCGGTGAGTTGGCGAAGGCTCCGACGGTGAAGGATCCGGTGTTCGGGTTCGAGGTCGTGGCGGAATGCTCGAACGTTCCGTCGCAGATCCTGATTCCGCGAAACTCGTGGACCGACAAGGCGGCATACGACTCGACGGCGAACAAGCTCGCGCACCTGTTCAACAAGAACTTCAAGGTGTACGAGGCGGGCGTGTCGGACGGCGTGCGGTCGGCGGCGCCGGTCGAGGGTGGGGCCGCGGCGAGCTAGAGGGACAGCCCCAAGCTACTGGTCTTTTGCGCCTTTGCGCCTTTGCGCGAACTTCTTCAAGTCGAACGAGAAGTTCGCGCAAAGGCGCAAAGGCTCAAAGACGCAGAGGCACAAAGAACAGATGGCAACCGGTCGTGCACGATTCCGGCGGTGCGAGTATCCTTGCGACCGTACGCTATCCCTATTGCACAAGGATGAACTCATCATGCGACATTCGCGGCGCGCGGCGATTCTGGCCGCCCTCTTCCTCGTATCGGCGGTCTCAACGAACGTGTACGCAGGCGTGCCAAAGGCTGGTCGTACCGGCGCCAAGGCATCGGCCGGCGACGTCGCCGCAATGAAGGCGAAGATCGCGCGCTTCTCGCCGACCGTCATCACAGCCGACACGAGCAAGCTCTCCGCCGGCGACCGCAAGGCCCTCGCAAAGATCATCGAGGCGGCAAAGCTCTTCGATCCGCTCTTCCGTCGCCAGGTCTGGAGCGGCAACGCCGCACTCTTCGCGAAGATGGTTGCCGACCGCACGGTACTCGGACAGGCGCGCTACCGCTACCTGCGGATCAGCCAGGGACCGTGGTCGCAGCTCGACGAGAACATGGCCTTCATCGAGGGCGTCCCCGAGCACAAGCCGCCGCAGGCCGCACATTATCCCGACGACATGACGAAGGCCGAGTTCGACGCCTGGGTCGCGACTCTCTCCGAATCCGACAAGGTCAAGGCGACCGGCTTCTTCCACGCCATCCGCCGTGGCGCCGACGGCAAGCTGAAGCTCGCTCCCTACTCCGAGGAGTACAAGGAATACCTCGTCCCCGCGGCGAAGCTCCTGCGCGAGGCCGCGGCGCTCACCGACAACGCCACGCTGCGCAGCTACCTCGAGAAACGCGCCGACGCGTTCGGCTCAGACGACTACTACGCGAGCGACGTCGCGTGGATGGACCTCGACGCGCCGATCGACGTCACGATCGGGCCGTACGAGACCTATTCGGACGAGCTGTACGGCTACAAGGCGGCGTTCGAGGCGTATGTCACCCTTCGCGACGAGGCGGAATCGCAGAAGCTGCACAAGTTCGGCGCCGAGCTGCAGGGTCTCGAGAACCAGCTTCCGATCGATCCGAAGTACCGCAACCCGAAGATCGGCGGCGGCGCGCCTATCCGCGTCGTCAACGTCGTGTTCAGCTCGGGCGAAGGGAACTCGGGCGTGCAGACGGCCGCGTTCAACCTGCCCAACGACGAGCGCGTCGTGGCCGAGAAGGGCTCGAAGCGCGTGATGCTCAAGAACGTGCAGGAGGCCAAGTTCGCGAAGACCCTCGTGCCGATCTCGCGCGTGGTGCTCGCCGCGAAGGACCAGAAGAACGTGAAGTTCGACGCGTTTTTCACGCACGTGCTCATGCACGAGCTGCTGCACGGCATCGGGCCGAGCGTGATCACGGTCGACGGACGCCAGACGACCGTTCGCGGCGAGCTCAAGGAGCTGTATTCGGCGATCGAGGAAGCGAAGGCCGACATCTCGGGCCTCTGGGCGCTGCAGACGCTCGTCGACAAGGGCGTGCTCGACAGGCAGCTCGAGCAGACGATGTACACGACGTTCCTGTCGAGCATCTTCCGGTCGGTGCGGTTCGGCATCAAGGAAGCGCACGGCAAGGGCGTCGCAATCCAGTTCAACTACCTGATCGACGAAGGCGCGATCCGCTTCGACCCGAAGACGGGCACGTTCGCGATCGTCCCCGAGAAGATACGCGACGGAGTGCGCAAGCTGACGGCCGAGATCCTGACGCTCCAGGCGGAAGGGTCGTACACGAAGGCCAAGGCCCTCATCGACAAATACGGCATCATCCGTCCCGAAATGCAGGGGGCCCTCGATCGCCTGAAGGGCGTCCCCGTCGATATCGAACCGATCTATCCGATGGCGAAGTAGGAGAGTCGACAGGATTGCAGGATTAACAGGATTCTCTCTTGTAAATCCTGTGAATCCTGAAAATCCTGTCAACTCTCCTCCCATGTTGACGCAGTGCGTCATCGAGCCTAAGATGGGCCCAGCTCACTGGCCGGACTGAAAGTCGAGGACACGATGACACGCAGCCTCGAATTCCGCGACGGCGTTCTACGCGCCTATCCGGACGTATACACGCCCCCTGCCATCGACGCGCTCGAAGCACTTGCGCCGTTCAACCGTGATCGGCGGAACCTGATGAATGAGCGTACCGCGCGGCGGCTCGTGCGATTCCGCGACCGTCAACGCATCAGGTTTCTCGCCTCCGACTCGATCATCCCCCGGACCTCGATCCGCGTCGCGGATGCCCGGGCCGGCAACTTCGACGGCAGCGAGATCCCAGCGGACCTGCAGCGACAGTGGATCCAGGGCACCGGCCCGGCAGCTCGCCCGCGATCGACCACGGAGGAAGGCCTGCGAAACGTCGCCTACGCGCTGCTTTCGGGCGCCGACGGCTGGATGTTCGACGGTGAAGACGCGCTCGGACAGGTCGACACGATGTCGCTCGAAAACCAGCGCAACCTCAAGCTCGCCATCGCGCGCGACCCGCGCTTCCTGACCGTTGCCGAACACGTTTCCGGCGAGATGAACCGTTGGGCCGAAGGCTTCTTTGGCCGGCCGATCATCGCCGACTGGCGCGAGCAGCTCGAGTTCACGACGACGATCTTCCGTTGCCGCGGTCTCCATCTCGACGACCGGCACATTCGCCTGGCGGACGGCACGGGCTTCTCCGCCTCGATCGTCGATCTGGTGCTCTACGTCGTCAACAACCACGAGCGCCTGCGCGCCGCCGGGCGTTCGATCGTTCTCTACCTGCCGAAGATCCAGACCGCCGGCGAAGCCGCGCTCTGGAACGACATGCTCTCTGCGCTCGAGCGCCACCTCGGCCTTGCCGACGGTACGATCAAAGCCTACGTCCTCGTCGAGCAGATCGAACAGGCGTTCCAGCTCATGGAAATCCGCGCGGCGCTAGGCCTGCATTTCGTTGGCTACAACACGGGCCGGTGGGACTACATCAACAGCGTCGCCGACGCGCTCGCGTGGGACGCGGACTTCGTCAACCCGAACATCGATGCCATCACCATGACCTACGGCTACATGCGGACCTACGAGGACCGCGTGCGCCGTGCCATGAACACGCCGGACCGCAACGGCCGGTTCGCCCTCTGGCAGGGCGGCATGGAGCCGAACATCCCCGTCGGATCAGAAGCGGGCGTGACTTCGGGGATGACGCGGGCGAAAGCGGGAGGCGAACGCGAGCAGAAATCCGGTGCGAGCGGCAAGTGGGTCGCCCACTGGAAGATGGTCCACATCGTCCGCCCGATCTGGGAAGCCGTTGACGAAGCCAATCAGCTCGGCCGCGAGTTCCCGCCGCTCACCTACACCGATGAAGACGCCGCCGGGCTCGCGATGCTCGAGCCGGCGCCGCGAACGGTGCGCGGAGCCCGCGACCTGCTGAGCGTCGCGCTCCAGTACGGCAACGCGTTTCTGCGCGGCTTCCAGGCGGCGGCGCTCAAGCCGGCGGACTTCTTCGGCAACGACGACGTGCTTTACCTGATGGAAGACATGGCGACGGGCGAGATCCGCGTCAGCATCCTCTGGGAGTGGATTCACAAGGCTGCGCAGCTTACCGACGACGACCCCGAGACGGGCGCGCGGGCGGGCGACACGTTCGACGCGGCGCTCTTCGCGCGGCTGCTCGACGAGGAGTACGCAAAGCTGCTCGCGGCGGGCAATCGCGACGTGCACGATGATTCCAAGGCGACGACGCTGCCGATTGCGCGCGAGATCGTGGCCGCTTACGTCGCGGATGCCGTGAAACCGCCCTGGTACATCGATCTGCTCAACCTGAACCTCGGTAGCAGCGACCTAGACACGGCCAGGGCCCGCATTCGGGCCTATGTCGAGGCATTTGAGAAAGACGGGACTCGGCTCACAGAGAACCCCGATTTCGTTGGGAGCATGGGAGGAACCACCACATGACATCGTCCAAACCGGAAAGCGCCACCCGTTTAGATCTCGACATCCAGGCGACCGAGGACTTGTTCAACAGCGCCCGGTTCGACGGGATCGTCCGGCTCTACACTGCGCGCCAGGTTGTGGAGCAGCGCGGCACGATCGCAACCGACTACACGGTCGCGCGCGAGGCCGCGAAGGCCTTCTACGATCGAATGCGCGAGCTCTTCGCCGAACGCAAGAGCATCACGACATTTGGCCCCTACTCGCCCGGACAGGCCGTCGCGCTCAAGCGAATGGGCATCGAGGCCATCTACCTCGGCGGTTGGGCCACGTCGGCCAAGGGCAATACGACCGAGGATCCGGGACCGGACCTCGCCAGCTATCCGCTCAGCCAGGTGCCTGACGAGGCGGCGACGCTCGTGCGCGCACTGCTGACGGCCGATCGCAACCAGAACTACCTGCGGCTGAAGATGACCGAAGCGCAGCGCGCCGCGACGCCGGCGGTCGACTTCCGTCCGTTCATCATCGCCGACGCCGACACCGGTCACGGCGGCGACCCGCACGTCCGCAACCTCATTCGCCGGTTCGTCGAGGTCGGCGTTCCCGGATACCACATCGAGGACCAGCGACCGGGCACGAAGAAGTGCGGCCACCAGGGCGGCAAGGTGCTCGTCGCATCCGACGAGCAGTGCAAGCGCCTGAACGCCGCGCGGTTCCAGCTCGACGTCATGGGCGTCGCCGGGATCATCGTCGCGCGGACTGACGCCGAGGCGGCGAACCTGCTCGACGGCCGCGGCGACGAGCGCGACCAGCCGTTCCTGCTCGGTGTCACGAACCGCGCCGTCCCAGCCTACAAGCCCGCGTTCCTCGCGCTCATCCGGCACATGCACGACCTGGGCGTAAAGGAGCTCAACGGACACCTGCTGTACGCCATACCCGAAGGCGAGACGGCCCAGGCCATGGAGTGGCTCGAGCGTCGAGGGCTCTTTGCCGTGGCCGCCGAAGCGGCCGACGCGTGGCATTCGGGCAAGGTGACGTCGCTCGACGCCATGTTCGACGGCGTTGCGAACAAGTTCCTCGAAGCGTGGGAGGACGAAGGACGACTGATGACCTACGGCGATGCCGTGGCCGAGGTGCTCGAGTTCCGCGAAAGCGAGGGCGAGCCGCTCGAGATGTCGGTCGCGGCGTGGCGGGAATTCGCGGCGACGGCATCGATCTTCGCAGCGCGCGAGAAGGCCCGCGAGCTCGGCATCGTCATCGTCTGGGACTGCGAGGCGGCCAAGACTCCGGAGGGCTACTTCCAGGTTCGCGGCGGCATTCCGTATGCGATTGCGAAGTCGCTCGCGGCGGCGCCGTTCGCCGACCTGCTCTGGATGGAGACGAAGACGGCCGACCTCAAGGACGCCGCCGAGTTCGCCGAAGCCATCCACGCCGAGTTCCCCGAGCAGATGCTGGCCTACAACCTCTCGCCGTCGTTCAACTGGGACTCGACCGGCATGACCGACGACGACATGCGACGATTCCCGGAGGAACTGGGCAAGCTCGGGTACGTCTTCAACTTCATCACTTACGGCGGCCATCAGGTCGACGGCATCGCGAGCGAAGAGTTCGCGACGGCGCTCAAGCAGGACGGCATGCTCGCGCTCGCCCGGCTGCAGCGGAAGCTGCGGATGGTCGAGTCACCGTACCGCACGCCGCAGACGCTCGTCGGCGGACCGCGATCGGACGCGGCGCTCATGGCGACGTCGGGCCGAACGGCGACGACGATGGCGATGGGCAAGGGTTCGACGCAGCATCAGCACCTCGTGCAGACGGAAGTGCCGAAGAAGCTGCTCGAGGACTGGCTCGGAATGTGGCTGAAGCACTACGAGCTCGACGCGACGCTCAAGGTGCAGCTCAGGCCGCAGCGCGCGGGCTCGGAACTGCTCGAGCTCGGCATCTTCGACGGCGATGAGAACAAGGTCGCGAATGTGATCTTCGCGCCGATCAACGACCGGCGAGGCCGTTCGATTCTCTCGGTGCGCGACCAGAACACGTACGCTGAGAAGCTACGGCAGAAGCGTCTGATGACGCTCGTGCACCTGTTCCTCGTGCATCGATTCCAGGTGGATTCCGTGCACTATGTGTCGCCGACCGAGGACAACTACTACCAGGTCGAGAAGATGAAGTCCCACGGGATCTTCACCGAGGCGACCACGGAAGTCGGCCAGATCATCGTGGCGGACGTGAACCACGACCGGATCACGGAGTTGCTCGCGGCGGACCGCGTCGCGCTCGGCAAGCTCATCCGCAAGGAGTAGAGAGTTGACAGGATTACAGGATTGACAGGATTAACAGGATGACTCTGGGTGGGACGGAACCCGTTCCGATATACCCGGAAGTAATCCTGTTAATCCTGAAATCCTGAAAATCCTGTCAACTCTCCTCCCGTCAACTCTCCTCGACGTCTTCGCACTCCTGGCAGACGTAGGGCACGCCGGCGGGGTCAACCGCCAATGCCTCGGCAATGCGGTCGTAGGTCGCATCGTCGACGTAGAAGTGCCCGCCGCACTCCGAGCAGTCGACCTCGTGACGGTTGAGGCCGGTTCGTACCGGGGACTCCGTCATCACGCGGAGTGTTTCAACCGGTTCAGTCTCTTTCATTTCGCGTCGCGTCGACATGGCGTCCTCCCCTGGGCCCAGCGAGCGCCGGACTCCGATTCGCGATGGTGAGAGGCGGGCGAATCCGGAAGTACTTTTCTCGACGGTGCACAATGCACCCCCAAGTTCCCCGTTCTCCGGACTCGCCCGCCAGGGTGGCGCGCCGGCGATCCGCCCACTCGGTTCGCCGTTCACACCGCCATCTTCATCTGCCTATTCGACCTTGATCTCGACCTTGGTGGGCTCCGGCATCTCGATCCTCGTGATCGTGAGTGTAAGGAGACCCTTGTCGAGTTTCGCCACGGCGGACTTCGGATCGACGCGAGCCGGCAGCGGCAGACGTCGGAACACCTCGCTGGTGGACCGCTCCGTCATCACGCGTTCGTCTTCCTTCTTCTCCTCCGACACTTCGCGATGGCCGCGAATCGTGAGCCGCTTCGGCTCGACGAAGATCTCGATGTCCTTCGCCTCGAACTCCGGCATCTCCGCCTTCACGGTGACCGCGGTCTCGTTCATCGTCACGTCGACGGTGATCGGCCCGAGCAGCTCGTTCTCGGCCATGAGCCAATCCGTGAGACCAAAGCCTTCTTCTCCGCCGCGGGCGCGGAAGAACTCGAAGGCGCGATCGGCGACTTCGTTCTGCATTCTCTCGAAACGATCGAGGAGTTCGATGAAGCGGTCCTTCGGCGTGGTCGCGACCGGAACCTTCTCCTTCGTCTCCGCGGGTTGCATGGCTTGTGAGGTTGACATGTTCTGCCCTCCTTGTTGGCAGGGTTGACGACAATTCACTTCCGACATGGGGTCCCGACAGCCATCACGCAAGCGGCGTTCCGACGGCATCTACTTCGCGATGTGCGGGAATGCACGCGGCGGCCGACGGCGATGCGCGCAATCCCGCAGGCGAAGGCGTGGAATTGCGCAGGGGAGTGGACGGGAGAAAATCCTGTAATCCTGTCCACTCTCCTCCCGGCGCGCTATGCTGCGCAGCGCCCCCCAGAGGTGAAGAATGCACGGCAGCATTTTCGTCGAACTGCGCGAATACGTGGGCGCGACGTACGGCACCGGTCAGTGGGAGGCTGTGCTCGACGGCTCGGGAATCGGCTACAAGGACTACGTGGCGAACCAGGTCTATCCCGACCTCGAGGCGGTGCGGATCGTGGCGGCTGCGGCGGACCGGACGGGTAGGCCGCTGCACGAGCTGCTCGAGGACTTCGGTGACTACCTGGCGACGTCGCTCATCGAGCGATTCGTCTCGCTCGTGGATCCGGCGTGGAAGACGCTCGACCTGCTCGAACACGTCGAGG
Organism: Blastocatellia bacterium; assembly: GCA_016705245.1. GTDB lineage: Bacteria > Acidobacteriota > Blastocatellia > UBA7656 > JADIYM01 > JADIYM01. The sequence continues at coordinate 30,162 of JADIYM010000009.1, read as the reverse complement.
AGACGATTCACACCGTGATCCGCTCGAGCAATGCGAAGGCTGACCCGCCGCGACTCAGGTGCCGCCGGCTGAGCAGGACCGAGGTCGTCGTCGAATACGACTCGCCGCGAAAGATGTGCTCACTCGCGAAGGGGCTTATCCGGGGTCTTGCCCGGTTCTACGGGGATCCGATCGTCCTTGAAGAGTCAGCCTGCATGCTGAAGGGCGACGTGGCGTGCGAGCTCTACGTGCGCCTCGGTGATCGGAGATGAGAGTGGACAGGATTGGCAGGATTGGCAGGATTGTCATGATTTCTTCTGCCGAATCTTGTCAATCCTGTAATCCTGTCCACTCTCCTGATCGCCGGGTTACGACTCTCGGTGGCTGCGGTTCCTGTCGCGGTCCCGATCACCGTCACGATCACGGTCCCCGTCACGGTCGCCCTTGCGATCACGATCACGGTCACCGTCACGGTCGCCCTTGCGATCACGGTCACCGTCACGGTCGCCCTTGCGATCACGGTCGTCACGGTCGCCCTTGCGATCACGATCCCGGTCACCGTCACGGTCGCCCTTGCGATCACGATCCCGGTCGCGATAGCCGTCGTGATCCCGATCCGATCGGCGCGCCTCGAGTCTTTTCGAGTCGGCCTTACGGATGGGTCTGTCTTCCCGGGCGGACCGACGATGCGCCCGATGGTCGTCAAGTTCATCCGACCGCACCACGACGCCTCGCCCGCGGATGTCCGCCCGCGGCCGAATCCGCGCTACGCGATCTTCCGGGACGACCCGACCCGGCTTCGGCACGACGTACATCGCCGGTCGCACGCCGTCGTACGACTCGAGGCCGTCGAAGTCCCGCCGGTCGGCTCGCCGGGCCCGCTCACGCCGGTTGAAACCGTCATCAGACACGTACGCGATACCGCGACGCTCGCGCAGGTGCCGGGGAACGAAGTCAGCCTGGTTCTGCGGCACGTTGTTATCCCGCCACGCCTGCGAGTAGGCGACCTCGGGCTCGCCATAGGCGAGCGGCACCCACATCACGCGTTTCGAGTTCTGGGCCTGGAAGGTGTAGACGTGGGCAGGCCGCCAGCGATGCCGGCCCTCCGGCCTCGCGTCGTCGTTGTTGGAAACGCCGTCCGACGGGGACCAGTACCATCCGTTCTGGTCGTCGTGATCCCATCGGCCATAGTGGTAGGGCGCCCAGCCCCACGAATCGCGCGAGATCCACGTCCAACCGACCCGCGGCGCATAGTTCCAGTAGCCGTTCTGATACGGCGACCAGTCGCGCTGCACCTTCGGGTGCCAGACGTACCGTCCGTCGTCGCGCGCTCGCCACTGGCCGGCGGCTGAGAGGGCACCGAGGCCGTAGATGTCGCGACGGCCACGCAGCTCGCGCACGGGAGCGGGTTCGTTCTCGACCGCGAAGCTCGTGTAGTAGTCACGGCGCTCGTTGTTCCAGCGATCCCATGCATCCGGCGGCGTCGTCCGGTCGTACGAGACGACCTCGACCGCCGACGGATCGACGACGCTGAGGTTCACGCGGTCTCCCTCGGCGAGGTCGAATGACCCGTTCGGCGTACTGACCTGGGCCGTTCCGCGATGGACCGTGAGCCACGTGTCGCCATTGTTGTCGATGTCGACGCGGAACTCGCCGCCCGTCGAGGCCAGGATGGCCCCACCGGGCGTGTTGAGCTCATAGCGCTCGGACGGCCCGAGGTTGTCGACGTCGAGAGTTACCGTGCCGTCGGTCACGTCGAGCTGGACGTTCTCGGCATCCAGCTGGGTGAACTCGAGATCGGCCCCGTCGGTGAATCGCACGTAGCGGTTGTCGCCGAGAACGACCTCGCCGCTCGAATTGTTATCGGCGAAGAGTTCAGAGCCCTCGAAGACCGGCTGGTTGATGTCGGCCTGGGTCCACTCCTCGACGTCGCTCGGCCGAAGCGAGACGATGCCGTTCGCGACCGAAATCTGCGCGACGCGCGCCGACGGGTCGTCGACGACCGCTATCGGCGTCGCGGCGTTTGAGTTGGAGGGCGGAACGGAGTTGGTTGCGGTGGTGGTGTCGTTCGTCGTGCCGCAAGCCGTGGAGAGACACGTTGCGGCGAGAATGCTCAGTAGGTAATTCGGATACCTGATGCTCATGCTGGTACCTCCGGGATCGCGAAAAGATCCCGGAGTAATGACGCAATTCGCGAGCCACGGGACACGGCCCTTGTCCGGCTCGCGTCGAGAAGGCCCAGAACCGCGCGCGCAGCAAGCGGCCGACTGTGGTCTCCGAGACTCTGGAGCTCACAGCCGGCCGTCACAACCACGATCGTGGTCCTGACAGCCGGCCGCTTGCTTCGCGCGCGGTTCTGGGCCGCAGCCCGGCAAGCGCCTAGCCGTTGCGCTTGCCCTTGCCGCCGCCCTTGCCACCGCCCTTCGACGGCTTGTCCCCGGCCTTGCCGGCTGGCGCGGCCTTCTCAGCGCGAATCTCGGCCTTGCGGCCGGAGCGCATCTTTCCACCCTGCTTCGTGACACGCGGAGCCGGCTTGATGCGGGCGCTGTCGTCGGCAACACGGCGGGCGTCGAACTTCTTCACGTCGGCCTTTCGAACCGGCCGGTTGGCCTTCGCGGCGCGGCGCTGGCCACGCTTGTCGTCCTGCTGTTGGACGTCTCGCACCACGACGGCGCGCCCTCGCACGTTGTCCGACGGTCGCACTCTGGCGATGTGTTCGGCGGAAACCACTCGTCCCGGCTTTGCCATCACGTACGGTCCCGCACTCTCGACGTTGTACCGTTCGACATAGGTGACTTCGCGACGATCCGCCCGGCGCCCTACCTGGCGGCGATTGAAGCCGTCGTTCGACACCCAGGCGATGCCTCGCCGTTCACGCAGATGCCGCGGAACGAACGAAATCTGCTGTGGCCCGGAGTTGTCAGTCCACGAGCGTGAGTAGGCGACGTAAGGCTCGCCGTAGGAGAGCGGCACCCACATCACGCTGTTCGACTGTTCGGGCTGAAACGCATAGACGAGCGCCGGCCGCCACTGCTGGCGGGTGCTCCACGTCGAGTATCCGACTGTCGTGATGCCGTCCGACGGCGACCAGTACCAGCCGTTGCTGTCGTCGTGATCCCATCGGCCGTAGTGGTACGGCGCCCAGCCCCAGTTATCTTGGGAAACCCACGTGTATCCGGCCCTCGGCGCATAGTCCCAGTAGCCGTTCTGGTAAGGCTGCCAGTTGCGATCGACGCGCGGCTGCCAGACATAGCGGTCGTTGTCGACCGCCCGCCAGATTCCGGCAGCGGCGAGGACCGCGAGCCCGAAGATGTCGGTACGCCCGTAGAGTTCGCTAACCGGCGCGGGGTGCTCCACGGTAGTAAGACCCGTGTAGTAAACGCGTCGTTCGTCGTTCCAGGTGTCCCAGTCGTCCGACGACGCGGCCCGGTTGTATTGCGAGACCTCGACCGACGACGGATCATCGACGCTGAGGTTTACGCGGTCGCCTTCATTGAGGTCGAAAGTTCCGTTAGGCGTGCTGACGTGCGCGGTGCCGCGGCGGACCGTCAGCCACGTGTCGCCGTTTTCATCGATGTCGATGCGGAACTCTCCGCTGGTCGACGGCACGATCGCGCCACCGGGCGTGTTGAACTCGTAGTGTTCGTTCGCCTCGAGCTCGTCGAGCGCGAGCGTGACGGTGCCCGCAGTGACGTCGAACTGCACGTTCTCGGAATCGAGCTGGGTGAACTCGAGGTCCGCACCGTCGGCGAAGCGGACATAACGGCTGTCACCGAGGACGACTTCGCCCGTCGAGCCCTCATCGGCGAAGAGCTCAGAGCCCTCGAAGACGGGTTGGTTCACGTCGGCCTGGGCCCACTCCTCGGCGCCGCTCGGCCGGAGCGAGATGGTACCCGTCACGACCGAAAGCTGTGCGACGCGCGTCAGCGAGTCGGCAGCGACCGCGGCCGGCGTCTCGGCGCCCGGATCGACAGGCGGGACAGAGGTGATGGCGGTGTCGTTCGTGGTGCCGCAGGCAGTGAGCAGACTCGCCGAAACGAGAATGGTCAGGAGATGCTTCGAATATCTGTAAATCATGCTGGTGTCCCCCAAATTGGGAAAAAGATCCCAGCAAGTCAGTGCAATCCGCGCACCGCGGGAAAAACGGGCCTTTTCGGCCGGCCTCGATACACGAAGTGTTCGATGCGATACGGAGAATGGACAGGATTGTCAGGAATTTCAGGATTGACAGGCTCGGAGCGGCCGGATGCATGCGCGAAGCGCCAGGCGAGAATCGATACTATCGGGAACCCGCCGCCTCGTTGTGCGTCTGCGGTAGAGTCCGTCCAGCCAAATTCCGTGGAGAGTCCCGCCATGATTCGAAAGATCGCGTTGGTGATCGCGTGTGCGACGGCAGCGGCATCCTTTGCACCGGAGCCGGCTTCCGGAAGCTGCGTGACCTTCGCCGCATCCCTCGGCCAACACTACGAGAAGGCCGAAGTCGTCTTCATCGGCCGGGCCATCGACGTGACGCCGGTCCTGGCGATGGTCGATGACGTCAACGGCAAGCGCATGATGACCGAGCAGCACACGCGCTTCGAGGTCATCGAGATCCTCAAGGGCGCCCCGGCAGAAAAGCTGGTCACGAAAACCGAATACGGTCGGCACGATTGCCATTTCGAGTTCACACAAGGCAGCCACTACGTCGTGTTTGCCTATCGCGAGCGACGCGATGGATCGCTCCGTGTCGGGCTCAGCGGACCCACAGCGCTCGTTGCGAATGCCGGCGCCGCGCTCGTGTATTGCCGCCGCGTCACGGCCACTGGCAAGGGCCCGAGCCTCATCGGGACCGTCTGGTCGAGGATGCCCTCCGCCGAGCTCGGCATGGATGAGGCCCCGCGTGGTGTGCCGGGAGTTGTCGCCTCGATCGACGTCAATGGGGTGCGGCGAGACGTGCAGTCGGACGCCAACGGCGTTTACTACTTCGAGGACCTGCCGTTCGGCTCGTACTCGATGCGGTTGAACATCCCGGAGGGTTACCGACTCCTTCGCTCGTCCGACATGCCGTTCATTGGGCGCGAGGTGCCCGTTGTCGGAGATGCATTCCAGATCGAGATCAAGGACGGCGTCCACGCCCAGGCGTTCTTCGAGGTCACGAACGCCGGAACCCTCTCGGGAAGATTGTCGACGCGACAGGCGCTCCGGTGTCGGGTCTGGAGATTCTCCTGGTACCAAAATCGAAACTCAACAACCTGGAAACGGCGAACTGGACTCTGCGGGCCATCACGAACAAGCGCGGCGAGATCGGCACCGACACCCTGCCGGAGGACGACTATGCGCTCATCGTGAATGGGTTGTACGTCGACGCCTACGTCGGGAAGTCCCCGCGATTCGTCTATCCGCCGTCCGACGGGCCGACGTCATCGAAGTTCGCCAGCGTGCGCAACGGCCGCAACGCGGATCTCGGGGTGATCCGAATGCCGCCGCCGTTCGCATCGGTTCCGCTCGACATCGAGGTCGTGAGCACGAAGGAAGATAACGGGAGCTACTCGATCTCATGCATCCCTCGACGGCGCGCAGGCGGGGCACTACTTCATACTCGACGACGATGGTCGCGTCCGCATCCAGTTGCGCGCCGGACTCCATTTCCGTATCGAGGTCAACATCGAAGACGACGCGCAGGCGTCTGGACCGGTCGAGATCGAGGCGAAGCCCGGCCTCGAGCCCATCCGGTTCGAGGTGCGCGCGGCTCCGCCAACCGAAGGCGACGGCGACGGAACGTAAGAGCACCTGCCGTGAAGCACTGCGCGCGCGGCGAACCGTGGGCCCCCCCCGCGGCGTTCGCCCACTCACGCTTCGCGCAATGTCGCCCGGCAATCGGCAAGCAGCGGAGTCTTGTTACGTTGGAATGGTGACAGGCGCGCGGGTTGCGGAGTTCGACGCATGGGCTGGAGGTGGACGAGGTGAAGTGCGGACGATCGGGCCGACTCGTGCTTTCGTTGATGCTCTTGTTGTCGACCGCCGCAACCGTGCCCGAGTCGGACGCGAGGCGAGTAGCGGCGTTCGTCGGACCAACCCAGGTGATGCAGAAAGCGCCTCCTGTACCGGATATCAAAATCGTCATCTCCCTCACGAAAGAGAAGTTCGAGGTCGGCGAGCCGGTCCTTCTTTCCATCGTCGTCACGTCACCGGGCGGTCGAGAGTCCATTCCGGTGTGGGGACCGATGGCGGAAGATCAATTCTGGCCGGTCGTCGATGGCGTGGATCGAGACGACCCTCGTTTGACGGACCACGGCAAGTCGTCTCTCGGCGGGCTGTCGAAGCGCCCGGTCGGAGTCGAGGAAATCGGAGAGGAGCCGGAGAGCTACGTCATAGCCCTCGACAAATTCTATGACCTCAGCGAGGGCGGCACGTTCGGGGTATCCGTTACGCGCCCGGTCTCGACGGACGGTGGGTTCCAACGGTACGTGAACTCACAGGCTTTGGGATTTCAGGTCGGCGCGGCTCGACCCGGCGGAAAGCCGCGCGATCGGCAGTGGGACCAACCAATTCCCGGGGCCGAGGTCAGGAACTGGGGACCCGAGCGATCGGGCCTGCAGCTTGCGGCTCGACTTCGGAAACCGTCGGTCCAATCCGGTGACGTTGTCCTGCTCGACGTGTATACCCGGAACCTGTCCTCGGCCGAAATCAATCTCGGATATCGTCGCAATCCCTACGATTACTCGCTCGTGATCCGCGATTCAGAGGGCCGGCTCGTCGACGAACCCGAACCCCTGCCCGAGCTTCCGATGCTCGGGGGACCCACGGGACTGGTTCCTCCTGGATCAGTCATGGCGACGACCCTTCACCTGACGCCTCGATACGCACTCACGTCGCCCGGACGTTATGTCGTCTCGGTGTCGCGCGACGCAACGCGGTTTCTCGGCGCCGAGACGTTGCTAGAGTCGCTGCCGGTCGAGCTCGAGGTCCAGCCGCGGCCGCAGCCGTTTCGCTAAGCAGCTCCGCGAAACGACTGAACCCGCACTCGAGCATCAGAACCGCGAGCGGTAGCGCATAGGTTAGCGAGTCCGCGACCGCGGAGCGGTCGATGAAATAGCCGTGGGTCGCGCGCGGGCGAGCGCAGCGAGCCCTCGCGAGACCCGCGGAACCGCCGGCCGTCACGCACCGACCGCGGAGCGGTCGCATCGTCAGTACCAATGACGATGTGCAGGTAGACCACGATCAGAGTCCGTGCAGTGGGCCTTGCCCTTCAGCGCGTGCTCGAAATCCGCACGGCTCGAATTGCTTCCCACTCACAAGGCGGTGCGACCGCTCCGCGGTCGGCGCGTGGGGGCCGGCGGTTCCGCGGGTCACGCGAGGGCTCGTTGCACTCGCCCACGCGCGACCCACGGCTATTGTATCGACCGCTCCGCGGTCGCGGAATCGACCGGACCGCGGTCGCGGAATGGCCGCCCCAGCCTGAATTGTCGAGTCCCGTTATACCCTCTCGCTTCCTACCGCGCAGCGGTTTCGTTCAGCGAGCGGCCTGCGGACAGACGTGAGCAAGTCGTCGTCTGATCTTCGCGCACGGAAGGGACGGGATCCTGAACACCGTCCGTGGGACGCTCGCTACCGCTCGCGGCTCGAAAAACGGGGACGAGGTACGTGCCTCGTCTCACACATCCAGAGGAGCTTCGGAGCCCGCCGGTTCCCCCGCCAGCACGTCGAGCGCGCGCTCGGAGGCACGCGCATAAAGCGGCTCGATCGACTCGACGAACGGTTCGCGCCCCCGCCAGAATGGAAATCCCCCGAGCCGCCGGATCAGCGCCGCACCGACCGGCGGCGTCTGAACCTCGCCGTACAGGTCCTCGGGCACTTCGCCGATGCTCCAGAACGATTCCGCATCCGCCGAAAGCGGTTCCGCCGCGCCGTGACCGGCCGTCAGCGCCTCGACCGGCTCCCCTGCCACTCCGCCGAGCAGTCCGACGAGCTCGTTTCGCGTCATACCCCTCAGCGTGAAGATCAGGAACGGATCGCGGTCGAACTCTTCGCCGAGCAGGTAGTAGACGGCTGCCACGTGTTTGCACGGGTTCGAGAAGTCCGGGCACGTGCAACGCGTCACGAGGTCCCGCACCGTCGTTGGAAAAAGCGCCGATCCCGCCTCGGTGAAGACCTTCTCGATGTCGTGCGGCATGTCGCCGCCGAGCAGCTTCGCCGCGAAGATCACTTCGGACGACAGCGCCTCGGCGACGCGCGCCCATTCCTCTCCCGCGAGTGCCTTGACCGAGATCTCGACCGCGTACGGCATCGCCCGCGAGCCGTGGACCGATGCGACGACCCGGCCCTTCGTGACGTCGATCGACGCGACCTGTCCCCGTCGCGCATAACTCTTGCCGCGCGAGAGGCGCGGGCCGATCTCGAAGCCCTCGAGCACCGCGATCCATCGCTTCGCCCACCAGGTCTTGCCGAAACTGCCGGTTTTTGACCGTGCCTTGATGCCGCCCTGGACTTCGCTCGGCGCGTTCGTCACGTACCGGTTGCCGACCAGGCGCCTTGTTCGTCCTCGTCCCCACATACCGCTACTCTCCCACTGCCTCGCGCCTCAGCGCGAACAGATTCTTGAGCTCGGAGGTCGAAAGCTCGGTCAGCCAGCCTTCGCCAGTGCCGACGACGCGGTCGGCGACCTCCTTCTTCGACTCGATGAGCTCGTCGATCTTCTCCTCGAGCGTTCCGGCGCAGACGAACTTGTGCACCTGGACGTTGCGCGACTGTCCGATCCGATACGTGCGGTCGGTTGCCTGATCCTCGACCGCCGGATTCCACCACCGGTCGAAGTGGAACACGCGGTTCGCGGCCGTCAGGTTCAGGCCCGTTCCACCCGCCTTGAGCGAGAGCACGAAGACCGGCGGCCCGCCCTCGCCCTGGAAGCTCTCGACCATCCGGTCGCGCTGCGTCTTCGGCACCGCCCCGTGCAGGAAAAGCGTTTCGCGCCCGAACGTCTCCTGCAGGTGGCGCTTCAGGATCCCGCCCATCACGGCAAACTGCGTGAAGACGAGCGCGCGATCGCCCTCGGCGAGCGATTCCTCGAGCATTTCGGTCAGTCGCGCGAGCTTTCCGGAGCGGCCCCGGATCGTCGAGTTGTCGCCGAGGAACTGCGCGGGATGGTTGCACACCTGCTTCAGCTTCATGAGCGTCGCGAGCACGAGGCCGCGACGCGCCATCCCGTCCACCCTGGCGATCGCGTCGGTCGCTTCGTCGGCGACGGCCTGGTAGAGCGTCGCCTGCTCTTTCGTGAGCGAGCAATAAACCTTCATCTCGAGCTTTTCAGGCAGGTCGGCGATGACCGTGCGATCGCTCTTGAGCCGCCGCAGCACGAACGGCCCCGTCAGTTGCTTGCGCTGCGACGTGGCGTCGGGGTCGTGCGTCGTCTGGATCGGAAGGAAGAAGGAGCGTCGGAACTCGGCCTGCGTGCCGAGCCAGCCGGGGTTGAGGAACTCCATGATCGACCAGAGATCGCCGACGTTGTTCTCGACCGGCGTGCCGGTAAGCGCGACGCGGTAGTCGGCCTTCAGGGCTCTCGCGGCCCGGGCCTGTTTCGTCTCGGGATTCTTGATGTTCTGCGCTTCGTCGAGCACGACGCCGCGCCACGGGACGCCTTCGAGGAACGCGAGGTCCCGCTGCAGCAGCGCATAGGTCGAGACGACAATCGCGTGAGAGGCAGCGGCTTTTCGAAAAGCCGTGCCCCTGGCGCGCTCGAGGCCGTGGTGCACCATGATCGGCAGCTCGGGCGTGAAGCGGGCGACTTCGTTCTGCCAGTTCGCGACGACCGACGTCGGGCAGACGATGAGGCTGGGCCTCCGCTCGCCGGCTTCCCATTCGCGCGCGATCGTCGCGAGCGTCTGGATGCTTTTGCCGAGTCCCATGTCGTCGGCGAGACACGCGCCGAATCCCCAGCTCCGCATGAACTCGAGCCACGCGAAGCCGCGTGACTGGTAGGGCCGGAGCGTGCCCAGAAGCCCCGCCGGCGCAGGCAGCTCCTCGATGCGGTCGGCACCGTGAAGCCTCGAAAGCAGATCGCCGACCCATCCCGTCGCCGCTACACCCGCGAACTCGAGCCCCCCCGGGGGGCTCGCGCCGCCGAGAGCCATGCGCACGACGTCGCGGGCGGTGGTCTGCTCCCCCTTCGACATCCAGAAATCGAGGGCGGCGCGGATCTCGTCCGGGTTGAGCTCGACCCACTGGCCGCGGACGCGTACGAGCGGCGCCTTGAGCTTCGCGAGCGCCTTTAGCTCGGCGAGACCGAGCTTCTCGTCGCCGAGCGCGACTTCCCAGTCAACGCGCAGGATCCGGTCGAGCGTGAGCCCGGCACTCGTCTGCAATGTGGGGCTCTTGACGGTTGCGCGGACGGCGAGCCGTTGCTTGGTGCCCTTGCGCGTCCACCACGCGGGCAGGAGCACGCCAAAGCCGGCCTGTTCCAGCACGAACGCGGTGTTCGTCAGGAAATCGTGGGCGCCGATGGCGTCCGTGTCGTACCCGGATGGCGCCGGAGAGCGGAGGCTGGCCTCGATGCGCGGGCAAAGCGCTGCGCATTGGCCGAGCGCCGATAGCAGGTAGGCGCGGGCATTGAAGTGCGTCGAGAGGCCCCGCCGTTCGAGCGCCGTCGAGGCCGCGCCCTTCGTCCGAAAGGCGCTTTCGGCGGGAATGAGCAGGCTGGGATCGGCGGCGTCCTGCAGGAGGTATCGGACGCGCCACGTGCTGTCGGCTGAAGCCGCGGGGAGGGCGGCTTCGGGCTCGCCGGCAGGCTCCTCGAGCCGGAGGCAGAGCCGGAACGGCGCCGCCGCCGTGGCTGCGACGGGCCTGCGCCATTCCTCGATCTGCGCGGCAAGTCGGGTGAGGTCTTCCGGCGCGCCGTGCATCCGGCCGTCGGCGGCTCGAAGGGTGTGGAGCCACTCGTGGTGCACGCTGTCGAAACTGCGCGGCCGCAGGCCGGCGTGTCGCGCCGGGGCCGGAGTGGCCGGCAGCCGGACGATGTGATCGACGAAGGACTCGAGTACTGAGGCAAGAACGGTGGCCGCCGGCTCGTCGGGCGGGCGATCCGACTTCGTCGAAAGTGCGCGGCACGCGTGGGGCATGCGGGCCGCGAGGGTCGCAAGCCGGGCGGCGTCGGCGCCCGAAGCGGCCGGTTGCCAGCGCGAGTGCCAGGCGCCGTCGACGAGCGCGAGCCCGGGCAGGTACTGCTGTCGAACGACGAGCGCGCCGGCGAATCGCATGGCCGCGACCCAGTAGCCGAGGTCACGACCGACGATGACGCCCGGCGCGATCATGGCGGCGTCGGCGCACTGGGCTAGCAGTTCGAGAGCGATGGGCGGGCTGAGCCGGACGGCCGTGACGGTGAACGGCGCGAGCGTCGGCGCGTCGTTGCCGCCGGCTGGCGGGGCGACGAGCGAGCTGGACGCGACGGGCGCGCCGCCGACGGTCGGAAGCCACGCGACCACGCGTTGGGCTTCCAGGCCGAAATCGGGGTCTATGGCGCCTACGACCCGGTCAAAGCTCGCGTCGTAGGGCGAGCGCGGCGGCGGCGCCTTGGCCGGCTTTCGTCCACGGCGCTTCGGCTCGGGGGGAGACTCGTCGGCCGGCGTCTCGCCCCAGAGGTAAAGGTGGCCGTCGAGCGCCGCGCCATGGAGAACGATCATCAACCGACTAGGGTACAGGAGAGAGCGGACAGGATCGCAGAATTTTCAGGATTGAATCCTTTCAATCCTGAAATCCTGTCCATTCTCCGTTTCCAGCCGCTGCGCTTGGAATGCCGGGTTGCACTGACTCGTTTGCACTGAGTACTCTTACGGTCGACCCCGCCCGCCGCAACACCGCGCGATTCCACCCAGCAGAGGAGGTCCGCATGCAAGCCCCCAGGTTCCGGCCGCAATCCATCGCCCCGTTCCTAGTTTTCGCCCTCGTACTGTGCGCGCCAACCGCGGCGGTCTCGGCCGATCCCGGTGACCGTGACCCGCTCTTCGGCGACGACGGCCGGGTATCCACCGACTTCTTCGGTCGAGTCGACGTAGCGGCAAGCGCTGCGATCCAGCCGGACGGGAAAGTCGTGGTGGTCGGTCACTCGGCGCATACGGCGGACGATTCGTCGCTCGACTTCTCCCTCGCCCGATACAACGCGGATGGCACGCTCGATGCGGAGTTCGGGGATGGCGGAAAGGTGACGACCGATTTCGCCGGCGATCTAGACGAAGCAGAGTCCGTAGCCATCCAGCCCGACGGCAGGATCGTCGTCGTCGGATACGTAGTGAGGAGCACGACCGGTTACGACTTCGGGCTGGCCCGATACATGCCCGACGGAACGCTCGACCCGGAATTCGGCGACGGTGGAAAGGTAACAACGGACTTCGCCCGCAATGACGACGTGGCAACGGCGATGGCTCTGCTTCCCGATGGAGGGGTCGTGGCCGCCGGGTTCAATTTTTCGGCGTCCACGGGCGAGGATTTTGCGTGCCGTGTATTCCGCTGACGGAACACTCGCCTCCGAGTTCGACGGTGACGGTCGATTGACGAACGACCTTTTCACAAACGATGACCGGATCAAAGGGGTCGTTGTGCAACCGGACGGAAAGATCGCCGTCGGTGGACACGGATTCAAGGACGATGGCTACTCGTTCTTCGTTGTTGCCCGCTACAACACGGACGGCACACTCGATCCGGGCTTTGGGACCGGCGGCGCGGTTGTGACCGACCTTCCCGGCGACGAGGAACGAATCTTCGAGCTTGGATTCAGCCCGACGGACGCCTCGTCGCTGGCGGACGGGCAGGCGACGCGCTGTACGACTTCGCCCTCGCGCTACAACACCGACGGCTCTCTAGACACGACGTTCCGGAAGCGGCGGCACCGTCACGGGACTTCAACGGAGGTGACGACGAAGCCGTGAGCCTGCAGTCGAACGGCAAGATCTGGCCCATCGGGGCCTTCAAGACCAGGCGGGTCGAGTCGCGAGCGTTACGACGCGAACGGAACGCTCGACGCGGGATTCGGTACCGATGGCAAGGTCATCGAAGACTTTGCCGGGGGCTCTGGCGCTGCCAATTTGGCCTGCTCAGCCCGGTGGCAACCTGGTCGTGGGGTGACGCAACCGAGCGGCGCGGATTTCGGCGTTATGCGGTTCGGAGATCCGAATCCAGACTTCGGCATTGCGATTACTCCCGAGACGATCAACGTCAGAAAGGGTCAGAAGGGCGAGATCGCGGTTTCGATCAGTCGCGTTGGAGGGTTCACGGGGGACGTAACCGTGACGGCTCCCGACACGAAGCCGATCAAGGTCAAGCTGACGCCTCCGGTGGTCACGGCGCCGGGCGACACCGCGACCTTCAACTTCAAGATAAAGAAGAAGGCTGCCGTGGGGAGCTACCAGCTCGTGTTTTCGGGCCGGGACGGGGCCGGCCGCGAGCGAACGGCTACGGTCACGCTGGTGGTGTCGTAGGGTTCGTGGAAAGTGGACAGGATTGCAGGATTTTCAGGATTGAATCCTTTCAATCCTGAAATCCTGTCTACTCTCCTCTCCACAACCCGACACGTGCTGCAATTGTCTCGATCGAATCGTCGCGAATCTCGATCCAGAAACGAGCGTCCGCTTCGCGCCACAACGCGAACTGGAGCTCGGCGCCGAACACGGCGAAGGCCATCGGTTCGAATTCACCGGGAACAGGCCCGCGACAATACACCCGCACGCGTTCGAGGATGGCAGAGCGCGCTGCTTCCGCGTCGGCGCACTGCGTGGGTGACCCGACGAGCGGGACGACCGGCGCTCGATCGCGATCGAGCTCGGGCTTTCGAGGCAGCGCTCCTGCCAGATATGCCGCCGCCAAGGCCTCTTCCAGCCACGCAACGCGCCGTTCGACGGGCTGCGCGGCCCAGAATCGGCGTTGTTCGGCGCGGCTCGCCTCCCAGGGATCCTGGACGGCTTCCGCGTGCTGTTCGGCAGGCGGGCGGGTCACGACGGGTCCTCGCCGCGGGCTGACTCGATGGCCGAGAGGTGCGCGATGTCGATCAGGTCCTCGGGACGGCCGGACCTTCGCTTCATGTCGATCAGGTCGTGAATCGACGCGATTCGAACCGGGACCCCGCGATACTCGGACGCGTCGGAGCGTGCCCAGGCCTCCTCAAAGTCGATCGGCGGTTCGACTAACAGGTCCACGGCTCGCCCGGCACCGGGGTCGACGAGGTTGAAGACGACCATGTTCCGTTCTCTCCAACTGCGGCGGACCACCGGGTCGGCGAATCCCGCGGGATCGACGGGGAGCGTCGGGCGCAGGCCGATTCCGACGAGCGCCGAGATTGCCTTGAGTACTGGTGTTTCGGCGAGGTCGATCATCAGGTCGACATCGGCCGTCAGACGCGCGTAGCCGTGAAGGACGACGGCGAGTCCTCCGACGATGACGTATCGGACGCCGGCGTCGTTCAGCACCTCGAAAACGGGCGTCCAGGTTGGTCTGTCTATCGGCATTGCGGCGTACGGGCATTCTACTCTGGAGGTGCCCGGGGATGATTGAGGGAGAGTGGACAGGATTACAGGATTTTCAGGATTGATTCCTGCAATCCTGTCAATCCTGTTAATCCTGTCCACTCTCCTCACCCCTTCCTGAAGTTGAACGTGATCGTGCCGACGACCTTCACCGGCACGTTGTCGAGGAGCGTGGGCGCGAAGACCCAGTTCTTCGCCGCCGCGAGGGCGTTGTCGCGCAGCAACGGATGGCCCGAGATCACGCGGGCCGACTCGATCGCACCGGTTTCACTGACGATCACCTCGACGACGACTTCTCCGTCGACGCCCGCCGCGCGCGCCATCTTCGGGTACTCGGGTTGCGGTCTCGACAGCGCCTTTCCCGCCAGCACGCCATCCGTCACCTTGCGCGGCGAGCCATCGGCGTTGGGCGACGGCACGCCGCCGGGAACTCCTCCGATCACGCCGCCGGCCGGCTTTTCCTTCGAGAAGAGCTTCGTCTGATGGGCGATGATCGGATCGATGTTGAAGTATATGGTCGTCTCGGCCTTCGTCTCGGGATCGATTGCGGTGAGGACGTCGAACGAACGCGGACCGTCGTGAACGAGGGCCTGTTTCGACCGGCGCAACCCGAGGAGGGCGAGGACGGCGTATTCCTCTCGCACCGTCACGACGCGGTACGCCGTGTCCGCCGTTTTCCCGTCGCCCGATCCGGTGATCGAGTCGTAGATGCTCTTCACCACCCACCGGTGATGCCCGAAGGACTTCGCATCGCCGCTTTTGTCGCTCGCGATCATCGCGACGATTTGGGCGTCGATGTCGAGGTAATCGGCGTCGAGGTCGACGCGTGCGAGGCGCAGGGCTTCCTTGAAATCGCTCCGCCCCATCGCGGCATTCATGTCTTTGTGGTTGTCGCCTTCGGCGTAGGGGTCGTAGCCGGACAGTTCGGTGGAGAGGAATCGCAGCCGCGTGACATCCACGGTGGTATCGCCCCCGTGCAGCCGCTCGACGGCGGCGTCGAACTCGGCCCGTTTGGCGGCGGGATCCTGCGCGGCAAAGACTGTCTGCGTCATGGAGAGTGCCAGCACGAGCATCGCCGCACCTCGTCGAAATCCGATCTTCATGGTTGTTTCCTCTCGATACATCGGCTGCGTTCGCCGTAAGAATTCGTTTGCGACGTCGATTGCGTCAACGCCGGGCTGACAGGATTCGACTTTTTTGAGTTGATACGAGCAGCAGTCAAAGACAGGCCACCCGGAGGGGGGTCCCGCGAATCACTGTCGAAACGACGCAATTTCAACCCGGGTCTTCGCAAGCCTCACGTATCAGTACCGTGCGCGGTAGCGCACGGGTCGATCCCGGGATTCCAGCACAGGAGATCAGTTCATGAAACGCAACGTCCCACTTGCAATGATGGCGGTTATCGCGTCGATGCTTGCTGCCGGGATGCCGGCGATCGGTCGCGCGCAGTCCGGTGTCGAGCCGCCGCCGTCACGCGCTCGCCTCGGCGCAAGCCCGGCCCTCGAATACCGGCTGCTCGCCACCAAGCGCACGAGCACGATGCAGAAGGAGCTCAACGAAGCCGCCGCCGGAGGATTCCGGTTCCTGTCCGTGATGAAGGGCGAGACGGGCTTTGCGGGCGACGAGATCGTCAGCATCCTGGTGCGCGAGTCGGGCTCCACGACGCCGCGTTATGAGTACCGGCTGCTCGCCACGTCGAAGACGTCGACGATGCAGAAAGAGCTGCAGGAGGCCGGTGACGCGGGCTTCGAGTACCGCGACCAGACCGTTCACGGCGAGGTGATGACGATCCTCGAGCGCGACCTCGAGGCTCCGATCGTTCGGTACGAATACCTGCTGCTCGCGACGAAAAAGACTTCCACGATGCAGAAGGAGCTGAAGGAAGCCGGCGACTCCGGGTTCGAGTTCGTCGGCGTGACCGTCGCGCCGACGTCCTTCGGCGGCTCGGAAGTCGTCACGATCCTGCGGCGCCGGGTCGAGCGGTGAGAGGAGAGGGAGAGTGGACAGGATTACAGGATTTTCACGATTGATCTGTCAATCCTGACAATCCTGCAATCCTGTCCACTCTCCTCTTCTGCTCTTTCAGAATAAGTCGGAGGCGGAGCGTGTAAAGGTCGTGCGGATCTGCCATCCATCCGGATTCACGACGCGAATCGAGATCGGGAAGCCGGCCGGAAACAGCGTTTCGAGCGACGCCCCGCCCTTGAGCGTCAGCGACGTGGAGCCGCCGGCCACGACCTGCGTCCATTCGGTCCCGTTGGCGCCGATGAAGATGCGGGCGCCCGGTTCGAAGAGTTTTCCCTTGATCCGGAGCGAGAAGGAATTGCCCGCTCCCTTTCCAGAGACCGAAGTCACGTTCGGACCCAGATTGACGACCGTCGTGAGCGTCGAATTGTCGAAGTCGAGGGCGGCAATATCGAGCCGATGGTCGCCGGTGAAGTCCGCCAGGGCGAGCCCGTGCGGGCTCTCGATCGATCCGGCGAACAAGGGTGCTTCGAACGTGCCGTCACCTCGACCGACAAGGACATTGAGCGTCGTGGCGTTCGTACTCTGCGATACGACATCCAGTCGACCGTCTCCACTCAGGTCGCCGACCTCAAGATCCGCGACGTCCGGCGGCGCAGGCGACCGGATGGGAGTTGTCCTGAAGGTGCCGTCGCCGTTGCCGCGAAACACGTGGATTTCAAACGGTATGAGATACGTGACGATGAGATCCGGGATGGCGTCACCCGTCGCATCGCCGAACGCGGCCGCCGAAACGAGCGCATCGGGTGTGAGGATGGTCTGGCTCTTGACGAGGACGTCCGCGGGATCTCCGAGCAATACCGTCAGGGTTTGCAGTGCGTTGTCGGGGCGAGCAACGTCGTCCGCTCCGTCGCCGTTGACGTCGCCGATAGCGAGGGTGCCGGCCGCCGCTCCAATATCGAAGATGGCCGGATCCCGGAACGTTCCGTCACCATTACCCAGTGCGGTGCCAACGAAGGACGAAAACCCGACGAGATCGGTCTGGTCATCACCGTTGATGTCGGCGGGGCGGCAGTCGCTGGCCGGCGCCGCGACCGAGTCAGGCCCGCGCCGGAATCCCCCGTTTCCGTCACCGACCAGGACGCCGAGGGCGACGCCGTCGTTGGACGCATAGCCGAAGGTTGCGGCGACATCGTCGTGACCGTCGCTGTTGAAATCGCCAACAGCCGCCGAATGGACGAGCCCGGTGAACGCGTAGCGTTCGATTCGGCGGAGCTTGCCGTTCCGCTTGCCGAACACGATGCCGATCTCGTTCGTCCGGTTGATGGCGATGGCGAGGTCCTGAATTCCGTCCTCATTGAAATCGCCGGCGTTCAGGATCGCCGGGCCATCCGCGACGGTGATCGAGCGAGGCGCCGCCAGTGTCTTGGCGAACGTTCGCGTCGTCCCGAACGAGGCGGCGCCGAGCGCCAGGGCGGAAGCGACGACGCACGCGAACCCGCGACGGCGATTGTTCCGCATCGCCGTCGAAAAACGACAAGTACGCGAACCCTGATCGACAGGACAGATCGACATGCGAGAGGCCTCCGGATGGCTGAAATTGCACCGCGAACAGTAACACTCGATCGACCCGGTCCCGGGCGGGAGAGTGGACAGGATTGCTGGATACTCAGGATTTGGAGGATTCACTCAAGGACTTGCTGCGAAAGTCGCCTTTGTTCCGAGCGCTCTCCGTTCGACGGTCTGTCAGTTCTGAATCCTCTCCACTCTCCTCCCCCACTGCATGTCCCATCACCTGTCCGACAATGCACGAAGCGAATCTTTCCGCTTGCCACGAGGCTGACGATGACTTAATTTCCGCAGTGCATCAGGAGTGACCCGAAAGGGTCCGGCAACCGGGCGGAGACCCACGGTGCCTTCGAAACACGAGTTTCGGATGCGCGGAGAGCGACAAGCTCTTCGAATCAAGTCTCCGATATTGGCCACCCGGTACTCCATTGTCAGGGTGGCCATTTGAACGTCTGAAGCCCCAGCCGCCTGGTGCATACATCCCGAAAAGGAAGGTATGTACCGATGATCATTCCATTTCCGATCGCGCCGCCCGTAACCCTCTCACAGCTCCCGCCTTTCGACGGGACTCCGTACGTCACCATCACGCTCAACCCCGGCGTCCTGCAGTATTTCCTGCTCCCGGCGGAGTGGGACACCGAGGAGCTCGTCGATTTCGCCGTGCGTCAGAGCTCGGCCAACAAGCTGCTGACCGTGCTTGCGATCAGGCCGTCCTACAGTGTGTGGTACTTCCCGGACGGGACGTCGGGGCCGGTCTCAGACCTGCCGCATCCGTGGATGGCGGTCAACGGACCCGTGCGGCCGTGCCGCGACATTCCCGAGACCGACGAGCTCGAGGAGCGCAAGGCCCGGTTCAGCGATTTCGCCGAGATGACGTTCCGCCGGGGGAAGGTCCCACCGTGGAACCCGGAAAAGTCGCTGCGAACGGCGACCGAGACGGAGCTTTCGGAGCTCGAGGGGCTTCAGGCGAACGGGGTTCCGAAGGGGCTCTCGCCGTGTCCGGACTGCGGACGCTGGCGGGGCGAGTGCCTGCACAACAGTCGTTGGAAGGGAAGCGTGCTGCGGATCGACTGCGCGTGTAACAACGACAACCTCTGCGCGCGGTGCCTGGAACCGCTCGCGGAGTTCAAGCTCGACACGTGCGTGTACGACGAAAGCAAAAACGAGGTCCGGTTCATTTTCCCGATGATGGGTACGGGGCACTTCTGCGGCAGGAGCCCGTCGAAATGACCGCCCCGAGCAAGGGGCCGGCCTCGGGGGCGAGCCCATTCGGATGCAACGCAAAGTACCAACAAAGGAGAAACACCATGTCGCTCTGTCCCTATTGCGAAACCGACTACAACGAAGACTCGTGCGAGCACTTCGTCTTCATTTACGACCGGACCTTCCCGTTCGCGATGGGAGACTCGAGGTGTCCGCTGTCCATCCAGAGCCACCGCTTCGACGCCGGCGCACTCGACGAAGTCGACGATGCGGTCGAGAAGGTGATCACCGCAGTGCTCGAGGAGAAGCTCGCGAGGGAATCCCTTGCGTCGCTTCCGAAGCGGCTCGCGTCGCTCGTGGGAGCCATTCTCGAGGGGGACCCATCGCTCGAGGACGGCGAGCTCGATCGGGATTCCTACGTCGGATTGCGGGCCTACAAGGACTACGTCGAGTCCTGCCTCGCGAAGAGTCCCAGGAAGCTGAAGTCGGACTATTTCGAGGACAACATCCCATGTGCGTCGTCGGCTTACAGCGAGTATTGGTCGCGCGATGGCTCGGTGGTGATCGACTACCTCGAAAGCACGTTCCGGTCCGACGCGGCCGCGCTCGAGGAGGCGCTCGCCCCGAAACCGCGTAAGACCCGACGCCGATCGGCGAAGGCCTGAGCGCTATTCCCGCGCATTGCGCGAAGCGCCTTGGAGTGCGGCGCGCAGCGCCGCTTTGGATCGAGATCGAGAGGAACAATGACGGGGGAATCCAAAGCGGCGCTGCGCGCCGCACTCCAAGGCGCTTCGCGCAATGGTTCAGTGCAGGCAGTATGTGACTCCGTGGAGGCGACGTGCGAATAGTTCTCGGACGAGATTTCGACGGCGGGTCGTGGCCAGGCGCACTGAGCGGCGGCGAGGCCGCGGTCGGCGTGTCGTGGGTTGGACCGCTCGGGTTCGTCGGCCTGCTCGAAACCGCGCTCGGACTGACCGGTCTCTACACGGACGACACCGAACGTGCCGCCGAGCTCGCCGCGGTTGTCAGCGCCACGCCCGGCTTCTGGTCACAATCAGCCGCACGCGACCCGCTCGGCAGCGCCGCGCGCCTGCTTTTGTGGCGCGACGAACTGTGGGAGTCCGGCTTCCGCGGCGCACCGACCGGCCAGCCCCGACTCGACGCGCTCGCGGCGGTCACTTTCGGCGTCTCACCGGGACTGCCCGACCGCCTCGAAGCCATTCGCCTCGCGCTCACAAGCCGCGACCCCGGGCTCGACACCGTCGAAGTTGCCGATCCCGAAGACGCGTTTCCACTCGCCTGGCGTCGAGTCCTCGACGCGTTGCGCGCTCGCGGCATTTCGATCCTGCAGCGCGACGTCCCAGCGACAACGACATCGGCCTCCGGCGATCTCGGGGCCTCGAGCCGCGACTCGTTTCATCCCACTGGCGATCACACGCTCCAACTCCTCCGTCCGGGCAGCACCGCCGACGCCGCCGAACACATCGCAGCCTGGATCGCCACGCTCGACCCCGACAGGTCCGTTGTCGTCATCGGCTCTGACCTCCAACTCGACCGGGCGCTCGCCCGCTTCGGCGTACCGATGGTCGGCGCCTCGAAACCTTCATCCCAGAACCCGCTGCTCGCCGTGCTGCCGCTCGTGCTGGAGTTGGGCTGGACGCCCGCCGATCCTCAGAACGCACTGGAACTGCTGGCGCTGCGGCGCAACCCCGTTCCGGCGGGCGTCGCGTGGCGACTCGTCGACGCGCTCGGACAGTGGCCGGCCGTCGACAGCGACTGTTGGCGTGAGAAGCTCGCATCCGCGCTCGACCGCATTGCGGATCCTGTCGACCGCCAGACTGCAGCCGATCGCGTGACCCGGATCTTCAGAGTCAGCGCACAGCGCGGAGCGTGTTACCCGATCGCCGCGATCCTCGAGCGCACGAGTCTTGTCGACGAATGGCTCGCCGATCTGAAGGCAGCCAGCCAGGCCGAAGCCCTCGCCGTCCGGGCCGCCCAACGACAGGTCGCCGAGCTCCGGCGGCTCGCAACCCAGCTCGGAGTCGATATCGCCGGGGAACCGCAACTGCGGCGACTCGCGGCCCTCGCCACGGCCGCCGCCGGCGACACGGCTGCCACCGACGCGCAGGCTGGCATCAGCGCCGTTTCGCGTCCGGGCGCCGTCGTCGGGCCTGCGGATCACATCGTCTGGTGGGACTTCACGCAGTCGTCGGTGCGCCAGTACCGCCCGATGTTCCTGTCGCAGGCCGAGCGTGCAGCGCTCGAGTCCGTCGGCGTCGAGCTCCCCGACCCCGGCGCCGAAGCACGACTCAGCGCGGCGCGCTGGCGCCGTCCGTTCGAACAGGCGCGCGGCTCGCTGCTGCTCGTCTGCCCGCGCACGAGCCCGAACGGTGACGAAGAGTTCGCCCACCCGGCGTGGGACGAGATCGTCGCCCGCATCCCGAAGGACGCGCGACCGGGCGTCGCCGCGCTCGAAGTCGCCTCGCCCCGATCCGTCGGCAAGCTCCCCACCACGACGTGCCTGCCGAAACGCCTCCCGGCACCCTCGCGCCACGTGAGAATCCCCGCCGGCCGCATCCACCTGCGCGAGACCGAGTCGCCATCGAGCCTCGGCACGCTCATTGGGTGCAACTTTGCGCATACCGCGCACTACGCGGCCGGCATTTCGAGCGGAAAGTCGGTCCGCGTGCAGAAGGTCGACTCACCGCTCCTGCGCGGCAACCTCGCGCACGACCTGCTCAGTCGCGTGCTCGTCGACGACGGCTTTCGATCCTTTGCCGACGACGCCACGACTGGCCTCGCGGTTGGCGAGTTCTTCGACCGGGAAGCCCCGAGGCTCGCGGCGGTTTTCTACCTTCCCGGTGCCGACCGCAGCCGCGAGTCGATCCGCGAAGTGATCGTCAAGTCGGGCGTGCGACTGTTGAAGGAAGTCCGGCGACGCGGTGGCGCCGTCCTCTCGGAAACCCGGTACGAAAAGAAGGCCTTCGGCACGACGGTCGCGGGCCGTGTGGATCTGCTGCTCGAGAACCCGCCGCTCGTCGTCGACCTGAAGCTGAGTGGTGCGAAGTACAAGCGCGAGGAGCTCGAGTCGGGCTCGGCCTACCAGCTTGCGGTGTACGCCAATCTGGTCGGGACTCCCAAGCGAAAGACCAACCCGGCCGTCGCCTACTTCATTCTGGTGGAACAGCGCTGGCTCACGACCGACGGGCATGCCATCGATGGCGTGTTTCCGGAGCGCGGCCCAACTACGTTCGACACGTGGAAAGCCCTCGAACGCGCCGTCGCCGCCGAAGCCGCCGAGCTGGCATTAGGCCAGGTGACCGCACGCGGTTGCGGCGAGGAAGACTCGAGCGAAGACGCGTGCGGCATCGCCGACGACGGCCGACTGCACCTCTCCTCGCCGTGCCGCTTCTGCGACTTCGACGGTCTGTGCGGCCGGACATACGAGGTGGCCGAGGTGGCCGAGGTGGGCGAGGTGGCCGAGTGACAAATGTCGAAATCATCTCGGCGAGCGCCGGAACGGGGAAGACGTACCGGCTGGCGGAGTTGCTGCTCGAGACGATACGGTCCGGGAAGGCACGACCCGAGGCGGTCGTCGCGACGACGTTCACGAACAAGGCCGCCGCGGAGCTTCGCGAGCGCGTGCGGCGGCGCCTGCTCTCGGCCGGCCTCGCCGACGAAGCGCGGCGGCTCGGGGCGGCGCGCATCGGCACGGTCAACGGCATTTGCGGACAGCTCGTCGGCGACTTCGCGTTCGAGCTGGGATTGCCTCCGGACCTCCGCGTTCTCGATGAAACGGAGGCAAAGGTCGAGCTCGACCGTGCGCTGTCGAACGTGCTCGACGACGGCCGGTTGCGCGACCTCGGCGACCTGAAGGACCGGATGGTCGATCTCGAATGGACCGACGACGTCCGCGCGGTCCTCGGCCGCGCGAGAGAGAACAATCTGACCTCCGACCAGCTCCGCGAGTGCGCGGACCGCAGCATCGCGACGTTTGCGGACCTGCTCGTTCCGCTCGAGGACGAGGTCTCGCCCGAGAGCCTGCGCGGCGAGCTTGCAACCGCGCTCGTGAAGCTGCTCGCTGCCTTTCCCGCGCCCGACGACACCACGAAGCTGTCGAAGGACGTGCTCGACGACTGCAGGATCGCGAACGACCGAATCAAGAACGGGGGCACGCTTTCCTGGCACAAGTGGCTGTCGCTTGCCGGCACCGAACCCGGCAAGAAGTCGCGAGAGCTCTTTGCCCCGGTGAAACGGGTCGCCGAACGCCATTGCCGCTCGGCGCAGCTCAGAATCGACTGTCATCGCACAATCCGTGCCGTCTTCGGGCTCGCGGCCGACGCCCTCGCCGTCTACGCGGAGCACAAGGCGAACATGGGCGCGATCGACTTCGTGGACCAGGAAGTTCTCGCGCTCGAGGTGCTCACGAAACCGGAGCTGGTCGAGCGGTTGCGCGGCTCGATCGATCTCGTGCTCGTGGACGAGTTCCAGGACACGAGCCCGCTCCAGCTCGCGATCTTCCTGGCGCTCGCGGAGCTTGCGCCCCGCAGCGTGTGGGTCGGCGACCAGAAGCAGGCGATCTTCGGGTTCCGCGGAACCGACCCGGCATTGATGGACGCCGCGATCACGGCGCTGCTTGGCGCCGACGAGCCCGAGACGCTCACGACTTCGTATCGCAGTCGAAGGCAACTGGTGGCGCTGACATCTGACGTCTTCGTCGGCCCGTTCGGATCGAGATCCATCCCCGAAACCCGCGTGCGCATCGACGCGAGCGACCCCGGCACGCACGTCGACCTCGATCCGTGTCTCGAGCTCTGGCAATTGAAGTCGAGGAACGGTGACCAGGACGTCGCCGCGATCGCCGCGGGAGTTCGCGATCTCGTCGAGGGCGGCCGATTCCGGATTCGTGATCGAGAGCGCGACGGCGAGTCACGGGTCGCGCGGGCGGGTGACGTTGCCGTGTTGTGCCGGAAGAACGCAACGTGCGTGGCGCTGGCCACCGAGCTGGCGAGTCTCGGCGTGCGGGCCTCGGTCGAACGCGCCGGGTTGTTCGCGACGCCGGAGGCGAGGGTGTTGCTCGCGGGGCTTCGGCTGTGGGCGGATTCGTCGAGCGTGCTGTCGCGGGCCGAGCTGGCGCGGCGGATCGGCTATCCGGAGGATGCGAGCGCGTGGCTCGAGGCCGCGCTCGCATCCTCCCCCGTCGATCCGGACGGCACCGCTTCGAGACCGTCGACGAGGTCCGGCGGCTCGCGAGCGCTCGCACTAGAAATCCCGTCGCCGGCGCGCTCGAGGCGTTCGACGAGACCACCGAGGCGCTCGGGCTCCGGGAGTTGTGCCGGTCGTGGGGTGATGCCGGGGAGCGGCTGTCGAACGTCGAGGCGGTTCGCGCGCACGTGGTCCGATATGGAAGCCTGGCTGCGAGCGTAGGCCGGGCGGCGACGCCGTGGGGATTGATCGCGTACCTCGAGGAGGTCCGGGAGGACGAGCTCGACACGCGTTCGGCGTTCGAGGGCGCGGACGCCGTGACCGTCTCGACGTGGCATCGCGCGAAGGGGCTGGAGTGGCCGATCGTGGTCCTGCTGGACATCGCGTCGCCGCCACCAGCGAGCGCGTTCGGCATCCACGTCGAATCGGAGCGCGTGGAGATCGACCTTGCGAGTCCGCTCGAGGGCCGGTGGGTGCGATATTGGCCGAACCCTTACCAGAAAAAGCAGAAGAAGGCGCCGCTGCACGGTTGTGCGACCGGGCATCCGGCGAGCGCGCGGGTCAACACGTCGGCGGAGTACGAGAACCTGAGGCTCGCGTATGTCGGCTGGACGCGGGCTCGCGACTGCGTCGTGCTGGCCTCGCGCACGGGCAAGGCGGGAGCGGGGTTGTTGCAGCGACTGGGGAGTCCGGACAAGCCGCTCACGGTGCCCCCGATGGACGACGGCACCGAGTTCGTGGACCTCGACTGGGCCGGAAAACCCGTGCGGGCCCGCGTGCGCCACTGTGCGCCGGCCGCCGCTCGCCCTCGCGCGGTCGGCTCCGAGACTACGTACGTCGCGACCGGTCCGCGAGAGTTCGCACCTCGATGGGTACAGCCATCCGCCGCGCACGAGATCCTGGAGTCCCCTGGCGCACTGGCGACATCGGAAACGATCGGTACGCGCATCGCGCTCTCCGGCTCACCGTCGATGGACCTCGTCGGCTCGGCGATTCACGGATTCCTTGCAGCCGACCGCAGAGAGCTCACGCCGGGAGAGCGCCTCTCGATAGCCTCCGGCCTCCTCGATCGTTGGGACGTCGCGAACGTACTTGCTCCCGCCGCCCTGCTAACCGCCAGCGACGCATTGCACGCGTGGGTCACCCGCAACTGGCCCGGCGCAATCTGGCATCGCGAGCTGCCGATCCTGCACAAGCTCCCGACCGGAAGCACCGTCCGCGGCACGTGCGACCTTGCCCTCGAGACGCCCGCCGGCTGGGTCATCATCGATCACAAATCCTTCCCTGGAAGTACCGCCGAAGCCACGTCACGCGCCCAGACCCACGCGCCCCAACTCGCCGCCTACGCCGCTGCCGTCCGTGCCTCAACCAACCAGCCCACCCTCAGCTGCTGGATCCACCTGCCCGTAACAGGTCACGTCGCGAAGGTATAGAGAGTTGACAGGATTACAGGATTCTCAGGATTCCTGTTGATCCTGGAAATCCTGTAATCCTGTCTACCTCCCTTGCCAGATTGAATCCCTGGACGTGACGTGGTGCCTTGCGTGCAGCGCCCTGGAGTGCGGCGAGAATCGCCGCTTTGGATTTCCCGTCTCCTGTTTGGTTCGAACCCTGTCCAAAGTGTCCACTCTCCTGTTCCAACACCGCGCACGAAGCGGGCACTGCTCGAGCTCACTCGTTTCGACCCCAAACACAAAAGGTTGGCGTGGAACTGTGACAGCAGTGTCACGGCTCCACGCCAACCTGAGACATTCGCGGACTGCGAAGAGGCGCTCCTTACCTCATCCCCGCATTGCTGACGGTGATCGTCCAGCTCCCCGAGTTCTTGAAGCGATTGGGAGACTCGGACAGGAAGACCAGAAGCGTAGATCCTTCGTACTCCTTGAAGGCCGGGTTCTGGGTCACGCGACCGTTCACGTCAAGGAAGCCGCCTTGGGGGTAACCATTCTCGAGCCGAATGCTGTCGCCCGCGAGAACCGGGCTTCCATCGGCCTTTGAGCCCGCCGATCGAACGATCCAGGTTCCCGACCCATTGTCACGGTTTGGCGATTGCGTGGTGAAAACGGCAAACTTCGCTCCCGCGTAGCCCTTGTAGACCGGCATGTCCTTGATCCAGCCACAGTTATCAAGGTACCCGGCGCCAGGATACAAGTTCATCAGGTGGATCCTGTCCCCGTAGGCGAGCGCCTCGCCGTCGCCTTTCCCTGAAGCGGAGACAATCTTCCAGCTCCCCGAGCCCTGGTCTCTGTTCGGATTCGGGTGCGTCGATACGAACAGCGTCTCTGATGGAACGATGGCGAACTCGGCCTTGTCAGCGACTCGACCTCGGGTGTCTAGGTATCCGCCTTCCCCGGGATAGTTGTTCTTCAGGTTGATGACGGAGCCGACCTTGAGGCCGGACTGCGCGTGAGTGTCGCGTGCCTCGAGCCCGAGGAACGTGAAGCAGAGGATGAGACCGACCGATATCGTCTTGAACGTTCGGAACGGCATATTGACTGAAGCGAATGGGGGCGATTTGCGCAAGGTGATTTCTCCTTGTCCAGAGTGTGTTGGGGCTTTGGCTTTGATCGCGAGACGAGGAACGCCTGGCGATGAAACTGATCGGAACAAGCCGCGGAGTGGGACCGCGGGAGTATGGCACACCGTCAGCCGAATGCCCATTAAGGGCGGCCCCCCCCCGGCCTTCCGTACCGCGGATGACAGGATCACCGACTGCTCGCCTCTTGCGCGAAGCGCCTTGGAGTGCGGCGAGAATCGCCGCTTTGGATTCCCCGTCTCCTGGTTGGTTCGAACCCGATCCAAAGCGGCGATTCTCGCCGCACTCCAAAGCGCTTCGCGTATTGCACCAGCGGATCCGCTCGCGGATTAGTGCTGGCGTACGCTGTCCTCGAGCGCCGCTCGTTCACACGTTTGTTCGAAATCGCGGCTTGACACTCCGGAGATGCGGGAGTGTGATTGAGACACACGGTCGACGAATCATCGATCGACCGATAGAAGACCGAATCGGCGCGCGACGAGCCTGGTCACCCGCGCGCGGATACGGCGAAGGAGGACGACATGAATGCTCGAGCTTTCATGCGGTCAATGTGTTGGTGCGGCTCGGCGGCCCTGGCGGTCGTGATGATCGCCGGCGCGGGGTCCGGCAGCGCCGCGGCCCAGACGGGCAAGAAGAAGCAGCAAAAGGCCGCGGCGGCCCAGAAGCAGCGTGACAACTACGGTTACGACTATGCGGTCGTCGACCGGAACAACCGCCGTGTCGACTTGCGCGGACAGGCCGGCGTCAACGGCTACCAGAAGGGCTACGAGGCGGGCCAGCGCGACCTTCGCAGCCGCGCGAAGTTCAACTACCGGGAGGACAGCTGGTATCGCGACGCGAACCATGGCTGGAACGATGGCTGGGGGAACCGCCAGAACGACTACCGCATTTTCTTCAGGCAGTTCTTCGTCCAGGGGTATTCGGACGGTTATTACCGGCGTGCGCGCAACAGCTCGTACGTCCGGGTCTACGACTATCGGGATTCCTCGTACGATCCGTATTACACGCGCCCCGGGTGGAACAATTCGGGACGCTACGCGGAGTACTACAACAACGAGAAGGGCGATCTCGAGCCGCAGGAGGTAGCGGAGCACGCGGCGCAGAACGGCTATTACGCTGGTTACCAGCGGGGCGTTTACGACGCCGGGCAGCGCAACAAGGCGAATCCGCAGGGGCACGGAGCCTGGCAGTTCGGGCTCGACGGCTTCGACCCGGAGTGGGGCTCGGCGGCGACCTACCGTTCGTCGTATCGGGACTGGTTCGTGCGCGGGTACAACGACGGCTTCGGCCGCCGCGATTTCGACCAGACGCGCAGGCGTCGGTACTGAGTGAAGAGTTGACAGGATTGCAGGATTATCAGGATTGACAGGAACTGCCGACGCATCAGTACCGGGCGCGGTAGCGCTCGGGTCGATCCCGAGGCCATGCGTCGACACCAGGCACGGGCTCATGGAAAGGCGGACCCGAGCGCTACCGCGCCCGGTACTGATGCGTGAACAGCCCGTCCTTGAGCATTCTCGAGAGGCGTCATTTCCTATGGCCGTCTCTGTTTGAGAATCCTGTAATCCTGTCCTCTTCTTCTTCCGTCTTGAGCCGGCGAGAAGAGTCCGCGCATACTGCCGGCATGGAAGTCCTCGACGACACGACGCCGGAAGCAAGGCGCGTCCTGCTCGAGCTCACGAGACGAGCGTCGATGGACGACCGACTTCGCCTCGCATTTGGCCTGACCGATATCGTTCGACGGCTCGCGTGTGACGAAATCCGCCGGTCGAATCCCGACGCGACCGATGTCGAGTTGCGACGGCTGATGGCGCTCCGATTTCTGGAGCCTCACCTTGCCGAGGCGGTAATAGCTTACATGGACCGGTTGTCCGAATGACGCCCGAACTCGAGGAGATCGGGCGTTTCGTGAGCCTCCTGTCTCGACTCTCGATTCGTCACGTGATTGTCGGGTCGTACGCGAGTTCGGCGCACGGAGTGGCGCGAGCGACGCAGGACATCGACCTCGTGGCCGAAATACCTGTGGAGAGCGTCGATGCGTTGTTCTCGGCGCTGAAGGATACGCACTACATCGACCCGGACTCCATTCGACGGGCGATACAGACGGGGCGATCCTTCAACATCATTCACCTCGCAACGATGCTCAAGTTCGACGTCTACGTACCGCGAGGCAATGAAGCCGCCCGCCGTCACATCGATCGCGGTCAATGGTCGACGATCGGCGGAGCACTCGACGAGCCGGTGCTCGTTGCTTCGCCCGAGGACGTCGTGGTCTCGAAGCTTCGCTGGTTCCGTCGAGGCGGCGAAGTCTCGGTGAAACAATGGGAGGATGTTCTCGGTGTCTTGCGCGTGCAGCACGGACGGCTCGACGTCGAGTACATGGAGCGCACGGCCGGCGAAGAACGCGTCCGCGACCTGCTCGACCGCGCCGTCGCCCAGATCTACGAAGAGGAGCGTTGACGGGACTGCTGGATCACCGAGAGATCGACTCTTGCGCGAAGCGCCCTGGAGTGCGGCGAGAATCGCCGCTTTGGATTCCCGAATCCCGCCCACTCCGCGTGGCAATCCCGCCCATCCACCCGGCTTCCGATTTCCCCGCAATCGGCACGAAACTTGCAATTCCTTATATATTTCGCAAATCGGCGCTGCTCCCCGCGGATGCGCCGCCGCCCTGCCCCCACCCTCAGTCAATCCTGAAAATCCTGTAATCCTGTCAACTCTCCCCATCCCCCGGCTTATAATGCCGATACGAAGAGGAGGACTGCCATGGCAACGCAGAAGGTGAAGCTCACGAGCATCGGCACATCGACCGGCATCGTCATCCCGAAGGACATGCTGTCGCGGCTGAAGGTCGAGAAAGGCGACGAGCTCTTCGTCATCGAGACGCCGTCAGGTTTTGCGTTGACGCCATACGACCCCGATGTGGACGAACAGCTGAGACTCGGCCGCGAGTTCATGAAGGACTACCGCGACACGATGCGGGCGCTTGCGAAATGAACGAGCCGCGATGGATCGACCGGCGGGCGCTGTTACTGCTGCACGCCGAGGGACTCGCCGAGCATGGTGGACCAGAGGGAGTGCGCGACGCGGGGCTGCTGGAATCGGCGCTGGACCGGCCGCGCAACCTCGCGGCCTACGAGCCCGAGTCGGACCTGGCGAGGCTCGCGGCGTGTTACGCCGTGGGGATCGCGCGAAACCACCCGTTCGTCGACGGCAACAAGC
>JADIYM010000008.1 GCA_016705245.1 Blastocatellia bacterium | reverse complement strand
CGTGGCCACACCCTCGGCCAGGAGTGAGATCTGTTCCCGGTTGTAACGAGGAAAGTCTCGAAGTCGCGCGATGTAGTTTTCATAGTCACGCACGGTCGCAAGCGGCACTTCCGTGGGGAGCTGGGCAAAGCCCATGTGGTAGCCCGAATCTCCAGTCAGCGAACAGCGCCACACGCGACGCCGATGTTGCTCGATATTGTCTTCGAGCTGCCACTTGAAGACGTCGTAGCTCACCCGCGCGATGGTCGCCGCGGACCGACGTCGCGACAGCGGATTCTCGGCGAGCGAGAACTCAGTCTCCGGCAAAGAGGGCGTGCAGCCGCGTGCCCATCAGCTGACGAGGCAACGGAACCCCCCGCCACCATCAAAACCAAGGCGAAATAGTCGCAGATAATCTCCTCAGTGAGCTCCTGGATCAGCGGGGAGAGACGAACCAAAGGTACGCAGAGTCTAATCGATTGCGCGCCTGGCTGGGAACGGGCGGGCGCTGCGAAGTTCGGAAAGGCTCAGGAGTCTCCGGCGCGGCGGCGCGGATCGATGCCGGCCCGGTCGCGCAGGTCATGAACCCTCCCGCGGCGAGGCAGTTCCCCAATGTCTTGCGTCGCTGCGCGAATGCCGACCGGACGATGCGGTTGAAAACTGTCGCGTCCGGAACGTCCTCAGGCCGCTCGCGGAACCTGAGGGCGATCACGCTCGACGTCACTTTTGGCGCGGGCCTGAAGGCACCCGGCGGAACATCGAAGAGTCGGCTCGCGTCCGCGTACATCGCGACGAATACCGTCAGGCTGCCGTATTCCTTTCCGCCCGGGCTCGCCACGAGGCGGTCGACGACCTCCTTCTGCAGCATGAGCGTCGCATCGAAAAGCGCTTCGCGGTGGTTGATGAGGTGCACGAGCACAGCCGACGAGATGTAGTACGGCAGATTTGCGGCGACACGAACCCTCTCGATGGAAGGACGAGCGGCGCGGGCATCGGCCACCAGCACTGTCAGATTCGTCTCGAGAACGTCCGCATCGATAACGGTCAGGCGATCGCGACCGTGACGCTCCTCGAGCGGCTCGCGCATCCGGGGATCGAGCTCGATGGCGATGGTGTGACCCGCACGCGGGACGATCCTGTCGGTCAGGGCTCCTGGGCCCGGCCCGATCTCGATCATGAGGTCCGTTGCACACGGGTCCACGGCATCCACGATGCGGTCAGCGTATCGAGGATCCGCGAGCCAATTCTGACCCAGGTGCTTCCTGGCGCGCACGGAGATCAGCTTCGCACCGGGTATCCGGTGACCTCTATGTCGTCGCCGATCCGGCGCGTTTCGACCCGCTCGAGCTCAAGTGCGTCGTCGATCGAGTCGCGGTCGCCACCGCCGATCGCGCCGATTGACCGGCGGCCTCCGAGCAGCTTTGGCGCGATGAACGCAACCACCTTGTCAACGTATCCGCGCGCGACGAATCCGGCCGTCGTCTCGGGGCCTCCTTCGACGATGAGCCCCTGTACCCTTCGCGCTGCAAGATCGGCCAGCACCGCATCGAGCGCTATTCCGTGGTGCGAATCGAACGGCATTTCCGCGACCTCCACGCCGCAGTCCCGCAGCGCGCTCGCCCGGCTCGCGTGCGATGCGTCGTCGACCTGGCGAGTGTAGATCAGGGTTGGCGTGGATTCGGCGGTCGTCACGAGCCTGGCTCCGACGGGCGTGCGAAGTCGCGGATCGAGGACGACTCGTAATAGCGGGACCCGCTTTGGGTTCGCTCCGCGGTATGTCAGGGACGGATCGTCAGCGACGACCGTACCGACACCGACGAGAATGGCATCGTACGCGAGCCGCAGTTGGTGCGACGCCTCGCGGGATGCGTCACCCGTGATCCGTTCCGACCGTCCCTCGCTCGTCGCAACGCGTCCGTCGAGAGTTGCCGCGAACTTGATCGTCACGAATGGAAGCCCCGCTCGCATGAAATGCAGGTAGCGCTCGTTGAGCCGTTCGGCGGCGTCGCGGTCGACGCCGATGACGACGTCGATGCCGGCGGCCCGGAGTTGCTCAAATCCACGGCCGTTGACGTACGGCGCGGGATCTTCGATTGAAGCGACGACGCGCACCACCCCCGCGTCAACCAGCGCGCCGACACACGGCGGCGTCCGTCCGATGTGGCTGCATGGCTCGAGGTTCACGTAGGCGGTCGCACCGCGCGCCCGGTCCCCCGCCTCCTCGAGAGCCAGCACTTCGGCGTGCTTGAGGTCATCGTAACGGTGCGTGCCTCGCCCGACGATCTCATCGTTGCGAACGATAACCGTGCCGACGAGCGGATTCGGGCTCGCCAGTCCGATGCCTTCGGCGGCGGCCTCGAGCGCAAGCCGCGCGTAGTGGAGGTCTCGCTCGTTCATGCGCGGACCCCGGTCAGTCGAAGCGTCGGGTCTGCATTCAGGCTGAGACTGCTTCGCTCGCCGCGGAGAAGCTTCGGATAACCCGCCGCGGCGATCATCGCGGCATTGTCCGTCGTGAGAATCGGGGACGGCTTGAACACCGGAACGCGGGATACACGACCGAGCTCGTCAACGGCGTCTCGCAGCGCCGTGTTACAGGCCACCCCTCCCGCAAGCAGGATCGTCCTGGGCCCATGCAACCGTACCGCGGCGCGGAGCCGTGCGTGCAGCACCCGCACCGCCTGCTGCTGGAAGCTCGCCGCTACGTCGCGGACGATCTGCGAAGGGCTGGAGCCCTCGGCAACCGGTTCGATTGAGTTCTCGCGCACGAAACGAAGTACGGCGGTCTTCAGGCCGCTGAAGCTGAAGTCGAGCGTGTCGTCACGCATCTGCGGCACGGTAAAGACCAGTGGCGCGCGCGACGGATCGCCGGTCGGCGCCAGTCGGTCGATGACCGGGCCTCCCGGATATCCGAGGCCGAGCAATTTCGCCACCTTGTCGTAGGCCTCGCCGGCCGCATCGTCGCGCGTTCGCCCGAGGAGCAGATACCGCTCTGGTTCCGGAATGAGGAAAAGACTCGTGTGCCCGCCGGATACGATCAAGGCCACTGCAGGATACGCGATTGATTCGTTGTCGAAGACCACGGAGAAGACGTGACCCTCGATGTGGTTGATCCCGATGAGCGGAAGCCGCTTCGCATACGCCAGCGACTTGGCGTAGCTCAGCCCTACGAGCAGGGCGCCGACGAGTCCCGGACCATACGTGACTGCAATGCCGTCGACTTCATCGAGGCCGATCGATGCATCCGCGAGCGCTCGATCGACGATCTCTCCAATCCGCTCGAGGTGCTCTCGCGACGCGATCTCGGGCACCACGCCGCCATAAAGCGCATGCGTGGAGACCAGTGACGCGATGACGTTCGAACGGATTCGGCGGCCGCCTTCAACGATGGCGGCCGCCGTCCGTCGCACGAAGTCTCGATACCGAGAACGATGTTCACAGCCGTACCAGCGGCTGGACGGGCTCGAGCCTTCAGGCTCGAATCCGCCGAGGTCGCTAACCGATAGTCACAGAGACGATCTTGTCGCCGATGCGAATCGAATCAACTACGTCCTGTCCGGACGTGACATACCCGAAAACGGCATAGTTCATGTCGAGAAAGGACGCCGGACCGAGCGTGATGTAGAACTGGCACGAGGCGCTGTTCGGATCCTGGGAGCGCGCCATCGCGACGGCGCCGGCGCGATCGTGCTTGAGGTTCGGAGTCACCTCGAGCTGGATCTTCTTGCTCGAGCTCCCGGTGCCCGTGCCGTTCGGGCAGCCGCCCTGGATGACGAATCCCGGCTCAACCCGGTGGAAGTTCAGGCCGTCATAGAACTTGCTCTCTGCAAGGCCGATGAAATTCGCCGTCGTGATCGGTGCGAGGTCTTCGCTCAGCTCAAACGTGATCGTTCCCTTTTGGGTCACGATCGTTGCAGTTCGATTCGCCACGTGGTTGCTCCTCAGACAGTTTCGTTCGCCGTCGTGCGGCAAACGCGCCAATCTACCACTCGAATGGAAAGGCTGGCAATCAAGCCGGCAGGACGTCCGGTTGTCCGGGCGCTCCGGCTGCGGTATGTTCGTCGAACCACTGAACGAAGGAGCCTCTAGCCGCATGAATGTGACGATCGAATACTGTACGGCTTGAAACTACACACCCCGAGCCGTCAGTTTGACGGACAAAGTCCTCGAGACCCTTCGGACGGATGTGGAGAGCTTGAAGCTGATCCCCTCGAAGGGCGGTTGCTTCGAGATCACGGCAAATGGCGAGCTTATTTACTCGAAGCTCGAGACAGGTGAGTTCCCCGAGGACGAAGTGATCATCGCGGAGTTGCAACGTAGGGTGTGAGCAGGTCCTGAGCACTGTCGCCCTCGTCTCCGTGCCTCTGAGTCTCCGTGCCTCTGTGTGCGAAGCCCTCATTGAAAAGAGAGCTTCGCACACAGAGGCACGGAGACTCAGAGGCACGGAGACGGGAACCGGAGACTCGCGTTTCTGCCTACCAGAGCGACCCGCCCTCGGCCATCGTCGCGTTCCAGAACTCGATGAACGCCTCGCGTATCGGTTCGATCTGAAGAATCGACCGCTGTCTCAAGTAGATGCAATGGTCGCTGCCCGACTCGTCATCAGCTTCGTTCTTCGAGAACTCTGGCCGGTCGACTTCCTCGTCCTCACCATCGAGCCATCGCACGTAGTCGAATCGCAGGAACTCGTCGGGCGGTCGATCGAAGATCGCCTCGCGAAGGTCTCCGTCGATTCGAGCGACGAAGTGATACAGCCCCTCGCCGCGCGCCTCGTACGTCACCCGAATCCACGTTGCCGACATGTATCCCTCCCGAGATGGCTTCACAATCCCGGCCACAATTGCGATTCCGGGAACCGCCAAGATACTATTGCGGTTTAACCGGCGCAAGCATCGCCCCGGCCGAACCTATCAGAGTACGGACAACAGGAATCGATGACCAAATCTGACTTATCGTCGCGTTTCGGCCTGCGAAAATTGACATCCACGGCGCTCGTCGGGGCGATGTTTGCCGCGCTCGTCATCACGTCTGCGATCGCGCCGGCCTTCGGTCAGAAGCGGCTTGAAGTGGCACTTCCGGAAGGAACGATACTCGAGCCGGGGACCCAGCCCGTGGTGTCGCTCGACGGTCAGTATGGCTTCATCGCACCAGCGAAGGGTGATTCCGTCGCCGTTTTCGCCGTCCGGACAGGCGAGGTCGTGGCCAGCATCCCCGGGCTCGGTCCGGCATCGGGGATCGCACTTCACGATGACGGCGTTCGCCGATTGCTCGTCGTGACGCTCCCCGGCGACCCGCTCGAGCGGGAAACCGCGAAGGTTCGTGTCTTCGACGTGACGGATGCACTCGACATCAAGCCGGTCTCCACGTTTGACCTGCCTGAGGGCACGGTGCCGGTCCGGCAAGGGCGCGCTGAAATCGCCCGGTCGGGACGAACGGGGCTCATCGCGCTGGAACTACCGGTCCCGGCGCTGCTTTCGTTTGACCTCGAGACCGGTCAGCAGCTTGGCGCGATAACCCTGGATGGCCCGACCGACCGCATCTCTGTCGTGGACGCGAAAGACGAATCACGGATCGCTCTAGTGAGCGCCGAATCGAACAAGGTGTCGATCGTCAGCCTCAACGATATCGGCGTGTTGTTGCCCGTTTCGGCGTTCGAGCTTCCGCCCGACGCCCCGGTCAGCGCAGCGAACAACGTCGTGTTCGACGCGTCGGGCCGCACCGGCTACGTCGCGTCGGTGCGCGGTCGCGTGTTGATGAGCTTCTCGCTCGAGACCGGCGAGCTGATCGACAAACTCGAGACGGATGGCTCGTCGGGACCCATTTCGATCTATCACGACGCCGACCGCGACGTGGTCGCCGTCGTCAATCTCTCGCGACCGGGCGGCCGCGAGCCGATTCTGGAGCCCGATCCGGCGCACCCGTTCGGCATTCCCGGCGCAATTCTCGCCGTCGCGAATCCGGAGGGACGCCTGCAGCAACAGTCGCGCTTCTATCCCGAGACGGGCGATGAAATTGGACCGTCGAACAACGCGGGCTTCTCGGCCGACGGTCGTTCGATCTACGTTCCGGCACGAACCGGATCGCTTTATGTAGTCGACGTCGCAACGGGTTCGGCTCGCGGCATGGAGAGATTCGACGGTCGCGTACAGTCGATTGCTCCGGCACCCCTTGCCGAGGCGATTGCCGTCGTTTCGGCCGGAGGCGACCAGGGTCGCCTCGACATCGTGCCGATGGAGCAGATGGCTCCGCCCGCGGCGGTTCCCGAGTCTGCGTCGACGGCAGGCGAGGACCGCGAGCGCAACCGGTCGGCGAGCAAGGAACACGATGGCGACAAGCTTGCAACGCCGACGATCGATCGCCTGAGTCCGGGGTCGATCCAGCTCGGACGGCGCCGCGACCTTCCCGTCACGATTGTCGGATCCGGCTTCGGAGTCGGCGCGACAGTGGTCGCTGACGGTGACGTCTACTCGGCCGAGGTCAGTCGAAACACGAAGCGCGTGAACTTCACGCTCATGTCGTCAAAGCTCACGACGGTGCGCTCGATTCCCATCCAGGTGCGGAATCCCGACGGCACGCTTTCGAACGTCGTCGAACTGCTCGTCGTGCCGCCGTTTCAACCGGCGCTCCTTAAAGTCTCACCGTCCAAAATCGACTCCGGAAGCGGTGGTGTCGACCTCAACGTTCGCGGTGACCACTTCCGGGACGGCGCCATCGTGAAGGCGGCCTACACCGACCCGAGCGGCACGGTGCAGATCGTCGACCTTCGAACGTATCGCATCAGCTTCACTCAGATCATTGCGCGGCTACCGCACAAGCTGACGGTGCGGGCGCGGGCGATCAGCATCTCGGTGCTCGATCGTGACGGAACGACGATCTCGCAGGTCCTTCCCGTGACGGTCGCCGGCCCGTCGATCACGAGCATCACGCCGGACCGCATCGTCGCCGGAGACCTGAAGTCCGACGAATCGCTTGCCGTCGAGGTCGTCGGAGAGAATTTCCACCGCGATGCCGTCGTGTACGTAAAGCGGCCGGTGCGTGGAGATTCCGAGCCGGCGCTCTACCGGCAGCTTCCGTCTTCGTCCGTCAAGTGGCGAAAGTCGACCAAACTCGTCGTGCGGCTTGCCGCAAATGACCTGACGCTGTCGGGCGCGCTTGCCATCCGGGTCATCAATCCGGTGCCGGGAGAGCGCCGCCGGCTGGGTGACGCGGCGGATTCTGTTTTCACAGTCGCCGGTCCGAATGTGGCGTCGTCGACGCCAGTTTCGGTCATCGCAGGGGCCGGTCCGTTCGTGCTCAAACTCGAAGGCACCGATTTTCGACGTGGGGCGATCGTCAAGTTCACGAGAACGGACGGGGCGGGCGAGGTCACGAAACGCGTTACCGTCGAGGACGCCGAGTTCAAGGACCGCAAGCGCATCAACATCCAAATTGACTCGCCTGAACTGCTCAGGCTCGTGGCGCGACCCGGAACTCTGCTCGTCCGAGTGATCAACCCGGGCTCGCAACGAGGCGATGCCGCGCCGGCGCTGGAGATCGGAGTCCTCGCCCCGACCGTCACGGCGTTCGACCTGCTGCCTCGCGTCGAGGATCCGACGGAGTACGCTCTGCGGTTAACGGGAACAAGCTTCCGGGACGGAGCGACAGTTCAGCTCCTGAACGCCACTGGCGAGCCAGTCGGCCAGCCTCACGATGCCCGGTTCAAGGACTCCACTGAGATTGTCGTCATCCTGTCGCGTTCGAGGCTCAATGAGCTCAGGACGTTCAAGGTCGTCGTCATCAATCCGGGGGCACGTACAACGGAGGCGGAGTGCTGTCGAATGCCCTCGACGTTACGGTGAATTGACGATGCAGAGAACGGCTCGATTCGGTGCCGTAACGCTGATCGCGGTGGCCATCGCCTTCCCGGGCGCCTGGGGTGCACAGGCGAGTCGCCGTGGTGATTCTCAGTCCGGTGGTCCGTCAACCACGTCCGGCCTTCAACTGGTGACGCGCTCCGCCGTCATACAGCGTGAGGTTCCGTGTACGCGGGGCACGTTGGTGAAGCTTTCGTGCGGGCCGTGGGGCAACGTCCGCGTTGTCGCCCGCCGAACGAGTTCCGTCACGATTGACGGCCGCGTTGAGCTGAGCGCGCCATCGGAGGCCGACCTCACGACACTAGCATCGGCAATCAGCATCCTTGCCGATCCGACACCGACGTCGATCGAGATCCTCACGAAGGGTCCGCACGACAAGAAGTGGATGAAGGGCTTCAAGAAGTTTCCCGATCGGCTCAAGGTCATGCCGTGGCGGGTCGACTACACGCTGGTCGTGCCCGAATACACGTCGTTGACGCTCGAGGTCGGCGACGGCGAATCGGTCGTCGAGGGCGTTCAGGGCATCATCAGCGTGGTGAGCATCCGGGGCGACATTCGGGTGCGCGAAATCAGCGGAGCGACGCGACTGACTGCCTACGGGGGAAAGGTCGAGATCACGACCAGCCAGCGGACCTGGCGCGGGGGAAATGTCTCGGCGTCGGCATCGGGAGACGTGACGGTTGTAACGCCGCGCGGATTCTCCGCGGATGCTCGATTGACGGCACAGGCAGGGATCTTCCTCCGTGGCGAACGTGACGAAACTCCCGGCAACTCGTTTCAGGGATTCATCGGCAACGGAGGCCCTGGCGTCGAACTGACCGCAGGCGGCCGAATCACGATCGCGATGGGACAGGGCGCGGACCCTGCGACGAAACGACCTTAGGGTTAGGTCTCCAACGCTTGCTCAGTGGATCAGACCCGCATCCCGCGCAGATCCGCCAGGGCCCCACGACAACCTCACGCGTCGCGAGCCTGACGTCGGCCCCTCGCTGCGCTCGGGGTTCTGGGCCAGCGATAGATTGATTTGACGGGCCGACTTCACGAGTCAAAGTGCGCTGAACAACCGCGCAGTCTGTTTGAGTCTCAGCGCTTGATGACGACCAGCGTGAAGTCGTCCGCGAACGAATCCGTCCCGGAAAACGCCCTCGTCGCATCGAGAATTGCCCGCACCGTCTTGAACGCCGAGAGCTCACTCGTCACCACGACGGTTTGCTGAAGACGTTTCACGCCGAATTCCTTGCTGTCCTCGTTCGCGGCCTCGATGACGCCGTCGGTGTACAGCAGTAGTGCGTCGCCAGGCAGCAAGTCGACGATTGCTTCTTCGTAATCCGCCGTGTCGAACACCCCGAGCGCCGGTCCCCCCCGGTTGAGCTCGACGACACTGCCGTCCACGCGGAACAGCAGCGGCGGGTTGTGACCCGCGTTCGTGTACGTGAACCGACCGGACGTCGTGTCGAGGACCCCGTAGACCGCCGTCACGAACTGCGAATCCGCGGTCGACTCCCAGAGCAGAAAGTTGACCTTGCGGATGATCTGGCGGATTGCAAAGTCGTTGCGCACCTGGGTGCGCAGGGCCGCGCGGAATGTCGCCATTATGAGCGCCGCCGGAACGCCCTTCCCCGCTACGTCCGCAATCGCGATGCCAATCTGGTGGTCCGGAAGCTCGATGAAGTCGTAGTAATCGCCGCCGACCTCGTACGTCGGAAGATTCTCAGCCGCAATGTCGTACCCCGCGGGCTCTGGCGGGCGGTCGGGCAGCAGACTCGCCTGGACCTGCCGGGCGACTTCCAGCTGGCTCTCGATCCGCTTCTTCTCGACGAGCTCCTCGTGGAGGACGGCCTTCTCGATCGCGATGGCGGCCGCATTCGCGAAGAAATGCAGCACCTCGGCGTCGGCGTCCGTGAAAGCGTCGAGCGTGTCGCTCTCGACGTTGAAGGCGCCAATCACCCGCTCGTTGAGCGTGATTGGGACGGCAAGCTCGGAACGCGTCTGTTGCCGGGCCATCACGTACTTCTTATCGTGTCGCACGTCGGGAACGATGAAGCTCTTGCCCTGCTTTACGACGTTTCCGACGACGCCTTCGCCAAACTTCAGGAGCAGATCCTGCTCCGATCCACCGGGGCTGTATCCGCGCGTGACCATGCCCTCGATGAGACGCTGGCCTGTATTCGATCGCTGGAGGACATAAATCCCCGCAGCGTCGTACGACACGATCGACTTCGCCGTGTCCACGAGGTGCCCAAGCAGAACGTCGAGGTCCAGCGTCGTGCTGATCTTCTCTGAGATCTCGAGCAAGAGCTGGAACTTCTTCTCGACGGTGAGCTCGGCGGTGTTTCCAGCCTTTGTCCGTTTCATCGACGTCGTGCCTTTCGGACCCAAAGGCCGGATGCTAGCATACCGACCCCATGAAGCGAAGAACCGCCCTGTCTGCTGCAGCCATCCTTCTCAGCCTGTCCTTCCTGCCGGCTTGCGGCGGCGATCCCTCGGTAGAGAACATTCCACGCTCCGAGCGTCCGACGCCCGTCTCAGGAGTAACTAACACGAAGTCCGGTGTCTCGATCGACTTTCCCGAAGGCTGGGCAGAGTACCCGACGTCCGGCCGTCCTTACACGACGTATTACCAGAACAAGAAGCGTCAGCTCGCCATGGGTCTCACCGAGTTCTCGAATCAACAGAGCGCCGATGCACTCGGCGACCAGGTCAAGCGGCGGCTGCAGACCGAGGGCACTCTCGTCGAGTTCGGTCCCGTGACGATCGACGGCGCTCCAGCCTATCGCGTCGTCGCGAGCCTGAAGACCGTGTCGGGCAACGGTCTCGTCATCGGCACGGCGATCGCCCGGAAGAACGACAGGGGAACTGCGATCTACCTCTATTCGTCAGGCGACGAAAAAGAAGACCATCGTGCGGAGATGGATGCGCTGCTCGCGACTATCCGAATGAAGTAGCCGCGACTCTTGTCTTGGTCATCTCTGCGACTCTGTGCCGGGCGGCCTCTGCGAGCGAAGCGTCTTGAAGTGCTTCGCTCGCAGAGACTCGGAGACACCGAGGGACGGACTCGACCTATGCAGCCTGCTGCAGGTCGTCCGATGACGTTGCCGTCTGCTTCGACAGCTTTGGCCGCTTCACGTTCGTTGCGAGCCCGAGCTTCTCGAATGCGAGAATCGCGTACCAGCCGATGTCGATCTGATACCACTTCAGCCCGAACTGTGCCGAGTTCGCGAACGAGTGATGATTGCGGTGCCAGTTCTCGCCCCACGCCGTCATCTGGAACGGACCGAGCCACCAGATGTTCCGGCTCGAGTCGCTGTCGCCGACCTTCGCCCCGAGGTGCATCACGCTGTTGACGAGGCACTGCATGTGGAGCGAGTAGACGAGCCGGATCGCGCCGATCCAGAAGAATCCTTCCCATCCCCAATAGACGCCCGCGAAGAGCGAAAGCAGAATGACCGGAACCTCTATGGCTCGCCAGAATCGATAGACAGGGGTGTCGAGGTCAGGCGCCCATCGCTTCACGTCCGCACGCTCCGATTGATAGAGCCAGCGAAGATGCGCCCACCAGAAGCCGCCGTGTGCCGGACTCGAGACGTCCTCGAGCTGATCCGACCTCGCGTGATGACGGCGATGATACGCCGACCAGCTCGCAGGGGCGCCCGATCCGTTGAACATCGTCCAGAAGATCAGGAACTGCTCGAGAACCGGATTGAGCTTCACCGACCGGTGCGAAATCGCCCGGTGGTAGCAGACAGTCGTTCCGAAGCCACCCAGCATGACGCCGCCGATGGCAAGCAGAAGCACCGGAAGGCTCGGCAGCGGGAACAGGATGAACCCGATGATGGCCAGGCCGGAATCATCGCGAGATAAAGAAGAATGAATTCCTTGCCGCGTGCCGGCTTCCAAAAAGGCATCTCCCAGGGGCGGTCGGTCGAGGGAATGGCTGTACTCATGAATGCTCCAGAAAGTGTTCGTTCGCCACTTGTTTTCGCGTCAGCACAGACTAGCAAGATCGGCGCTTCCGCTCTGTAATAGTTCTGT
Organism: Blastocatellia bacterium; assembly: GCA_016705245.1. Classification (GTDB taxonomy): domain Bacteria; phylum Acidobacteriota; class Blastocatellia; order UBA7656; family JADIYM01; genus JADIYM01. The sequence continues at coordinate 322,809 of JADIYM010000008.1, read as the reverse complement.
AAGGGTGCCTGAACCGGGCATTTGCCGGTACGTGGTATCCTGAGGAATGACCTTTGCAATCGCTCCATCGTCATGCGCCTGATCGCCCCGATTCTCGTTCTCGCACTCGCGGCAGTCGTCCCGGCGGAGGCGTCGGCTGGTCCGTCGTCGCTGGCCGCCCTCGACCTGTACCGGCTCGCGCTCGAGGAGAGTCGGCTTGACATCGACCGGCAGGGAGTCCTATTCGAAACGCTCGATGGGGAGCGCCTGCTTTCGTACAACGTCGACTGCCCGTTCAACCCCGCTTCGGTGGTAAAGATTGCGACCTCAGTCGTGGCCATCGAGAAACTCGGCCCGGATTACCGATACGGGACCGGTTTCACCAACGGGACGTTCTCGCCGGACACCGGCGAGCTCGTCGGCGATCTGATCGTCGTCGGCGCCGCCGACCCGATGATGACGACTGAAAACGCCTTTCTCGTCGCAAAGGAACTGCGATCGCGCGGTGTCTCGCGGATCACGGGAAATTTCGTCGTCAAGGGGCCCCTGTACCTCAACTTCTCGATGGATCGGCCTGCGGCGGGGCGAACCATGAAATCAGCTCTCGACGTCGAGCTCTGGACGCAGTCCATCGAAATCGCCTACGAGCGATTCCGCCTGCAGACCGGAACCGATACCTTCGAGAGCGTCACGGTCGACGGCGCCGTCGTTGTGGTGAACGATTCGTCCGTGGCCGGACTCACGCCTCTATTCGTCCTGCGCTCCGTGCCCCTCGTCAAGATTCTCAAGCAGTTGAACAACTACTCGAACAACTGGATGGCATCGGTAATTGGCGCGAAGGTGGGTGGACCTTCGTATGTCGAGCATAGTGTTGCCCAGCGCTTCGGGATTCCTTCACGTGAGCTGTACTTCGACACCTGTTCCGGTCTTGGAACCAACGGAATGCGTCCGACCGACGTCGTGAAGATGCTGCGACATACTCGCGAGCGGTTGCAGCCCAAGGCCTACGGCCCGGTAAACATCATGCCGGTGGCAGGGGTCGATCCCGGGACGCTCGACGACCGGTTTCTGGAACCCGCGTTCCGCGGCGCCGTCATCGCCAAGACGGGGACGCTTCGGAGCGTGAGTGCGCTCGCGGGTTACATGCACACGAGAAACAAGGGCATCGTCCTGTTCGCGATCATGAACTCGGGCGGTTCACCGTCTCGCTTTCGCAAGCTCCAGGACGACCTCGTCCGGCAGATGTTCGCGGTCTGCGGCGGACCCGTGCCGACGCACTACAGCCGGCCGCGAAGCGTTGCGAACTTCTCGGGAGCCTTCATCGAGCGTGCGCCCGGCAATATTCCAGAAAGCCGGCGAGTGGCTCCGGCAGCCTCGAATTGAATTCGAGCCGGACGCCCGTCCGGGGATGGTCGAACGCGAGGAAAGCGGCGTGCAGGAACTGCCGCCCGAGCGCATCGACGCGTGAGCGCAAAGGCGCGGAGCGGAGTCCCTTCGACCGGCCCTTGGCGTACGTTTCGTCGGCGAGAACCGCGTAACCAGCCGCGGCGAGATGGACGCGTATCTGGTGCGTGCGGCCCGTCCGAATGTTCACGTCGAGCAATGTCGTCTCGTCGAAGCGTTCGAGCACCCGGTAAATCGTCAGCGCCGGACGGCCCCTTCCCTCGCGGGCAATGGCCATTCGCACCCGTATCTGCGGATGGCGGCCGATGGGCTGCTCGCACCGGCCTTCATTGGCGATCATCCTTCCATAAGTCATCGCCAGATAACGCTTCGTGACCGAACGGGCCTGAAACTGCGAGGACAGATGCGCGTGAGCCGCGTCCGTTCGTGCAACGACCATCAGTCCGGACGTGTCCCGGTCGAGACGGTGGACGATCCCGGGCCTCCAGGCTTCGCCACCCATCGCCGTCCCGTATCGCCACGCCAGCGCATTTGCGAGGGTACCCGACGACACGCCCGCGCCCGGATGAACGACCATCCCCGCGTGTTTCTCGAGCACGACCACATCATCGTCCTCGTGAATGATCTCTAGCGGCAGGTCCTCGGCGACGAGGTTTGACGGTGGTGGCTCATGAAGCTCGAGGTCGACGCGGTCGCCGACACGAAGCTTCAAGCCGGACTTGGCCAGGGAGCCGTTGACGATGACGTCGCCGTCGTCGATTGCTCGCTGCGCCCGTGTTCGACTTAGTCCCTCCACGGACGACGCGAGAAAGACATCGAGTCGGCTGCCGGCACCTTCGGGCCCGACCTCGAATTCGAAGCCGCTTCCGTCGGCAGTCAGCGGTGTGGAGGCGACTCGACTCACGATGCAGCTGAGGTCTCCGGCTGGTGATCAAGGTCGGGCTCACGGTCTCCGCTCAGCGCATCGCCGCCGGCGCCGCGCGCGCGTCTCCAGAACCAGACCATGAGGGCCAGACCCCCGAGCCCGACCGCGAGCGAAATGACCTGTGATGTCGACAGTCCCGTCGCGGTCGTGATTCCCAGGACGTCGCCGCGCGGGTCGTCTCGCCAGAACTCGAGGGTGAATCGCACTGCGGAGTAGAGCACGAGATACGCCAACACGACCTGTCCGGTGAAGGCCCGGTGTCGCCGCAGCCAGATCAGCGCGAGGAAAATCCCGAGCGTGAGCACGGATTCGTACAGCTGCACCGGGTGGAGGTGGACTCCCACGGGCACGCCGGTGTTGGCGTGGGCGGCTGCCGTGAACTCGACTCCCCAGGGATAGGAGCATTCAACGCCCCAGCAGCAGCCGGCGGCGAAGCAGCCCAGACGGCCGATGGCCTGCCCGATCGCGATCGACGGTGCAAATGCGTCGGCAACACGCCACCAAGGCATCTTATAGAGTCTGGCAAGAGCGATACTCGCCGTGAACGCACCGAGAAACCCGCCGAAATAAACGCCGCCGCTCGACCAGAACTCTTTCGAAAGGAGGCGGGACGGATCGGCGAGCCACGGCTCGGTGACGAGCATGAGCAGCTTCGAGCCGATCAGCGAAGCGCCGATGGTGTAGAGCGCCAGGTCGTAGGCGCGGTCACGGTCGAGTCCGTCGTTGGCGGCCAGCCGTACCGCGACGAAAAGCGACGTGACGAACGAAAGCGCCAACAGCACTCCGTAGGTCGGGATCGAGATATCGAGGCCCGGAATGCGGACGAGCTCGGGAAACATCGGCGCAGTCTACCATAGGCCGACCAACCTGAACCCCGACCGGTAGCGAGGCGCCCACGTCGCAATACGAGCCGGTGAGTCTCTCGACAAAACGCCTGGACAGGGCCCGCACGCAGGTTCTGACGGGTCCCGCACCATTGGAGACATTGCTCATCGAATGGCCGGGCTCCTCGCTGAACGAGACCGCTGCGCGGTAGTGAGCGAGTACACGTGACCACCGGCGTGGTGCGCTGCCAGGGCGACCTGCTCGCTCACGGTACTGATCCTGCCACGACATGCAAATCGACATGCCGGACGCGTCCTGAAACCTGCCACGACGTGCAAATCGACATGGCGCACGCGCCTGAAAGGCAGAGTCCGCTGACGGGGGATCAGTACCGCGAGCGATAGCGAGCGGGTTCCCCGTCTGTTCGAATCTGCTACCGCTCGGGGTTCTGGCGACGTGTCGCAAGGCGTTCGGTCACCAGGCGAACGTCCTGTGCGCGGTCCCTGGACGCGACGAGAAGGCCTTCGGGAGCATCGACGACAATCAGGTCCTTCACCCCGAGCAGTGCCACCGGCCGTTCGAACCCCGCCGACACGAAACACGATTCGGCATCGATGGCCACGGAACCCGTCGGCACGATGTTGCCGTGCTCGTCGCGCTCGCCGGCTCGCAACTCGGCAAGGGCGGGCCACGAGCCGAGGTCGCTCCAACCGATCGACGCCGGAATCACGGAGACGGTCGCCGTAGTCCTTTCCATCACGCCATAGTCGATCGAGACCGAGTCCAGGCCCGCGTATACCTCGGCTATCGCGTCGCGCTCGCGGTCGGACCCGAGATCGACGTCGATCCGCTCCAGTCCCACCCACAACTCCGGCATGCACGTCCGGATCGCGGCGAGGATCGTTCGCGCGGTGAAAACGAAAATGCCCGCATTCCAGTAGTGGACTCCGGAAGCCAGGTATGTGAGCGCGACGTCACGGGCCGGCTTCTCGACGAATCGGCGCACCGATCGCCACGCGACACCGTCAACCTCCCGGCCTTCCTCGCCGGCTTCGACATAGCCGAACCCGGTTTCGGGTGACGTCGGGACAACGCCGATGGTCACGATTCCGCCCGCCCGCGCGAGCGTCGCCGCGGCCGACAGAATGCGACGCAATCCCTCCACGTCTCCGATGTAATGATCGGCCGGAAGCACCGCGATCGGCTCGTCCGGATCGAGCTTCTGGAAGTGGAGTGCGGCGAGTCCGATGCATGCGGCTGTATTCCGTCCGACCGGCTCGGTCATCACTACGATTTCGCGCCCGGCAACCAGGCCACGGCACACCGGTCCGTGGCGCTCGCCGCAGATGATCGCGATTCCGGAGTCGTCCGATAGTCCCTCGAGTCGATCGATCGTGTGCTCCAGCATCGTGCGATCGCCGAAAAGCTTCAGAAACTGCTTCGGACGTTCCGCCGTGCTCGCCGGCCAGAATCGCGTCCCCGACCCGCCCGCCATGATCGCTGCAAACATCTCGATCTCCTCCAGTTCGTTGGCTCCTACCTTGCCAGATCGACGGCGGGCGAGAAAGACGGATACGAGAGGCCATCCTGCCCGCGCTCCGGATCCTTTCGTGGTCTATAATCGCCGCGCGCTCTGGCGCTCCCGCTATGGACTACCTCTGGATCGTCTGGCTTATCGCTGGCGTGGCGTTTGCCATCGCGGAAGTCTTCACGCTCGGCTTCGTCCTGCTCTGGTTCGGGCTCGGCGCAATCGCGGCAAGTCTCGTGGCGCTCGTCGGTCTCGGCATCACGTGGCAGGTGGCCGTCTTCCTCACGGTGTCGATCCTGCTGACCATCGCGTCGCGAACGATTCTCGAAAAGACGCTGTTTCAGAATCGCGGCGCGGGCTTGAAGACCGGGATCGCGTCGCTTCCCGGGCAGACCGGTACCGTCGTCGAGGCAGCCGGCGGATCGAGCGAAGGCGCGGTCAAGGTGTTCGGGTCGACGTGGACGGCGATTCCACTCGACGGCGAGGAACCGCTCGAGGTCGGAGAACGCGTGACCGTAGATCGCGTCGACGGCACCGTCATTTACGTTCGCCGGGAGCGGGCGCGCGGCGGCTCCTGGCGGTCGTGAGCCACCAGGTGGACATTTTCTGAAGGAGGCAGCATGGGTCCGGTACTCTTCGTTCTCTTCCTGGTCGTCGTGATCGCTTTCCTCATTCTCGCGGTCAAGACCGTGCGAATCGTGCCACAGGCGACGGCGCTCGTCATCGAACGGCTCGGGAGTTTCAGCCGCCTCGGTGACGGCGGATTGCACATCCTCATTCCGTTCTTCGATCGCGCTCGCGCCGTCTACTGGACGGGCGTCCGGCCGGGAATTACGTCGATCGATCTGCGCGAGCAGTTCACCGATCTCCCGCTGCAGCCGGTCATCACGAAGGACAACGTGACGATCGCCGTCGACTCGGTGGTCTATTGGCAGATCACCGACCCGATCAAGGCGGTCTACGAAGTCAATGACCTGACGGGCGGAATTATGCAGCTCACGCTCACGGCAATGCGCTCGGTCGTCGGCGAGCTCGAGCTCGACCACACGCTGTCGTCGCGCGAGATGATCAACACGAAGTTGCGTCAGATTCTCGACGAGGCGACGCACCGCTGGGGCGTCAAGGTCACGCGGGTGGAAGTACGCAACATCAATCCGCCGGAGGACGTGCGCGTCACGATGGAGAAGCAGATGACGGCGGAGCGGAACCGGCGCGCGCTCGTGTTGCAGGCCGATGGCGAACGTCAGGCGAACATAACGCGAGCCGAAGGCGAGAAGCAGGCGGCGATCACGCGCGCCGAAGGCGACAAGACGTCGGCGGTGCTCCGGGCGGAAGGTGCGGCGCTGTCGCGACTCGCGCAATCGGAAGCCGAGGCCAAGGCGTTGAACCTGATCGCCACTTCGATCAGCGGCGCCGGCAATCCCGCGCACTACCTTGTGACGATGCGCTACATCGAGTCGCTCAAGGAGATGGCGTCGGCTCGCAACTCGAAGATCGTCTTCATGCCGTTCGAGGCAAGCGGCGTGCTCTCGTCACTTGGCGCACTCAAGCAGGTGTTCAACGAGCAGGTTGGGGACGCGGAATCCGACGATCCCCAGGCCGTCGTCATCCCGCCCGAACCCGTCGGCGTGCCGATGCGGCCGCGAACGAAGCCGCTGTAGTCAGGAGCGCCTGCCCAAACACAACTCCGCGCCTCCGTGGCTCGGTGTCTCTGTGTGCGAAGCTCTGAATTCGCTTCGCACACAGAGACACCGAGCCACGGAGGCGCGGAGTCTGTGGCCCGGACTACTTGCCCGTGAACGCCAGAAGGAACGTGAAGAGCACGAGCGTCTCGATCAGGACGCAACCGAGCACCATCATCGTGAAGATACGGCCGCCGGCGCCGGGATTGCGCGCCGTGCCCTCGCAGGCCGCGGCGATCGCCTTGCCGTCGCCGATCGCGCCGCCCGCCGCCGCAATGGCGACAGCAAGCGCACCCGTGATCTTGATGAGCGAACCGTCGCCTGTCGGAGCAGCGGCGGCGCCCTGCGCAAACACCGGCGCTGCCATGAAGAGCACGCCGAGAACCGAGAAAAGCATCATTCGAAGCTTCGTCATTTATTTGTCTCCTGTTGTGTCGGTCTGTCGATCCTGACCGAGGTTCGTCCGAAGTCCGCTTCGAATGAGTGCCACGCCCGGGTATGCCCTGCCCCACGTACAACAGACGGCATCAGCGGCGTTGCGATCGTTGGAATGCGGTGAAACGTTCTCCGGAATCCTCCCGCGTCGTCCTGAAAAACTTTAGTGCGCCGCCACCGGCTCGCCGTGCTGGTGCTCTTCGTGATGATCGTGCTCTTCGTGCGGCACCGTCTCAGCGAGGTAGATCATCGAGAGCATGATGAAGACCATCGTCTGCACGATGGCGACGAATGTGGCCAATGGCAGCGGCAAAACGACTGGCAGGAGCCACGGCATGATCTGCTCGAAGGCGCCGCCGATCTGGTGATCCGCAAAAATGTTCAAAAACAAACGAATACCAAGTGTGAACGGACGGACGAAATTCGAGATCAGCTCGAAGAAGAACACGACGACACCGACGATGAGAAGCGGACCGCTCGTCAGCCCGCCGGTGAAGTGCTTCAGGTAGCCGATGCCCTGCTGCTGGAATCCCTTGAAAACGTAGTATCCGAACGACACGATGCCGAGCGCGAGCGTCACGTTGATGTTGCCCGACGGCGCGCCAAGTCCGGGGACCAGCCCCATGACGTTGCTGACGAAGATGAAGACCGCGAAGGCGCCGATGAGTGGAAGGTAACGTTGCCCGTACGGTCCGACGATATCGTCGAGCATGCCGCGGATGCCGGTGACGACGACCTCGAGCAACTGCTGGCTGTTCGACGGCCTGTCGACCGAGAGCGTGCCACGGAAGAAATACAGCCCGACCGTGCAGATGAGCAGTGAGATCACGGCGAGCACGAGATGCTCGGGCAGGTGAAGCCCGGTGACGTTGTTGAGCGTCTCGACGAGCAGCGAGCCGTGGCCGCCACCCTCACCACCACCGTGTGCGCCTTCTGCAGCGCCTTCCGCGAACGCAAGCCAGAGATTCATGGCGTCGGAGTCCTCATCACGCGCCGGCGTCGCCGGCGTCGTTGGTGTGTCGGAGCGTGTGGTTCACCTGGAGAATGGCTTCGAGGGCGATGGCGATCGCGGGAGTGAAAAGCCCAGCGAACACCCCGCCGATCGTGGCAAGTCCCGATGTCAGGATCGCATATGCCACGGTCCCGACGATGATCCAACGAAAAACGAACATCGTGGTCGTCCCGGGTGGCGCGGTTTCGTGGCCGGCTCCGAGAATCGCCCGCAAGCTGTTGGAAAGAAAGCGAAAATTGACGATTGCCAATACGGTGCCGACGGTGACTCCGAGCGCATCCTGCCATCCGGCCCATACCAGGGCCACGACCGCCACAACGACACCGATGACCGGAACGGCCAGTTTCATGCGTCGGATCACGGCCTCTGGATCGTCAGCGGACCAGAGCGACGTGGGGTGCGAAGTGTCGGTCACGATCTTCATAAAAGCTCGCCATAATAACGAACCGGATTGAGCATGTCCAGTCTTTCACAATCGGAGGGAGAGTCAATGATCAGGGAGAGTTATGACATTCTATGTTCGAGGATCGCCCTACCCTCGCGCTCTGCGTCTGCTGCTCTGCGTCTCTGCGTCTCTGCGAGAAACATTCTCAACGACAGCAAAGTTTCTCGCAGAGACGCAGAGCTGCAGACGCAAAGGCGCAAAGGCGCAGTGGACGAAGACATATGGATGTTGCGGGACGCTTCATTGCCCTTCACGCAGCTCGAACGCGAGTGCTGCCGACAGAATGCAGTACCGCCACCGGGCATCAGGATGAGTATCCCCCGTCCGATCGCCGTCCTCGAACACGTGTCCAAGGTGTGCATTGCATTGACTGCAAAGGACTTCCGTTCGTTTCATTCCATAGGAGACGTCGGGACGTGTGACGACTGACTCGGAAACCGATTTCCGGAAGCTCGGCCATCTCGTGGTCGACTCGAACTTGTCTTCGGATCGGAACAACGGCCGTTCGCAGGCCCTGCACGCATAGACGCCAGGCTCGAGGTGCTTCGCGAAGCTGCGTTCGGCCGGCCGCGTTACGACCGATGCGAACGCCACAGCGACCACACCTGCCATCGAAACCGCTGCAACGATTGAAACGAGGCGTGGACTCACCGGACTGTCACCTCACGGCACGCGCCAAATCAGTTCATCAGCTTCACTCGACGGAGGATCAGGAAGATGTTGTACACCGTCGCGGCGAAGCCCATCACGAGCAGTCCGAGCGTCAACCAGGGCGCAGTTCCAAAGTAGTCGTCGAGAACCATCCCGAACAACGGCGGGCCAAAGAGCATTCCCGGAAGGCTGACCGCCAGACCGCCGACAACGACGGCCTGATTCCATGTCATCTGGCCTCGCTGCCGCTCGGCCTCATCATCCTTCGGCTTGCTGGCCAGCGCCTCAGTTTGGTCCTTCTCGTCCACTCTGTCGTGTTCGCTCCTCGGCACGCGTGGCCGCCGGTTTCGTATCTGGAGCCACCTTGAGCCGTTCGGCTGCCGCACTCGACACCGCAATCACGGGTTGAGGATACAAGCCAATGGCCAGCGTCAGCACTCCGGACACGACGACGGCGACAACGAGGCCGGGCGAGGTCGCCAGCGCAGGTACGGGCTCTTCGCCGGCGTCCGAGTACATTTCCTTCACGAACAGCAGGTAATAGTAGGCCGAGATGGCCGTGTTCACGAGTGCGAGCGCCGCGAGCGCGACGAGCCACTTGTCTCCGTCCTCGACGAGCGCCGCGAAGAGGTAGAACTTGCCGACGAAGCCAGCCGTCGGCGGAATCCCGCCGAGCCCGAGCATGAAGATCGTCATCAGCGCCGCCATTCCGGGCGCTTTCGCCGCCAGACCCCGGAAGTCCGCAATACCGTCGCCGTCGATGGTGCCACGCCGCAACGCAATCAGAACGCCGAATGCGCCGAGATTCATCGCGACGTAGACCACGAGGTACAGCACGAGCCCGGTGTACCCCATGCGATTGCCAGCGACGATTCCGAGCAGCGCATAGCCGGAGTGCGCAACCGCCGAATACGCCAGGAGCCGCTTCGCATTCTTCTGCGTCAGCGCCGCGAGGTTCCCCCACGTCATCGCCACGGCTGCGAGGACGCCGAGCGCGACTTCCCAGCCCGGCCATCCGTCGTCGACCGAGACCCGTATTGTCCCGAGCCCGTCGACAAAAATCCGAACGAGAAGCGCGAAACTCGCCGCCTTCACGCCAACCGACATGAAGGCCGCAACCGGCGTTGGAGCACCTTCATATGCGTCCGGCGCCCAGACGTGGAACGGCGCCGCGGCAATCTTGAACGCAACCCCTGCAACGAGAAGCGCGACGCCGACCCCAACGAGCAGCGTCGCATCGCCTTCCCCGGCCAGCGCTTCCGGAAGCGCGGCCGAGAGATCGACCAACCGCGTCGAGCCGGCGACGCCGTAGACCAGCGACATGCCGTAAAGCAACAGGCCAGACGAGAACGCGCCGAGCATGAAGTACTTGATGGCCGCCTCGTTCGAACGCCGATTACCGCGCAGAAAACCGACGAGAACATAAACAGACAGCGACATGAGCTCGAGCGCGATGAAGAGCGAAAGGAGGTCGGCGCCGCTCGGCACGAGCATCATTCCAATGGTCGCAAAGAGCACGAGCGCGTAGTACTCGCCGCGCTCCGCGTGTTCTTCGTCCAGGAATCGCATCGACAGCGCGATGGTGAGCGCAGCAGCCGCGAGCGCCATCCCCTTGAAGACGAGCGACAGCTCGTCGACGACGTACATCCCGCCGAGCCCGATGCGCGGCAGCGCACTTCCCTGCGCGATCCAGATCGAAATAACGGACACCGCAGCCAACCCGAGCCCGACGAGCGACGCAAACCCAGCGAGTCGCTGATGCTCGCGTCCGAAGCCCGCCGCAACGAGCAAGGCGAGACACGCAAAGACCGAGAGGATGAGTTCCGGCATCGCGAGGTCTCGGACCTCCGCGAGCAGGTTCGTTGCCGAGGGCACCGCGGCCGCGGCGACCGCCGAGAATGCGGGGAAGCCAGCCATCACGGCCGATTCCCTCCCGGAGCCGGACCCGGGGTGGGCTTCGGCTCAGCCGGGGTCGCCGCATCCGGTTGCGGCGACAACGGACGCGAGGTTCCCGACGGCGCAGCCTCGACGGGCTGCTCGGGGCCGAAGGTCGCGGGATCGATAGCCGGCACCACTGCGGCGGATCGCGCGGCGCGTTCACGCGCCAGCTTCTCCTGCGCCTCGGGTGTCGCAGCGTAGCGGTCCTCCACGCCCGGCTGGTGCCATACCTGGTACGCGAGCATCTGCGCGGGCCGCTCGAACAGGTCGAGAACTGGCTTCGGGTAGATTCCGATCCAGAACGCGAGCACTACGAGCGGGAGCATATAGCCCCACTCCCGACGCGAGAGGTCGGGAAGCGCCTGATTGACCTCGCGCTCGACCTTGCCGAACATCAGGCGCTGGTAGAGCCAGAGCGTATACGCCGCGCCGAGGACGATACCGAGCACGCCCGCCGCCGCCCACCACGGATTCGCCTCGAAGGCGCCTCGAAGGATCAGGAACTCGCCGATGAAGCCGTTCAGGAGCGGCAGGCCAATCGACGACAGGACGATGATGAGAAACACGAAGGCTAGCCCCGGAGTGACCGCCGACAGTCCGCCGTACTCCGAAATAATCCGGGTGTGCCGTCGCTCGTAGAGGATGCCGACGATAAGGAAGAGTCCACTCGTCGAGATGCCGTGGTTGACCATCTGCAGCGTCGCGCCCGAGATTCCGTTCGGGTTCAGCGCAAAAAGTCCAAGCACGACCATGCCCATATGCGACACCGATGAATAGGCGACGAGCTTCTTCATGTCGCCGAGCGTGGCGACGTGATACAGCGAGCACAGCGCGCCATAGATGATGCCGACGATCGCAAGCGTCACGACCACCGTCAGCACATCCGAATTGCGACTCGCATCCGGAAGGACCGGCAGGCTTATCCGGGCGAAACCGTATCCACCGAGTTTCAGCAGGACGCCCGCCAGAATGACGGAGCCCGCCGTCGGGGCCTCGACGTGCGCATCCGGCAGCCACGTGTGGAATGGGAACATCGGCACCTTGAAGGCGAAGCCTGCGAAGAACCCGGCAAAGAGCCAGATCTGCACCGTCAACGGAATCAGGGCGGCCCCCGTTACGAGCCTGGCGCCCCCGATCGCGTGAAGGGCCGGGAGGCCGAACGTGCCGTCGCCTGCACGCATCGACGCGACGGCGCCATCGACGAGCGACTGCATCGCGGCATTCGATCCGCAAAGCGTCTTTGCCGCCGCCTGAACCGACGAAAGGTTCGCAATCGTCGCCGGGTCGATCGTGATTGCATAGAGCTTCAGGATCGACAGCAGCATGATCACCGACCCGACGAGCGTGAAGAGGAAGAACTTGATGGCCGCGTAGAGGCGTCGCTCGCCGCCCCAGATGGCGATGAGGAAATACATCGGCACGAGCGAGACTTCCCAGAAGACGTAGAAGAGGAAGAGGTCCATCGACGCGAAGACGCCGATGGTCGTCGCCTGCATGAGCAGCAGGAAGACGTAGAACTCTTTCTCGCGCTTCGAAACGGCGTTGTAGGCGCTGCAGCAAGCCACTGCGCCGAGAAGGGCCGTCAAAACGATGAGCGCGATCGAGATTCCGTCCACGCCGAGCGCATACCGTGCGCCGATGGATGGAATCCACGTCGCGTCCTCTATGAACTGGATGCCGCCGAGCGACCGGTCGTAGGCAAGCGCGAGCGGAAGCGTCGTAACGAACGACACGATCATCGCGGCGTTGGCTACCATCTTGATCGCTCGCGTCTGCGCAGCGGGGATCGCCATCACGGCGAGCGCGGCGGCAATCGGAAGCCACACGACGATGGAAAGCCAGTTGATGTCGGCGAGCGCGCGCTCGGTCATTGACCACCTCCAAACCAGTGTCCGAGAACGGCTGCAAGCGCGTTCCAGCCAAATGCGAGGACGACAGCAGCAACAGCGATCGCAAGGACGAGCGCAGCCGCGGCAAACTTGCCGGTCTGAACGGCGCGAACGATCAGCGAGCCCGAGAAAGTGACGTCGCCAGTTCCCCGGACGACCCCGTCGACGATGTGCGCGTCGGTCCAGTTCGAGCCGATTGCGCCGTTGACAGTTCCGGAAGCCGTCGAATTTACCGCTCGATCGACTACCTCGGCATCGGCGAGCATAGCGGCGCGCGCAAGGCTAAGCGTCGTGCCGATCGCGAAGATGCGTGCAAATCCATCAAAACCGAATGCGTTCGACGCGGCCACCCGAATCGGTCCCAGGCGTGCGGCGATCGAACGTCCCGATGCAGGGCGCGCGACGGTCAGCCACCATCCAAGGGCAATACCCGAGATGGCCGTGAACGATGCGAGGGCGGGCACCAACAATCCACCGTGTTCAGCTGGTGCACCGATTCCGAGCCAGTGGCCGACGTCGAAGAATCCGCCGACAATCGACAGGGCAGCAAGCACGACCAGAGGCGCCGTCATGGCCTTCGAGACCGCAAGCGGCCCACTCTGGTGGTCTCCGTGGCCCGGTGCCTCGGCGTCACTGTGTGCGAAGCTCCCCTTCTCTCCACTCACGAAGAACGCCATTCCGATCAACCGCGTCGTGTAGAACGCCGTCAGCCCCGCAACGACGAGTCCGATGAAGAACAGCGCCACGCGCAACTCCAGCGGCAGTACGGTGGATTCGAGCACGCCGAGCAGCATTGCGTCCTTGGAGAAGAATCCCGACATCGGAGGCACGCCTGCAATCGCCAGCGCGCCGACGCACATCGTGGCGCAGACAACCGGCATGCGGCGCGCGAGCCCTCCCATCTTCCGGAGGCTCTGCTCGTGGTGGAGCGCGATGATGATGGCGCCGGCGCCGAGGAAAAGCAGCGCCTTGAAGAACGCGTGCGTCATTACGTGAAAGATGGCCGAGCCGAATGCCCCTGCACCGCAAGCCAGCGCCATCAGACCAAGCTGCGACACTGTCGAGTATGCGAGGACCTTCTTGATGTCGTCCTGCGCCATGGCAGACAGCCCCGCGACGAGCGCCGTCGCGGCTCCGACGCACGCCACGACGACCATCGCCGATGGTGCTGCCATGAACAGAGCGCTGACGCGCGCCATCAGGTAGATCCCTGCCGTGACCATGGTGGCCGCGTGAATGAGGGCCGACACCGGCGTCGGGCCCTGCATGGCATCCGGAAGCCAGACGAAGAGCGGAATCTGCGCGCTCTTTCCGGCGACGCCAACGAAGAGCCCGAGCGCGATGAGCGTGAGCACTCCCCACTGACCGAGCAGGTCAGGTGGCACGGTGCCGTCGGAGAGCGCCTTCCCGATCGCCGAGAAATCCAACGACCCGAAGACGGCAAACGCACCGAAGATCCCGAGCAGGAACCCGGCGTCGCCGATTCGATTCGCGACGAAGGCCTTCTTGGCCGCGTCGGAGGCGGCGTCGCGCTCGTACCAGAACCCGATCAGCAGGTAGCTGCACAATCCGACGCCTTCCCATCCGACGAAGAGCACCGGGAAGTTCGCCGCCAGCACGAGCACGAGCATCGAGAACATGAAGAGGTTCAGGTATGCGAAAAACCTCGCGTATCCGCCATCACCCTTCATGTACCCGGTAGCGAAAATGTGAATCAGCAGACCGACGCCGGTCACGACGAGCAGCATCACGCACGTGAGCGCGTCGACCGCGTAACTCCAGCGGACCGAGAGTCCGCCGGCGACAGGAACGCCTGCGTCGCCGGGGCCTGAAGTTCGTGCCGCTCCACCCGGAATCCAGTCGAAGGACGCGGGGAATTCTGTGCCAACGGAAACGGCAGCGGATTCGCCAGCGTGTTCGCCGTGGTGGTTCGTGACGTAATCAAACACCACAGAAACCGACAACACGAATGCGAGCGCCACCGAACCGATCGCGAGCGCTCTGACGGCTCGTTCGCCGAGACGGCGGCCGATCGCGCCAAGCAATGCGGCGCCAGCCAGGGGGAGAAGCAGTATGAGCCAGGCGAGTCGAATCATGTCACCACTTCAGAAGGTCGATGTCATCGACCGAGACGGTTCCGCGATTGCGGTAGAGCGCTATGACGATGCCCAGACCGATCGCGGCCTCGGCCGCCGCAACGACCATGACAAAGACGGCAAAGACTTCGCCGGTGTGAGGCGCGATGCCGCCCGCGGCGACCCAGTACCTCGAGAACGCGACGAAGTTCAGGTTGGCCGCATTGAGGATCAACTCGATGGCCATGAAGATGACGATCACGTTTCGACGAGTCAGGACTCCCGCCACGCCGAGCGCGAACATGAGACCGCTGATTGTGAGGATGGTAGTGAGCATCTGAAAAACCCGGATTCTCGTCGTCCTTCTACCTCTGCGACTCTGCGAGACCTTTGCGTCTCTGCGAGAAACTGCTCTTTCGCAAGGTGGATTTCCCGCAGAGACGCAAAGTCTCGCAGAGTCGCAGAGGAAAACAGCCATTCAGTCCTCCTGCTCCACCTTTCTTCCCTTCGCCAGTACGACGGCTCCCACTATCGCCACGAGCAGAACCAGCGATGCGACCTCGAACGGCAGCGCCGCTCGCGTATAGAGGTCAGTCCCGACCTCTTCGGTATTCCGCGACAGACTCGCGCGGTTGCCTTGTGCCGCGACAGCCGCCTTCGGCCCCGGTCGCAACTCGAACGCCGGCTGCGCCATGCGCGCACCCAGTACGATGGTCCCACCGATCACGCACACGATGACGGTCGCCACCGCGAATCTCGGCGCCGAGGCTGGCTCGAGGTCTTCCGAGGTTCGCCCGCCTCCAACCGTCATGATGACGAACAGGAACAGGACCATCACGCCGCCGACGTACACGAGCACCTGGGCGCCAGCCAGAAACTCCGCACCAACCATCGCGAAGATTCCCGCAATCGCCATCAGCGCCGACACCAGCGCGAGTGCCGCGTGCACCGGCCGCCGGGCCGTGATGACGGCCGAACCCGTCGCGACCGCCCACAGTCCGAACGCGATGACAGCCCACAGATACCACTGGCTGGATTGAAGTTCAGGGTTCATGTAGAAACAGGTGAAGGCACGACGTACGACGTCCGGTCATTTCTTGTAGGTGACGACATTGATGCCCTTTTCGAGCATCTCGCGATCCCAGACGAGTCCGGCACGCGAGTCAACGGCCAGCTCGAACTCCTGCGTCAACTCGAGGCAGAGTGTCGGGCAGTTGTCCTGGCAGAGACCGCAGAACATGCAGCGCGACGTGTCGAAAACGAACGTCGTGAGTACTTTCTTCTTCTTGACCTTCTCGCCGTCCCTGAATTCGCGGCTGGCGTGGCTGACCTGTATGACGTCCACCGGACATACCAGCGCGCAGACGTTGCAGGCCGTGCAGAGCGACTCGCCGGTCCGAGGATCGTTGTTCAGCTTTGGGGCGCCGCGCCACCGCTCGGGGATGTTCGGTCGCTCCTTCGGGTACTGCGCGGTGTAGATGGACTGAAGAGGGTTCGCTCCATCACGAGGCTCCACGAGCGCTCGGGCGCTGTACCGAAGCGTCACTGCAAGCCCCTTGATCAGGTCGACGAGGAAAAGCCTTCGAAGGATGGATCCGATCGATCGTCGCTCGCTCATCTGGCCCCTCTTTCCGTAGCGGTCGCAAGGCGGCCGGCACGCTTCTGCGCCTCTGCACGACGCAACGCGTCGATATCCGTCGTCCACGAGGTGCGATTCAGCTTCTTCAGCAACCACGCAGCCACGGTGAACGTGGCAATGTTGACCGCGATGAACCAGGCCGTGCCGGTCCAGCCGATCCACAGGCCGTTCTTTGTGACCTCAAGGAGGCCGAACACTCCGCCCTGGTCGGGACGCATTGCGAGGAGGAACGCCAGCGCCGTGATCAGGATGTTGGCGAGAGACACCGGAATCAGCCACTTCCAGCCAAGGTCCATAAGCTGGTCGTACCGGTACCGCGGCAGCGTCCACCGAATCCACATTACGACGTAGATGAGCAGCGCCACCTTGACGGTGAACACACCGAGCGTTGCAAGGGTGAACACAACCGAGTAGAGCGGTGTCGACGGGTCCGTTCCCGCGATCCAGGACACGGCGGTTTCGAGACCGGGAAATGACCATCCGCCGAGGAAGACCGTCACCGCGATAGCGGACGTGATGATGATGTTCGTGTACTCCGCCATGAAGAAGATGGCCCAGCGGAATCCGGAATACTCGACGTGGAACCCCGCGACGAGCTCCGATTCGGCTTCCGGCAGGTCGAACGGCGCACGATTCGTCTCGGCAAGCGAGCCGATGAAATAGATGGCGAACGCCAGCGGCTGCAGGACGACAAACCAGAGTCCGGTGAAGCGCTGAGCCTCGACGATCTCCTGCATCGACAACGAACGCGCGAACAGCAGCGGTCCAATCAGTGCCATTCCTACGGCAACCTCATAGGAAACGAGCTGCGCTGACGAACGCATTGCGCCCATCAACGCGTACTTCGAGTTCGACGCCCACCCGGCAAGGACGATGCCGAAAACGCCGACCGACGCGACGGCCAGCAGGAAGAGCAAGCCGATGTTGATGTCAGTTACCGTTCCCCAGGCGGCCCCGAACGGCACGAGGACGAGCAGTCCGAGCGCTGCCGTAATGGCAATCACCGGAGCAAAGAGAAACACGAGGCGATCGGCGCCCTGCGGCACCAGATCTTCCTTCGCGAGAAGCTTCAGACCGTCGGCGAGCGGCTGCAGCAGCCCGACCGGGCCGACGCGCATGGGCCCGAGACGCGCCTGGATGAAAGCCGCGACCTTCCGCTCGAGGTAAACGAGGTAGGCGACGGCCGTGAGGATTGCGGCGAGAAGGACTGCAAACTGAATCGCCGGCAAGACGACGTACTCGGCAAAGCCGTGCGAAACGCCGAGCGACTCGATCAGCTCCACAGGCGACCAGGTCGGCACGACCGGAGAAGGCGGAGGAGGAGGCGCCTGAGTCTGGGTCTGGGCGGCAACCTCACGCAAAGGCGCATCAAAGACGCAAAGGAAGAGTGAGACAGCGAACGAAACAAGTCCGGGACGGACAATGCTACTGACGGTTGCGCCTTTGCGCCTTTGCGCGAAGTTCCCCCAGGCTCGATTCACCTGTCCACCTCTCCCAGCACGATGTCCACCGTTCCGATCAACGCTACAACATCCGCCATGAGATGTCCGATCGCCAGCTGCTTGAGAGCTTGCAGATTCACGAAGCACGGCGGGCGAACGCGCAGGCGGTACGGCGTATTGGTACCGTCGCTCACCAGATACACGCCGATCTCGCCCTTCGGGCTTTCGTTCGTGTGAAAGACCTCGCCGGCAGGAGGCTTGATCACTCTCGGCACCCTCGCCGCCATGACGTCGCCCTCCGGGAGTCCATCGAGCGCCTGCTGCACGATGCGGATGGACTGTCGCATCTCCTGCATTCGAACGAGGTAGCGATCGTAGGTATCTCCCGTCTCGCCTATCGGGATCTCGAAATCGAACTCGGGGTAGGTGGAGTACGGCGCGGCACGGCGAACGTCGTACTTGACGCCGCTGGCGCGAAGGACTGGTCCTGTCAGCCCGATGTCGATCGCGTTCTCTGCGGAAAGCACCCCGATTCCGACCGTTCTGGCAAGCCAGATCCGGTTCTCGCTGAGGATCGTCTCGTACTCGTCGATTCTCCCCGGGAACATGTCGAGAAACGCCCGTACGTCACGCTCGAACTCGGGATTCGCGTCCCATTCGAACCCGCCGATCCGGAAAGCGTGCGTCGTGAGCCTCGCGCCGATGAAGTTCTCGATGATCTTGAGAATCTCTTCCCGCTCGCGGAAGGTGTAGAGAAAGATCGTCGCAGCACCGATGTCGAGCGCGTGCGTTGCCAGCCAGAGCAGGTGCGACGTGATCCGCTGCAGCTCGGCGAGTATCACGCGGAGGTACTGCGCCTTTCGAGGAACCTCGACACCCATAAGGCGTTCGACGGCCTCAACGTAGACGAGGTCACCGTTGATCGCCGCGACATAGTCAAGTCGATCGAAATACGGCGTGATCATCGGATACGTGTCGTGCTCGCAGATCTTCTCGACGCCGCGATGCAGGTATCCAATGTCGCAGTCGAGATCGACGACGGTCTCGCCGTCGAGCTTCAACAGAACGCGGAGCACCCCGTGCGTCGACGGATGCTGCGGGCCCATGTTGAGGAGCATCTCCGTATGCTCGAACACGTGCTCGGAGGCGTTTGGCGCGTCGGAGGACATCAGTTCAGATCTCGACCTTTCCTGAGAAGTCGGCGTCGTCGGGCAGGGCGTGGATGTTCAGATTCTCGGCGATCCAGCGGTTCTCGCGAAACTCGACGGGGTACTCCTTGCGGAGCGGGTGACCCTCCCAACCGTCCGGAAGCAGAATTCGGCGGAGATCGGGGTGGCCTTCGAACACGATGCCAAACATGTCGTAACACTCGCGCTCGAGCCAGTTCGCCGTTCCCCAGATGCCGCAGACCGTCGGCGCGGGAGCGCCATCGGCAAGTCCGGTCTTGATGCGCACCCGTTCGAGGGTCGTTGTCGAGCAGAGCTGATAGACGAGCTCGAACTGCGGGTCCTCTTCGGGGCGATGGACCGCCGTGACGTCCAGAAGCAGGTTGAACCGAAACTCATCGTCGCTCTTGAGGTAGGCGAGAACCTCGGAAACGGACTCGATGGTGACCGTGACGATCCGCTGGCCAACCATCGAAACGGCCGAGGTGATGGCCTCCCCGAAGCGCTCGCGAAGCCGAACGACGAGCTGGTCGTCGGATGCGTCGACGACGTCGACGCCGCCTTTCGCCTTCTTCGGTGCAGGTGTGGTGCGAGACTCGCTCGACGTTTCGTTGGATCGATCGTCGTTCGTCATTGCATTTCGTCGCCCGGATCGCTGAGGGTTTTGGTGAGGCTGGCGCATTGTACAACGGAATCTCCGTGAGTCACTGCGAGTCGTTTCGGCAAGCGGAAGAATTGAGTCGGAACCCGGAGCGCAGCGACGGGCCGGTCGTGGCTTTCGCGGGACGGGAGATAGACCGATTGCCGTGGCCGCCAGGAGCGTTGTGGCTTACGTCGGCCCCTCGCTGCGCTCGGGGGTCTGGGTCAAACGGGGCTCGGGCCGTGAGATCAAGACATCGTGGATCCGGCACCACGGGGCTCGAGGCTGACGGGCCGTGAGATCAAGACATCGTGGACCCGGCACCACGGGGCTCGAGGCTGACGGGCCGTGAGATCAAGCCATCGTGGACCCAGAACCCGGAGCGCAGCGACGGGCCGACCATTGCTTCCGCGCGCCGGGAGATAGACCGATTGCCGTGGCCGCCAGGAGCGTTGTGGCTTACGTCGGCCCCTCGCTGCGCTCGGGGTTCTGGGTCAAACGGGGCGTCAGACGGGCCATGAGATCAACACATGGTGGACCCAGAACCCGGGCGCAGGAGGCGTGCGCGGTCCGACCGAGCCCGCCGACCTCCGTGCGGATGCAGGCGGATCGGGCTGCACCGCAGTGGCGTTCGACCGCCCCCCCCCCCCACTCACAGGTAGCCTCCGCCGAATGCGTCGAGTATCGTTCCGTCGTGGCGGATTCGTATCCCAATCCCCTGCTGCGCCTCGCGGCACTCGGTGTAACGACGGCGTCACACTGGCCTACGAAGCGTGATTTTCCGCTCCTCGGCCGGAAGATCGCAGTCACACGCGACGCCCGACACGCCTCTTCGCTCGTCAACGCTCTGCGCAACCTCGGCGCGTCCGTCGCATCGTGTCCCACGATCGAGATCGCTCCTCCCGACGATCCCTCCAATCTTGACGCAGCTGTGTCGCGACTCTCCAGCTACGACTGGGTTGTCTTCACGAGCGCGAACGGGGTCGAACGTCTCATCGAACGACTACTCGCTTCGGGGCGCGACGTCCGTGATTTCGGGAACGCGCGCTTCGCCTGCATCGGCCCAGCGACCGCCGAGTCACTTCGAGCGCGCGGACTGCGTGTCGACGTCATGCCAGAGTCCTACGTCGCCGAATCGCTCCTTGAGGCGCTCTCCGCCGCCGGTCCGATGGATGACGCACGCGTACTGCTCGCCCGGGCTGCAGTCGCGCGCGACGTGCTCCCGGATTCCCTTCGCGAGGCCGGCGCGAGCGTCGATGTCGTCGAGGCGTATCGAACCATCGTACCGGCCGAAGCCGCCGAGGCAGTCCGGCGCGTTGTCGACTCACCCGACGAGGTCCTCGTGACCTTGACGAGCTCGTCTACCGCTTCGCACTTTGCATCCCTCGCCGGAGACTCGCGCATTGCCGGCGTCGAGGCGGCGTGTATCGGGCCAATCACCTCCGCGACCGCCAGAGGGCTCGGATTCTCGGTCGTCGTTGAAGCAACGACGTTTACGACCACGGGACTCGTCGAGGCCATCGTCAACTGGGCGACGGCCGTCGACGGTGGACAGACCGGCCAATCGGCGTGAGAATCGGTTCGCTTCATCGGCGTCGACGATCCCTCAACAAAGGACGAACTCACGAATGGAATCCTCTGCCAAGAAATCCACGGGCTGCATCATCGCAGCCGTTGTAGGCGGCTTTTTCGTTGTCGCCGCCGTCCTTCTCGTCGTGCTCTTCGGGTTTGGCTACTACGCCTACCGCGGTGGTCCTCCGGCGGTCAATAACACTCCGATGTCGGGGTCGGCTCCGACCGGTGGCAGCTCTGGATCGAGCTCGGCGCCATCGGCCTCCGGCGAGTCGCCGTCACCTACTCCCGGGCAGCAGGCGGCCATCGCGGGCGGTACCGAGACGTCCTGGGAAGGCCAGGGAATAACGTGGACGCTCCCGAAAGGCTGGAGCAAGCAGTCCGTTTCACCCGAGATGTTCTCGTACAAGTCGCCTGGAACGTGGGATGCCGGCTGGATCACCGTGTCGATCTCGGTGCTGCCGGATTCGATTCCGACCGACGTCAGCCTGAACGCGATGCATCAGGCGGCCCTCGACCAGCAGAAGCTCGGGAAATACACCGAGGTGAGATGGCTCGTCCTGGACGGCGTGCGCGGTGTCCAGTTCCTCGAGAAGTCACCGGATGACTCGAGCGACGTGCAACGCCTCCAGTGGCAGGCTTATCGGAGCTACAACGGCCAGAAGCAGTTGATCAACCTGATGGTGCACTCGTCCGGCAAGGGCTTCCCGACGCACGTGGATGCGCTCTACGGGATTCTCTACTCGACGAAGCTCACCAAGTAGTGCCGGTTGAAATTCCGGCGGAGAGAGATCCAATGAACGTCCGAACCCTCGGAAGGACCGTGCTTGCGGCTGTCATCCTGTCAGTCGGCGTCCCGGTGCACGCCGTGCAGGACGGCAAGAGCGACGTGCAGCTCAGTGCCGGCGAAGTGCTTCTCGACGTCATCGTGACCGACAAGAAGGGTCAACCCGTCACCGATCTCAGGCGCGACGAGATCGAGATCCTCGAGAACGGGACGAAGCAGTCCGTGACGTCGTTCGGTCTCGTCCGCAAGGGTCCGCAGGAGGTAAATGGACAGCCGTCGACGGCAACGACGTCGGCCGAGGCGCCCGAGGCGATCCGGTCGTCGCTCGCCGCAAAGGTCAACCTCATCATCATCATGGTGGATCGAACATCGGTCGAGCAGGCCGAGCTGAAGCAGGTCTTCACCGCGACCGAGAAGTTCATCAACGAGAAGCTCGCCATCAACGATCTCGTGGCTGTTTTCATCAACACATCTCAGCCCGTGATGATCCAGAACTTCACGAACAACAAGCCCAAACTCGTCAACGCGATGAAGATCGCGACGGCGGGCTCCACAATCCTCCTGCAGGAAGCAGTCACGAACGGTAGCCGAGCCGACCTTGGCCGGCTCACCCAGATGATTGCCGTCGGTGGCGGTGACCTCACTCTGTCGGGCGACGCCGGCGACGCGCAGGCCGCGGTCAACCTCGAGACGCTGCTCAGCTCCAACGCGGCGGGAATCGAGTCGTACTTTTCGGCGCTGCGCGATCAGATTCAGGCTCTCTCGATCATCAACAGTGTTGTGGCCATCGCCCAGGCCTACAGCGAAGTGCCTGGCCGCAAGTCGATGGTGCTCTACTCCGCCGGCCTCGTTCTGAACAACGACGTTGACTCGGCATTCGACGCGATGGTGAGCGCCGCGAACCGGTCGAACCTGACGATCAACACGGTCGGCGTGCGGGGACTCGACGCGCGCGTGGCCCGGACGAACAACGAACAACTCCGGAACGTGCGGCCGATTCTCGAGTCCGACGACCGCATGGCCGTGAGCGAGGGCCGCAGCGGAATGGACCGCATCCTCGAGTCCAACCTTACCGACAACGACGAAGGCCTGGCACGCATTGCCAAAGACACGGGCGGGGTTCTCGTCCGGAACACGAACGATCTCGGCAAGGGATTCCTCGCCATCGCGAACGACCTGCGCACCTACTACGCCATGAGTTACGAGCCGACGAACGTCGCGCTCGACGGCTCGTTCCGGTCGATCACGGTGAAGGTCCTTCGGCGGGATGTCGAGGTGCGATCACGGAAGGGCTACTTCGCGGTTCCGGGCGCCAATTCGACGCTTCTCCTGCCGTTCGAGCAACCGGTACTCGCCATGCTGGCAAAGTCGGACCCGCAGTCGCGGCTGTCGGACCTGAAGGTCTCGTTCAAGACCGAACGCTTCGCGTCGCCGTATGGCTGGCGTGTCCCAGTCGCACTGAGCGTCGACGGGTCGGCCCTCGGCGCGATTCCGCGCGATACCAAATCGAAGAATCCGAACCTGAAGGGCGGAAATCCAAACGCCACGGACTTTGAAGTGAATGCCGTGGTGCTCGTCCGCGATGCGAGACAGACTGTCGTCGCCAAACTGAGCCGCACGACTGTGTTCCGGGCCGCAAACGACCGAATCCCGGAGTTCAAGGCGATGTCGTCTCCTGTTCCGCCGTTCCCGCAGTCGCTCGTGCTGCCCCCGGGCTCCTACACGCTCCAGCTTGGCGTCTACGATCCCAACTCGCACCGGGGAACGGTAATGGAGCGCAAGATCACGCTGCCACCCCTGCCGTCAGACGGGAACCCGGCGCTTAGCAGTCTCGTGCTCGGATCGGCGGCCGTCACGGTTCCCGAGTCGGAGCGCACCCTGGTCGCTGAGGATCCGCTCGTGATGGGCGGCAAGATCCGGATCGTGCCAAACCCGACGGGTCGATTCGCAAAGTCACGCGGTGATCGGATGATCGTGTACTTTCAGTTCCGCGGCGCTCCGAACACCCCGTACGAAATGATCCTGCACTTCATGAGCGGAGAGGAAGTGGCGGTCGGGACGCCCCCGTCGCCGCTTGGGCCGACAGATGCGTCTGGAATGGCCACGGCCGCTCCCGACATTCCGCTCGACGGGTTCAAGCCGGGAAACTACCGCGCCGTGCTCTATATCGTTCCCGTTGGATCGAAACAGCCCGTCGCGCAGGCCGTGACGCCGTTTACTGTCGAATAGCCGCTGGGCCTCCCCTGCGCCTCTGCGAGACCTCTGCGTCGCTGCGGGAAACGCTTGCGTTAGGTCGGGTATCTCGCGGAGTCGCAGAGATCGCGCGGAGGCGCAGTGACAGTGAACCGACGCGCTTGCAGAGCGGTCGCTGGCGCCATCTGCATCGGGCCCGTAGACTCGAAGCCGTGCGAATCATTTCGGGACAGCTTCGCGGCCGACGACTCCGGGCACCTGAAGGCCGGGCGACCCGGCCTACGTCGGACAGGGTCCGAGAGGCGCTTTTCAACATCCTTTCGTCAAGGATCGGCGGCGCAGCCTTTCTTGACGTGTGCGCCGGATCCGGAGCGGTCGGGCTCGAGGCACTCTCGCGCGGCGCGGAAAAGGCCGTGTTCGTCGAGCATTCGCGACGGGCACTCGAGCATCTCGAAGCGAACATCGAACACTGCGGCGTCGCCAGCCAGTCGCGCATAATCCCAAAGGAAGCAGTTGCAGCGCTCAAGGCACTCATTGGCCGGGGAGAGCAATTCGACGTCGTGTACGTAGATCCGCCTTACGATGCCGACCTGTACCCGACGATTCTTCAACTCCTGGGACTCAGCGAGCTGGTCGCGGCCGACGGTGTCGTAATCGTCGAGCGATGGACCCGCGATCGGCTGCCGGCAGAGGCCGGATCGCTGCGTCATTATCGTGACGTCCGGCACGGAAACTCGACCCTCGCGTTCTACGAGCGGATCTAAGCCCGCGAGGCCCGGGCAACCCGACCCGGTCGCCTCAGGCATCCCACGTGCAAGACCGTGAGTTCCAGTGCGTTTTGCCCGTCAGCACGGCGATTGCCCGCGTTGACAGATTGGATCTCCGTGCTAAGATCCAAGTTCGGTCTTCCTCTGTTACCCCCGCTTGAGGACGTGAAGATGAAGCGTGGAGCGAAATTCGCGGCATTCGGTGTAGTGCTCGTTTTCGCATGCATTGCGGTCGCCCCGGTCCAGGCATCGAGCCTTGGCGTCCTGCGTGGCGTGGTTCGAGACCAGTTTGGTGCCCCGCTCGTCGGCGCGTCGGTCGCCATCTTCGATCCGAACGTCAAGACGACCCGTCCGGTCCGAAGCACGTCGACTGATGCAGCAGGCGCGTTTGCAACACAGGTCGCACCGGGGCGCTACGTGCTTCGTGCCGTCGCTGCGGGCTTTGCGTCGTTTTCGGCACGGGCGCGCGTTGCCGCAAATCAGGAAACCGTCCTTGATGTGATCTCGCTTCGCCGCGCCAACACGCTTGCGGACCGTCGCCGTTCTGAACGCTCTGACCCATATCGAAACGTCGTCCGGAGTTCCAGGGGCCACGTCTTCCATCTCGACGAGCTCGATGCGGTCGCTCAGGACGAACTCGATCGTCAGGATGTCGAGGCACTTGCGCTGACGGATCGCGATAACTCGGTGCACGGGGTTGTTCAGGCCGTTGCCGTGTCGGGTCACGATGGACTCGACGACGGTTACGTCGCTACTAACTTTGCTGTCGCTCGGGAGGTCTCGGGTGCGGATCTGATGGTGGCCGGGCAGGTCGGCGTGGGGGTGAACGCCCCGCGACGACTCGAAGCGCGGATTGCAAAGGCGGTCGGCGACGACCATGAGCTCGAGGTGACGGCCGCATACGGTCGACTCCGGCTGCCGAGCGGCGGACGCGAACCAGCCTCCAGACTCGATCAGTACACCCTGCAGGCCGTTGACCGTTGGCGGATTATCGATCCGATCGTGATCGTCTACGGGTTGAGCGTTTCGAAGTTTGCCGGAGCAGCGCACGCCTCGGCGATCGTTCCTCGCTTCGGAATCGAGCTCTCGCCTTCGCAGCGCACGCAGATTTTCGCCCGGTTAACGCCGGCGGACATGCTCGACGACTCTGCGCATTTCGATCTCGAAACCGGCGAAGTCACTTTCGAGGCGCCGGATATCCCGAACGTCAGCGCCGAGGACATCGCGTCGGCGACGCCGGACCGCAGCCGGCGGGTCGAGTTTGGAGTCGGACATCTCATCGACGAACGCTCGAATTTTGAAGTGATGGCGTTCTTCGACTCGGCGTCAGGTCGCGGAATCGGTTTTCTTGCCGTGCCCGCTGGATCGGCCGATCACGAGTTTCGCACGGGGTCGCTCGATGGACGATCGTCGGGCGTTCGGGTTCTCTACTCACGACGGTTCTCGAGCTCGGTCTCGGGCACGATCGGATACTCGGCGGGAACCGGGCTCAGTGTTGAGTCTGCCGGCCTGGCGAATCCGGCCGAGATGTTCCAGTCAGCAACTTTCCAGATGATTGCGGGCCGCCTCGAGGCCGAGTTTGGAACCGGCACTCGTATCGCGGCCGTGTATCGTTACAGCCCCGACACGGTGGTGTTCGCAATCGACCCCTTTGCCGGACGGTTGGGGGCTTCCGAGCCGGCGGCCAGTTTCTTTCTTACCCAGCAGCTCCCGATGCCGGATTTCATACCCGGACGATGGGAAGCTATGGTCGATGTTCGGAATGCGTTTGCTTCGAGCACCGGCTCCGACGACGGCGAGATCCTCCTGGTGGATTATGGCCGACTGATCCGTGCCGGGGTCACGTTCCGATTCTAGGCGAAGGCCAGTGCCTGCTCGCCCTTCTCTGCCCTTCCGACTCAGGCCTGCCTCCGACTAGCCCTTCAGCTGAAAGCACTTGCGAGCCTGCGGAGTTCGAGATCCATTTTCTCGGACGAATTCCGAAGTTTCGGAATTGCGCGCTGCTTGCTCGCCGACATGTTCCTTCAGTTGCAACGAGTTACGCGAACTCTCCAAGTGCACTTACGTTGGAATACGAGTTGCACCGGAAAATTCGGGCGACACCGTCTGGAGTAGGCATCGACATTCAGGAGCAGGCGAACGACGGATGAAGATCACCGGAGCCGCAGCAAAGGCGTTTCTCGTGGTCGCGCTGACGATTGGCGCCGTGGTGTTCGCTGCCATGAACATGCGCGAACGCGTGCTGGCTCCGCCGATGCCGGACGACGGCGTCGTCTGGATCGATACCAAAGACGGCGTCACGGCGCACGACGTCCGGGTCGAGAGCCCAGCCTTCAATGCCGGAATCCGCGGCGGGCATATCCTTCGGTACATCTATCACGACGGCGCATGGGAACTCATTGAGCGCTCGGATGACGTCGCCTATTACCTGGACAACGTCGGGATCAACGGCAATCTCGTTTACCAGGTAGAGCGGTTCAATTCGCTCGGCGTCTCGCAGGGCCTTTGGGAAGGCGATGTGAAGCAGATCGAGCCGGCGCCGCTTCGTCGCGCCGAGACTCTCTATTTCGGGCTCATCGCCATCGTCTACCTGATCATCGGCGTTTTCGTGTTTCTCCGGCAGGGCCGCGCACCTTACAGCTTTCATTTCTATTGGATCTGCCTGACGGCATTCCTCTTCTACGTGCTTCGTCCGGCACTCACGATCGGCAGCAACGGTGAATGGGAGCTGTTCGACCGCACTGTGCTTATCGTCGACCACGTCGCGTTCCTCCTTGCGGCGCCCCTCTTCGTCCATTTCTGCGCGGTATTTCCGAGCAAGCCAGAGTGGTTGTCGGTCCGATGGCTCAGCACGTCGCTTCTCTACGTTCCCGCGGTTTTGCTGTCCCTGGGCGAGGTGACGCTGCTCGTCGGACAGAATGCGCTTGGCGACTTTCTCGCGGCCGGCCGCGGCGCGCTCGACGTGCTCGGAATCGGGCAGTTTGCGCTTGGCGTCGTGGTGGCCGATGCACTGCTCTTCAATTCGTATGTTCGGGCGCGGACTCCGGCACTCCGACTGCAGCTTAGATGGATAATGTGGGGCGTTGCGGTCGCCGCCGGGTCGTTCGCGATTTTCTACGCCATCCCGTACATGCTCGGGAATCCGATCTCGGCACTGTCCGAAGTACTGGGACTCGGTCCGCTGATCCTCGTTCCGTTGAGTTTCGGCTATTCCATCGTCCGCTACCGGATGATGGACGTCGACGTCATCGTCCGGCGAAGCTTCGTCCACGTACTTGCAACGGCGACTGTCGCGGCGCTGTACCTGCTGCTGCTGCTTACTGTCGGCGACGTCGTCAAGGAGATCAATCCGACCGCATCAACGTGGGTCGTACGCGCGGTGACCGTCGCCGTGATGCTGCTCATCACGATCCTCTTCGCTCCGGTCAAGACCTGGTTGCAGCAGACCGCGGACCGGATGTTCTACGGCGAGCGTTACACGCTGCGAAAGGGCCTCGGTGAGTTCGGTCGCGCCCTCGCGTCCACGTCGGAGCTCGATGCTCTGCTCGCGTCCCTGGCAGCGCGACTGCGGCGAATGCTCTCGGCCGACCAACTCGCGATCTTCGTCGAGAACGGTCACGAAGCCGGCCGCTTCGATCTGCTGCTCGCGGATGGAATCGATCGTGACGTGAAGGTTCCGGAGGATTTCGTGCGATGGGTGCGGGCGAATGCCATGGTCCGCGGTTACGCGCTCACGGAGGAATCCGACACGGGGGCTGAATGGGCCGGCGTGCACTACCTTGTCCCGTGTGTCGTCCGCGACCGTCTCGTAGCCGTCATCGGCATCGGTAGACAGACGTCTGACGGTTCCCTGCTCACGAGCGAAGACATTGAGATCCTGCGCGCACTCTCCGGCTACGTCGCGGTCGCCATCGACAACAGTCTCCTGCTCCAGTCCGAACGGGAGAAGGCCGAAGCCCTCGCTCACCTCCAGCAGTTCTCGGCGTCGATCATCGAGAGCGTGAACGTCGGCATTCTCGTCATCGACAGCGCGGGCATCATCACGACCTGGAACAGCGCGCTCGAAGAAATGCTCGGAATCGGCCGCCAGGAGGCGCTGGGCGCTACCGCTCTCTCGATCTTCAATGAGGAGATGATCACGACGCTGCGAGCCGTCACGGGGACGCAGGCCTGGGTCGTCGGCGACGTCCGGCATCTCTACAAGTTCCATACCGTGCGGCGTGACGATCGCCCGATCGTCATCAACCTCTCGCTCGCACCGTTCGAGGACACGGCCCACACCCTCGCCGGAACCCTGGTCGTCGTCGAGGACGTGACCGACCGGCTCAAGCTCGAGGATCAGCTTCAGCAGTCTGACAAGCTCAGCTCCATCGGACTGCTGGCGGCGGGCGTGGCGCACGAGGTGAACACGCCACTCGCCGGCATCTCGTCGTACACCCAGATGCTGCTCGGCCAGATTCCGACGGCGGACCCGAAGTCGCGGCTTCTCGAGAAGGTGCTTGCGCAGACCGAACGCGCAAGCGGCATCGTGAACAACCTGCTGAATTTCTCGCGGACAAGCGGAGCGGACTTCGCCGCGCTCGATCTGAACCGGGTGCTCGAGGACACGCTTCAGCTCCTCGAGATCCAGCTTCACAAGAGCAACGTGCTCGTCGTGCGAGAGTTCGCCGAGGAACTGCCCGAGGCCTACGGCAATGCCGGCAAGCTGCAGCAGGTCTTCATGAATCTGATCCTGAATGCTCGTGATGCCATGGCTGGCGGGGGAACCCTCGAGCTCGAGACCGAGACGGCGGACCATATGCTCGTGGTACGCATTCGCGACACGGGAATCGGGATCGCGGCCGAAAACATCACGAAAATCTACGACCCGTTCTTCACGACGAAGAGTGTTGGTCAGGGTACGGGACTCGGACTCGCAGTCTCGTACGGCATCGTGCAGGAGCACGCGGGCCGAATTTTTGTCGACAGCCAGCCTGGGCGCGGCACGACCTTCACGATCAAGATTCCGTCGCGTTACCGGCGGCTGCAGGTGGCAAGCGACTGACGCGCACTGGCTTGCGTCGCGGCCCGCCTCGAACGAGCGGGTGACGTCGCCCGCCTGCGGGCGCGCGATGGCCAACGACTGACTTATGGCGAAAAAGGGAAATGTCCTCGTCATTGACGACGAGGAAGTCATGCGGGACGTGCTCGAGAACCTACTCTCGAGCGAGGGCTATCGCGTCGACCTCGCCAAAACCGGCGAAGAAGGCATCGCGAAGTACGCCGACCGTCCGCCCGACGTCGTGCTTCTCGACGTCTCCATGCCTGGCATGGGGGGGCTGCGCGCGCTCGAGGAGATCCTCAAGATAGACGGCGACGCGGTCATCCTCATGGTCACGGCGTACGCGACTTTCGAGACGGCGATCTCTGCGTGGCAGCGCGGCGCCTACAATTGCCTGCGTAAGCCCTTCGACAACGCGGATGTCCTCAAGCTCGTGGCGGCCGGAATCCGGCGCCGGCGGAAGGACGAGGAGCGTCGGACGCTGAAGCGCAGCATGCGCAAGTCGGGCGTCGAGATCATCGCGCGCAGCGAGCGCATGCAGCGCGTTCTCGACCTTGTCGCCCAGGTGGCGCCGGCTCGCACGACGATTCTCATCCAGGGTGAATCGGGCACCGGCAAGGAGCTCGTCGCCCGCGCCATCCACAACCAGAGCCCGCGCGAAGACCGCCCTTTCGTCACGGTGAACTCGGGCAACATCCCCACCGAGCTTCTTGAAAGCGAGCTGTTCGGTCTCCTTCGAGGAGCGTTCACCGGCGCAATTGCCGCGAAGAAGGGACTCTTCGAGGTCGCCGACACCGGCTCGATCTTTCTCGACGAGATCGGCAACATCTCGCTGGAAACACAGTCGAAGCTCCTGCGCGTGATTCAGGAGCGCGAGTTCATCCCGATTGGCGACACGAACCCGCGCCGCGTCGACGTCCGGATCATGCCGCCACCAACGTATCGCTCAAGCAGGCCGTGGAAGAGGGCGCGTTCCGCGAAGACCTCTTCTATCGGCTCAACGTCATCACGATCGATCTGCCGCCCCTGCGGGAGCGCGTCGACGACATCATTCCGCTGGCGCAACACTTCATCCAGAAGTACTCGGAGGAAAACGGCCGCCATATTTCGGAGTCGCTCGATCGCGACGTCGTGAAGGCGCTCGAGAGCTACCACTGGCCGGGGAATATCCGGGAGCTCGAGAACGCCGTCGAGCGGGCAGTCATCATCTCGCGGACGGACCACATCACGCTCGACGACCTGCGCGAAGAGGTCGTGCATCCGCCGTCAACCTCGCGATCCGGGGGCGCCGGGCGCGTCGCCGCCGAGATCGATGTCGCGGGTGGCATCTCGTTTTACGACGAGGTGAATGCGTTCCAGAAGGACCTCATACTCCGGGCGCTCGAGATCACGAACGGTCACCAGAGCAAGGCGGCCAAGCTGCTGGGGATGAACACGACGACGCTCAACAGCAAGATCAAGTACTTCGGGATTCGTTGACTCGGTGCCTCCGTATCCTTGAGTCTCTGTGTGCGGGGGCCTCTCAAGAGCTTCGCACAGAGACCAGAGGCGCGTGGAGTCGCGATTCGTAGGGCTCCGCCAGATCGAGCCCGAAGGTCGCATCACCGCGCCGCAACGTGGCAGCCCTCGACAGGCCGAAACCCGTACCGTTCGTACATCCGGATGGCCTCGACGAGTTTCGAATTCGTCTCGAGCTCCACCCGACGAAAGCCAAGCTCACTCGCGGCGGCGAGAGCGTGCTCGAGTAATCGGCGCCCGGCACCCTGTCCGCGATACTCGGGCCGCAGGTACATCTTCCGCAACTCCACGACCCCCTCACGTAGCGGGTAGAGGCCAACGCATCCCACGATCGGCCCATGCGCGGCGACGAGGACGTCGAACCGGCCTCCCCTGTCGTCAAAATTGCCGACGATGTCGTCGAGGTCGCGGTCCGTGCTTTCACGATCGCCAGCGAGCCCGAACTCGGCAAGAACCTCGAAAACGAGTTCCCGGACCGCATCTCCATCCGCATTGGTCGCGCGTCGCATCTCCATGGGATTCCGTGTATCAGACTCCGCCAAACAGGCGCAATCCGGTGCTTCACCCTCCCGGATTCGTCACCCTCTTCCCGGACTCGTCGGGGAAATCTCCGGTCTCGTCGGTTTCTCGTCGCCGGGTCGGTTTCCTCGCCGTAATCTCGCCATAGATCGCGGATGCGACCACACTGTTAGGAGAAGAGGTGATTCCATGAAGTTCTGTTGCACATCGTTCGGACTCGCAGTTGTCGCGGTCGCCGCGCTTGCTTTCTCGCCGTCGGCGTTCGCGGGTCAGGGCAAGGGCCCGTCGACGCTCAAGAGGACCGTCGTCATTCAGAACGCCGCAACGCTCGGCGGCTCAGTGCTCGCTCAGGGGCAGTACGACGCCGAAATCGACCTCGCCGAACCGACCGTACTCATCCTCAAGCGCGACAAGAAAGAAGTCGCGCGCGTGCGCGTGATGCGCAAGGACCTCGCATCAGCCTCCAAGTACGATCGCGTCGATGTTCGAACGGCGAACGACGGATCAAAGGAAGTTGTCGCGATCATCTTCAAGGGCGCGATCGAGAGCTTCCTGGTGGCAGACAATACCGGGGTGGCTCTCGTCGACAAACCGTGATACAGAAATGAAGGTCCGTCGACATATCTGGGCCGGCGACACGCCGGCCCTTTCCTTTCTGCCCCACGTTCCGGTGCTGAGAATGTCGCTCAAGCGATTCTGTCTGGTCGACCGCATCGCGGCCTTTACCCTTGCCGGTCTCATGCTGGCGCTGCACGTGGATTTTCCCGCGCTCGCCGTACTGACGGGTTTCGTGTCGGCCATCGCCTACTGGGGCGTAGAGACACGTCTATCCGCGGATCCGTGTCGCGGGACAGTGGAGAATCCCGCTCGGGGCGGCCATCATTCTCCTCACCGGTGAAGCCATCGGCATGGTGACGATCGGCATTCCGCTCGCCATGCGATTCGCCGGAGCCGATCGACTCGTACGAGGCCTTCCGCGCCACAATCGGCTGGGGCGGAGCGCTCGGTCTCGGCGTTGGTGCCGTGGGTACGATCATGTCGAGCTTTCAGGTGCTCACGGCGCAGACCGAGGAGCAGCAGGTCGCGCTCGTCGAGTCCCACCGTCAGGCTGCGGAGTTGCGCGAGCTCGCCGCGCGAGCCGAAACGTCGGCTCTTCGCGCGCAGATCAATCCTCATTTTCTGTACAACGCGCTCAACACGCTCGCATACTTGACCGAGGAGGATCCCGCCGCGGCACGCCGCGTGGTCGAGAAGCTCGCGCGGATCTTCCGGCGAACGCTCGAGCGTTCGGCCGATGCCACAACGACGCTCGCCGAGGAGCTCGAATTCGTCGCCGACTATCTCGCCATCGAATGCGAGCGCTTCGACGACGTCCTTCACGTGAAGAGCTTCATTGAGCCCGAGACGCTGCGTGCCCGTGTTCCCACGATGATGCTGCAGCCGCTCGCCGAAAACGCCGTGAAGCACGGCATCTGTCCCGTTGCCAATGGAGGGACGCTCATCGTGAGGACCTCGCTCGTGCGAAGCTCGAACCGGTTGCGGATCGTGCTCGAGGACGACGGTCGCGGCATGGACGACAGCAGGCTCGCCGAGGTCGCGGGCGGCAATGCAGGCGTCGGAATCACGAACGTGCGCGATCGGTTGCAACTGCAGTACGGCGACCGGGCGTCGGTGACCGTGAGCAGCGAGCTCGGTAAGGGCACGTCGGTCGTCCTCGAATTCCCCTACGAGCCAGCGGACACGATCGCGGGCGCGCTCTCGCGCGTCTGAAGCGGCCATCCGATGATTCGCGCCCTGATCGTAGATGACGAACGTCGTGCACGCGCGTACCTAGCCAAGCTCGTCGCGGCGCACTCAGACGTCGAAGTGGTTGGCGAAGCGCGAGACGGAGAGTCGGCGCTCGACGCGATCCGCGAGCTGCGGCCCGACGTCGTCTTCCTCGACGTCCAGATGCCCGTGATGACCGGCCTCGAGGTCGCAAAGGCGCTCCCGACCGAGGATCCGCCGATCGTCGTTTTCACGACCGCCTACGATCAGTTCGCGCTTGCCGCATTCGATCTGAGCGCGACGGACTACCTGCTCAAGCCGTACGACGGCGACCGGCTCGCGCGCGCCCTCGACCGTGTCCGCGCCGCGCGACGAGGATCGGCGGAGATGGCCCGCGACGAGACGGCCGAACGGCTGGCAAAACTGCTCGATGCGCTGGAGCGCAAGGCCGAAGAACCGGCGCCGGCGGCCGTGCTCACGCGGCTGCCGGCGCAATCGAAGGGTCGGATCGTCCTGGTCGATCTGGACCAGATCTCGCACATCGCGTCCGAGGACCGTCTCGTCTTCGCATACTCACGCGGCGAGAAGTACCTCGTGAACTTTGCCATCAAGGATCTCGAGCACCGGTTGCCACGAGGCGCGTTTTTCCGAACGCACCGCTCGTGCCTGGTGAATCTGCGACACGTTCGCGAAGTCGTCCCGTGGTTTCACGGAAAGCTCATGCTGATGCTCGAAGGCGGTGCGGAGGTCCCGGTAAGTGAGGATCGCGCCCCGGGGCTGCGGGCGGCGATTGTACTTGTGTCTTACGACCGGCGTTAGAGCGGGGACGTTCCCAGGTCTCCGCGCCTCTGCGTCTGCACTCTGCGCCTCTGCGAGAAACTGACCGTTTGCCAGGATAGTTTCTCGCAGAGACGCAGAGTGCCGACGCAAAGGCGCATAGGCTCGAGAATCAAACAGAGGACCTATCAGTTCGTCTTCACCGCTTGGCCATCCATGTATCGATCACCGGATGCACGTCGCGCGGCACCACGTGACCGCAGTCGAACATCCGAAGTTCGACCGACCGCACGAGCGGTTCGAGCGCGGAGCAGTTGGAGCGCATCCGCTCCGGAGCGTAGAACTCGTCCTGCTCTCCTCCGATCATCAACACGTCGAAATCACCACGGACATAGTCCTCGTTCGACGACAGATCGCCCGGCACGCCGCCGCAGATGCCGACCATTCCGCGCACTCGGCCGGGGTCCGTCATCGCAACCCGGAAGTTGAAAGCGACCGCCTGCGAAAACGCCACGAAGAACGCCCGATCCGATTCGATCCGCGGGTCCTGCGCAGCGTCGCGGAAGATCACGTCCACCGCGTCGCGGTGCAGCGCGAGGGATTCGTCGAACCGATAGTTCGTCGCCCACCCAAACGCAAACCTGAGCGCTTCGTCGCGCTTCTCGGGATACACCACGTGCTGATGCGGGGCCTGAAGCGCCGCAATGGCGTAACGGGAATCACTGATCCGTCGCGCCAGTTTCATCATCGACGTCTTGTCGCCACCATATCCATGCATCGCCATCACGAGCGGAAAGGGTCCATCACCCTCCGGAACATGGAGGTCGTAGTATCTCGGAAACTCCTGCGTGAAGCGGCGCTCGACGGAATCGGTCATTCTTGCTCCTCGGAGTGGGGGGCGATGGTGGTCATTCGTCGCAGCGCCACGGCATTTCGACGAAGGAACACATCGATGTTCCCGTCGAGGAAAGCGTCCACGGCCCGACCGGTGACAGCAAGGCCGGACCGCGCGTCGCGCACTTTTCGCCGGCCGGCCAGTACGTATGAGCGCACGGGATCGGCCTGCGCTTCCGCGGCGACGGGCAGACTCCGCAGCAGCTCAGCAGCGATTTCACGATTCCGGTCGAGACTCAGGCCGTTCTGAAGTCGAACCGTCACCGGACCTCGCCTGGCCACGACTCGGGCACGTAGTCGTCCCGAACGAACACCCTGGGCGCGAATGGCCTTACCCTCCAGGAATTCCACGACTGGCGACGCACTCGCCGACGGTTCGTGAATTGGCGCGACCCTCACGGTAGCAACGGCCGAGACGGCGCGACGTCCCTCCGGAGTCGACCGTTCGTCACGCAGCCGATGAACCCCGCACTCGCCTGCCAGGTAGCCGTACGCGAATGGACCGTCGACGCGGAGCACGGCCATCGGCTCACTCGTGCCGTCGCCGGCAACGTGCTCGTGCAGCAGCTCCGCCGGCCTCCGGACGAGTGCGGCCCAGGCCAGGTACATTCCGGTCAACCGGTCGAGCCACTCGAGGTCGTGCGGTCCAGCCCCCTGGACGCGAACCGTCAAGAGTGCCGGACGGTCGTCGCATTCCTCGAAAGTGGTCGTCTCGACGTCGAGCCGGTCGACGGCGAGCTCGGCGCGAACGAGGGCTCGCGCAAGCTCGTCACGCGCGTGGCCTTCCCTGCCGGCTATCGCCTTGCCTGCACGACGCTCAAGGTCGGCGCAACGCGAGGCCAGATCGTCGAAACGCCCGACGGTCGTTGCGAGCTTGTTGTACTCGTCGAATGCAGCGAGCGCGTCGTCCTGGTCGGTCCAGAACCCGGGCTCGTGCCTGGCGGACCGCATCACCTCGAGACGCCTGCGCGCGTCGTCGAGCTCGAAGGCCTTCGCAAGCAACCGTATTCTCTCAGAGAGCGCCGACGCCTCCACCTCGACCTCCGCGAGCGTGAGGCGGCGTCCGTCGACGACGACCTCCTCGTCCACCTCGCGGGCGCGCCTGCTCTCTTCGGTGTCGACGACACGGACCGTCACATCGCGCGAGCCCCTGGATTCGAGACGTACGATCTGTCCGGCCTCGATCGGTTGCTCCATCAATGCAACGGCCAACGGGACGACGATCGAGCGCGAGATCTCTCGCTTGAGCGCCCGCGCGCCGAACCGGGGATTGAAGCCCTCGTCCATCACGCGATCGAGCACCCGGTCATCGACCTCGACCGCAATCTGCCGGTCCGCGATGCCCCGCCGTGCGTACACGCGCGCAAGCTCGCGGAGTGCAATCCGCCGGACGACCTCGCGCGACAGGGAGCGAAACACGACGACGTGCTCGATGCGATTCAGGAATTCAGGCCGGAATGCCTCGTCGAGGGCCTTTCGGACGCGCGTTTCGGCCTCGACGTCTCCCTCCGTGGCCGAGTCGCCGAATCCGTGGATCGGCCGCCCCTGCAGTCTCGGATCGGTCCCGACGTTCGAGGTCAGGATGATGATCGTGTTGCGAAAGTCGACGGTCTGGCCGGCGGCATCGGTGAGCCTTCCGTCGTCGAAGACCTGAAGGAAGAGGTCCGCGATATTCGGGTGCGCCTTCTCGAACTCGTCGAGCAGGACCACCGCGAAGCCGTGCTGGCGCATCGCCTCGACGAGCACACCCGAGGCACCCGGCCGCTTCGGATCACCAATCAGCTTCTCGAAACTGTGGTAGTCCTTGTACTCCGACATGTCGAATCGCAACATTCGCGACTCGCTGCCGAACAGAAACTCGGCGAGCGCCTTCGCCAACTCGGTTTTTCCGACGCCCGTCGGACCGACGAACAGAAACGTGCCGATCGGTCGGCCGGGATCATTGAGCCCTGCCTTGTAGAGCGCGATGGTCTCGACGATGCGATCGAGCGCGTGCTCCTGCCCGAGGACGCGTTCGTTGAAGAAAGCACGGATGTCTGCCGTCGTCATCCGCTCGGAATCCGAGAGGATGAACATCGGAAGTCCGGACGCCAGCGAGAAGCTCGTCGACAACGTGCGGCGTGACGACCGCGGAGTCACTCGCATCGGACTGCGCCGCGTGATGGACGGCGCGCTCGAAGAGGTCGATCGCCTTCCCGGGCTGGTGGCGATACGGGACGAACCGGTCGGTCAGTTCGACCGCGCGGTCCAGTGCGGACTGCTCGAACCGAACGTCGCGACGCGCAGCAAGATTGGCCGCCGCTGTCGAAAGTATCGGACGGACGCTGTCGGGAGGGACGGGGTCCACGCGAAGTTGCACGAATACATTGCGGAACGACGGCATCTGGTCGAGGAAGCTCGTGATCTGAGCCTTCGTTGCCTCTCCGATCACCGATATGCGGTGCGACTCTATGAACTCTTTCAGGAGGTCGGCCATCGTCTCGTGCGTCGACTCGCTTCGGCCGACCGACGTGAGGTTCCAGATGTCGGTCACGTAAAGCGCCGAGCCGTCAATCGATTCCAGCTCGCGAACGAGTGACGTCACCTTCGACTGCCATTCCCCGAGGTATTTCGTCTCGGAGATCATTCGGGAGGTCGACGTGCGGAAGATGTGGGGGCCACTGGATGCGCCGGCAATCGCGCCGGCGTCGCAATCCGAGACCGTTCGATGAATGACGGAGGTCTTTCCGACTCCGGCCTCTCCGACGAGCAGAACGCTCCGTCGGGCGAGAATCAGCTCGCGCAGCTGACGAGACTCTGCCTCGCGGCCCACGACGATCGGCGCCTCGCCCCGTGCCGCGAGCAGGCGCAGGTCATCCGAACATTGATCGAGAGCAAGGTCGTAGAGCGCCATGGCGTGCCGGGGGGCGATTATTCGTCAGCCGGACGCCTCACCGCAATGATGGGCGCCACACGACGCGGCACGAGCGCAAGGCTCGCGCGCTCGTGCCCGAGCACCGGCTCGGCAGCCATGTGCTCTCGCAGCGCCGCAAGGATCTGTTCGAAGTCGCGCTGCATCTGATCCATTCTCTCGAGCATGTCGAGAATGATGCCGACGCCAGCGAGGTTGACGCCGAGGTCGCGCGTAAGCGAGAGGATCGTCTCGAGACGGACGAGGTCCTCATCGGTGTAGAGCCGCGTGTTTCCCTTCGACCGTGACGGCTTGAGCAGCCCTTCGCGCTCGTAGAGACGAAGCGTCTGTTGGTGGAGACCGTACGTTTCAGCAACGACGCCGATCGTGTAGGTCATCGACTTCTTGCGCATCGTTTCGCGTCTCCAGGTCGGCGGTTCAGGCTGAGCCGGAAGGCTCGGTCCCGGGCAGACTCGCTCGCGGATTCTCGGGATTGAGCCGTGCGAACTCGGCCAGAACACGCTTCGTTTCTTCGCTGATGACCGGCGGCAGCACGATTCGAACCTCGACGAACTGATCTCCGCGCACGTTGCCGCGCAACGACGGCACTCCACGGTCGCGAAGTCGGAACTTCTGGCCCGACTGCGTTCCCGGCGGAATCCGCATTATCGTCGGCCCGTCGACGGTTGGAACCTCGATCTTGGCACCGAGCGCCGACTCCGGCACGGTCACCGGGATCGTGCAGTACAGATTGTCGCCCTTGCGGGTGAAGAACGGATGCTCGGCGACCTTCGTGATGATGAAGAGATCGCCGGATGGCCCACCCCGCTTTCCGGCGTGACCCTTTCCGGCGACTCGGACTCGCGAACCGGTGTCGACTCCAGGCGGGACCTTTAATGTTTCGAATGACGTCCCGTTTTTCGGCCGTGCCGCGCCCCCGGCATGCGGGACAGACTGCGGGAGCGTTCCTTACCTGGCCGGTACCGCCGCACTCCGGGCAGACCTCGGAGCGGCCGATCGTGATGTTGGTGGTGAGCCCCCGGAGCGCCTCTTCGAAGCTGATCGAAAGCGGATATTCGATGTCCTCGCCGCGTTTCGGCTGGGGCGGTTCGGGTGGCGACATGCGACCACCCGCAGGCGGCCGAAAGCCCGGGCCGGCGCCGGCGCCTCCGCCTCCGCTGAAAAGATCCGAGAAGATGTCCCGAAAGCTCGACGCACCGAAGCCCGAGAAGTCGAACCCGGGACCTCCGCCCTCCTGCGCCATCCGCTCCGTGGCCTCGGAGTACGTGCCGTATCGATCGTAGATCTCGCGCTTCTTCGGGTCCGAAAGGACGTCGAAGGCTTCAGAGATCTTCTTGAACTGGTCTTCCGCATCCTTCTTCCCCGGGTTCACGTCAGGGTGAAACTTGCGGGCCAGTCGGCGGTAGGCCTTCTTGATGTCCTCGGGTTTCGCATCGCGCGCAACGCCGAGCACCTTGTAGAAGTCGTCGCGTGCCATCGCTCACCACGGTTGCGGCCTGCGGCCGGGATACAGGGAGACCGTGTTGCCGGGGTGGCCGCCCTCGAGCGACCACCCCGACGATCTCACGATCTGGAAACGCGCCAGGGACTACTTGCGCTCCTCGTCAGCATCGCCGTATTCGGCGTCAATGACGTCGTCGTCGCCCGATGCCGAGCCCGACGTTCCAGCGCCGGACGCGCCCGCAGCCGCCGCATCGGCATCCGACTTCCCGGCCTGTGAATACATCGCCTCAGCAAGCTTGTGCGATGCGGTCTGGAGTTTCTCG
This sequence comes from Blastocatellia bacterium, assembly GCA_016705245.1. Classification (GTDB taxonomy): domain Bacteria; phylum Acidobacteriota; class Blastocatellia; order UBA7656; family JADIYM01; genus JADIYM01. The sequence goes on along the minus strand of JADIYM010000008.1, from coordinate 282,622 downwards.
AACGCATCGTTGAGCTCAGCGGCTTCGGCCGAGTCGTTCTGGAGCTTCAGCTTCGCGTCCTCGAGGGCACGATCGATTTCGGCGGCGGTCGATGTGTCGACCCTGTCTCGGAAGTCCGCAAGCGACTTCTCGGTCTGATAGATGAAGCTGTCGAGCTTGTTGCGCGCGTCGATGCGCTCGCGCATCTTGCGGTCCTCGTCGGCGTGCGACTCGGCCTCGCGCATCATCTTGTCGACATCGTCCTTCGACAGGCCCGAGCTGGACGTGATCGTGATCTTCTGCTCGCGACCCGTTCCCAGGTCCTTCGCCGAAACGTTCACGATACCGTTCGCGTCGATGTCGAACGTAACTTCGACTTGCGGGACGCCCCGCGGAGCGGGCGGAATGCCGACGAGGTGGAACTTTCCGAGCGTGCGGTTGTCGCGCGCCATCGGACGTTCACCCTGAAGCACGTGCACCTCAACAGACGTCTGGCTGTCGGAAGCCGTCGAGAACGTCTCCGACTTTCGCGTCGGGATCGTCGTGTTGCGCTCGATGAGCTTCGTGAAGACTCCGCCAAGGGTCTCGATTCCGAGGCTGAGCGGGGTGACGTCGAGCAGGAGCAGGTCCTTCACGTCGCCGGCAAGCACGCCGGCCTGCAGGGCCGCGCCAACGGCAACGACTTCGTCCGCATTCACGCCGCGGTGCGGCTCCTTGCCGAAGAACTTCTTGACGAGCTCCTGAACGCGCGGGATGCGGGTCGATCCGCCGACGAGGACGACCTCGTCGATCTGGCTCGCCTGCACGTTGGCATCCTTCATGGCCTGCTCGCACGGCTTGAGGCAGCGCTGCAGAATGTCCTCGACGAGCTGCTCGAACTTGGCTCGCGTGAGCTTCATCACGAGATGCTTCGGACCGGACTGGTCGGCCGTGATGAACGGCAGGTTGATCTCGGTCTCGGACGTCGACGACAGTTCGATCTTGGCCTTCTCGGCAGCCTCCTTGAGGCGCTGCAGGGCCATCTTGTCGGACGACAGGTCGATGCCCTGGTCCTTCTTGAACTCGTCGATGATCCAGTCGATGATCTTCTGGTCGATGTTGTCGCCGCCAAGGTGGGTGTCGCCGTTCGTCGACTTCACTTCCACGACACCTTCGCCGACTTCGAGAATCGAGATATCGAACGTGCCGCCGCCGAGGTCGTAGACGGCGATCGTCTCGGCCTTGCTCGTGTCCTTGTCGAGGCCGTAGGCGAGCGCCGCGGCGGTCGGCTCGTTGACGATACGCATGACTTCGAGGCCGGCGATCTTGCCGGCATCCTTCGTCGCCTGGCGTTGCGAGTCGTTGAAGTAGGCCGGAACCGTAATGACGGCCTTGGTGACTTTCTGTCCGAGGTAGTCCTCGGCAGCCGCCTTCAATTTCTGCAGGATCATCGCCGCGATCTCGGGCGGTGACCATTGTTTGCCGCCAGCGTTCACTCGGACGTCGTTGCCGGCCGGTTCGACCGCATACGGCACCATTTTCATCTCTTCGTTGACTTCAGAGAAGCTGCGGCCGACGAAGCGCTTGATCGAATAGATGGTGTTTTCCGGATTCGTCACCGCCTGGCGCTTCGCAACCTGGCCCACCAGCCGGTTTCCGTCCTTGGTGAATGCCACAACCGACGGCGTGGTTCGCGACCCTTCGGAATTGGTGATCACCACCGGCTCGCCGCCTTCCATCACTGCCACGACCGAGTTGGTCGTACCGAGGTCGATTCCTATGATCTTGCTCATCCTGCTCATCCCTCCCGTGCGCTCTCGAGCAATCTACTCACGACCACTCGATGTTTCGTTTCTCACCGGCCGAAATATAAAACTTGAGTGCGTTAGTGTCAAATTCTTTTTCGTTCCAAGGATCAAATAGCGGCAGGAGACTGATGGGCAAGGAGTTAATGTGAGCTTGCAGGTTCTGCTGGTGGAACGTCGGGTTCGGTCACGGCTGACGGTCTCGGGCTGCCCAACTCCGCTCTTCTATTGCCCTGTTGAGTCCCGCTGCTCGAGCTTCGTGTTCTGGATGAGCCACTCGGCGAGCTGGGTGCGGGCATGCACGATGTAGTGAAGGCCGGATACGACGATGCTGGCTGCCGTTACGTAGATCGAGATTGTCAGCAGAAGTTCGGGCAGGTTGAAGGCTCGCGTGAGGAGAAACAGAAAGAGCACCCACAACTCTATGTTCGTGTTGAGTTTGCCGAGAAACGTCGGCGTAAATCCCGAGAACCCGGTGACTCGGTAGATCACGAGCGCGGCGCCGAGAATGCCGACGTCGCGGCCAACAGCGAGCGCTGCGAGCCACCACGGCAGCGGCTCGAATCCGAACCCCGGCACCGATACGGCCACGAACGTCGCGACGAGCAGCAACTTGTCGGCTATCGGGTCCAGAAGACGTCCGAAGTCACTCGACTGCTCGAGCTTACGGGCAATGATGCCGTCGAGAAGGTCCGTCAGTCCGGCCAGAAACACGATCACGAGGGCAAGGCCGAATCGGGCGGAGAGGATCGACCACACGAGCGGAATCGCCGCGAAGCCTCGCGCAATCGTGAGAAGGTTCGGAACGTTGATGGCTTCTCTGTTCACGTGCACTCAGAACAGAACCCCGATGGACCGCCGTCAATCGGCTTCATACTCCTCGTCGGTCTGCCGCTTGCGATGGAACACCCATGCAATCCCCACGCTGATCGTGTAGAGCGCGATCATCGGCGCGGCGAAGACGAGCAGGTTCGGAATGTCGGCCGTTGGCGAGACGACGGCTGCAACGAGAAAAATCCCGATCAGGGCATACCGCCAGAACTTGATGAGCGTCCCCGCCGTCAGCAGGCCAAGTCGCGCAAGAAAGTACGTAACGGTCGGAATCTGGAAGACGAGCCCGAGCCCCAGCATGATGAACAGGATGAGGTCGAAGTATTCGTCGGCATTGATCAGAGGCTGGAAGTTCCCGGCCCCGAGCTCGATCAGGTACTTGCAGGCCGCGGGAAACGCAATCGTGTATGCAAAGAAAACGCCAAGTCCGAAACAGATCGACCCGAGTCCGACGAACGGAATGACGTACGACCGCTCGTGCGCGTACAAGCCGGGCGAAATGAATCCCCAGAGTTGCAGGAGCAGGAACGGCATCGCGAAAACGATCGCCGTATAGAACGCGACTTTTACGTAGAGGTTGAATGTGCCCTGGACGGTTTCGATGACGAGTCGATCACCGGGTTGAGCGTATGTCGCCTTCGCGACGAGATCCGCGGGAAGCGGCGATTCTGCCGGGAACAGCCGCTGGCCGACTCCCCACGGGCGCGTGGGCACGATCGTCCGTTTGCCGTCCTCCGCATCCTCGATTCGGGCCGAGATTGTTGTTCCAGCGGGGATCTCGATGCCGTCGAGTTGGACAGGAGCCCGGAACGTGTACTGAATTTCGGTGCCGGCAGCGATGGTGAGCAGGTCCGTCGCCCCGGACGACTTCACCGCCAGCTGCTGCGCTGCTTTCGCCTCGGCAAGGGCTGCAGTGACCGGCACGGACAGGAAGTTGAAGATCCGGTCCGCGAAAAACCATCCGACGACGAACATGACCGCGATGGCGATCGCCGATCGCACCAGGCGCGAGCGAAGCTCGTCGAGATGTTCGAGAAACGACATCTCGTGACCGGGCGCGGACGGCGTGGTGGACATGACTGGCTACGCTACCGGGGGAACTGCCGGCTCGTTGGCGGGCGGTTCGACCTCTTCGACCGAGGGCATCGACGCGTGGGAAAGCCTATCCGCGGCGGCTCGAGCCGATGACGGATCCGCGTCGAGAATCTCAGGCTCGGAACTGCGAGCCATCGTGTTCACGGCCGGTCTGGGCTCCACGGGACGACGCTTCTCAAGGTCCACTTCGTCTTCCCAGGTCCGCTTGAAGTCTTCCGACGCGCGCTTGAACTGCCCGAGCGCGCTGCCAATAGTCTTGCCGAGTTCCGGGAGCTTTCTCGGCCCGAAAATCAGCAAGGCAATGACGAAAATGAAGAAGAGTTCCGTGAAACCGAGGCTTCCGAACATCCAGTGAATCGCTCCCTGATCGGCACCTGGCCGTCATCTTGCCCGCGTGTTCAAACCGCCAGAAGTCTAGGCTCCACCCCAGACCCTGTCAACGCGGGCCCCGCTCGTACGAGTAGTCCGATTACGTGACGGACTGAAAATGTCGCAAGGTCCTTTCTTACGACGCGGTTGCGGCGTTCGGATCTTGAAGAGGCCCGGTAGAGCCAGCGAGACGCTCATTCGTTGTCGGCCGACGAAGTCCGTCTCTGTGAGATTGCCGCGCGAATCCGGGATGAGGCCGCAACCCCGCCTTCTCGTAGCCTTCTATTACTCCTACTCTTTGCTGATCCGTCTCCGTCGATTTTGTATAGTGGGTGAGCAAGTGTCGGTTGCCGAGGCTACCGGAGCAGCTCGAAATCCGAACCAAGCCTACTCCAGGACAAGAGGGACCGTGGTCATCTTCGCCAATGCCATTCAGGAACTCGCGGCACTCGAGTCCGATTCCGCGAGCACGCACGAAGATCTCGCTCGCATTCTCGCAGGCGTAGACGTGGGTCTCCGCGGAGTCATCGAGACGCTCTCGGTCCTCGGCCACGAAGCCGAAGGTCAGCGTTTCGACTCAGCGCTGGATGAACTTCTCAACGCGATCGCGACGCGCGTCGCAGCATTCGTCCAGGTTCACTCGCTGGACGTCTTTCGTTATGACCGCGAGCGCTACGAACTGTTTGCCGTGCGCCGGTCGCCAAACGGTCGCACCCTCGAGAAACGCTTCCGCGTCGAGGACGGACTCGTCGCCGATGTGCTTGCGACAAATCGCCCCGTGAACCTGACGATCGATCCCGACGACGGCTCCGCCGGAAACAAACTCGGCGGGTTGGGCGACGGCTTCGAAGCGCAGCGGCACGCGGTACTCCTCGTTCCTCTGGCATCCGGCTCGGGCGAGGTGCTGGGGCTCGTCTGTGCACTCGATGGCATTCCCGACGACGCCCAGCGCCTGGCGACGCCGCAGTCTCCCGGGTTTGGCCCCGAGATTGAGGAGACGATTGGTTCGGTCGTCGTCGTGCTCGGCGAGCTTCTCGAGTGCTCCGGAATCGTGGCCGCAGCCATCCAGAAGCAGCGGGCGGTGACGGCGCTCATGCACGCGACGAATGCGATCTCTCGCTGTAGCCTGAACCTCGAGGAAACGCTCAGAAGCGTCATGGACGAGGCGAAAGGCCTCATGAACGCCGATCGCAGCACGCTCTGGCTCCTCGATCACGAGACCGAAGAGCTGTGGACCACGCTTCCGACCGGCACTGAGCATCGTGAAATCAGAATCCCCATGAACGCTGGATTTGCGGGACTCGTAGCCGAATCGGGCGATCCTGTGAACATCACGTTCGATCTCTATACCCACCCGAACGCCTCGACCGCAAAACGGGTCGACCAGCAGACCGGCTACAGAACGTGCAGCCTGTTGTGCATGCCGGTCCACAACGCCGACGGCGACCTGATCGGGGTCACGCAGCTGGTGAACAAGATCCGTCCAGGTGGCGTCGATCCCTACGATCCATCCCGATGGCCCGAGCCGCCAGACTGCTGGAAAGCGAGTTTCACCCACGCGGATCAGGAGTACATGGAGTCCTTCAATCAACAGGCGGGTGTCGCGCTCCAGAACGCGAAGCTGTTCGCCACAATCAAGCAGCAGGAGCAGATGCAACGGGACATCCTGAGACATCTGACCAACGGCGTCCTGTCGACCGACGACGAAGGCCGGATCGTGGCTTTCAACGAGAGCGCGCTCGAGCTGCTCGGTCTTCCGTCCGACTCGAGCATCCAGGGGCGGCACGTTGGCGAGCTCGTGAAGCTAGAGGACGGCGATTTCGCGACACGGCTGGAAGCGGCGCTCAGTGCGCCCGACGACAAGGCGCGTCAGCAGTACTACCCCGAACAGGCGCTCCTGGCCGGCGAGGTCGTCCGAAGCGTGAACCTCTCGATCAGTTCCATGAGCGATGCCGTGGATTCGGCCGAGATCCGAGGCGCGCTGATCGTGATGGATGACATCAGCGACGAGAAACGGCTCAAGAGCACAATGTACCGCTATATGACCCAGGCACTCGCCGAGCAGCTCCTGCAAGGGGGAGACGCGATTCGGCTCGGCGGTGACCGCAAGATTGTCTCGGTGCTCTTCTCGGACATTCACAGCTATACGACCCTCACCGAAAAAATGGAGCCCGAGGAAGTCGTCAGCTTTCTGAACGAGTACTTCAAGTCGATGGTCGAGACGGTCTTCAACCACTCGGGAACGCTCGACAAGTTCATCGGCGATGCGATCATGGCGGTTTATGGGTCTCCGCTGGCGATCGACGATCACGCGTGGTGCGCGGTCCAATCGGCCATGGAGATGCGGCACCGGCTCCGTGAATTCAATGCACGGCGCCGGGCAAGCGGACTTGCTGGAATCGAGATCGGCATCGGAATCAACTCGGACGAGGTGGTAAGCGGCAACATTGGCACGAGCAAACGCATGGAGTTCACCGCCATTGGCGACGGAATCAACCTCGGCTCGCGACTCGAGGGGATCAGCAAGGTCTATGGTTGCGACATCGTCATCAGTGGCGAGACGTTTCGCTACTGTGGCGATCGGGTCACTTGTCGTGAGCTGGATGCAATCCAGGTGAAGGGCAAGTCCGAGCCCGTGGCCATCTTCGAACTGCTCGAGCTCAACGAGGGGCCACTCGCGCAGCCCATCACGGAAGCGCGAAGGCTGCAGATGGAGCACTATCACGCCGGACGCTCTCTCTACATGCTCCGGAAGTTCGCGGAGGCGATCGGCGAGTTCGAGAAGGCTCTGAAGGCGACACCCGAGGACAAGGCATCAAAGGCTCTCATTGCGCGGAGCCGGAATTTCGACGCGAACCCGCCGCCGGGCGAATGGGACGGGGTGTGGATGCACACGGAGAAGTGACAGGTGCGGAGGACGTCGTGACGATGCGTTGTCACGACTCTCTGTCCGGGGTGACCTGCCGACGCCAGCCGCCCCGTGGTCAGTTTCGACGCTGAGTTCGTCCTCCGACGCCTTCGAGACGCAATCGCGACTCAACGCGTGAAAGTTGTCGTCGCCTCCCCGCCGTCAGGGTTGACCACCCTCACCGTAACCGCGACCCCTCGAGGGAATCGGGCCTTCAGCTCGGTTCCCGAGAGTACAAGCCTCGTTTTTCCTTTCAGGCGGACATTCGGCCACGGCTGTTCGCCGGAGCCAATGAAAACCTGCGCCCCCGGAAGAAACAACTCTCCCGTGATCCGCACTTTGAATCCTTGACCTGTCGCGCCGGCTTTCTCGATCCGCGAGATGTCGACGTCGGCGACGGGGTCGATCCGAAAGACGACCGCGTCCGAGAGCCCCCTTCCCACGGTCTGAATTACCCCGGGCGTGACGGGAAAGTCCCGGCCTTCATATTGCGAATACCCTACGACGATCGCGCCGCCTTCGCCGTCGGCCTCGACGGCCGTTCCCTCGAGTGCACCCACTCTCACCGAGAACAGCACGCTTCCCGTCGGGTCGACGGCAGTCACGAAGGCCGTAGCGAAGTCGCGGTCGGCATTCTCGACGAACGCGCCCCGAAGCGGAAAGCCCTGCTTTTGCGTGAACCCGGTCACGTATGCGACTCCCGCGGCGTCAACCGATATGGCACGGCCAATGTCGTTGTCGTACGGACCCAGGTACGTCGAGTAGATGAGGCTGCTCCCGGTCGAATCGAGTCGAGCGACGAAAACATCGCACGTCGATCCGGTCGGGTCGCCCTGCTGCGCCTGGAACGCATTGAGCGTGGGAAAGTCCGTCGAGTAGGTGTAGCCACATATTGAAATGGTGCCTTCGGCGTCGACATCTATGCCGAAGCCGAGATCATAGCTGTTTCCCCCGAGGTAAGTCGCGAAGACGAGCGACGGAACCTTGGTGTCGACACAGAGGACGAAAGCTGCACCTTCACCGGTCGCTTCCGTCTGGTAAGCGCCCGGAGTCGTCAGGAACTCCGCGCTCGCGAATCCGGTCAGGTACGCACTCCCTTGCCTGCCGACCACGATCGCTTGCGGCTGCGCTCCCGTTAACAGGCTGGAAAAGAGCAGTCGCGTGCCTTGCGCATCGACTTTGGTGATGAACCCCTCCGCGGAACCTGAAGGCGCAGAACCTGACTGAATCGGGTCCACCGTCGGGAAGTCGTCTGAGTATGTAACCCCGGTCAGGCAAATGTTTCCGTTCTCGTCTAAGTCTATGCCCCGCGGTTCCTCGAACCCTGAGCCGCCGAGCAAGGTCGAAAAGACGAGGGCGGACCCGGACGCGTCGAGCTCGAGCAGAAAACAATCGCTTAGGCGCAGTTCGCTCTGGATGGGACGGTGGAGAGGGAAATCAGGAGAGCCCGTGAACCCGAAGAGACAGACCTGCCCGGTATTCCGGACTGCGAGCTGGACCGACGGGCTTTCGAGGTCCCCGCCGTCTTGTTGACTGCCGCCGATAAATGTCGAATACAAGAGGGTCCTGGCATCCGGACTCAGTTTCGAGACGAAGACGTCGACGCATTCCGGACTCGGGCACGCGTCCGCGTTGATGGTCGTATCGAATGCGTTCGGAGTGACGGGAAAATCCGGCGCGTTGGTGATCCCGGCGACGTAGATGAAACCTTGGGCATCCACGGCGACGTCCATCGCCTTGTCTCGATCGCCGCCGCCGAGCAGGGTCGAGAAGGCGAGCGCCGGATCGATGACGAGTGGCTTCGATCTGTCGTAGGCTCCGATCGAGAACCCCACCTGCCCCGCCGGAAGGAGGCGAAACGTGCCGGCGACCTGACGCCGCCCCGTCTCGGATTCCTGGTAGAGAAACGGGGCCGAATGCCGGAGATCGCCGCCAACCGTGTGCACGACCAGATCGCCCGCAGGGGCGATCTCCGCTCCAGTCGATCCGTCGAAGGTCACACGAATCGCATCCGGATCGGCTCCGGGCGCGACAATGAAGTCGTATTCGAGCCCGGAACCGCGACTGTAAAACAGCGCGTCAATGCCCGGATAGACGTCTGACTGGAGGACTTTCGAAAAGCTGTCGACACGGCTCGCCGTGCGAGCGCCGGTAATATAGCTCGTCACGCCGGGACGTGGGTCGAGTCCCTCGAAGGCGGGAGTTGCAGAGGCGGCCACGAGCCGCATCAGTACCGTGGTGGATCCGCGGGTAATGGCTACCGAAGAAGGCAGGATCGCAAGCGAATACTCATCGCCCCTGGCAACGAACCGTGCGCGAGGATCGGCTTGTCCACGGTTGGCTTCGAACCGCAAGTGAAGCCCGCGCTGAATGTCCAGGGGACGTTGCTGGCAGGCGGCTGCTGCCGTTTGGAGTACGGGGCCTACGGAGTCGGGTTGGACCCTGGCACTGCCAGACGCGAGCGGTGCAGTAAGGCTGATCGCAGAGATGATGACGACGAGAGATCGGAAGATGTTCGGATTCGGGTTCATGTGTGTAATCAAGGATTCCTACGCATAGTCGGCGTCGGGCCGCGGCAAGCCCGTGGCCTCAGAGAGGTCTCAATCGCCGACATTCGCATCCCGTCATTCGTCTTACATCGCCTGCGCTCAAGCGCAGAAACACCACAAGACCAGCCCTAGTCTATCATCGCTGAAAGGATCGTCGGGTCCGCTTCACCCCCTCGATCCGCCACATCCGCGATGCCTCCCCCCTTCCGCACGGTCAAGCCATCCAGTAATTGCGATCGAGCGACCGGTACCTCACGGCCTCGGCGACGTCGGAGCCGGCGATCCGATCGCGACCTGCGAGATCCGCCATCGTTCGCGCCACCTTGAGAATCCGGTGGTAGGCCCGGGCCGACAGTCCCATGCGCTTCACCGCCGTCTCGAGACGCGACTGCGACGCTTCGTCGAGCGTGCAGTGATCGCGAACGAGCCGGGCCGACATCAGGCTGTTCGCCCGGATCGGCTCGCCGGCGTTCCGGTAGCGGTGCTTCTGCCGCTCGCGCGCCAGCATCACGCGTTCACGAATGGCAGAAGACGGCTCGGCCGCTTTCGACGAAGCCAGCTCCGAATACTGCAGCGCCGGCACCTCGATCTGGATGTCGATGCGATCGAGCAGCGGTCCCGAGATACGCGCGACATAGCGCTGGATCTGATGCGGCGTGCAGCGGCACTGTCCCGTCGGATCTCCCCATCGCCCGCACGGACACGGGTTGAGCGCGGCGACGAGCATCAGGCGCGCCGGAAACGTGAGCGACATCAATGCCCTTGCAATGGTGACGTTGCCGTCCTCGAGCGGCTGCCGCAGAACCTCGAGCGCGTTGCGGTCGAACTCCGGCAACTCGTCGAGAAACAGGATTCCATTGTGCGCCAGTGAAACCTCGCCGGGACGGGGCGGCGCACCGCCGCCGACGAGACCGGCGTCGGACACCGTGTGATGCGGCGCGCGAAAGGGCCGCACCCGCACGAGACCGCCGCCATTCGTGAGTCCCGCCACGGAATGCACCACCGACGTCTCGAGCGCCTCCTCGAACGTGAACGGGGGCAGGATCGTCGGAATGCGCTTCGCCAGCATAGTCTTGCCGCTTCCTGGCGGTCCGATCATCAGCAGGTTGTGGCCGCCGGCCGCGGCAACCTCGAGCGCCCGCTTCGAAGACGCCTGCCCCTTCACCTCAGAGAAGTCGACCGAATATTCGTTCAGTCCCTCGAGCAGCGCCTCGGCATCGATTCGCACCGGCAACGGATCGTGTCCGCCAATGATCGAGCGCACCAGTCGTACAACGTCCGCCAGAGTCGCCGCCGCGTGTACGTCGACGCCGCGAACGACGGCGGCCTCTTCAACAGATTCTTCCGAGACGACGAGGCGCCGAATGCCGACCCTTGCGCACGCCACCGCCACGGCCAGCGCGCCGCGAACCGGGCGCACGCGACCGTCCAGCCCCAGTTCGCCGTAGAAAAGCGTGTCGCCGATCCGTTCGACACCCTTGCCGAGGTCTCCGTTCGCGGCGAGGATCCCGACGGCGACGGGAAGATCGAATCCGGATCCGGCTTTCTTCAGATCGGCCGGCGCAAGATTCACGGTGACCCGCGCCAATGGAAAGTAGAACCCGGTGTTCGTGATGGCCGATCTGATCCGTTGCCGTGACTCGCGCACCGCGGCATCGGGAAGACCGACCATCAGGAAAATGCCGCCGGGTGAATCGCTCGGCACGGGCTTGATGTCGACCTCGGCGTCGATTGGATTGGCTTCGACGCCGATCAACGACGCCGTCTTGACGGTAAAGTGCACGGTGCTCGACCTCCGTTCCACGAAAAAGGGCCGCAGTCGAGCCTCGGCGATCCTCACGCCGGAGTTCGTCTGCGACCCATGATCGAGTGAACGAAGGTCGAAGTTGCGTGTCCTACTCGCCGAACGTGATTCCCTGGGCAAGCGGGAGATCATTCCCGTAGTTGATGGTGTTCGTCTGGCGCCGCATGTAAGCCTTCCACGAGTCCGATCCGCTCTCGCGCCCGCCGCCCGTGTCCTTTTCGCCGCCGAACGCTCCGCCGATCTCCGCCCCGCTTGTTCCGAGGTTCACGTTTGCGATGCCGCAGTCTGAACCTAGGGCCGACAGGAAATACTCCGACGACTGCATGCTGTCGGTGAAGATCGCCGACGAAAGCCCCTGAGGCACGCCGTTCTGAATTCTCACTGCCTCGTCGAGCGAGTCGACTTCGATCAGGTAGACGATCGGCGCAAAAGTTTCGTCGTGCGTGACCGACATGTCCGAGGTTGCACGGACGATTGTCGGCTGAACGAAGTACCCGGGCCGGTTCAGTCGATGACCTCCGTAAAGCACTTCTCCGCCCTGGGACTTTGCGAGCTCGATGGCTGCCATCATCGATACGACCGCCCGTTCGTTGACGAGCGGCCCCATCAACGTTCCGTCGGCAAGCGGATCACCGATGCTCACCGACTCATAGGCTTCCACGAGCCGCCGCGTGAACTCGGTGGCAATCCCCTTCTGTAGCAGCACACGCCGCGTCGATGTGCAGCGCTGTCCCGCCGTTCCGACAGCTCCGAAGAGCACCGCGCGAAGTGCGAGATCGAGTCGCGCGTCGTCGAGGACGATGATCGCGTTGTTTCCGCCAAGCTCGAGAAGCGACCGGCCGAGACGCCGGGCGACCGCCTCGCCGACCGACCGGCCCATCGTGCAGCTTCCCGTCGCCGAGACCAGCGGGATCCGACGATCGTTCGCCATGGCCGCGCCGATGTCTCGACCTCCGACGACAAGCGGGAATAGTCCCGGCACCCCGTGGGCGCGAAGGATCGGCTCGACGATCTTCGTGGTCGCAACGGCAGTGAGCGGGGTCTCTTCAGACGGTTTCCAGACGACCGAGTCTCCGCATACACCAGCAAGCAGCGCGTTCCAGGACCAGACGGCCACCGGGAAGTTGAAGGCCGAAATCACCCCGACGACGCCGAGCGGGTGCCACTGCTCGTACATCCGGTGTGACGGCCGCTCTGAGTGAATGGTGAGCCCGTAAAGCTGGCGCGACAGACCGACGGCGAAGTCGGCGATGTCGATCATCTCCTGGACTTCGCCCTCGCCTTCGGCGCGAATCTTCCCGCACTCCATCGAGACGAGCGCGCCGAGCGCCGCCTTCTTTTCACGAAGCGCGTTGCCGATCTGGCGCACGACCTCGCCGCGCTTTGGCGCGGGCATGACCCGCCAGACCTCGAAAGCCCGCTCGGCAGCTTCGACGGCGCGGTCGTAGTCCGCCACGTCGGCCATTAGAACGGTCGCGATCGGCTCGCCGGTCGCCGGATTGAACGAGACGAGCTCGCCTCCACCCGGCTGCTCGACCCAAGAATCCGTGTACACCCCGGAGTTCACTGCTCCGAGACCGAGTTCCTTCAGAATGTCGTTCATCCGTCGCAGGTCGCCGTGCGATATCAGGTCGCCACGGGACGCCTCCTTTGAAAAAAGTGCGAGCTCTCGAACCGCGTAGACTAGCGCACCGCCGGAAACGCGGCAACCGCGCTTCGCTCAGGGCCGAAAAGCACCGGATGCTCCCGGAGCTACTCGGGCCGCCAGTCGCTCGGGAACAGGCTTTCCTTGACGCCAAACACCGCGATCACGGCGAGGCCCACCGCCATGACACCGAACACGACGTCGCTCAGTCCGAGATGCTGCTCCATGAAGAACGTGACGGAACCGGCGACGCACAGCAATCCGACGATCGCATATACGGTCGCCGCCGAGATACGAACCCACAACGGCCCGGTCGCGCATTCCTCCGGAGGGAGATCCGTGACGAGACCGACCTCGGATGCCGTCTCCTCGAGCTGATCCGTCACGGCCGCCGAAGCAGCCTCGGCACACGCCGGGCACGCCGCGTCGTGGCTCTCGAGGCCCGCGCCGCAAGCCTGGCATCGCGCTGTGACGATCCGCGGTTCAGCCATCATCGCGGTTGTTTTCTCGACGGTAAATGAGCGCGACGGCACGAGCCGCGATGCCCTCGCGGCGGCCGATTGGACCGAGACCTTCGTCGGTCGTCGCCTTCACAGAAACGGAATCCGAATCGACGCGCATCGCATCGGCGAGTTGCACCCGCATTGCCGGTATGTGCGGCTTCATGCGCGGAGCCTCGGCGACGATGATCGAATCGACATTTCCGATTGAATACCCGCGATCCGAAAGGAGCCCGACTGTCTGCCGGAGAAGCTCGACACTGTCGGCGCCGCGCCACCGCTCGTCGGAGTCCGGGAAATGGCCGCCGATGTCGCCAAGCGCGGCGGCCCCGAGCAATGCGTCAATGATGGCGTGAGTGAGCGCATCGGCGTCCGAGTGTCCCTTCAACCCGAGCTCATGGTCGATGGTGACGCCTCCGAGAATCAGGGCACGTCCCTCCACGAGCTGGTGGACGTCGTATCCGATCCCCACGCGGAAGCTCGTCATTTCGCGATGATAGCACAGCGTCGCGGTGCGAGACCGCGCCCTACGAACGCGGATCCTTCCTGAATTCCGGCCCGTCGACGCAGTGCGCAATGGCCTCGGCAAACGCCAGATCCTCGGGCTTCGTGACCTTGATGTTGAACGGCGTTCCGTCAACGACGGCGACCGGGTACCCGGCGCGTTCGACTATCGAGGCCTCATCGGTGCCGCGCCAGCCCTCTCGCGTGGCGGCGTCGAATGCGCTCTTGAGGATTCCGAATCGGAATGCCTGCGGCGTCTGTGCGAGCACGACACGCGACCGGTCGATCGTTCCAACGATGCGATCACCGTCGACCTGCTTGACGGTGTCCGCAACGGCGAGTGCGGCGATTGCAGCGCCGGTTTCCCGAGCGCGACGAATGACCGCCGAGAACAGCGACGGCGTCGCGAACGGTCGAACAGCGTCGTGCACCGCGACCACGCCGGCCCCGGTCGGCCTAACCGAGTCCAGGGCCCGCGCCACCGAATCCTGGCGCTCCGCACCCCCGATCACGACCCGGCTCAGCTTGGTGATGCCGTCCCGCTCGGCGAGCTCCAGCACGACTGCAGATTCGCCGTCGCCCGTCGCCACGACGATTTCGTCCACGTCCTTGCAGGCCTGCGCCTGGCGAAGCGTCCGCAGGAGGATGGTCACGCCGGCAATCTCGAGATACTGCTTAGCCTGCGGACCGCCGATTCGCGTTCCCCGGCCTGCGGCCGGAACGATCACGGTATTCACGGTGTCTCTCAGGTCGCGCGCGACACCGTACCAGCCGGCAACGGTCTTGCCTCGCGGTCACCCGCTTCGCGCGGCGCCGGCGGAGCGGTTTCCCGCCCGGTCTCCCGCTGCTGCTCGCGATCTCTCGGGCGGCCCTCGTCGCCGTATTTCCCGAAGATCATCTTGCCTGCCGTCGTCTGCAACACGCTCGTCACGCTGATGTCGATGTTCTTTCCGATCAGTCGGCGGGCATTGTCGACGACGACCATGGTGCCGTCGTCGAGATAGGCGACGCCCTGGTTGTACTCCTTGCCTTCCTTCAACACGTAGACGCGCATGATCTCGCCCGGAAGGACCACCGGCTTGAGCGCATTCGCGAGCTCATTGATGTTGAGCACCGGTACGCCCCGCAGCTGGGCGACCTTGTTGAGGTTGAAATCGTTCGTGACGATCTTTCCTTCCATTCGCCTCGCCATCTCGATCAGCTTGTGATCGACCTCGCGAATCTCCGGAAAATCGACCGTTGAGATCTGTACCTCGGCGCTGGCCTTCTTTTGAATCCGCTGAAGGATATCGAGGCCCCTGCGTCCGCGATTCCGCTTTATCGAGTCCGAGCTGTCGGCGATCTGCTGCAGTTCGTGAAGGACGAACTGGGGAATGATGAGCGGACCGCCCATGAACCCGGTCTCGCAGATGTCGGCCACTCGGCCGTCGATGATGACCGAAGTATCCAGAATCAGCGGCGCCGACTTCGAGCCGCCTCGTTCGCTGAAGATTCCGCCGAGCGCCGACAGATCGAGGTAGTCTCCCTTGGCGGCACCCACGATCAGGCCGACGTAGGCCATGAAAAGCGTGAGCGCAAGCGTGACGAACGAGCCGATCTCTTTCGGTATCGCCTCCTGCGCGGAGATCAGGAACCCGATGAGCGACGCGCCAATGATGCCGAAAATCGATCCTACCGCTGCTCCGATGAGCGTCTTGAGCGTCGCGCGACGAACGCGCGTTTCGAAAAAGATGATTGCTGCGGCGATGACGAGCGCCAGTGCGGCCGAGGCCAGACTCTCTCCGCGAATTGGCGAGAGCAAATAGCCCGATCCTACGAGAAGCGCGGTGAAAACGACTCGAATGATGAGGAAGTCGATATGCATAAGTGGGACCGTCCGGAGAAAGCGAGCGATATCTCCCGCATCGTAGCCCACATGTTCATGCAAGCGGAAGGACCGGACACGGTGCCTGGTCATCGGCGCCTGCAACATGCTCACCGGACGTCGCCTGGCTAGCGCGAACCGGTGGCCAATCAGAACAACGCGTCGATCGCTTCGGCGACGGATCGGACGCCCACCAGCTCGAGTCCGTCGTCGAGTGCGGGCAGTCCGGCTATGTTCGTCTGCGGGAGGACGGCTCGACGGAATCCCATCGCGACGGCTTCGCGAAGTCGACTGGATGCCTGCGAGATGGCGCGAACCTCCCCGGCCAGACCCACCTCACCGAACACGACCGTTCTCTCGTCGATGGCGCGGTTCCGGTAGCTCGAAACTATTGCAGCCACGAGTCCGAGGTCCACCGCGGGTTCGTCGAGCTCGATGCCGCCTGCGACGTTCAGGTAGACGTCGTCGCCGATCAGGTGCATTCCGAGTCTCTTCTCGAGCATTGCCATGAGCAGCGACACGCGATTCGCGTCGACACCGACTGTCATCCTTTTGCCAGTTCCGTATTGACTCGACGAGACGAGAGCCTGAAGCTCGACGAGGATCGGACGCGAGCCCTCGAGCGCGGCGACGACGACTGAACCGGCCGCACCGACCGGACGCTCGCTCAGGAACATCGCGGACGGATTCGCGACCGGGACCAGTCCGCGCTCCGTCATCTCGAAGATCCCGATCTCGTTCGCGGCGCCGAACCGGTTCTTCACGGCGCGGATGATCCGGTGGTTGTGATGGCGCTCGCCCTCGAAGTAGAGAACGGTGTCGACGATGTGCTCGAGCGCCTTCGGTCCGGCGAGTTGGCCGTCCTTCGTCACGTGTCCGATGAGGAATACCGGGAGCGACCGGTTCTTCGCGAGGATCAGGAACTGGCCCGCGACTTCGCGGACCTGCGAGACGCTGCCCGGCGCCGATTCGAGCTTCATTGAGAAGACTGTCTGCACCGAGTCGACGATGATGGCCGCGGGTCCGAGCGCGTCGACCTGCTCGAGTACGCGCTCGAGGCAGGTCTCCGGCAGCAGGAAGAGGCCGTCAGCCTTGAGCCCCAGGCGTTCGCCTCGCAGTTTGATCTGGCGCTCCGACTCTTCGCCGCTCACGTAGAGTACGGTGCCGTGCGAGTCCGACAGCGCGCCGGCCACCTGCGCCATGAGGGTCGATTTGCCTACGCCCGGCTCGCCGCCGATCAGGACCAGACTTCCCGGGACGATCCCTCCCCCGAGCACGCGGTCGAACTCGGCGATGCCCGAGTCACGGCGCGAATCGTCCTGACTCTCGATGTCGGCATAGCGAAGTGGGCGGGTCGCACTCAGGCCAAACATCCCGACCTTCGCGGGGTCGGAGGTCGACGACGGCGCCGCTCGCTCTTCGATGAAACCGTTCCACTCGCCGCAATCCGGGCACTTGCCGAGCCACTTCGGTGACTGGAATCCGCAGGTCTGACAGGCATACACGAGGCGCGAGCCCTTCGACTTCGACATGCGGCCGAGTCTAGCACACGGCCAACACGCACCCTTGAGCACCGGGTACGAGACGCGTATCCTGACTGTCGAACAGGGGGATCATCTGTACATGCGCATCCGTTCAATCGTCAGTCGCATCATCGCCGACGGTGTCGTCACGCGTTCCGAACGTGCCGAGCTCGTTCACGCCGTCGCAGAAGATCCTGAGCTGACCGAGGAGGAGCGCCTCGAAGTCGGACGCCTCGTCGAACTGATTCGCAACGGCGACGTCCGCCTCGTCGAGGATACGACACCCGCTGACGCTTGAGGTTCCCTCGAGCCTTACTCGATGTTTCCGATTCGTTCCACCGTGGTACTCGTCTCGACGTCCCACGCTCCGCGGCCGTTACCGGAGAGGTTGCTGCCCTCGATTCGCCCGGCGCCTCCCTTGTGCACCCAAACGCCTTCGTAGCCGTTCCTGTTGATCCGGCAACGACGAACGACCGGCGCGGCTCCGTCGCGGATCTCGACGCCGGCAAAGGCATTGCCGATGACGTCGCACTCCTCGAGTATCCCGAGCGCCTTTTCGTAAGTGAAGACGCCGCCCTGCTTGTTGTCGCGCACTTTCGTGCGTCGTATCAGCGGGTTGGCGCCGGACTTGATCTCGAGACCGGACAGCGCATTCGCGGCGATGTCACAGTCGTCAAACAGGGCTTCGCTCCGATCGCTCGCGAAGACTCCCGACGTTTGACCGTCGCGGAATCGGCAACGCCGGAAAACCGGGGTTGAGCCGGCGCGAATGTCGGCTCCTGCCAGGGCGTTGGCCGCAATATCGCAATCCTCGAACACCCCGGCGGCTTTTGAGCACAGGACGCCGGCCGCCAGTCCGTTTCGGATCTTCGTCCACCGCACGAAGAGCGATCCGCCGTCGACAACCTCGATTCCAGCGGATCCGTTGCCGGAAACATCGGAATCATCGATTGTCCCGGTTCCGCCACGGGTGGCGAGTACCCCCTGTTGCGCGCCATCGGAGATACGTGAACGGCGGACGGCGACCAGGCCTGCATCCGAAACCTCGACGCCGGCCAGCTTGTTGCGCATCACGTCGATGTCGTCGAGCATCGCGGTTGCGCTCTTCGTCACGGTCACCCCTGAGCGAGCGTTGTCGTACAGTCGAGTCCGACGCGCCGTAACAGCACCGCGATCCCGTACCTCGAATCCGGAGAAGGCGTTCCTGAAGATTTCGCAGTCTTCGACATCGAGAACGCCTCCCGAATGAACGAAGGCACCGCTCGCGCCGCCGTCGTGAATTCGCGTGCGGCGCGCGGAGACGCGTCCTGCATCGGCCACTTCGATGCCAGCCAGCGCGTTCGATGCGACGTCGCAGGATTCGAGCTCGACGCTTCCGCCGTCGTACGCCAGCACGCCGCCAGCGCGACCGTCGCCGAAACGGCATCCGATCGCCACGAGGCGACCTCCAGCGCCGTGGACTGCAACGCCGGCAAGGGCTTCCGATGAAACATCGCACTGCTCGAGCGACAGTCGGCCTCCGGCCACGTCGATGCCATAGCAGTCCGGGGTTGACGACGACCCGGAGACCCTGAGGGTGAGGCCGCGCACGACGGCCAAATCGGACGTCACAACCATCGCGTCGACATCGGTGCTCTCGATCACGATGTCGGATCGAGCGCCTTCGCCGACAATGGTCACCGGGCGCTCGATGACGAGACTCTCTTTGTAGGTTCCCGGTCGTACAACGACTCGAGCCCCAGCCGTTGCCGCCGCCACCGCGGACGCGATCGTCCGGTAGGGTCCACCCGGCGAAACGACGAAGTCGCGCGTTGCGCGCGGCGCGGCGCCGACTCTCGTGCCGGACCGGCGCTGGGGAGCGCCGGTCGCCACGGTTGAGACCACGATGACTGCCACGACCGCAGCCAGGCTTGGCGCCGATCGGTTCACGAGCCTATTCCCGATTGCCCACGCGCTTGACCGTGGCATCCGCCGAGACGTCCCAGGCTCCACGTTGATTGGCCGACACGTCGCAGTATTCGAACGTGCCTGCGCCGCGCTCGTAGACCCAGACACCCTCGTACCCGTTCCGATTGATCCGGCAGCGGCGGAAGAGCGGATTTCCGAACGACTTGATCTCGATTCCCGCGCGAGTGTTCTCGACGATGTCGCAGTCCTCGATCGTGCCTCGACCTCCCTCATACACGAACACGCCGCCCTGCTGGCCACTGTGAATCCGCGTTCCCCGTACGACCGGATTCCCGCGCTCTCGAATTTCGAGTCCCGCGAACGTGTTGCCCGATATGTCGCAGTTCTCGATCAGACCGAGGCCGTCGACGCCTATGAACAAACCGCTCACCTTTCCGCCGGTGATGCGGCAGTTTCGAAGCGTCGGAGCGCCGCCGGTCTTCACCTCGACGCCGGCGAGCGAGTTCCCGACGATGTCGCAGTTCTCAAACGTCCCCTGGCCGTTCCCGTACACGTAAATGCCGCCCTGCTTTCCCTCGCGCATCTTGCAGCGCCGGAAGACCGGCTTGCTCGGGTCGCGGATCTCGACGTTTGCAAGTGTGTTTCGGTACACGTCGCAGTCCTCGAACACACCCGACCCTCCTGAGTTGAGGAAGATCCCGCCCGCAGCTCCGTCGTGAATCTTTACGCGCAGGAACGAGGGGTACGACCCGTCCTTTATCTCGACGTTTGCCAGCTCATGACCCCAGATGTTGCAGTCCTCGATTTTCCCCTGTGCGCCTTCGTAAATGAAGACCCCACCCGCCGCGCCGTTGACGATCTGGCAACGCTGAATCGTCGGATTCGTGCCGCGAGTGTGAATGGCGATCGATGCCAGTGAATCGGAGCTGATGTCGCAGTCCTGGATGATCGGCCGTCCCTGTGGAATGTCGATGCCATAGAACTTGGCCCCTTGCCGACCGGCGACGCTTCGAATCGTGAAGCCTCGAATGGTGACGGGCTCGTCGGTGTCGATCAGAATTCCGTCCTTGTCTGGGGACTCGATCCGAACGTCCTCGACCGCACCCTCGGCGATGAGCTGGATGCCTCGATCGACGATCACGCCTTCGCTGTAAGTGCCGGGGCGCACGGTGATGCGCCCACCGCTCGGCGAATCCGCGATCGCATCGCCGATGGAGCGATACGGACCGGACGGCGACACGATGAGTCCCTTCGCAGCGGTCGAAGGCTTTCGGACGGGCGGCGTCGCCTTAGGCGTCTTTGGCCTCGGCGATGCCGACTTCGTCGTGCTCTTGCGGTTCTGCGGGCGGTCGCTGTCGCCAACCTGGGCCTGTGCCGTTGACGAGTTCGTGATGGCGATCGCTCCAGCCAGCAAGGCAGTCTGGGCGAACAGTCCGATGGCCATCGCGGACCACGAGAGGTGCTTGGCGCCAATTTGCATCGTCGTGCTTCCTCGTTCTCTTCTTGCTTCGCTGATCGGATGTTTCACGCTCGTCGCGCCGGGCTGGCGCTGCGTGAAGCAGAACTTCGGGACGGGAGAACTTCCCGGTCGTAACTATCAGTCGTTGCGTGAAATCTTGTCAACCGACCCCTCAGATCGGTAGTGGGTCAATCTGACTTCGTCTCGCGTCGAATCGGTCCTTTTCGTTTCAGTCGCTCTTTTGCGTCTTTGCGTCTTCCTCTGCGCCTTTGCGAGAACTTCTTCGACGGCTTGAAGAGTCTCTCGCAAAGGCGCAGAGGAAGACGCAAAGACGCAAAGTGAGCAGCGAGCCTGCACCGAGCCACGGCAGGGATCAGTCCATTCCGCTACCTGCTTCGCTTTTCGAGTTCCGCGTCGCTCAAATTCGTGCTGGTACCTGGATCAAAAGTGACCCTCTACCCTCAGACCGAACCGGTCGCACGAATTCTGGGCGGTAGGTCAACTCGACTCGCCCATCAGCCAAACGTCGCAGGTTTGCCCATGGCGCGGCGCAGCAGTTGAATCTGTCCGGCGTGGTAGGCGTTGTGACCGCACACGAGAGCGAAGGCGTTCCCGCACTGCTTCAGCGGCGGAAAGACGTCGACCGGCGTCTCGCGCTCCAGATCTTCGGGCTCGATCTCGGCAATTGCCCCCTTCATACGCTCGCGCAGCGTCCCGAGCAGCGACGTCATCTCGTCGAGCGACGCATCGCCGAAGTCCGCATCGCCGTCGGAACCGCGGCTGTAGCGGCTCATGTGTCCCTCGGGAAGCACTGACTCGGCGCCCCGATGTAGCTGGAGCCACGCGTTCTCTGCCACCGCAATGTGTCCGAGGTACCAGACCAGCGGCTTGAAATCGCCGACGCGCTCCAGCGCTTCCTCGGAAGTGAAGTCCTCGAGGAGCCCATCGAGCATCCGTCGCGAAAAGTCATAGTTTCGCTTCATCTGGACGTTGAGTGCTGCGGCTTGTCTGGCTGACGACATAATTCCTCCCTCACGTTTCAACGAGATATCGGGTCAGTTCCACGCTTTGGATCCGTGGCCGTGCATGCGCGTCAACAGGCGTTCGGCCGCGGCATTCAGGGTTTCATCGCGTTTGCAGAAGCAGAATCGCACCTGCGATTTCCCGAGCTCCGGACGGCTGTAGAAGCTCGAGCCCGGAACCACGGCGACGCCGACTTCCGCGACGAGATGCCTGGCGAATGACACGTCGTCGTCGAACCCGAAGCTCGAGATGTCGGTCATGACGTAGTAGGCACCACGGGGTCGCGAGCAACGGAATCCGGCCTCTTCGAGCGCGGGAAGGAGAAGGTCGCGGCGCCGGGCGTAATCCGCCTGGAGCTTTCCGTAGTACTCGCGCCCGAAGCCGAGCGCGACGGCGCCGGCTTCCTGCAGCGGAGCGGCGGCTCCAACCGTGAGGAAGTCGTGCACCTTTCGAATCGCGGATGTCAGGTCCGGCGGCGCAATGACGTAGCCGACCCGCCAACCCGTAACCGCGTAGGTCTTTGAAAGGCTGTTGATGGTCACGGTCCGGTCCCGCATGCCGTCGATGGTCGCGATCGAGATGTGATCGGCGCCGTCGTAGAGAATGTGCTCGTAGATCTCGTCGGTGACCGCGACGACATCGAACTCCTGACACAGCTGCGCGATTGTCTCGAGTTGCGCCCGCGTGAATACGTGGCCCGTCGGATTCCCCGGATTGCAGAGGATGATCGCCTTCGTGCGTTCCGAGAACGCAGCCCGCAGCTCATCGTGATCGAACGTCCAATCGGGCGCGGTCAGCGGCACGAAGCGCGGCGTAGCACCCGAGAGGAT
The DNA here is from genome assembly GCA_016705245.1 of Blastocatellia bacterium. Lineage (GTDB taxonomy): Bacteria > Acidobacteriota > Blastocatellia > UBA7656 > JADIYM01 > JADIYM01. The sequence goes on along the minus strand of JADIYM010000008.1, from coordinate 260,047 downwards.
CACGTCGGGCCCGTAGTTTTCGTAGTACGGCTCGAAGATGACGACCTCGTCGCCGGGATCGATGATGGCCAGCATCGTGGCGATCATTCCCTCCGTCGATCCGCACGTCACCGTGAGCTCGCGTTCGGGATCGACGTCGAGACCGAGATGCCACGACGTCTTCACCGCGATCGCGTCGCGAAGCCGCTTTGCGCCCCACGTGATCGCGTACTGATTCACATCGGCGAACAAGGCCTCGGAAGCGGCCTGCTTGATTGCTTCGGGCGCGGGAAAGTCAGGAAAGCCCTGCGAGAGGTTGATGGCGCCGTGGGCGTTCGCCTGCCGCGTCATGTCGCGGATCACGGATTCGGTGAAACTGGCGGCTTTCGCCGAGATACGATTCTTCATGATCCGGGCAGCCTATTCGTTGGAGCTGGAGCGTGCAAACGACGAAAGTTTGCCTTCGCGGCGAGCCGTGCCAAGCGACGCGATGGGCGGCGCCTGCGCCGTCGCCGCAGACCGGAGGCGCTCGCGAATGGCTTCGCGGGCTCTTGTGAAGGCCTTGAGGTCGCCGTAGAGCTGGAAGGCCCAGTTGCCGGCCATCTCGAGGGCATTGAATTCGAAAGCGATCTGCCGCGGGTCGGCCTTTGCGTCGAGATGGCCGATCTCCTGAGCCTCTCGAACGCCGCGTTCGAGTGCGGCGAGCCACTCCAGCATGATTTCGGCGATGCGGTCGCGCACCGGGCCGGGTCGGCCGTCAAACTCCGAGGATGCCGCCGCGAAAAAGCAGCCGCCCTTGAACACGCCGCGCTGGGCGTATTCGGTCCATCGTTCGCAGAGCTCCCAGATGCGCGGCAATCCTCGCTCGCTGGACTCCAGAACCGGCCGGACCACTTCTTCGATGAAGATCGCCCTCGCAGCTTCTATCGTTGCGAGCTGGAGCTCCTCCTTCGATCCGAAGTGAGCAAAGAGCCCGCTCTTGCTCATGGCGAGCTCCGTTGAGAGCCTGCCAATGGTCAGTCCTTCGAGTCCCTCGATGGATGCGAGATCGACTGCGGCTCGCAGGATCGCCGCCCGCGTTCGTTCTCCCTGGGCCACACGGCCGCGCGGACCCTGTTGTTCACTGCCGGACATCAACATCGCTGTCCTCCCGAATGAGACCGGATACGGCCTGACGAAATTCCGCCGTCCACGGCGACGGTCGCAGGGTGACGGAATCCAGCTTCACGATCGTCCGTTCGCCCCTTGCGTACACGACGGTCGATTCAGGATCGGTAAAGAGGAATCGAAGCGAACAGCTCGTCCGCCCGAGCTTGATGACCGCCATTTCGACGCGGAGCTCTCCCGTACCGAGGAACGGCACACGGTAGTCAATGGTCTGAGTCTTCACGACTGAGAACTGGTCCGGGTTGTCTGCGACGTTTCGCTCCCATCGCCTGCCGAGCTCTCGCAGAAACGCAGAAGCCGTCCGCTCCATGTGAATGAAGAAGCGGGCGTTGTGAAGCATGTGCATGGCATCGAGCTCATCGAAGTGCACGTGTGCCACGTTGACGAACCGCTTGTCCTGGGTCTCGGTCAGAATCGCCTGCGACGCCATCTTCTGGTACCTCCTCGCTTCAGCGTCGTCGTATTTAGCACGAACGTTCGTCTTACTCAAAGGGAATTTTTGAAGTGTTCGGATCCTTCTTCTTCTTTTGCGGCTTTGCGCCTTTGCGCCATTGCGCGAGATTTCACGCAAAGACGCAAAGGCGCAAAGGCGCAAAGGAAGCAACTACTCAGGCTTTTCGTTGAGACCCGAGGAGTTTCCCGATGGCTCTAATGGTCTGGGGCGTCGTCCCGCAGCAGCCACCGATCGCGTCTGCGCCGGCGCCGACGATTCGGACCGCAAAGGCCGCGAAGGCGTCGTCGTCGACACCTGCGCCAGGCAGTCCGGCGTTTGGCTTGGCCCAGATTGGCAGGTCCGTCGCACGCGCAAGTGCCTCGACGACGCGAAGCACCGTCTCTGGGCCATCGCAGCAGTTCACGCCCCCGGCGTCCGCACCGAGGTCCTCGAGAACCCAGGCCATTTCCTCGGGAAGCGTGCCATCGATCGTTCGAAGGTCCGGACCGAATGACATGCACGCGACGAGCGGCGTGCCTTCGCGAACAGCGCTTGCGCCCAGAACCGCCCTTCGCAGTTCGTCAATCGACGTCATTGTTTCGATCACGATCGCGTCGACCCCGCCGGAACAGAACAGTTCCGACTGACGCCGATACTCCGCGTCGCCATCGTTACCCGGCGAACCGTCCGGCGATACCACGGAGAGGCTGGCCGCTACGAACGCCCGGCCGCCGGCGGCATCGCGCGCGATGTCGATCGATCGCGAGATGACCTCGCTGGAATCGACACCCCACGGATCGACGAACGCCGGCGCGGCGCAGAACGTGTTCGTCATCACGACCCTGGCTCCGGCATCGACCGAAGCCGTCACAACGCGTCGGACGTCGTCGGGCCGCTCAATCGACCAGATCGCTGGCGGCCGATCGGACGGACAGCCGTTGGCGATCAGCTCCGTTCCCGTGGCCCCGTCGAGCAGGAGGGGGCCGTCCGCCAAGGCCTCGCGGAAAGTCACCGCCGCCGCGATCGTGGAACCTGCTGCACCATCGTCACGGGAACTTCCGGCTCAGTCCCTGATTCTCCGGCGTCACCCGGCGGTTGATCCGTCGGCTTCTCGCGCGTCGAAGCGCCGCCGACGAGCTTCAGAATTGCGGGACGACGCGCGCGGATCACGGCGACCATCGCCAGAAACTTGATCTGGAACGTCTGCGCGCTCAGGGTGTCGCGCGTATCGAGTAGCAGCTTGTAGCCAACGTCGCGATCCTTGTCGATGAAGAACCCGCCGGTGCCGAGCTCGCTGTTGGCGACGAGCAGGTACTCGAAGAGAGACTCGGCGCTCTTAGCATCCGCCACGTTCCCGAAGCCGTAGGCGTACAGGCCGATCCGGTGTCGGGTCGAATCGTTCAGAACCCGGATCTCGACGCGAGGACCTCCCGACGACACGCTCGTGACGAGAAGATTGCCATCCGCCGAGTCGATTTTCGCGCCAGCCTTCTGCACGTAGTCCCGCAGCCGCTCCATCGTGAGCGCGGCTCGTGCTACCGGTGCGGTGAGGAGAGCAAGAGCCACCACGGCCACAAACATCAGACTGCGTCGTCGAGCCATCGAATCGCACCTCCGGAACTCGCTTCCGACGATTACCAGCATTCGGTTCGCCTAGGCTGACACCGAGACGTTCGGCGCATCCTCCCGGGTCCCTGGCTCCTCACGATCGACGAGCCCGTCAAATACCTCGAGTGCAAGTTGAACCTTACCAAACGGCGCGCTCACCTGGACCCCCTGAACGACGTCGCGCACTTCGATGAGCATCTCGCGGGCGATCAGCAGGCCTTCAGCCTGGGCCGCCTCCTTGCCCTTCTCCTGGGCTCGCGCCATCCGCTCGAGCACGTGATCAGGCAGGCTGATGCCTGGAACCTCGTTCTTCAGGAACTCGGCGTTGCGAAGACTGACAAGCGGCCAGATCCCCGCGACGACCGGAATGCGGCAGTGCTCGATGCGCTTGAGAAAGACGCGAAGCTGATCGACGTCAAAAACCGGCTGCGTGACCGCGAACTCGGCTCCGGCCTCGACCTTCCACTCGAACCGGCGGATCTCATGATCGAGATCGATGGCGCACGGATTAACCCCTACGCCAACGAAGAACGACGTAGGCTGGCCGATGGGATTGCCGCCGAGGTCGAGCCCGTTGTTGAGCCGCGTGACCATGTTCGTCAGACCGATCGAGTCGATGTCGAAGACCGCGGTCGCATCCGGATACGGACCCATCTTCGGCGGATCACCGGTGATCAGCAGCAGGTTTCTAAGTCCGATGCCGGCCGCGCCGAGCAGGTCCGATTGCATTCCGAGCAGGTTGCGGTCGCGGCAGCAGTAGTGCGTGACCGTTTCGATCCCGACGCGCTGTTCTATGAGGACCGAAACCAGGAGGGCTCCCATCCGGAACTGCGCCCGCGGTCCGTCCGGCACGTTCACGGCGTCGACGCCGGCTTCCTTGAGGAGTCTCGTTCCCTCGAGCATCTTCTCGGGATCGACGCCGCGCGGCGGGACGATCTCGACGCTCGTCACGAACTTGCCTTCAGCTACCCGACGCGCAAGGCGCGACTTCTGCGCCTGCGGCACAGGATCCACGTTCGCAGGCCGATCCTCGATGAGGAACGTCGCAACCTGTGAGCGACCGGGCGAGGACGCGTGAACGGCGTTGGCGATCTGCTTGATGTGCTCGGGCGTCGTTCCGCAACAGCCGCCGACGAACTTCACGCCAGCCTGAATCAGCCGCTTCGCGTACTTCGCCATGTATTCCGGCGAGCACATGTACATCTTGCGGCCGTCGACTTCGCGGGGCAGACCGGCGTTGGGCTGCGCTGACAGTCGAAGCGACGTAGCGGTGCGCATCCGCTCGATCGCCGACAGGATCGCCTGGGGACCAACCGAGCAGTTCAGTCCGATGACGTCGACGCCCCATTCCTCCAGCCTCGGCGCGAAGACCTCGGGCGCCGTTCCGTAGAGCGTGTTGCCGTGGATGTCGATGACCATCTGCGCAACGATCGGCAGGTCCGTGATCTCGCGAACGGCGAGGATCGCCTGCTGAATCTCGGCGAGATCACTGAAGGTCTCGAGCAGAAGAAGATCGACTCCGCCATCCAACAGTCCTTGCGCCGACTGCCGGAACATGGCGCGTGCCTCGTCATTGGAGGTTGGCCCGTAGGGCTCAATCCGAATTCCGAGGGGTCCGATGGCTCCAGCGACGAGCACCTGATCGCCGGCCGCCTCGCGCGCAATTTCGGCGGCTCGTTTCGTGATCTCGCCAACCTTCGCTTCGAGGCCGTACCCGGCGAGCTTGACGGCGTTTGCGCCGTACGTGTTCGTCTCGATGATCTCGGCGCCGGACCGGATGTACTCGCGATGTACGCCCAGCACGAGGTCGGGACTCGTGAGGTTCAGTTCGTCGAACGAGCGGTTGATGTAGACGCCGCGCGTGTAGAGCATTGTGCCCATCGCTCCGTCGAACACGTGGGCACGTTCACTCTCGAGCATTTCCCTGAAAGTCGTCATACACGTCCTTCCCGCCGGGCGCGAACACAACGAAGGCCCCGCGCCTACTGCGCGGGGCCTTCCGAAGTCCCGGACAGTTAGCAGTTTTTTCCGTGGAGCAATTGTCGAAATCGCCACGCTGGATTGTGATCCAGAAGTTTCACGGTACCCGCCAGGGTTCGGGGTGTCAAGCGGGTGCAACTTCGCCGGGAAGCGCCCGTATGAACGGCGCACGATGGTAAGCACACGCATCGAAACACGCGCGGATGAACGACTCGGGGGCTGTACCGTCGCGGACAGGGAGCACGATGGACGAAGCGACATCTGACCGGAATCCCCGATCGCTGGTCCGCCGAGCTGCGGAGCGGGCGCTCCTCATACTCTTCGTCGTGTTGTCCCTCTCGTCGGTGGCGGGCGCCGCAATGGACCCGTCCGGGCCGTCGACGAGCGAAACCAGCGCTTCAGCGGCTTCGAGTCGCGAACTTCTGACCTCGGATCCAAAAGCCGCGTGGCGCCAGACGGGAAAATCGCGCACTCGCCTCGTGCTGGGCCTTAGACTCGCGGACACCGTGGCCGGGCTCGCTCTGCTCGGATGGCTGGCCTTCTCGGGAACGGCATCGCGCACCGTGGCATTTCTTTCCGCGCGCATCGGCCATTCCTGGGCCGTGCGCGCGATCGGCATCGTGCTGCTCACGGTGACCGTCGCGATCGCCTCGCTTCCCTTCGACCTCGCTCGATACGCCGTGTCCGTCTCTTACGGAGTCGGCCGCCAACCACTTGGATCGTGGCTCGGCGATCAGGCGATTGGACTCGCGGTGACGTCCATTTCGGCGGTTTTTCTCGGAATGCTGTTCTACTCGCTGCTGCGTCGCCGGCCGACGACGTGGTGGAGGTGGATCACGGCCGCCGGCGTTCCGCTCTCAATGCTGGCAGTCCTGCTGACTCCGCTCTACATCGAGCTATTCAACACGTTCGCGCCAATCTCCGGATCGTGCAACCGCCGAGCGCATTCTCGAGCTGGCGAGCCGAGCTGGCGTCCCGGCGGACGAAGTCTTTGAGATCGACATGAGCCGGCAGACCCGGGCCGCCAATGCCTTCGTGACCGGACTCGGCCCGACGGCCACGATAGCGCTCGGCGACACACTGCTCGAGAATTTTTCGGAGGAAGAGACTCTCTTCGTAATGGCGCACGAGATGGGTCATTACGTGCGCCATCACCTCTGGATCGGACTGGCGGTCGCCGCCATCATGACGGCCATCGGCGCGTTTCTCCTTCAACGAATCCTCGATCGGCTCGTCATCCGATACAGCGCGCGCCTCGGTTACGGAGCGCTGGCGGACATCGCAAGCCTGCCGCTTATTCTGTTCGTGGTCGGAGTGCTTTCGCTCGCGGGCGAGCCGATCAGCAATGCCATCTCGCGCACCATCGAGACTGACGCCGACCGGTTTGCGCTCCAGTTGACGGTCCCGGCCGACGTCTCACCCGAGGCCGCGGCGTCTACTTTCGAGCGCCTTGGACAGCTCGCGCTATCGGATCCGAACCCGAACCCGGTGGCAAGGTTCCTCTTCTGGAGTCATCCGACACTCGACGAGCGCGTCGCACTCGTGTGGCAGACGATGGCCGATCGCAAGCACACCGAGGCGCGATCCGACCTTCCCTGACGGTCGTTGTCGGTCTGTGGTACAACACAGGCTCCGGGGAAGCCCAGGTCAGTTGTCGGAGCCTCGCGCACCAATGCGAGCGGTTTTTACTCATCTTTCTGGCATAAGACGAGGCGAGCGCGAAGTGCTCGCCGATCCGCAGATCTCGGTTGGGCGCGCTCCGGCAAGCCGATTGGCGTTCCCCCCGGGAGACACCCGCGCGTCTGCCCACCACGCCGAGATCACATACGACGGATCGGGCTATGTCGTGCGCGACACGGGCTCCACGAACGGGACTTTCGTCAACGGTCGGCGTGTCTACAGCTTCCGCCTGAAATCCGGTGACGTCATCGAATTCGGCACGGGCGGCCCGAAGGTACAATTCGAAATCGAGGGCGAGGACGAACCTCAGCTTCCGCCGACCGTCGCACCGACACAGTCGCTCGAGACGGCCAGCCGCGGAAACGGATTTGGCCCTCCGCCGTCGAAGGAGTTCGGTCGAACTACAGTCCGGCTCATGATCGACCGCGCCGTCAAAAAGACGTCGACCCAGTTCAAGGTCATGGTCGCCGTACTTTCGCTGCTCGTCGTGACGCTCGTCGCGGTAGTTGGCTACCTCGCGATGCGGCCTTCCCCAGCGCCACAGGTCTTCGATTTCCGCGCCATCGCCTCGCAGAACCAGGCCGCGGTCGTGTTCCTCTACGTTCGATTCACGCTGACCGACGAGAACGGCACTCCCATCGAAGAAGACGCCGCGACGGGCTCCGGATTCGTCGTGTCGCCGGACGGGTACATCGTCACGAATCGGCACGTCCTGCAGCTCTGGGAGTACGACGAGGCATGGGTTCGGAATCGCTACAAGGGTGTCATCCGGGAGATCAAGGTGGTCTTTGCGGATCGAAGTCCGGACGACGCCGTTCCGGGCGAGCTCGTTCGGCTCTCCGACTCGATCGACACTGATCTTGCGGTGCTTCGCGTGAAGCCCTTCGAGAAGATGCCGTACCTCCAGAGCTTCAACCGCGACACGTCGTCGCTCGGACAGGGCGATCCGGTGGCCGTCATCGGCTACCCGCTCGGGAAGGACCTGTTCACGTTTACCCAGGCGAAGACAGCGGAAACGAGCCTGTCCACCGGAGTAATCAGCAAGGTCACTCCGAAGAAGATCCAGCTCGACGCATCGGCAAACAACGGCAATTCAGGTGGACCCGTCTTCGACCGCAACGGCAACGTGATCGCCGTCCTCACCCAGGGGCTTGCGTCGATGAACGCCCAGAACATCAACTTCGGTACGCCGATCGGCCAGGCCCTCGATCTGGTTCCGAAGTAGCGCGGTCTGGACTCTGCGCCTTTGCGCCTTTGCGCGAACCTCTCCCAGCGTCTGAAGAGGTTCGCGCAAAGGCCACAAAGGCGCAAGGGACGTCTACGGTTTCGCGTCGAGCAGTTCCCGCACGAGCGATTCGAACTCGCGCTTCACGTGGGTGTGGCGTTCGCCGGTGGCCGGTCCCGAGAACCCGGCGTGGATTCGCCGTACACGTCCGTCACGACCGACGAAGATGGTCGTCGGATACGCACCGAAGCCTTCGAGTTGTGGCAGGGTTCGGGCGATTTCACCGTCCGCCGTCGTGCCCGCCATCAGGATCGGAAACTCGATCCCGTACTTCTTCCTGAAAATGTCGATCTGCCGCGCATTTCGAGCGGCGTCGGGCGTGTACTCGTAAGCCAGCATCACCACTTCGAGCCCTTTGGACCGGTAACGGCGATGAAGATCGGCGAGTAGCGGGGCTGAATCGTGACAGTTCGGGCACCAGGTTCCCATGATATCGATGAGGACGACCTTTCCACGGAATCGCTCGTCCGCAAGCGAAACCGTCCCTCCCCTCGAGTCTGGCAGCGAGAAGGAAAAGACGGCGCTCGGATCCTTCACGCGCGTCAACGAGTACGGATCGCCGGGTTTGGGCTCGCCCGCCGCAGTCCGTTCTTTACGGGTTGCCTTCCACGTCGCTTCGAATGACAGGCCCGACGAGAGCGTTCCCGACAACGAGCCGTCAGTCTCGACGCGTCCCTCGATCTTCACCACGTGGATCCCGTCGAAGCGGCTCATCCGCAACACGGCACCGCCGGACGACGGGTCGCGCCGAATCATCCCCGCGAGCAGCCCGTAATCGCCACTTACGGGAATGATGGTGCCGGTGACCTCGCCAGCGCCAGGCGTTGCCTGGGATGGTTTCACCGTGAATGTCGCATCGCTCACCTCTTCGCTCGACGACTTCGGATCACGAATGGTAATGATCCAGTCGCCTGAGATCTCCATCGACGCATCGACGGCCGCCGCGAACGCTGGTTTCGCAGCTGGCCTGGCCGCGCGAGTCGCGACGAACCGGTAGGTTCCAATGCCGCTGCGCGTCTGGCGCTGGTACTGCCCGACGAGCTTCGTTTTCGCCGCATCCTCGAATTTCGCGGTGATCCGACCATCGTACTCGTCGAGACGCAGTACGACCGTCGTCCCGTCAAATGAGCTGGTGGAGAGCGCCATTCGCTCAGGCCCGTTCAGGATGTGACCGCGCACGACGCTGCCGCGCCGGTTGAGGTCAAGTCCGAATGCCACCGGCCCGGATGGCACTTCGAGCGCTGCATCCCAGCGTCCCGAGATCGGATCGGTGCGAGAAGCGGCCGAGCGCTGGGCGACTGCGGTGCCCATCGACAGTGCGACGGAAGCGAGTCCAGCGACGACCATGTACGAGATGTAGCGACGTACGGTCAAACGAAGCATGGTGACGACTCTCCTGCTCGACTTTCTGAACGACGGAACCCCACGAAGTCTAATGCAGTCGCCACGAACCGCGCACGCTTCGATACGACGATCCGGTGCTCGCGGTGTTGACCTTTCCGGTTGATGGACCACCCGGTATATAGATGACGCGATACCCTCGTCCAGCACGCGGAGGAACTTCCATTTCCATGACCAAGGTCGCACTCGTTGCCCGCAACACTTTTCGCGAATCGGTACGGGACCGGGTTCTCTACAATCTGATCTTCTTCGCCTTGCTCATGATCGGCTCGTCGCTCCTCGTCGGGCAACTCGCGATCGGTAATATTGCGAAGGTCATCACTGATATCGGTCTGAGCTCGATGCGCTTCTTCGGAATGCTCATCGCAATCTTCATCGGCATTCAGCTCGTGTCGAAGGAAATCGATAGACGCACGATCTACAGCCTTCTCTCGAAGCCGCTGCACCGGTCCGAGTTCGTGCTGGGGAAGTTTGTCGGCCTCGGCATGACCCTGGCCGTCAATTCCTCGGTCATGGCGGCCGGTATCATCGTTTCGGTCCTCTGGGTCACGCAGGGCTATGCGCCACAGGTGGTAACCGCACTCCCAGCGTCCTACATGGTGTTTCTCGAACTGCTCGTCATCACGGGAATCGCACTTGCCATGTCGACGCTCTCGTCGCCGGCCATCTCGGCACTCGTGACATTTCTTCTCTACGTAGTCGGGAATTTCTCGGCAAACCTGTTGACGATGGCCGAGTCGACGGACGCCGTGGCGGCGAAGTGGCTGCTCAAGGGCCTCTACTACGTGCTGCCAAACCTGTCGAATTTCAATGTCATCACGACGGCGGCGCACGGCCTCACGATTCCGATCGACCGCATCGCGGCGGCGACCGTCTATGCGGTGGTCTATTGCGGGATTCTGGTCGCGATCGCGGCGCTCGTGTTCGATCGGAGGGACTTCAAGTGAAGTCTTCGGCGCGAGGTTTCATCATCGCCGGCGTCGTGGCGGCGTTCGCGTTGCTCGCGCCGTTGCAGAACTGGATTGACGTTCGGACAGCCCGCGCGCAGGTTGAGGACGAGACCCTCTATCTCTCGAATGGCGAGCAGGTGAAGCGACTTGCTCTCGGGTACGACGCGCTGCTTGCGGACGTGTACTGGATGCGAGCCATTCAGCATTTCGGAGAGAATGCGATTGCGAATCGCGGCGCTTCGGAATCGGATCGCACTCCACCGGCTCTCCTCGCTCCGCTCCTGGATGTGACGACAACGCTCGATCCCCAGTACATCGCGGCCTACCGGTTCGGGGGCTACTTTCTCGCGGACTACGTCGACGAGCAGAAGGCCGTCGACCTGCTGAACAAGGGTATTCGAGCCAATCCGGACGACCTGACGCTTCACCTTGATCTAGGTTTCCTGTACTGGAGGTCGGGTGACTGTGAATCGGCCTCTGCCGCGTATGCAGAGGGCGGCCGAATCCCGGGAGCGGCACCGTGGGTCGCGCAGATGTCTGCCGTGGTGCTCGCCGAATGTGGAAAGCGGGACTTTGCGCTACGCATGTTGAAGACCATGTACGACTCGACGGACGATCCTCGCGTCCGCGAAGAGCTCGTGTCGAGCATGAAGAGTTACCAGGCGCTCGACGAGATCGACTTTCTAAAGGATTCACTCGGCGACTACGTGCTGCGATTTGGCTCGCGGCCGCAATCCCTGGCGCTCCTCGTCAGAACCGCGCGTCTATCAGCATCGGGAACCGGGGCCCGAATCCGTACTAATACGGCCGGTCAGCCGGTCGACCCGAACGGCGAACCCTACATCTACGACCCGGTCACCGGCGGCATCACGACGAATCCTGACAGTATCGTGCTTCCGAAATTCGCCATGCGCCGCGGCGAGCGGCAGCCCGGATCGAACTGACGCCACCGCGTACGATGTCGCAGCGACTGCTCATGCTCGGACTGGACGGTGTAGGCACGGTCGTCTTCGACCGCCTGGCAAGGGATGGCGTGATACCGAATCTGGCGATGCTCGGCCAGACGGGTACCTATGCCGCGCTTCGAGCGACGGTCCCCCCGATCACTGGACCGTCGTGGCTTGGTGTATCGACGGGACTCGACGTCGATCAAACGGGAATTGCGGACTTTCTCGTGCGCCGCCCGCCGCTCTACGACCTCCGGCCCATCGGATCGCGCGATTTTCGGGGCCGCGCCGTGTGGGATCTCGTGGGTGCGGCGGGGTTCCGCACGTGCGTCTTCAACTTTCCGATCCTTTATCCTCCGTACGACGCGAACGGAATCATGGTCAGCGGTTTCGGAACCGACGAATCGACCCAATGGACTTCGCCCGCGTCTATAAAGGAAGAACTAATCGAGGTAGTCGGACGCGACTACAATCTCGCGGTCAACTACCACGCGGAACACTACGACGACGTCGGCCGGTTTCTCGACGATCTCGAGGCCTCGTTCGATCGGAGAGTTCGAGCTGCCGAGTGGCTCCTTCAGCGCGAGCCGTGGGATCTCGCCGTCTGCGTCTTTTCCGAGACCGACTGGCTCATGCATCGCTGTTGGGACCTCCTCGATACCGCGTGCGAGCCGTTTTCAAGCGAGCAGCAGGCTCGGTCGGATCGAGTTCGGGATGTATTTGCGCGTCTCGATGCAGCCGTCCCCCGCCTGCTCGACGCCATGGGAACCGGGGCCAGCCTTCTCGTCTGCTCTGATCACGGATTCGGCCCGAACACGTGCACATTCAAGATCAACGCCGCACTCGAGCAGGCGGGTCTTCTCGTGAGACGCGGCTCGTCAACGCAGAGATCGGCAAGCCTTCACCGGGCTGGCGTACGCCTCGCGCAGCGGGCCGGCGCAGCGGCAGCCCGGGTTCGAGGTCCCGTCGGCCGGACGCTCGCGCGCGTGCGTCGACGGGCCCGCCGGTTGCTCCCGAAAGACGATTCGGCGTTTCTATCGGCGGTGGTGGATTCCGAGTCCAGCGTCGTGCTGGATCCGGGGCACACCATTCCGTTTGCGGGACTCTACACCGGCACTCGAATCGAGCGCGGCACGGGCAAGTACGACGCAGCACTCGGCTCCGTTGACGAGCTCCTGGCGGAGACGTCCGCGGGAACTGGCATCTCGATCTCGGCGATACGTCCATGGCAACTTGCCGGAGGCCTGATCGATACACTTCCGGACCTGCTCGTATCGGGAGACGACTGGGGAATGACGTTCTCCAAGACCGACTTCGACGGTCCGCTTCTCGTGCCCGGTCCGTTCAGCCGACGACACACGGGCTCGCATCGACTCGATGGTATCTATGTGGCGAGCGGCCCGCTCTTCAGTCACTCGCCCGCAGGTGAGAAAGCAAGCGTGCTCGACATCGCGCCGACGGTGCTGGCTGCATTCGGACTGGCGGCGCCAGCGGACCGGCGCGGCAGTATCCTCCCGGCATTCTGCGGGGGCGTCGACGGTCTCGCGACCGCATCCACGGTCGACTCCACCGACGCGCGAGAGCCGACGGAAGATGACGATGAGGACGTTCGTGAGCGTCTGCGCGGGCTCGGATACATCGAATGACCGGGCGCCTGAAGATTGCGATCGTCGGACCTGCGCATCCGTTTCGCGGGGGCATTGCTCACCACACTACCCTGCTCTTTCGGCACCTGCGCGAGCGTCACGCCGTGCGGCACTTCGCATTTCTCCGCCAATACCCGCTCTGGATCTATCCGGCGGCAACGGATCGCGACCCGAGCGCGACGCCACTCGTCGAACCCGGTGTCGAGCACGTACTCGACTCGATGAATCCGCTCACTTGGCTGCGAGTTGTACATCGAGTTCGGCACTTCGCTCCTGACGCCGTGATCATCCCGTGGTGGGTCGCCTTCTGGGCTCCCCAGATGGCGACGATCTCGCGTCTGTCGCGCCGCGGCGGGCGAACACGGATCGTCTACCTCTGCCACAACGTCGTTGAACACGAATCGAGCGGGCTCCGGCGATTCGCCACGCGGCTTGCGCTCGGGAGTGGCGACTGTTTCATCGTTCATTCGAACGAGGATCGCGACAACCTGGAGCGCCTCCTGCCCGGAAGGCCCATCTTTCGAGCCGAATTGCCGTCGCTTGGCGAAGTTGCCGGCAATCGATGCTCGCGCGAAGAGGCGCGGGCGAGGCTCAACCTCGATCCCGCGACGCCGACTCTGCTCTTCTTCGGTTTCGTCCGTCCCTACAAGGGTCTGAAACACGTGCTCCAGGCCATGCCGAATATCCTGGCGAAGCGGAATGTACGACTCCTCGTCGCTGGCGAATTCTGGCACGACCGCCACGAGTACCTTGATCTGATCTCACGGCTCGGGATCGAGCACGCGGTCACGATTGTCGATCGATACGTGCCCAACGAGGAGGTTCGCGATCTCTTCGCGGCGGCGGATCTGGTCGTTCAACCCTATGAAACCGCGACGCAGAGCGGCGTGACGCAGATAGCGTTCGACGCGAGGCGGCCGGTCGTCGTTACGAGTGTCGGCGGGCTGCCCGAGACCGTCCGACACGGCGTTACCGGCTATGTCGTGCCCCCGTTCGACCATCAGGCCATTGCCGATGCCGTGGCCGACTTCTTCGATCGGGATCGTGCGGAATCAATGGAATCCGCGATCGAAGCCGACCTCGTGCGATTCTCCTGGCCGAGCTACATCGACGCCATCGAGCGGGCCATCACACCCTGACCGTGCGAACGGCTTCTGCTAGAATCCGCCGTTCCACGCCGGAAGGAGATGCCGATGTCGATCACTCGTGATGTTGTGTTGAAGACCGCCACGCTGGCGCACCTCGAGCTGTCGCCGGATGATGCGGATCGATTCGCAGCCCAGATGTCCGAGATCCTCTCGTACATGGACCAACTCGGTGAGCTCGACACGACGAACGTTGCGCCGATGTCGCATTCGTCGATCGCGGAACACGTCGAACGAACCTGGCGGCACGACGTCGTCAAGCCGAGCCTCGGTACGTCAGTCGCCACGGCGAATGCTCCTGAAGGTTTCCACGGCTACTTCAAGGTGCCGAGTGTGATCACTCGCGCAACCGGCGAGTCGCAGGAGTCGTAGGCCCATGCAAGCCATCCCCGACGTCCATCCGTCGATCGCGGGCACCCAGGAGGCCATCGGCGCCGGAACGACAACCGCTCGCTCGGTGACCGAGGCGGCGCTCTCTCGCATTGAAGCGCTCAACCCGCGGTTGAATGCCTTCCTCACGGTCACTGCCGACACGGCGCTCGCGCAGGCCGATGAAACCGACGCCCGAGTTCGTTCGGGAGAGCTACTTCGTCCGCTCGACGGGATTCCCGTCGCAATCAAGGACAACCTCGTGCTCGAGGGTGTGCGAACGACGTGCGGATCGCGGATTCTCGAGCACTACCGGCCGCCGTATACGGCCACGGCCGTCGCTCGCCTTCGGGATGCCGGCGCGATCATTGTCGGAAAGACGAATTGCGACGAGTTCGCGATGGGTTCGTCAAACGAGAATTCGGCCTTCGGACCGGTCCGAAATCCCTGGGACGAGGATCGCGTTCCCGGCGGCTCGTCAGGGGGCTCCGCCGTGGCGGTGGCGAGCGGCATGGCGATGCTCGCGCTAGGCTCCGATACCGGAGGCTCGATCCGGCAGCCGGCCTCACTGTGCGGCGTCGTCGGGCTGAAGCCGACCTATGGTCGAATCTCACGATACGGACTCGTCGCTTTCGGAAGCTCGCTCGACCAGATCGGTCCGTTTGCGGCTTCGGTCAACGACATTGCCATTGCCTTGAGGGTAATGGCCGGTCGGGACGAGCTCGACTCGACGTCGAGTGAGGCTGTGATTCCGGATTTCACGGATCTCGACGCAGGCGCAACGGGGGTGCGAGGCGGTGTTCCGCGAGAGTTTTTCGCTGAAGGGCTTGCGGCGGGAACACGCGAGAGGTCGAAGAGGGCATCGATCGGCTGCGATCGCAGGGTGCCACCATTGTCGAAGTGTCGCTTCCTCACATGAAGTACGCGACGGCCTGCTACTACATCGTCGCCACGGCCGAGGCGAGCTCCAATCTTGCGCGATTCGATGGTGTCCGGTACGGGTACCGGGCCGAGGGAGCCGAGGAACTGCGTCAGATGTATATGCGGTCGAGAGCCGAAGGGTTCGGAGCCGAGGTCAAGCGTCGCATCATGCTCGGAACGTACGTGCTTTCGTCTGGCTATTACGACGCCTATTACGACAAGGCACTTCGGGTGCGGACTCTCATCGAGCGGGACTTTCGGACGGCCTTCGCCGCCTGCGACGTCGTCGTGACGCCTACGTCGCCGACGACGGCATTCCGCCTCGGCGAGAAGATGGAAGACCCGCTGCAGATGTACCTGTCGGACGTTTACACGATCACCGCGAACCTCGCCGGGATTCCCGCTGTCAGCGTCCCGTGCGGAATGTCTGATGGGCTGCCGGTCGGCCTCCAGATCCTCGCGCCACACTTCGGCGAGCACGTGATGCTGAAGGCGGCCAGGGCGCTCGAGCGGGAATAAGAGTCCTCGCGCGGCCAGAACCCCGACCGGCGCGGTGGAAGAATCAGGGATCAGTATGGCGGAGAAACGAAGTGGGCCCGCACGTCGCGGTAGGCGACGATGCACGTGGACAACCAGCGTGAAGGCGGGAGGTGCAAAGGCCGCCGCTCACTGCGTTCGCGGTTCTGATCCTGTCACGACGCGCGCGGTACTGACCGCCACTACGCGACGGCGAGCAGCGGACGCGTCCTGATGGCGGAGTCCGCTGGACGGGGATCAGTACCGCGAGCGACAGCAAGCGGGTTCCCCGTCTCCGATAGAACCCACTTGGTTATGCCAAGCCTCGATTACGGCTTGCGGTGCCGGGTTGAGCCTCTGCGCGAGCTGCCTTCTACTCCGTCAACGTCGCAGCCACGGGCGCCCCCTTCATGACGTACACACCACCCGAATAACTTCCGGCGTAGACACGCCCGGCCTCGAACGGATCGGCCGCAAGCGTCCATACACGCGCGCTTGGAAGTCCTGCGTCGAGTCGCTCCCAGTCCTCTCCGCGATTCGTCGACCGATAGATGCCTCCGCCGAGGTAATCCCCTGCGTACACCGTATCTGAATTCACGGGATCAACGGCGACGATCGTGATGTCACCGGCCGGTAAGCCACCGCCCCGCTTCTTCCACGAACGGGCTCCATCCTCGCTCTTGTAGAAGTATCCTCGCGAGCCGACATAAACCACCTGCGCATCGCGGGGATCCTGGGCGATTGACTTCACCGGGAACTCATCGGGTCCTCGATGGACTTTCTGCCACGTGGCTCCAAAGTCCCGCGAATAGGCGAGCCCCTTCATCGTGCCGAGATAGATCGTTCGATCTGGATCAGTGAGTCCGCTCGAAAGGCAGGTGAATGGCGCCAGAAGTCCCGGCGTCGGAATCAGTTCCCAGCCCTTGTCGAGGTCCTGCGAGCGGTAGATTCCACGATTCGTGGCAGCCAGAATCCACTTCCCGCCGGCTGCATCAACGTAGCTCGCAAACCCATTTACCTGCTCTTCGAGCGTGACGAGTTTAGGCCCGACCGGTTTCTTGGCGGTCTTCTTGCCCTTCGCCGGTGCCGGCTTCTTCTTTGCCGAAGTTTTCACCACCGAGACCAGCTGGTAAGTCGTCGGCGCCTGCAGCGACGCCCGAGTACGGCGCGTCGAACGTGGCGCCCGTGCAGGCGGATCGTCACCTGCACCCTTCCTGGGCACGACCTTTTTCGCAGGCTTCCCAACGAAGGCCCACGTCTCGCCACGGTCCTTCGATCGATAGACGCCGTACTTAGTGCCAGCGATCAGGACCGACGGGCTGTCGGGCTGCTGGAGAAGGGAGAAGACGTCCCGGCCACCTAGCCCCCTGATCGACTGTCGCCACGTGCGGCCTCCATCGTTGCTGATGAAGAATCCGCCGGCGATCCCGTCGTGAAACACCGTCGCGTACACGCGATCCGCCTGCGCCATGTCCGGCAGCACCGTCAGGATGTGCCTGTGAATGTAGCCTGCATTGCTCTCGACGAAGGACTTTCCGAGATCGCGGGAAATCAGGACCCCGTGCTCATCTGTGCCGAGCAGAACGCGGTCCGGGTCATCGGGGTGAATGTCGATTGCGTTGACGACAAGGGTCTTCGTCGTCATCAACTGCCATGTCTTCCCGGTGTC
This sequence comes from Blastocatellia bacterium, assembly GCA_016705245.1. Taxonomy (GTDB): domain Bacteria; phylum Acidobacteriota; class Blastocatellia; order UBA7656; family JADIYM01; genus JADIYM01. The sequence continues at coordinate 242,351 of JADIYM010000008.1, read as the reverse complement.
GAGCGAGCGCCAGAGTCCCTGGGTGGTCCCGGCAAATACGACCTCGGGCCGAGTCGGATGCGGATATATGAGATGGGTACGACGACTCGAGAACGGAATGCCCTGGATCTTCGACCACTTCGTGCCGGCGTCTTCCGTGAAATAGATCCCCGAACACGCGGACGCGAAGACCCGCTCCGGATTGTCCTCCATGATCGCGATCGAGAAGATGTCGGAATCGTCGAGGATTCCCTCCTTGATCGAGAACCACGTCTTGCCGCCGTCAGTCGTCTTCCAGGGAAGGTGCGTCGTACCGGCGAAAATGACGTTCGTGTCGCGTGGGTCAATGGCGATCGAGTGGAAGTTCAGGAGGTCGGCGTGGCCTTTGGGCGAAATGCGCTCCCACGAATCTCCGGCGTCCGTGGTTCGAAAGACCGCCTTCAGTGACCCGGCGACGAGGATTTTCGAGTCGTTCGGGTCGAGAGCAATGGCACGCACCGACTCGTTCTTCATTTCGGAGAGCTCGTGCCAGGTGTCTCCACCATCCTTGCTCTTGAAGACCCCGCCGGCCTTGTCCCGGTCGGTCGACCAGACCGCTGCGTACATCACGTTTGGATCGCCCGGGTCAATGATGACCTTGTCGAGAACGAGCCCCGGTCGATTGAAGCCCGGAATCGCCCGGGACCAGCTCCGGCCACCGTCGCGCGACCGGTAGATCTGGCCGTCGGCTGAGCCCACGAATATTTTCTGGGGGTCATCCGGAGCGATGCGGAGTGAGCGGACGCTCCCTCCATAAGGACCCGTGACGTTCCAACTTCGAGCCGACGACGAGCGTTCATCGCCACTCGCTGCGGGGGCGGTCGCGGCGGCTGCTGTCGACAAGCCGATGATCGCGACACACGCGAGGACTCTGCAATAACGCATCATGAAAACAACATCTCCAGGAGAAAACTCAGGACTTTTGCCGAATCATACCATATGGACGAAATGGCCTCGTGACCGCGTCGGATGCCACGTTTAAAAGAAAAACGGGCAGGATGGCCACCGAATCCGGCGGTTCTCCTGCCCATATTCGCGCTGGTAAGAAGGTGATCAAATGGTGACCCCAGCGAGATGCCGGGGTCACCATTCCGGGAGAACTACATCGAACCCTGACAGTTCTTCGTGATCTCGTCAGCCGTGCGTCCCTCGGGAACGAGGAAGATCTCGATGCGGCGGTTCTCCATCGCATCGGCCTTCGGGCACTTGTCGTCGTAGCTCCGGACCATGATCCGGTTACGATCGATGCCCTTCTCGGTAACGAGGTAGTCGCGGGCGTTCTCGGCACGCTTCAGAGCGATACCGGCACGCTCACCCTTGTCAGAGTGACCGTCAATCACGAGCTGGTAGGTCGGATCCTGCTGCAGACGAACGGCAGCTTCATCGAGGCACAGCTTGACGACGTTGTCGACGCGAGCCGTGTTCCGCTTGAAGTACCGACGACCGTCAGCACAGATCTCCTCAATCTCGGCCACACGCTTGGCTTCAACGTTGACCGTCACGCGCTCTGTTCGAACGCAATTCGGGTCGCCGTCGCCAGTCGAGACCGAAACCGTGATCGTCTTGCCACCCATACCCGTGGTGTCGAGTGAGACTTCGCTGTCGCTGATGCGACGGAGCGAGCCCTCCGACGAATTCCACTCGTAGGTCACCGCGTTCGGGCCGTTGTCCGGATCCGAAGCACTCGCCCGGAACGTGACAACTTCACCTTCGGTTACCGACGTGGAGCTCGCCGACAGCGAAACCGTCGGGCACTGATTCGGACGCTTCTTCACGTTGACCGTGACCGAGCAGTCCACCGCCGGGTTGAACCCGTCGCTGACCTGCGCCGTCGCGGTGTACGAACCCTCGGCAAGACCCGACGCGTCGAACGTGACGTTCGCGCCCGAGCCAACGATACGGCCGCCCGTTGCCGACCAGCTGTAGGTCAGCACGTCGCCGTCCGGATCCGTCGCATTCGCCATGAGTGCAACCGAATCGCCGATGTAGAGGTCCATGCTCGCAGCCGAGACACCCGTGCAGGTGGGCGGCTTGTTGGGCGGCGGCGGCGCTTCGCACTCGTCACGCGAGCCGAAGCCCACGTAGGCGATGAAGCCATTGTGATCGCCGTTCTCGAACGTCTGGTCGACCGCGTTGTACACCGGCACCTGAATCACCGTCGGCGGAGCCGGGATGAACGTGAAGCCCTTCAGGTTGAGCACCGGATACGTCTCGCTGTCGCCACCATTCAGCAGACGCCGATAGGCGCCGCCGAACGAGAAACGACCGTTATAGAAGAAGAAGCGAGCGCCCAGCGTAAGGTCGAGCGGATCGTTCTGGTTGACCACCGGCGTCTGACCGCCGATGAAGTTCGTCCAGTTAAGCTCGCCGATGAGCTCGGCGTGCTTGTTGACCGCGTACGACATGCCGAGGCCGAGGTTCAGCTTGTTCGGACGATCGATCGTCTTGACCTCGCCGACATTCGGGTCGCCAGCGACCGTGTAGCCAATGTTCTCGTACATGCGGAAGTGGCCGTCGGCAAACTCGTGTCCAAGCGCGATGAACGCACCGTAATCGACCTCACCAGAGGTGCGGCCGCGGGCAAGAGCGTTCTGGTTGCGCGCCGTGGGAATCACGACCGTGCCACCGATAGCCATCGAGAAGTGCGGGTGCTCGTCGGGATCGATTACTTCGATCTTCGTTCCGATCGAGGCGTCGCCAATTCCGTTCCCGGACTGACGGGCGCCGAACACCGGGCGACCGAAGTTGTCGAATCCGAAGAAGTCAACCTGGCCTGCGAACGGCAGATCCGGGTAGTAGGCCGGACGATCGGTGACGATTGCCGGGCCGAGGCCAACGGCGCCACCGGGCAGACCAAAGTTGTCAACGATAACCGTGCCCGACGGCACGATCGGATTGCCGAAGCGGCCAAGCACCGGAAGAATGCCGCCACTGAGGGCGCCCGTTCCCGGGAAGTAAGCCGCGCCGCCATCCGTGCCGCCAAACGGCGGTCCGAAGAAAACGTAGGGCGAGCGACGATATGCCAGAACTGCGTTGTAGCCCGTTCCCGAAACGAGGAACGGCTGGCGGATCGTCGTCTGCTGCCAAGCGTTCAGATTTGCCCAGACTTCCCACCGGTCGTGCAGACCAAGCGTGAAGTTCACGGGAATCTGGTTAATGTCCATGGCGCCCGGCTCACGGTCGAAGTTGTTCCAGAAGAATCCGACGCTCGTCTCCCACTTGTTGAGAGTGCGCGTCGAATACGTATTGAACAGACCCGTTCCGCCGTACACCGTCGGCGCTTTCATCTGGTGGAGCAGCTCGCATTCGTCGCTGCTCAACTTGTCGCCGTCGCCCGCCGCCCATGCAGCGCTGTTCAGCAAGAGTATTGCGAACACCAGCGCGAGAGCTTTGCGAAAATGACTCATCATTCGCCTCCTGACGTTCCTGTTGTTATCTGTCTCATTTGAGGATTCCGGACCAGCATCACGATCCTCGCATTGCGCGTTTCATTCGGTTCATCTTGCCCAAGATGGCCGCCGCGCGAGGGTGTTTTCCCCTCTTTCATCGTTCCCTGCCCGCTTGCCGAATCCTGCTATTTTCGGAGGTGCATTCTGAGGCGCTGCAACTCTTCAACATTTCAACGCCCAGCCGCGTTCGTCACCGGATCACGAGACCCTTTCGGACACGCACCTGAGCTCAAGATAAACCTTGAAGTCAATTCCCTTATACACAGATGGAGAGGTCGAGTCAACTCGAAACCTAGGTGTCCTGACAGTTTCCCGTCATGAAACCTATGTCGTGGTGACACGTTTCGGGGGCCGGTGGACAGACAAATGTCCCAGTTCCAACCCAGCCCCCGACTCCTTCGGCTCTCAGGCGTAAATGCCCCGCATCCGCACGTCCGACCCGACACGGTCAATTGCCAGCATATAGCTGGCGATTCGAGGATTCACGTTGTGCTTCTCGGCGAATCGGACCACATCATTGAAGCTGGCAACCATGATGTCCGCCAGTCGCTCGTTGACCACATCCTCGCGCCAGAAATAGCCCATCCGATTCTGGACCCACTCGAAGTAGCTCACGGTCACGCCGCCCGCATTCGCGAGAATGTCGGGGATGACGAAAACCCCTGCATCCGCAAGGATCTTGTCCGCATTGGCCGTCGTCGGACCGTTCGCGCCCTCGGCAAGCACCTTGCAGCGGATCTTGTGGGCATTCTTGGACGTGATCTGATTCTCGGTAGCGGCCGGCATCAGGATGTCGCAGTCCAGTTCGAGGATCTCGGCGTTCGACACGCGATCCGCGCCGTCAAAGCCTTCAAGTGTCTTGTTCTCATCCAGATACTTTAGGACCGCCGGCACGTCGAGGCCCTTCTCGTTCACGATGCCGCCGAAGATGTCCGAGATGGCGGTGACCTTGTAGCCAACTTCGTGCATCAGCCGCGCCGCCGTTCCACCGACGTTGCCCGAGCCCTGGATCACCACGCGGGTGTCCGGGATGTTCAACCCGAATTTCTTCGCTGCCTCGTTGCAGACGATGAGCAGACCACGGCCGGTCGCGTCGCGGCGCCCTCGCGACCCCCCGATGTCGATCGGCTTGCCGGTGACGACAGCCGTCACTGTATGACGGGCGTGCATGGAATAGGTGTCCATCATCCACGCCATGACCTGCTCGTTCGTGTTCATGTCCGGCGCCGGAACGTCGCGCTCCGGTCCGATGAAGTCAATGAGCTCGGCCGTGAAGCGACGTGTGAGCCTCTCGAGCTCCCCGGGCGACATCTGGTGCGGGTCGCAGATGACCCCGCCTTTTGCACCGCCAAAGGGTACGTTGACGACGGCGCACTTCCAGGTCATCCAGGCCGCAAGGGCCCGGACTTCGTCGAGGTTGACATCCGGTGAATACCGAATTCCGCCCTTGGCCGGTCCCCGCGCGAAGCTGTGCTGCACCCGATATCCAACGAAGACCTCAATATGTCCATCGTCCATGAAGACGGGGACATAGGTTGTGATCTCCCGGTTCGGCCACCGCATGATCGTGTACAGATTGGGGTCGAGGTCGAGCAGCCGCGCGGCCTCGTCAAATCGCGACATCATGGATTCAAAGGGGTTGTCCTCTTTGATGTCGCGGGCGTCGTCGACATACGGACTTGGCGCCATCGATTCGTGTTCTCCTGCGAGGCAGTGGTAGCGGGGTATCCCCCGTGGAAGGGCGGCATTATATACACACGGTCGTCAAGTGTCAGGGAAATGCTCTCGACACGCCGCGAATCGGTGGAAGGACCCTCGAAGCCAGTCTATTCGCGGCTCCGGTATCCGTTAGGGTCGATCACGACCCTGGCGAATCCGGTCGCAAGGACTGCCTCCGTCATGCATCGGAGGGTATCCGGATCTTCGGCCTTCGACATTTCGTCCGTCGCTAGCTCGATTCGAGCGACGTCTTCGTGATGCCGGACCCGCACCTGTCTGAACCCGAGCCGGCGCAACGCCGCCTCAGAGCGTTCGACGCGGTCGAGTCGGGCGATCGTGACCGGGGTGCCGTGGGGGATGCGCGATGCGAGACACGCCGACGCGGGCGCATCCCAGACCGGCACGTCGAGGACACGGGCCAGGGCACGCACGTCGCGCTTGCCGAACCCGCATTCGATCAGGGGACTTCGCACCCCGTGCTCGGACGCCGCGACTCTGCCGGGCCGATGATCCGAGATGTCGTCAGCGTTCGTGCCATCGACGACCGAATTGAAGCCACGCGCCAGGGCGAGCGCCGAGAGTCGAGAGTAGAGCTCGTCCTTGCAGAAGTAGCAGCGGTTCTGAGCATTTTCGACGTAACGCGCATTCTCGATTTCCCGCGTATCGACCCAGATGTGCGCGAGCCCGAATCGCTCGACCACGGCATCGACCATGCCGCGTTGGAAATCCGGATAGCTCGGGCTCACCCCGGTCACGGCGAGCGAGCGTGATCCAAGCGTTCTGGCCGCTACAACTGCGACGAGTGCACTGTCCACCCCTCCGGAGAGTGCGACCACGACCGACCCCACGCTGGCGAACGAGTTCTCCAACCGGACAGCCAGCTCACTTGTGCGCGCAGTGTCCACTGCCGGGATCGGGTCGACGTTGTGCAGAGTGCTCATCTCGCGCTGAGAATAGCGAACTTCCCGTCCAACTTCAGCATCCGCCCCGTGTGGTAGCATGCCGCCGTTTCCGGGAGTCCTTCGTTCCATGGGCCGAAATCGCTCGCTAGCCGTCCTGGTAGTTCTCGTGACGAGCATTCTCATGTCCGTTAACACGACGGATGGACGGGTGTTCCAGGCCCAGAAGCCTCCGGCTCCTCAGATCGACACTCGCGGCCTGGATGCCTTCGAAGAAGGTCAGCGGGCGCATCAGCAAGGTCGCGTGACCGATGCGATTGCGCTCTACGACAAGGCCATCGAGCTCGATACGGAGCTGTGGGGAGCGCATTATCAGAAGGGCGTCGCGCTCCTCCAGCTTGGCAAACCGATCGAGGCCGAAAAGTCGCTGCGCCGCGCCGTGGAAATCGAACAGGAGTTCGCCGCTGCCCACGCTGCGCTGGCCGATGCGCTTCTCGCGCTCGACCGCTCGACCGAGGCCATCGCCGAATACAGCAAGGCGTTCGAGATTGATGCAGAGCTCGTGCAAGCGCGCGCCAACTTCGCCGTTGCACTCTGGAGAACGGGTTCGTTCGCGGAGGCTGACCGGGAATTGAGCATGATCGAGCGCCAGAACGCCGCCACGGCGGACACGCACACGCTACACGCCGAGGTGTACCTGAAGCTCAATCGTCCGGCAGACGCAGCGCGAGCCTTCGACCTCGCCATCTCGGCCGATGGTCGCCACGTCGATGCTCTCGTTGGTCGTGCTCGCATCCGTCAGGGGGCAGGCGATCTCGCTGGGGCGGTCGCGGATCTCACGATGGCAAATTCCATTCGACCGTCCGCCGAGCTCTCTGCCGAACTCGCGGACCTCGCCGCCAGGAACAACGATCCGGAACGCGTGCTCGCCGCTCTTCGTGAACGCGTCCGCGGCGAGCCGACGAATCGCCGCTTTCTCCAGGACCTGGCCGAAGCGCTTGCCCGTGCGGGCAAACCCGACGAGGCGAAGACCCAGGCCGATGCCATCGTCGCGCTCGCGCCAAACGATCCGACGGCACACGAGGCAGCAGGCGATGTGTTCGCCGAGACCAGCCCGCTCGATGCGGCCCGGTACTACGTGTGGGCCGCGAGACTCGCTCCCGACAACGTCGATGTACGGGTCAAGCTCGGCACGGCGCTCGTTCGCGCGAAGAAGTACTCGGATTCGATCGAACACCTGGGACTCGTTGTGGCACGTCAGCCGGATCGGCGCGAGGGTCATGCCGGACTTGCGGCGGCCTTATATGCAGAATCAAAGTTCGCCGATGCGGCGCGTGAGTTCGCCTGGCTCGCGGAGCGGGATCCGAATGCGGCATACGTGCAGTTCTACCTTGGCGCAAGTCTCGACCGGACCGGGGATTGTCGCGCAGCGCTCACGGCATTCGAGCGATTCCTGAGTCTTGCGGATCCTTCCACGGATCGGTCGCGCATCGACGAGGTCAACCTGAGGCTTCCGGGGCTCAGGCGCCAGGTCGATCGGGGATGCGCGAAGGACGGCAAGCGTGCGTCGTCGGGAGGCGGATTGTGAGTCCAATCGAGTCTGTCTGGTCAGGTCGTCCGTCCCGATGGACGCGATGCATTCTGTCGATCGCGATCGGCCTGGTGTCGGCGCTCGGCGGCATAACGATCGCATATGCCCGGCAGGGTCCTCCGGACGTGCCCGTGCCTCCCCAGCCATCCGAAACCTTCGTGAAGATGACTGAGGCTGAATTGCTCGCCAAATTGCCTGAGCGAGAACGCTCGCTCGTGGAAGCCGTGCGCGACCCCCGCGGGCGATTCGACAAACTGCTCGACGTCAGCGACATGAGGCTTGCCGCACTCGGTGTCGAGCTCGATCGCGGCTCGGAGTCCGTCCGCGATGCGCTCCTGCTCTACGACGCGACCCTTCGAATCGCTGAACGCCGACTTCGCGCCCCTGAGACCAAGGCTGCGCCTCGCGACAAGCTCTACAAGCGATTCGAGCGTCGACTGGCCAAACAGAAACTCGTGCTTCGAAGCATCGTCGACGACCTCCGACCTGACGATGCACTCACCGGCCAGTCCGTCTGGATCTCGGTCGAAGCGATCCGCATTCGGGCGCTCAACTCGGCGCTGGACGCCGAGGTCCTCGAGTCGCCGAAGGAACCGTGATGCGAATTCGCTGCTCCACTGTCCTGTTGTTTGCAATTCTCACCGTCCTGGTGAGCAACGCTCCCGACGCGATTGCTCAGAGGAAGGGCGAGTATCTGACCGAGGGAGAGATGAATCTCGTTCGCGACATTCGACTGATCGACAATCGGTCACAGGTCTTCCTGAGAATCGCGGACCGTCGGCTTGTGGCTATCACCGATCCGGCAGGACCGACTGGCGACACCAGATTCATGAAATACGGCCCGTTGCCGACCGGCTCCATCATTGAGCTCCTCGACGACTATCGACGTGCCGTCGAGGAGTTGATGATCAAGCTCGACGATGAGTTCGAACGGACCGGAATGACGAAGGAGCTCCGGAAGGCTCTCGAATCGTCGTCGACGGAAATGGACCGACAGATCGGCGTCCTCGTGACGATCAAGGGGCGGTCGAGCGGTCCTGCGTTCGAGTCATTCCATCGGCGCGCCGTCGAGGCGGCCAACGACCTTCGAGACGGAGCCCGAGCGGCGCTCGAATCAGCCCCATAGTCCGGACTACCGCTGCGACAGCGTTCCAGTGTAGACCCTGGTCTCGTACTCGAACAGAACCCGGCCCTCCGAGGCTGATTCGTGGAACAGTCGCTCGAGGCGCTCCATCATCGGCTCGTAGTTCGGGTGTCCCCGCTCCGGCGCGTAGGAGGCCGATTCCAGCCTCCCAATCAGTCCGTCCAGGTCGAATGACTGGTCGTTCGCGAAGGTCGAAGTCTCGTAGTGCGCGTGTCCAAAAAGACCTTCGAGCCTGGCCGAATCGACACCTTCGTGGCTCACGTCCGCGTAATCCGTGCCGAGCTCGCGCAGGAGCTCCTCGTAGCCTCGCATGAACTCGGATCCGGCCACATTGCGGACGTTCCAGACGAGAGCGACAAATCCTTCCGGTTTGAGCACGCGCAACCATTCTGCGCGCGTTGCGGCCCCGCCGAACCAGTGAAATGCCTGCGCGGCCGTCACGACGTCGACCGACCCATCCGCCAGCGTCGTCGCTTCGGCCGAACCATCGACGCTCGTGAATCCGGGCTCGTCCGACAACGACTTCTCGGCAGCTTCGCGCATCTCGGCGTTCGGTTCGACGCCGAATACCCGGAATCCACAATCCAGGAGCAGCCGCGAGAAGATGCCCGTGCCGCTGCCCACATCCGCGACCACGCGTCCGTCCGCCCCGCCGCTCCTTGCCACGATCGTGTCGACGGCCGCCGCCGGATATCCTGGACGGTACCGGACGTAGTTCTCGACACGCGTCGAGAAACGCTCGCGCGGATCTCGATTTTCGCCCATCACGACCTACCAGCCCATTCGATCGCGTAGATCGCGAATCTGTTGACAGTGCGTCCTGCCATGCTTTCCGTAGATGGCGACGAGGCGGTCGAGTGTCAATTCACCGTGTTCGGGGTGAAAGGCCGTGCGCGAGAATGCATCGTCCGGAAGCGACCTGAGAAACCCGACCCAACGGGCGTGCAAGCCGGAGAGTAAGGAAAGCGGACGGCGCCACCGGCATCGTCAAGGAATCAGGTAGCAAGGCCCACGCGTCCTGATCGTACGGTTTGATGGCCGGATTGTCCTCCGTCACGACGAGTCTCATCCGGATGAACGCATTCATCATGCGAGTCGGCGAGGTGGTGGATGACCTGTCGCGGCGACCAGCCGCCATCGCGATACGGCGTATCGAGCCCAACATCGTCAAGGCCGGCAACCACCGCCTCCGCCTCGGCGGGCAATTGCTCGATGGCCGCAATCAGATTCGATCGGTCTTCGGACATGGGGTTCTTCTCTCCTCGTGTGCTGGTCATTTCTCTTCGGGAATCGGATTCTCGACGTCGAGAACGATACGCCAGACCTGCTTGCGGTCGGGTTCCCAGATTCGCAGGAACGAGAACTTCTCTACCGTGCCATCGGACCGTTTTGCCTCTCCGGTTCCATATGCATACCCGAGATCCGCCGACGAGGCGACCTTTGCCTCGACGACTTTCCACGTCACCGCTGTCCGGCGCGAATCCAGTACCGAGACGCCGGGTTCGCGTCCGATCATCGGAACGTGCTCGTCCCGATGCACACGACCGCTCTCGGCAAGCGCCTCGAGGTATGCCTTCGTGATCCCCTTCTCGACGACCGCGGCTCCGAGCGCCTCTTCGGCGCGAATGAGCTTCTCGAGCCCGGCGCGCCGGTCCGCCAGCGCCGGGACGGGAAGCCGCTCCATCGACGGGATCGGTTCGAAGCGAGCGACCGGCTGGTCCGGCTTAGGTGTCGAGGTGCCGATGTCGAGCAGCACGCGCCACGGTCCTCCACCCTCGCGGGACCAGACCGAAACGAAATAGCCCCAGTAGACCGGCTCAGCCTTGAGATCTCGAGTCGTGCGGAACTGCGCCGGCCCAGTCGTGTAGCCAAAGTCTCCGCTCGTGGATGTTCGGCCGAACGACGGGTCCCACGTCAACAGGCCCTTCGTTCCCCACTCCGGACGCGCCTTCGCCCACTCGTGATGATTGGTCGCGCCAGGTCGAAAGACCACGGCGCCTGGTCCGAGATTCTCGGCGAACGCTTCTCTCGTGCTGGCATCGGAGGCGCGGCGAGCGAAACCCCGCTCCGCATCGACGAGCGTTCTAAGTGGTCCCTTACCGCTCACCGCCAATCCCGATCCAGTGCCTTCGAAAAGTACCGCGAGTGCCGCGAGAACAACGACCAGTGCTCGACGCATGCAGGATTCCTCCATCAAAAGGTTGCATCGCGGCGATAACGCCGTCAGGTCGTCGATCTGACACGAAGATCGACTGTCAATCGTCGAGCGAGAAGAGGTCCTCGAGGTCCGCCCGCGTCAAAGTCTTGCCGAGCGATGACTCGGCGCCAAGCACTCCGGCGACGAGCTCACGCTTGCGTGCCTGTAGCTCGACGAGCTTGTCCTCGACCGTTCCCTTCGCGATGAGCTTGTAAGCGAAGACGTTCCGCGTCTGGCCAATGCGATAGGCGCGGTCGGTGGCCTGATCCTCGACGGCCGGATTCCACCACGGATCGTAGTGGATGACGTAGTCCGCGCCAGTTAGGTTCAAGCCGGTCCCTCCCGCCTTCAGGCTGATGAGGAAAAGCGGAACCGTCGGGTCTTCGTTGAATCGTCGAACTCGATCCGCCCGGTCCTTCGTCGAGCCGTCGAGGTACTCGTATTCGATCTGCTCCTCGTCGAGCCACTCGCGCATGATGCCGAGCATTTCGGTGAACTGACTGAAGATGAGCGCGCGGTGTCCTTCCGACACGAGCTCGTGGACCATCTCCTGCAACAGCTCCATCTTTGCCGACACCAGCTTTTCTACGTCGACGGGCAGCTTCAGGAGTCTCGGGTGGCAACACACCTGCCGCAACTTGAGCAGTGCGGCCAGGATCGAAATGTGACTCTTCTCGATGCCCTTCTCTTCGATCTGATCGAAGAGGGTCTTTCGGGTGAGCGCGAGGACGTCGCGATACAGCGCGCGCTGCTCGGGAAGCAGCTCGCAGTGCACGACGGCCTCGATCTTCTCGGGCAGGTCGTCTGCAACCTCGCTCTTCATTCGACGCAGGATGAACGGAAACACACGGCGCCGCAGCTTCGCCTCGGCTTCACGATCGCCACGCATCGCGATGGGCACTTCGTAGTGTTGTCGGAACCTCTGGAGCGAGCCGAGAAGCCCGGGCGTCAGGAAGTCGAATATCGACCACAACTCGGAAAGCCGGTTCTCGATCGGAGTGCCCGTCAGCGCGAGGCGATGATCGGCACGCAGGCGTTTGCTGGCGCGTGCCGTCTGCGATTCCGGATTCTTGATGTTCTGGGCCTCGTCGAGAATCACGTAGCGAAACTCGATCTCACCAAGCGTCTCGACATCGCGCCGAAGCAGGGCATAGTTCGTGATAACGAGGTCGTGGGCGGCGATCTTCTCGAAGCGTTCGAGCCGTCCCGGTCCCGTGAGATCCAGCACCTTGAGCGACGGCGCGAACTTTTGTGCCTCTTCCTGCCAGTTCACGACGACGCTAGCCGGCACGACGACGAGCGTCGGCTTCTTTCCGTCCTGCTTCTTGGATTTCAGCAGGAGCGCCAGAGCCTGGACGGTCTTGCCAAGCCCCATGTCGTCGGCGAGGACTCCGGACAGCGAGTAGCGGTTCAGGAACCAGAGCCAGTCGAGCCCGCGCTGCTGATACGGCCGGAGTGTCGCCTTGAGTGTCTTCGGAGGCTCGCTGCGTCCGACCCCTTCGAAACCCTGCAGCTTCTTGATGAACTGACGGAATCCAGCCGTCGGCTTGAGACCGTCCTGCTCGCCGAGGCGCTCCGCGAGCTCATTTGCCTCGAAGAGGTTGACGCGAAACTTCCCGTCGGGATCGGGACGCGCCTGAACTGTGTTGAGCGCCTCCGATAGCTTTACAAGGCGATCGCGGGGAATTTCGACGTGCGAGCCATCCGACAGCTGCATGTACCGCTCGCCCGAAACGAGCGCTCGCTGGAGCGTTATGATGTCGAGCACCTGATCGCCGGCCTTCGCGGTGATGTCGAGCGTGAACCACTCGATCCCGCTCGTAGCATCGACGTTGATGGACAGGTCGAACTTCTTTCGCGAGACGCGGAAGTCTGCGAGCGACTCCGCTCCGTATACCTTCCACTCCGCCCCGAGGCTCTTGAGGTGCGAGCTGACGAAGTCGAGCGCCGCGTCGCCGAGGGCCACAAGCGTATCGCTCGCTGTGTATGTCGGCGAGAAGCCGTAGTCGAGCAGTCGTTGTCGGGCCAGCAGCTCGGCTGACGCGTCGCGTTCAACCCATAGGCGCTCACCGGCACATACGTAGCGCCCTTCGGCCGTCACGCGGACTTCCGCGTATTCGAATCCGAGGCGGGCTTCGAGCGCGCCGAGCTGCCGAGGAGCAAGCGTCAGAACGACGGTCGGCTGCACCTTCTTCAATTCGACGGACGCTGCCGAAGGAGAAAGGCGGATCTCGATGCCCGGCGCCGGTTCCGGAGTCACGTCGAAGAGGAACCGCGCCGTGTCTTCGCCCGCAATCTTCTGCTCGGCAGTAATTCCGAGTTGTGCCGCGAGCGCCGAGGCGCGCGGAGTCACCCTGCAGACCATCGACCCCGCACGGAGCCACGATACGTCGCCAGCGAACAGTCGCACGTCACCGAGCGCAACCGCGCGTTCCGAATTCGGCAAGCGCCACGTCGCCCGGAGTACGAGCCCGCCTTCAGGAGTCATGTCCGAGTCGAGCACCAGTCGCGCTGGCTCAGCGGAGAACACGATTCGCTCGCCGGTCCAGTCGTCGAAGACGCCCCCCGACGCGCTCAGCAGATGGAGCAGCGTCGCGGCGTCCTCATTCGTCAGACGGAACACCTTCCGTCGTGGGTCGGCCGTTCCGTGCTGAACGACGAACTGAAAAAGCAGCTCGTCGGATCGGCGGAGCCGAACCTCCTCGACCGGAACGGCCTGCACCGGATTCCGACGCCTGCGTGACCTTCCGGGCCGCACGACCGCCTGTCCCGAAAGTATCGGTCGGAGGTTCGTCACGGGCTGCGTCGTTCGCGGGTCGACGACCGTGAGTTCCAGACCGTCACTGGCCTGCCGCAGCCGGAATCGGAACCGGCGGGCATCGGCCTCCCCCATCTGACGGGTGCCGCTTGCACTGATGAGATTGAGAAGTGGAGAGCCAAGATCAACGGCGGCTCGGCCCACCGAGATGGGCGCGGGTATCGGAGGCATGACCGGTGCGAGCGGATCACCCGGTGACGGCGGACCCACACGCTCGATCGGGCATCTTCCCCGGGCGCGCCTCGCCGTCGCCGGCGAGGACGGCGACGGCGGCGTTTCTGGCTTCGATCGCCAGTCTCGCCATCCGCCTTGACCTCGCCATTGACTGTAGCGGGCGACGTACCATCCGTTGTCTGAGGCTCGTCAACGGCGCCGCTCACGGCGCGACCATCAGATCTCGCGGAATGACCGCTCCGAGGGGACGTCCGCTGGCCCGCGACTGTGCCGCTGCCTTCTTCGACCCATCCAGACAATAGGACATCGCCACGGCAACGGCGTGCTTGCACCACGGGCCCATGTTGAAAGGGCACGTGCACCGGGCGCCGAGACGCTGAGGTCTCAGATCGATTTCGACCCGGTACGGATACTGGTCGCTGCCCTTGACACGGCCGCGAACGGATCCGTTGTCTGCGGTGACACTGAGGACGCGGCCCGAGCGAAAGTACTGCTGGCCGCGATCAAAGATGGACTCGCCTGCGAGACTGGCAAGCCGTTCGATCGTCAGATCGGTCATATGGTGGTGTGTGTTTGCTGCACGCTGTCGATTTGCTGCCCGCCTCCGAAGCGTCGCTGCCAACGGTACTGGCGAAAACTCTTCGGTGTGCGGAACGCAGTCTCTGACCTCTGCCGTCTCAATGCTCTGGGGATTCCGACCCGTCAGACCGGCAACCGGGAAGTCCCTTTCGCCTCTACGCCCCACGCCCGTCGGCAATCGGGGGAGCGTCTTTTCGAACCGCGCGGACTATACCCCGTTTTGATTTGGCGAAGCAAGACTTCGTAGAATCGTACCGATGAGCGACTCCCCCGTCCGTCGTCGCGTTGCAGCGGTTCTCCTCGCAGGAGGACTCTCGTCGCGCATGGGCGACTTCAAACAACTAATGCCATTCCGCGGCCGAACGATCGTCGAGTCCTGTGTCGAGACGCTTCTTGCAACCTCTGCCGACGACATCGTGGTCGTCACGGGTTATCGAGCGGACGAGGTCGAGCGCGTCCTTGCCGCGTATCGGGTCCGCATCGTCCGCAATACGGCGTATGCTGACGGCATGGCGACGAGCGTCCTTGCCGGTGTCCAGTCCCTCGGTCCCGACGACGCCATCATGATCTGTCTTTGCGATCAGCCCCATGTCTCTAGCGAGGTCCACGAATCCGTCATTCAGGCATACCGCGAAACCGGCGCCGCGATCGTCGTCCCTACCATTGCCGGTGACACTGGCCATCCGGTCATTTTTGATTCTTCGTTGCGAGACACGATACTGACGATGGACGTATCGGCCGGTCTTCGCTCGGTGACGTATGCGAACAGGGAGCGCGTGCTGCGTGTACCCGTTGATTCGATAGGCGTGCTCGACGATATCGACACACAGGAGGACTACGAGCGACTGCGCTAGGTGCGGCACGTCGTATCGCTTCCCAAAATGAGCTCGCCCTTGAAGCCTCAGAAGGTACTTCCGCGATTCCGCCGAAAGAGCCTCTGGCGTCGGATCGTCACCCCGAGAAAGGTGGCCGTCCTCGGGATCTTCGCGGCCATCGGGCTCGGCGTCTTCGCGTACTTCTACGTTCAGTACAGCCGCATGCTCGATGCGAAGCTGCGTGGCGACGTCCTCATCAGAACCTCCGGTATCTATGCCCAGCCGCGAACGATCCGGGTCGGTCAGAGCGTCTCGATCGACGAGCTCCGCGCGCACTTCGATGACCTCGGTTATGTCGAGGCGGTGGCGACGCCCGACTCGAAGCGCGGACGATACTCGCTCGACGCGCAGGGCCTCACGATCGAGCCAGGACTCGATGCTGTCGTGGACGGCCAGAGGGTCTTCCCGGCAGCAACCGTCACGTTTTCGAAGGACGGCGGGTCGATAACACGCATCAGCGAGTCCGGGTCGAAACGGGCGGTGCAGGCCATTTCCATCGAGCCCGAGCTCTTGACCACGGTCTCGAACCAGAATCGCGAGAAGCGAAAGATCGTTGCGTACGATGACCTCCCGAAACACCTCGTCAACGCCATGGTCGCGATCGAGGATCGGCGGTTCCTCGAGCACCGCGGCGTCGACTACCGCGGACTGGCGCGAGCGGTCTGGGTCAACGTCACGAACGGAGAAATCACGCAAGGCGGCTCAACCCTCACGCAGCAGCTCGTCAAGAACCTCTTCCTCACGTCCGAACGAACTTACAAGCGGAAACTGCAGGAGGCTTTCCTGGCCATCGTCCTCGAGACGCGTCTGTCGAAGAATCAGATCATGCAGCTCTACTGCAACGAGATCTTCCTCGGCCAGCAGGGCACGTACTCGATCAACGGTGTCGGCGAGGCCTCCAATGCATATTTCGACAAGGACGTGTCGAAACTCGATCTGCGCGAATGCGCCATGCTCGCCGGTATCGTCCGCGGACCGTCGCTCTATTCACCGTATTCGAATCCGGAGAAGGCGCTCGAACGTCGAAACCAGGTCCTCGACGCCATGGTGGAGATGTCCTTCGCGGCTCCGGCAGACGCCGAGGCCGCAAAGAGTCAGGAGCTTGGCGTCGTGGCGCGCCGTGTCGTCGCAAATGCCGATGCGCCGTACTTCGTGGATTATCTCCAGAAGGAGCTGCAGTCCGCATTTCCCGGCACCGAGCTGTCGAGCCAGTCGCTGCGGATCTACTCGACGATCGACATGGATCTTCAGCACGCTGCGGAGCGGGCCGTACGCGACAATCTCGCGGCCCTCGACAAGATCGTTCCCGACAAGAAGACGAAAATAGCCAATCCGGATCTCACCGTTCAGGCTGCCCTGATCGCGCTGAATCCGAAGACTGGCGAGATCTATGCCATGGTCGGAGGGCGCGATTACGAGGCAAGCCAGCTCAACCGGGCCACCGAAGCGAAGCGCCAGCCAGGATCCGTCTTCAAGCCGGTCGTTTACGCCGCGGCCATCGAGTCAGCGTATGGAGCGACGGGCTTGCCACAGCCGATTACTTCCGTAACCCCGTTTCTGGATGCACCTGAGAAGTTCATCACGCCGCAGGGCGACGTCTACGAACCGGACAATTTCGGGAAGTCCTACACGAAAAAGCCGCTGCCTTTGCGAGAAGGTCTCGTGAAGTCGCTCAACGTCGTGACTGTCCGTGTGGCCGAACGAATCGGGCTGTATCAGGTGCAACAGGTGGCCACGAAGCTCGGCCTGCCGAAGCCACCCGCGTACCTCGCCACGGCGCTCGGAACTACCGAGGCCACGCCGCTCGAAGTCGCCGAGGCATACACAGCGTTCGCGGACCTCGGTCAACGCGCAAAGCCGACGGGACTGGCGAGGGTCACGAACGGCGAGGGCGCGACCATACGGGCGTTGAAGCCCGATCTCGCACCGGCAATACATCCACAGACGGCGTACATCATCACGGACTTTCTCAAGGACGTCATGAACCGCGGCACGGCTGCGGGAGCGCGCGCTCGGGGTTTCTCGGCCGTTGCCGCGGGAAAGACGGGAACGTCGCGCGACGGATGGTTTGCGGGCTACACACCGAACCTCGTGTGTGTCGTATACGTGGGCTTCGACAATGGCGATCAGCTCGGACTCGAGGGCTCGAAGTCCGCGTTGCCGATCTGGGCCGACTTCATGAAGGCCGCCCTCAAGTTCCGGCCGGATCTTGGCGGCGCGGAGTTCGAGAAACCTGCCGACGGCCTCGTCGAAGTCGATGTCGATCCGGAATCCGGCGGGATCGCAACACCTCACTGCGTCGCGCACCGAATCGAGCTCTTCATCTCTGGTTCGGAACCGAAGGACCCCTGCCCGATCCACGACAGCAGCTTCGAGACGCCGAATCCGGACGACGGGTCAGACCTCGCAACGCCGCCGTACAGGCTGCCACCAGAGTCCGATCGGCCGAAGGGCGGCCAGGACGGTGACAAGAAGGACAAGGACCGCAAAGAGAAGAAGTCGTCCGATCGCCCGCGCCGCGTGAAATCGGACGAAGACGATGACGACGAATAGCAGCTAAAGAGACGATCATGGTTTTGTCACGTTCGCTACCGCGAGACTCGTGCGACCGTGTGCA
Organism: Blastocatellia bacterium; assembly: GCA_016705245.1. Lineage (GTDB taxonomy): Bacteria > Acidobacteriota > Blastocatellia > UBA7656 > JADIYM01 > JADIYM01. The sequence continues at coordinate 224,271 of JADIYM010000008.1, read as the reverse complement.
CCGCCTCAGCCTCGAGTTACAGAACCGCGAGCGGTAGCGAGCGGCCTGCGGACGGTCGAACGGTTCCGAGCACTTCTGTCCTTCCGCAACGACGAGTCTGCGATTTCAGGCACCGTCCGTGGGACGCTCGCTACCGCTCGCGGCTCGAGGAACGGGGACCGAGGAACGGGGACCCGGCGGAGCGTCCTTCCGGGTAGTGCACGATGAGGGCAGCCCCCAATGCGGCTGGTCCCCGTTCTCCCCGTTTTATGAGCCGCGAGCGGTAGCGAGCGTCCCACGGACGGTCGAACGATTCCGATCACTTCCACTGGTCGGTAGCTTCGAAGCTCCCCGGCGACTCAGTCCACCGGACTGGACGCTTGCGCTGCCGGCGGTCCGTCATTCTGCGCTAAGGTCAGCATCTCGAGCTTGCCGCGGAACCCTTCGCTTTCAAGGCGGCGCCACATTGCCAGCGCCGCGCGATAGTTCTCGTGACGTTGCCGTCGCATGCGATTGATTGCGCCGAGTACGCCGGCTCGATCCGATACGGCCGATCCGCGCGCAAGCTCGCGGCGAAATCGATCGAGCGTGATCGGCCGGCGCTTCGGCCGCGCACGCGCCACGCGTCGCTGGACGAAGGTCCTCGCGCTTGAAGACAAAACGTCGAGTGATCGCTGAAACTCGGGGATGAGCACGTCGGCATCGTGCAGCTCTCCGAGATAGTCCTGAAGCTCCGACAGGGCGTCGAGGATCGGCGACACGAGACTCTGTCCGTAGCACGGGGCGAAAAACTCCAGGCTGTAGCGCAGGCGCTTCACTGAAATCCGCAGATCGTGCATGCCGTGGGCATCGTGCGGGTCGGCGAGCGCCGGCGCGTGCGCATACATCTCCGCAATGCGAACGCTCATCGCATGCTGCGCGTTCCACGCGAACGTCGCGGCGCAATCGACCGATTCGACCTTCCACATCTTCGCCATGCCGCTACGACTCCTGCCAGACGAATGCGAGAAAGCGATCTGCGTAGCTCTCGGCCTCGAGCCGGTCGAGCAACGTCAACAGCGGCATTCGCGCAAGCTTGCGATCGCGCCGGGCGATGCGAATCAAGTGACGAATCCCCGGACGCTCGGCGGGAGCCGAGTCGGTAAGAAGAGACTCGTACCAGTCGATTCGCACGTCGAGGTCACGAACGGCGCCGAGGGTCGCGGCAATCTCTCGCATCCGGTCGGAGTGATACCTGAAACCCTCGGAATCGAAGCAGTCACGAAAGTTGCGCATGGCCGATCTGAGCCGCCTCGAGCTCACGCGCATCGAGTGAAGCTGCTCGATGTCGTCCCCCTGCACCGTGCCATCCCGATACGACATCATCTCTCGAAACCTGGTCTCGAGGATGTGCCGGGCACACTTGCCGAGTGCCACGTCCGGCCCAAGCCCCACAACCTCCCACGCTTTTGCCATGGTTTCCTACGGCACGCGCGCCCGCAAAGCGCGTCGGACGACGGACACGAGATCCTCGCGAGTTGCGATGGTGTCCCACGGCACGTCCAGCTCTTCGAGGATTCGAATCGCCAGCGCAACAACGGCCGATTCATCGATCGCCGTGCCCCGCGTCGAATGAACCGCGTCCTCGAGGAACGCGCGTTGCCCGGGAGACACCCGGACCTTCAGCTTCTTCCTCGCTTCACGTCGTGGAGGGATGACGGCCTCGTCGAGCAAGGTCGAAGGGCGTGACACTGCAAGGTCACGCTCCCGAATCTCATCGAGCAGTCCCGAATAGCGGAGTCGTGTCATGCGGTCGCCTCTTCCACCTCGCGAGCGGCGGCATCGACCATTGCCGGGGAGATCGTAGTCGCTCGAGCGAGCGCGCCGGCGAACAGGGCCGCCGTGGCAACCACGTTGATCCGTCGAGGATTGCCCTTGCAGCGAGCCACGATGCGGGACGCGGCACGCGGAGAGAACGGATCGCGCTCGGCACCGGCCATCCGAAGTCGATGGGCAATGTAGCGGTCAGCGTCGGCAGTCTGCAGCGGCTCGAGCTTAGCCCGTATGGTCACCCTGCGCGTGAGCGACTCGTTTCGCGCAATGGTCGCTGACAACTTCGGCTGACCAGCAAGAACGAGATGCAGGAGCTTGCGCTCGTTCGTCTCGATGTTCATCAGTCGGCGGAGCCCCTCGAGTTGCGACGCGCCGAGAACGTGCGCCTCGTCAACCAGAACGACGGCTTCGCGACCTTCGCGCGCCAGACCCGCAAGAAAGGATGTCGCCGCGTCGAACAACGCCGAACGGCCACGCGGCAACTTGCGCGCTCCGAGCTCGCCGAGGACTGTGGAGAGCAGCCCTGCGACCGGACGGCCAGTTTCGACGACGTGGGCCGTGCAGAAGAACGCCTCCGGAAGTGTCGATGCAACCGTTCGAAGGAGCGTGGTGACGCCAAGGCCAGGCGAACCCGTCAAGACGCTGAGGCCGCCCCCAACTTCCACGATGTCGTAGAGAATGCGGGCCAGTGCCTCACGGAACGGACCCGACTCGTAAACGAACGCGGGGTCCGGCGATTGACGGAACGGATGGACATAGAGTTTCCAGTAACGCTCTACGATGCCCTCGGCAACGTCTGCCGCCGATGGAAGTGTGGCCGTCGATCCAATGTGGGGAGCACTCATTTCGCGAGAGACCTGCAAACTCCAACCTTCAAGCGGGCCTAATTCCGAAGGCTCTGCACGGGAGCCGGAATGCGCCCGCCACGTCGAATGAAGGCAGCGGCCGAGAAGGTGTTGACGGGCATGATCGGAGCGCTGCCGAGAAGACCGCCGAACTCGACCATGTCGCCTACCTTACCACCCGGCACTGGAATAATTCGAACTGCCGTTGTCTTCGTGTTCACGACGCCAATTGCCATTTCGTCGGCGAGAATGGCCGCGATGGTCTCGGGCGACGTGTCGCCGGGGACCGCGACCATGTCGAGCCCGACGGAACAGACGCTCGTCATGGCCTCGAGCTTCTCGAGTGTCAGGGCGCCCATTTGCGCAGCGGCGATCATGGCACTGTCTTCGGATACGGGAATGAATGCGCCGCTCATGCCGCCGACATAGCTCGTTGCCATCGCTCCGCCCTTCTTCACCGCATCGGTCAGCAGCGCGAGCGCCGCGGTCGTCCCCGGCGCCCCGACCCTGGCAAGCCCCATCAGTTCGAGGATCTCGCGGACGCTGTCGCCGATAGCCGGCGTCGGCGCAAGGCTCAGATCGCAGATCCCGAATGGAATGCCAAGCCGGCGGGCAGCCTCGCGACCGACCAACTCGCCCGCGCGGGTAACCTTGAAGGCCGTCCGCTTGATGATCTCGGCGATCTCGCCGAGGTCGCAATCGGGTCCGGCCTGTCGCACCGCGTGCGCGACGACGCCTGGTCCCGAGACACCGACATTCACCACCATCTCGGGCTCGCCCGCTCCGTAGAAGGCGCCGGCCATGAACGGGTTGTCCTCAACTGCGTTCGCAAAAACCACGAGCTTGGCGCACCCGATTCCGCCACGGTCGGCCGTCCGCTTGGCGGCTTCGCAAATGATGCGTCCCATAAGCGCGACCGCATCCATGTTGATTCCGGCACGTGTCGTGGCGACGTTGACGGATGAGCACATCCGCTCCGTGACCGCCAGAGCCTCTGGGATCGTCTCCAGGAACTTCGCCTCGGCCGTCGTCGCCCCCTTGTGAACGAGTGCCGAATATCCGCCGATGAAGTCGACGCCGACCTCCTTGGCCGCCGCATCGACTGATTTCGCGATCTTGATGTAGTCGAGGTCGCGGCACGCCTCGCCGACCGAAGCAATTGGCGTGATCGAGATGCGCTTGTTCGCGACGGGCATGCCGTACTCGGCGCTTATTTCGTTGACCGTTGCCACGAGCCGTGCCGCCCGGCTCGTGATTTTCTCGTACACGGAGTCCGCGGTTTCCTGGGTCACGCGGCTGGCGCAGTCGGCCAGATTCAGGCCGAGCGTGACGGTACGGATGTCGAGATGCTCCATCTCGGTCATCCGGATCGTCTCGAGTATTTCTCGCTGCGAAAAGTCCATGTTGGTGGGTCTGCTCAGGAGCTGCGGAAAACGAGAAAGGGTCGCCCGCGTGCGTGGGCGACCCTTCGCTTCAAGAAGTGGCGGAGCCGACGGGACTCGAACCCGCGACCTCCGACGTGACAGGCCGGCGTTCTAACCAACTGAACTACGACTCCACTCTTGAAAGACCGTCTGCGCCAAGGCCACGCGGCACCTGCAATGGGCGGTACTGGATTCGAACCAGTGGCCCCCGGTGTGTAAGACCGAAGCTCTACCGCTGAGCTAACCGCCCCCAACCGGGACGCAAGGCGGGCAATATACAGAGCAGCCCTTTGAGTGTCAAGTAGCCGGTCCGCTTGGCTTGGTGCAGGCCCACTGCTCATTTTGCGTCTTTGCGTCTTCCTTTGCGCCTTTGCGAGAACTTCTTCGACGGCTTAAAGAGTTTCTCGCCAAGGCGCCAAGGAAGACGCAAAGACGCAATAGAGCAACTGAAATGTGAAGGACGCCCCCCCCGCAGTGCAACAAACCAGTGAACTTTCCCTCGCAAGTTGCCGATACGTCACCAGATATGTCACGAGTCGCTGGTGTACACTCGATTGTTCCGCCCCTTGTCCGACGGGGCCAATTCAACTCGAGGAATCAGGACGTATGTCAAACCGGAAGCCGACGAGGCTGCTCGTTCTCTGCCTGCTGGTCGCGCTGCTCCAGACCGTGGTCGACTCAGCGTATGCGCAGGATCGTGGATCGGACGTGAAGCCTTCCGTGTCGAAGATCGCATATCCAGAAACGCCGAAAACCGCCCAAATCGACGACTATCACGGCACGAAGGTCGCCGATCCGTACCGCTGGCTCGAGGATCTCGACAGTGCCGAGACGCGCACATGGGTGGAGGCTCAGAACAAGGTCACGTTCGGTTATCTCGCGCAGATTCCGGAGCGCCGACGCCTGCACGCCCGTCTCCAGAAGCTCTGGAACTACGAGCGTTACGGCGTGCCGTTTCGCGAGGGCGGTCGGTATTTCTACTACCGGAACGATGGACTTCAGAACCAGAGCGTCCTCTACACCATGGCATCGCTCAGCGCGTCACCGCGGGTTCTGATCGATCCAAATACCCTGTCGTCGGACGGCACCGTCGCATTGACGGACACGGTCGTGAGCCCGGACGGACGGCTTTTGGCCTACGGCGTCTCGGCTTCGGGATCGGACTGGCAGAAATGGCGCGTTCGGGACATCGAAACCGGAACTGATACGGCCGACATCCTGAAGTGGATCAAGTTCTCGAGCGTGTCGTGGACAAAGGATGCGAAGGGATTCTTCTACAGTCGCTACGACGAGCCGAGTGCCGCAACGAAGATGGAGGAGCTCAATTACTACGAGAAGCTCTACTTTCATCGCATTGGCACGCCCCAGAGTGACGACGTCCTCGTGTACGAGCGCAAGGACCAGAAGGAGTGGAGTTTCGGGGGGACGGTGACCGAGGACGGTGCGTACCTGATCGTCACGATCGGTCAGGGAACTGAAAACAAGTCGCGCATCTACTTCAAGTCGCTTGCGGATTCCGGCGCGACCATCACTCCCCTGCTCGATGACTTCGATGCTGCCTACAGTTTCGTGGGGAACCAGGGTCCCGTCTTTATCTTCAGCACGACTCTCGACGCGCCGCGTGGTCGCGTCATCGCCGTCGATACGCGCACGCCGGATCGCGCGAGTTGGAAACAGGTGATCCCGCAGGTCGCCGAGACGCTCACTGACGTCACGCTCGTGAACAACTCGCTCGTTGCGCGGTACCTGAAGGACGCGCACTCGCAGGTGAAGGTCTTTGGCCTGGACGGCGCATTCATCCGCGAAGTCGCCTTCCCGGGACTCGGATCGGTCACCGGCTTTGCCGGCAAGCCCGGAGACACTGAGAGTTTCTACAGCTACACGAGCTTCACGACGCCGACAACGATCTATCGGATCGACCTCACGACGGGCGCGAGCACGGAGTTCCGGCGCCCGAAGGTTGGATTCGATCCGTCGCGCTTCGAGACGACGCAGGTCTTCTACACGAGCGCAGACGGGACGCGCGTGCCCATTTTCATCAGCCACAGGAAGGACCTGAAGCGGGACGGCCGCAATCCAACGATCCTCTACGGCTACGGCGGATTCAACGTCTCGATCACGCCTGAGTTTTCGGTCGCGAGTCTCGTCTGGATGGAGATGGGCGGGATCTATGCGGTCGCCAACCTGCGCGGCGGCGGCGAATATGGAGAGGCCTGGCACGAAGCCGGGACAAAGGCAAAGAAGCAGAACGTCTTCAACGACTTCATCGCCGCGGCCGAATTTCTCATCGGGAACCGCTACACGACGCCAGCGAAACTCGCCATCAGCGGCGGCAGCAACGGCGGCCTACTCGTCGGAGCGTGCCTCCTGCAGCGACCGGACCTCTTCGGCGCCGCACTTCCGGCCGTCGGCGTGATGGACATGTTGCGATTCCACAAGTTCACGATTGGGTGGGCCTGGGTGTCGGACTATGGTTCGTCGGACGATCCGGCGGATTTCCGGTCGCTGCACGCATACTCGCCACTGCACAACATCAAGCCTGGAGGGAAATATCCGGCTACGATGGTAACCACTGCGGACCACGACGATCGCGTCGTACCGTCGCATTCGTTCAAGTTCGCTGCCGCACTGCAGGCGGCACAGGGCGGTAGTGCTCCGGTCCTGATACGCATCGACGTCAAGGCCGGCCACGGTGCAGGAAAGCCGACATCCAAGCGGATTGACGAGGCCACCGACCGGTTCGCGTTCCTGGTTCGCGAGCTCGACATCCAGATGCCGAAATGAGGCCAGCGCGGGCGACACGGTCGGTCTTCGACGCCTGTGTCGCCCGCGCGACGGGTCGATGATGGCGCATCTCGACCTCACCAACCGCCTCTGGACGTGGGGCTGCCTCATTGCTGCAATCGCCATGGCTGTCCAGGCGGGCATGTTGCTGTCGACCATCGGCGCTACCCAGGAAGCGATTCGCGGAGAGAGCGACACTGCCAGCGCATTGCTGCTGTTCGATCGATCCGTTCGGCATCTCGAAGCATCCGACATTGCGAACGATCGCGACTGGAGCCTCCTGGCAAATACGGCGGAGGCGCGGCTCAACGACGTCATCCCGCACGCCGGGACGGATGAGGACGCTCGAACGGCGGTCACCAGGCTCGCGACGAAACTCGAAGCCGTTCGGACGGCCCGCGACGCTGCTGCCGCGCGAGCGCGACAGCCGGCCAGTCGCGATGCACAGAACCTCGACACTGCGTACGAAGCGCTCGTAAGCGAGGTCGACGCCGAGCTGCAGCGCTCGAAGGACTCACGGGTGGCGTTGCTGATGCGCCTCGAGTCGCAGCAGCGCTGGCTGCTGATACTTGTCGGAGCTTCGTGTCTCCTCGCCATGGCGGGGGCCGCAATGGCCATCCGGTTTCAAGGCGAATTCTCGGACCGGTGGCGCCAACACGCGGCGACGCGCCAGAAGGACGAGCGCTACCGCATGCTCGTCGAACATGCCTCCGATGGCATTTTCATCGTCGATCGCAACGCCACGATCGTCGACGCCAACGCCAGCGGATTCACGATGCTCGGTGCTCCGCCGGGCGAACTTGCCGGATTGTCGCTGCGCGACCTCATCGTCGCGGATGCATCGAGCAGCCTTCTTCGCAGGCTTCAGGATCTGAAGGTTGGCGAGACGGCAGTTACCGAAGGAAGATTCCGCCGGCGAGACGGGACAGAGCTCATCGCCGAGGCGAGCCTCAAGAACCTCCCGGACGGTTCCCTTCAGATCGTGCTTCGCGACGTGACCGCCCGCCACGTTGCCGATGAGTCTCGCCGCGAGGCGGAAGAAACTGCGCGAAAGCACCAGGAAGCGCTGCTTCGACTCGGCAAGCTCGAAGCGCTCAGCCTGGATGGCATTCAGGCCGCACTGACCGAGACGACCGAGGTCGTGGCCGACGCCATTCGCGCTGCCCGGATTGGCGTCTGGTTGTTCACCAGCGACGAAACGAAGCTCCGGTGTGCCGACGAGTTTGACCTGAAGTTAGCCCGCCACGGAAGCGGGCTGGAGCTCGATTTCCAGAATTTCCCGGACTTCTTCCGGTCCCTGACGTCGTCGCGCGTGATCGACGCTCACGATGCAAGCCGCGACCCGCGAACTCGCGATCTCGACGGGGCCTACCTGCGGCCAAACGGCGTCACCTCGATGCTCGCCGCGGCCGTGCGTTCCGCTGGTCGCGTTCTCGGCGCCGTGTTCATCGAGCACGTGGGAGCTCCCCGAAGGTGGAAGCCCGAGGAGCAGGCGTTCGCTTCATCGATCGCCGACCTCGTGTCACTCACGCTCGAACAGTGGGAGCGAATACAAGCGGAGCAGGCGCTCCGGTTGAGCGAGGAGTACTTTCGGTCGCTCATCGAAAGCGCATCGGACATCATCACGATCCTGGATGGCAAGGGCGACATTCGTTACGCCAGTCCAAGCGTGGAGCGACTGCTTGGGCTGCCGCCGGAGACACTCGTCGGCCGGAACGTGCTCGATCTCGTGCCCGAGGAAGATGCTGTACTCATCCGGCACCTGCTCGACGAGGCCCCGTCGAACCCGGGTCCGGCGGCTGGATTCGAGTTTCGACTCAGATCTGAATCGGGCGCGTGGCGCACTCTCGATGCCACTGTCAACAACCTCCTCGACGATCCGGCGGTCGGAGGCATCGTCGTGAATTCACGCGACATCACCGACCGGATCGTCATGGAACGGGAGCTCGAGGAGCGCGTGCGACTCGCGAACTTCGGCCTGGACATCAGTTTCGCGCTCACGCGGAGCGACTCGTTGACGATGATGTTCCAGCGTTCGGCCGATGCAATGGCGAAGCACCTCGGCGGAGCCTTTGCCGGCATCTGGACGCTCGGGACGGCGAGCGATGGAATGCTCGAGTTGCAGGCCGCGGCGGGCTCGCACCGGGGGATCTTCCCTTCCCAGGCACGGACGGCCATCGGAAAATCTGCCATCGGCGCCATCGCGCACGAACGCCGGCCCCGTCTTGTCGACTTCTCTTCAACGAGCACGAGCACCGAAGACCGCGACTGGGCGGCGCGCGCGGGACTGGTCGCATTCGCCGGCTACCCGCTCATCGTCGAGGATCGCCTGGTTGGCGTGATGGCCATCTTTGCGCCAACTCCGCTCAGCAACACGACGCTGATTGCGATGGCATCGGTTGCGGACGAGATGGCGCTCGGAATAGATCACGCTCGCGCATCCGATGCCCTTCGGGCGAGTGAGGTGCGATTCCGTTCGATCGTGACGAACGCACTCGACGGAATCATCACGCTCGACGATCAGGCGAGAATCGAGTCGTACAACGATGCGGCCCAGGCCATCTTCGGTTACGAGGCCCGCGACATCGTCGGCCGGCCGCTCGAGGTGCTCGTACCGGGACTCGCATCCGAGGCCGGCACGTCCGCCGTCGACGAGCTCCGCAGTCGTGCCATCGGCCGCGTCACGGAGTGGGAAGGCCGGCGAAACGATGGTTCGGTATTTCCGCTCGAGATCTCGCTCTATGAATTCGAGATCCCTGACGGAACATACATTGCGATGAGCGCGCGCGACGTGTCGGAGCGGCGAGAGGTCGATCGTCTGAAGAGCGAGTTCGTCTCGACGGTCAGCCACGAGCTCCGGACACCCCTGACGTCCATCCGCGGATCGATGAGTCTGCTGGCGGCCGGCGTTCTCGGTAAACTGCCTCCCGACGCAAGCGATGTCGTCAACGTGGCTGCCCGGAACACCGAGCGCCTGGTCACGCTCATCAACGACATCCTCGACCTCGATCGCCTGGCGCAGGGCAAGATGGAACTGCACGTCGAGACGGTACCGGTCTCGACCCTCTTCCGCCGGTCCATCGATGCGGTGCGCGCGTTTGCGGAACAGGCCGGCATTGTCCTCCAACCGGAAGACTCCGTTCTCCGCGTCTCGGGCGATGGCGACCGTCTCGTTCAGGTCATCGTGAACCTGCTCTCTAACGCAGTGAAGTTCTCGCCGTCCGGAGGCACGGTACTTCTGTCGGCGGGGGAACGCGACGGGCTCATCGAGATCCGTGTCGCCGACCATGGGCGCGGGATTCCACCGTCGTTCCACGAGACCATATTCGAGCCTTTCCATCAGGTTGAAGGCACCGATGCGCGTGAGCGGGGCGGTACGGGTCTCGGCCTCGCCATCTGCCGTGCCATAGTCGAACAGCATCGGGGCACCATCGGCGTCTCGAGCGAAGAAGGGGCAGGAAGCACGTTCTGGTTTCGTGTCCCGGGCGCAGTCGACGATCGAACGGGATTCGAGATCATCGAGTCGTCCAGCGTCCTCGTGCTTGCCCCGGAAGCTGCGGCGCGGACCGGCATCGCCGAGATCCTCAACTCTGAGACCCTGCATGCAGTCTGCACCGAGTCCATTGCCGAGGCGCGCGAGGCCCTCGACCAGTACTCGATTGCGATTCTCGTCCTCGACGCGAGCGCGCCGCACCTGAGTGCGTTCAGCCTTCTCCACCAGATTCGATCGGATGAGAGACTCGACGAGATTCCTGTCGTCTGTATCGACGACGGCGCGGGGCCGCGACTCGACGACGATCGTACTGTCTTCATATCAGCACCGATCGACGCGGAGCGACTGCTGACGGCGATTCAGCTAGCGGCGTCGAAGGAAGCCAGCGGCGATGTCCTGCTCGTCGATGACGACGAGGCGATGCTCGACGTGATGCAGCGACAGCTGTCGCGCGAGGGAATCTCGTCGCGTACCGCAGTCTCGGGACGAGAGGCCGTCCAACTTGCTCGAAGCGAGGCACCGGGCGTCCTCGTTTTGGACATCGGGCTGCCCGAAGGCGATGGATACGACGTCGTTGAGGCCTTGCGGAGAGAGCCGCGGTTGAACCGTATTCCTCTGCTCGTCTACACTGGCCGGGACCTGTCGGGATTCGAGCGTCACCGCCTGCAACTCGGTCCGACCCGGTTTCTTACCAAATCGAAAGCCACGAACGAGGATTTCCGCGAGCTCGTCGTCGAGCTCTTGCGCCATCTCGACCAGACAGGGACTGCACGTGAAGATACTCATCATCGATGACGAAGCCGACATCCGGCAGATCGCGCGGCTCAGTCTCTCTCGTGTCGGACGGATGGAGGTTGTCGAGGCTGGAAGCGGTTTCGATGGGGTTGAGCTCGCGCAGCTCGAGCGCCCGGACTGCATCCTGCTCGACGTGATGATGCCGCAGATGGACGGCCCCACGACGCTGGCGAAGCTTCGAGCCTCGGCGGTGACGGCGGCGATTCCCGTTATCTTTCTGACCGCGAAGGCGATGACTCCGGAGGTGAAGGGATTGATGGAGACGGGCGCGGCCGGCGTGCTCACTAAGCCCTTCGACCCGATGACGCTGCCCGATCAGGTGCGAGAGATACTTGGAGGATCGTGAGCGACGAGACCTTCGAGGAAACGCTTGGTCGCCTTCGCAGTCGTTATGTGGACAAGGCGAGGCTGAGATGCGACGGCCTGGAGGCTGCACTAGACGCACTCGAGGCGTCGGCGTCGAATGGTGAAGCGCTCGACGAGCTCCGGCAGTCGTTCCACAAGCTGTCCGGCTCGGGGGCCACGTACGGATTTCCACGTGTCACCGAGCTCGGCCTTCAGGGTGAGCTTGCGTGCGACGTCATAAGGAAACGGGCGACCCTCGTGAGTGGTGACGAGATCGAGGCGCTTCGCAGCTTCGTTCGTGAGCTTCGACTGGAGTTCGACGAATCGTCGTAGTATCAGCCGCCGTCAAGATGCGGCGGTGCGGTCCGATTGCTCGCCAGCCAGAGTGCCTCTCGAGATCGCTCCGAGGAAACTCGTCCCGGCGTCGGTGACGGTTCCGAAGTTCTCGGCGATCGATTGTCCGATGTCCGCAAGAGACAGGCGAGTCCCGATCGCCGTCGCTGCACGGACGCCTTCGCCGAACGCAAGAATCGGAACGTACTCGCGAGAATGATCGGTCGATGGCGTCGTCGGGTCGCAACCGTGGTCCGCGGTAATGATGAAGAGATCAGCCGATCGCATGGCTGCAACGAGCTCGGGAAGTCGGCGATCGAAGGCCTCGAGTGCGCTTGCGTACCCTTCGACGTCGTTTCGATGGCCGTAGAGCATGTCGAAATCGACGAGGTTGCTGAAGACGAGCCCGGGCCCCGTGCTGTCCATTGCCCCGATCGTCCGGTCGACGAGGTCCATGTTCCCCGACCCGGGAACCTCCTCGGTGACGCCACGATGGCAGAAGATCGACGGTACCTTGCCGACCCCGACAACGGCGAGACCGCGCGCCTTAAGCCGATCGAGCAGCGTTTCGGACGGCGGATCGACAGCGTAATCGTGTCGGCGCGACGTTCGCACGTAGGCGCCCGACGTTCCGGTAAACGGGCGAGCGATGACGCGGCCAACTTCGTCCGCTCCGCGCAGTTGCTCGCGGGCGACCACACATATCCTGTACAACTCGGCGATCGGAATGACGTCCTCGTGCGCCGCAACCTGAAATACGGAGTCCGCCGATGTGTAGACGATGGGCGACCCGGTCCGCACGTGCTCGTCGCCGAGCTCGCCGATGATCTCCGTGCCGGATGCCGCCTTGTTACCGATGACGGAGCGACCGATGGCGCGCTCGAACGGCTCGAGGATTCGCGATGGAAAGCCGTTCGGATACGTCGGAAACGCAGTTCGGGTCACGAGTCCGGCCATTTCCCAGTGCCCCGTCGTGGTGTCCTTGCCTGCCGACTCGAGCGCGGCCTTCCCGAATGCGGCGCGCGGATGGTCGGCTGGGGAAACTCCCGCGAGCGATCGGATGTTGCCGAGTCCGAGCGCCTGCAGGTTTGGCAGATGCGCCAGCCGCAGGCGGAGGATGTTGCCAAGCGTGTCGCTTCCGGCGTCGCCGTAATCGGCGGCATCCGGCATCTCGCCGATGCCGACACTGTCGAGCACGAGAAGGACGACTCGTCCGAATGGCTGCATGTTGCCGATGATACCAGACGCCTGCCGGTCTGCGCGTTCGAGCTTTCGCGGTATGATCGGGGAATGGCGACGCACGTGATAGGTGACGTCCACGGTTGCCACGACGAGCTCTCGGAGCTTCTTGACAACCTCGGTGCGACGTCCGGCGACCGCCTGATATTCGTCGGAGATCTCGTCGTGCGCGGACCGGATAGCGCTGGCGTCGTGCGCCGATTCCTCGACGGTGACCTCGCCCACACGACCGTGATTCTCGGAAACAACGAGGACAAGCTGCGTCCGACCCTCGATGGCGATCCGACGTACGCGACGCCGGCCGTCCTCGAGACGATCCGTCAGCTCAGCGATGCGGGAATCCTCGAAGCTTCACTGGCGCTCTTCGATGGATTCCCTCTCCTGCTCGACCTCGGCGACGTCGTTGTTGCCCATGCTGGCCTGAGGCCGGGTGTTCCGCTGAGTGAGCAGTCGCGCGTCGACCTGCTGAAGATCAAGACCATCAACGGCCAACCGGACGGCGCGATGTGGTGGGAGTCGTACGACGGGCGCGAGAAGGTCGTTTTCGGCCATCACGTTTTTCGCGATCCGCTTTGCCTGCCGAAGGCGATCGGGATCGACACCGGATGCGTGTACGGAGGCCGCTTGACAGCCATCACCCTCGAAAGCGGAGTCTTTACGTCGGTGCGGGCGCGGGCGACCTACTATCGACATCCCGGCAAGGCCTATCTCTTCGAGTAGCGTCCTCGGCTAGGTAGCGAGCAGGCGCCGGCGCGACTTCTTTCCGACGCGCAGGATCGCGTACCCCGCGTCGAAGTCACGCATCGTGATGACGCGATGGTGGTCGCTCACCATCTCGTCGTTCACGTGGATTCCCCTCTCCTCGATCTTGCGCCGGGCTTCCTTCTTCGACGGCAGCATGCCGGTCTCCACGAGCAGGTCGACGACGGACACTCCGGTCTCGAGTCGGTCGCGCGAGACCTCAGTCGTCGGCGCATTCGTGAGGTCTCCGGCCGCTCCGAACATGGCCCGCGCACTGTCGCGAGCCTGGAGTGCCGCTTCTTCGCCGTGGACGAGCGCGGTGACCGCGACCGCCAACTCCTCTTTCGCGGCGTTGATCTCATCCACCGTTTTCCCGTCGGTCCGACCGAGTTCGCGGACTTCCTGCATATCCTTGAATGTGAAGATCGCTGCGAACCGTCCGATGTCGCGATCGTCCACGTTGCGCCAGTATTGGTAAAAGTCGTAGACGGACGTGCGGTCGGCTGAGAGCCACACGGCACCGGCCGCGGTCTTGCCCATCTTCTCGCCCGCTGACGTCGTGATGAGCTCGACGGTCACAGCGTGGGCGCCGGCTCCGGCGACTCGACGGACGAGGTCGCATCCAGCCACGATGTTTCCCCATTGATCGGCTCCGCCCATTTGAAGACGGCAGCCATAACGCTGATGGAGGACGAGGTAATCGTAGGCCTGCAGGATCTGGTAGTTGAACTCGATGAATGAGAGGCCCTGCTCGCGCTCGAGGCGCTCGGCGTAACCCTTCGCCTTGATCATCTGGTTGACGGCGAAGTAACGCCCGATGTCGCGCAGAAACTCGATGTAATGGAGTTTCTCGAGCCACTCGGCGTTGTCGATGAGTTTCGCGCCGGTCTCGGAATCGTCGAACTCGACAAATCGCGAGAGCTGTCCGCGGATGCCGACGAGATTCGACGCGATCTTCTCCTTCGTGAGCATCTGGCGCATCTCGGAGCGACCTGACGGATCGCCAACGAGCGCCGTACCGCCCCCGACGATCGCGAGGGGGCGGTGCCCGCCGCGCTGCAGGTGCGCGAGCATCATGATCGTGACGAGGTTGCCAGCGTGAAGGCTCTCGGCCGTCGGGTCGTAACCGATATAGCCGGTAACCCGCTCTGTCTCGAGCATGTGCCGCAATTCCGTTTCGTCGGTCGACTGGTAGACGAAACCTCGTTCCTTCAAGACATCGAAAACGTTCATGCCCTCACTCGAACGCGCCGACGCTGGGCGCTCTCAGGCGTCCGCATCGGAGACTCGCCGGCGCGCGGAAACCGTCGCTATACCGTCGGGCCGGGACAGTCCGGGCCGAGCTTCGCGGGCTCACCCTCGGCAAGCGTGTTCATGAGCTCATCGTAGAAGTAGTCGAAACGATCCGCGACCACTGCAGCGACGCGCTTGTCGTACATCTGCCGGCTCCGATCGATGTCGTCCTTCAGGCGCTCGTAGAGATCGTTGTTCGAACGCCCTTCAGCCACCGCCTGTTCGTTGTAGAGCTTGATTTCGCTCACGAGGAGCCTGGCAAACCGACGAGCATCGTTGTGGAGCTTTTCTTCTTCGGGCGAAAGCTCGCCTGCAGCCGGAGGCATCGTTGCCGAGAGCGGGGCGGAAGCAGAGACGACGGGCTGCGGAGTCCACTGGGCCGTCGGTTCCTCGTCCACGAATCCAACCGACGAAACCGGCGGCGGCTCAGAAAACACGGGAATCGTCCGGTCGTCGACGACGTCAGCCGGCGCGGGTTCGGCAGAAAGCTCGAACGGACTCGGCGCGGGCTCGGAAGGCTCGCCGTCGGGCGGAATCGTGATTTCGTACTCAGGCTCAGCCGCGGCTTCCTGCCCGATATCGAATGACGGTGCAGGTTCCGCCGGCAACTCGAACATCGGCTGCGGCTCGACGAGGATTTCGGGCTCCGCCCACGCGTCAGGCTCAGGAGAGACGAATGATGGCTCCGCGGCCGGTTCGACCATAGCCGGTTCAGGCTCGGGCGCTGGCTCGGGCTGCGGCTCTGGTTCTTCAGCAACGAGGGCTTCCGGTTCCGGCTCGACCTCGAATCCAAAGCCGGATTCGACCGGCAGAGCACCTTCCTGCGGCGCCGAAACGGGCGCTTCGGCCAGGACATCGGGTTCCGCGACGGCCTCGGCCGCCGGCGGCGCTGCGATCTCAACGGGTGCGGGAACCGGAACTGGCGGCGGCTCAGGAACGGCTGCAGGCGCGACGGCGTGCCGGACGACGGCCGAGAGTGGCGCCGTCGAGCTTGTTCCGTGCGAGCGACCGCCCGGCTCACCGATTCGCTGGCGAAGTGATGCCAGCTCGACGATGATTACGGCCGAATGCACAAGGAGCTCGAGCGCTTCAATCCCGATCGACCCTACGCTCGTGTCGTACGAATCTGCGTAAAGGATACCGACGGTCTTTGAACGAACCCGCAGCGGTATACCCGAGATGCGCTCTGGCTTGATGGATCCGAGCCGATCCAGGAGAACCCCGTTGTCCTTCTGATCGAGCGGCTCGCCGAGAAATGTCGTCTGCCCGTGAAGCACGGCCCCAAGCATCGTATCGGAGCCGAGCGCAACGCTCAGCCCGCGAACCGCGTCGTCTCCGAGCTCGTCGTCGAACCCACGAGCCGCCCAGGCAATGGCGTCATCGCCCTTGACCACGAACAGCACAACTCGCGGCGCAAAGTTGTAGGCTCGCTCGACGAGGGCGTTGAGGACATCGGCCTGGGTCGACTGGCTATCGATGTCGACTACCGAGTCCCTCAAGAGTGCGAGGTCTCCGCTAAGCCGGCTCGATTCCGCCGCAGCCTGTCCGACCTGCGCGGCGATCTCCGCTGAGATCTGATCGAGCGCGGGGCTCTCCTGGAGATTGAATGACGTTCCGGACGTCGAACCGTGGAGGCGCTCGAGCACGGATCCGATCTCCTGCCGGGCCGATTCGACCGCGCCTTCGACTTCGGCCATGCGTGCGCGCACGAGGCCTTCGACCCGCTCGCGGAGCACGTCCTTGAAATCGCTGCTCACGACGCCCTCCTTACCGCTTCCTCAGTCGTTCGATGGCCTGCTTGAGCGAAATACGCATACGGTCGAGCGACTCGGCGAGCGTGCCAATCTCGTCGTCCGCCTGGACCGCGATGGGAGCGTCGAGTTCACCAAGACTGATTCGGTTCGCCGCCTCAGTCAGCTCGACAATCGGACGCGTCAGTTTCTGGGCGCCGATTACCGCACCGACGATCGCGAGAACGAGAGCCATAAGCGTCACGACGAGAATCGTAAGCTGCACGCGGCGGACAATGGCCGTGAACCAGTCTTCCTTGATCGCGACTCCGATCTTCCCGATTGTCTTCGCGCCTTCCTTCGTCGCAATTCCCTCGATAGGCACGAAGCTCGTGACGTAACTCCCAGGTCCCGGGAAATTCTGCGTGTTGTAGCTCGGCTTCTCGAACGTGCCACCCGCATCGGCGACCTGCGTTCCAATCGCAACACCGCCCTGGGCGCTTCCGGCGAGATTCGTCGACACGATCGTGTTGACGCCGTCCTTCGTGGCAGCGATCACCACGGCCGCCTCGTCGCGCATGTCACGATAGACGGTCTCCTTGATCTCGTTGACGATCGATTGCTGCTTGTCGCTTTCGACCGCTACATCGTTGTTCACGAGCTGTCCGAGAACCACGATTCCCGTTACCGAGTCGCCGGAAAGCACAGGCGCCGCCGCTTCGAGGAAAAGCCCCGAATCGACGCCTGAAACCTCGGCTCTCTTCGTCAGTGCCACGCCCTCGAGCAGGGCCGGCCCTTCGAGGGCGGCACCCGAGAGCGCCTCAGGTTTGCCCTGCTGCGCGAGGTTCGACACATCGACGAAGAGCTGGTTCGCTGCAAAGTAGCCCCCATCGCCGACCGGTGCCCCGTTGTGCTGGGCGACGACCTTTCCCTTGGGGTCGAGGAGCACGGCAAAACTGAGCTTGCTCGCTTCAAGCTGGCGCTTGAGGATTTCGGATGTGCCGCTCGGGGCTGCCGTTGATGCAGGCGCCGCGGATGCCGGCGTCGCCGGCGCTGCGCCACCTGCCGGAGCCCCTGTGGCGGCCTTGGGCGCGCCGCGTCCACTGGCGATACTCGCCGCAAGCGACTGGGCTGCGGCTCTGAGGTTCTCCTGGCGCTTCGAGAAGATCGACTTCGCCACACGCGCATCAGACACGATGCGTTCGGTCGAGCGCTGCTGCGTATAGGTCGTGAGCTGAATGAGAATGATCGCGGCAGAGATGCCGAGAGGAACAATGATGGCGAGGACCGCGAAAATGATCAGCTTGTTCCGGATGTTCAGCTTCATTAGTACATGTTCCTCATGCGTTCGAGCATCGCTTCTTGAAACTTCGTGCGGCGTGCAGAATCGGGAATCTCGTTGGCGAGACGCTCGATGAGCTCAGGCACAGCGTCTTTCGGTATACTTCCGCGACCGTGCCCCATCTGTTCGGCGCAGTCCTCCACCACGATGGACGCCATCGGGCCGATGGCCTGGATGAGGTCGGCCTCAACCGCAGCGATGAACCCATCGTCGACGAAGTCCGCTGCCGGGGCAGGCTCAGCCATCTGAACGGCGACGAGCTCAATAAGCCCGAGCTCGTGAAGCCGGCTGATGATCTTCGACGTGAACAGCTCGTTGAGCTGGGACGCTTCGGCGATCTCGAGGATCGTCTTCTCGCCGTCAAGCTGAGTCAGTACGGACCAATCCTCGGCCCGAAGCTGCACGTCAGCGCTCGGACGCGCCGCGAGTCGATAGATCGCGCTCGACGAGGGAACCACCGTCCGGATGCGTTCCCATTCGGAGGCGTACGTTGCCGCTTCCTCGATGATCTGATCGGTACCGAGCGACACCGTCCGTTCGTCCGTCGTTTCGTCGGAATGAAAACGGAATGTCCCTTCGCCCCACGAGAAAAGCCCGTAAACAGCCTCTTCACCGATCCACTCTTCGTACAGCGCATGCGAAACGAGCCCGCCAACGAGGTAGATCTCTCCGAACTTCCCGTCCTCGGTCGTCAGCTCGAGCTGGCCCGTCCGGCCGCTGAGGTGGAGCAGCCGAAGGATGTCGATCAGCTTCAGCTGTGCCAGATTTCCCGATAACGCTTCTGCCATTCCCGTATCGTGCCCTTGTTGCGCCAGCGGCGAGACACGCCTCCCGTGGTCGAGTGCGACACACGGCGCCGACGTCTCCGACGCCATACGTCCCGCCTGCCGAAAGTTGATTGGAGCGAAGAGTGATCGCGAAAAAGGAACCGGGAGTCACCCCGATCTTAGCCCCGGTGGTACCGGTTCACGCGCGGACGAGCGCTTTTATCATCTCGAGGCTTGCTTCGTCAAGGTAGTTCTTCTGTAACAGGTTACGGCGATCCACCTGTGCGCTGACGGTCAATCCGCGGACTGCCGGTTCGGACTTCAGTTTTGTTGCCGCGACCTTCACCGTCATCCGCAGCATGGACGGATTGATCTTCGGCGAGGCGACCACAGCGAGAAAGACCTCTTCAACCCCGTACTTCGTCTCGAGCACGAGCGTGAGGTTTGCATAGAGCATGACGAAGCCCAGGTCGAAGTGCAGAGTGATCTCTTCAGTCGCCGTGTCGGTCATCTCGAGTGCGGCCAGCATCTGAACGAGCCTCAGCGCGAGCTGTCCGGACTGCTCCGGGGTGACTCGCTGCGCAAGACTCATCAGGACCTCGGCCCGGTTGTTGATCAGGTACGAGGCGTTGACGCCAGGAACGTTATTGACCGATTGCAGAAAGGCTTCGTGGGCTCGCGACATTGCTTTCCTCTTTCAGGGCGATAGGGTCTTCCCGTATCCGTTTCTCGATCCATCCATCTCGCAAATCAGCCGTGCTCGACGGTTTCCACCGCTTCCGCATCCGCTTCGTCGACATCCGCGATGAAGGCCAGCATACCTTCGAGACCGAACGCGTCGAACTCCGGCTTCCGTTCGTCATAGAGACGGGTCAGCGCCTCTGAGACGCGCTGCCGAAGTCGGTCGCCTTCGATACCATCCCGGCGAGAAAGTCCTGCAACTGCAACGTGGAGGGCCTCGGCAAGTCCCGCCGCGAACTCTTCGGGGTCCACATTGCCAACGAATGCAATTTCGCCCGCGTGGTACTCGAACTCCGCAGCGAACGGATCGAGGAATGGGAACCGCTCCGCGACCTCCAGCTGGCCAGCCCGAAGCTCAATCGCGAATCCGTTTGCGCCGTCTCGCGCACCAACGGCTTCCTCGATGGTCGATACGACGTCGCTCAAAAGGAGCACGAGCGGCGAAATCGCCTCTTCGTTTGCCACGGGGCGCTCGATCGCAACAGCGTCGCCAATCATCTTTGCCGCGACCGGCGCGGACTCGTCGGCTCCACCTGTCCTGACGATTGACAGCTTCGGTGGGTCCATCACCGGTTCGGCAACGGCTGCGACCGGGATGTCTACTGGCACCGAGTAGACGTTGAAGACGGCCCCGAAGGCATCAGAGACCTCGAGCATGGCCTTCAACGCAGCCTGACCCGAGAGCGTTGACCCGTCGAACGGCGCATAGATCCCATCGGGCTGTCCGCCGTGAATGTAGATGACGCCGACTCCGAGGTCCTCAGTGGCCACGACCTCGACGTACCAGACGGCGTGCCGGTCCAACGCGAGCTTTCGAATAAGCTTGTCCAGATCCGTGAAGTCCGACGAGAGACCTTCATACACCGGTTGCCCGTCAACGATTCCCGCAAGCGCCTCGACGGTTGCGGCCGCGTGTTCGTAAATCGAAACGAGGCCGTCGCGGTGTTCGGACCGCACGAGCAGTCCATCGATCGCGTCCGACCCAGTACGGACCGTTGTCTCCGTCTGCTCGACCGCTCCGATGATCGAGCCGGCGTCGATGAACACGTTCGCGTCGTAGCCACGAAATGCAATGTGGACGGAACCGGTGAACTGCCTGACCTGAAGATCCGCCAGAAGCGCGCCGACCTTCACGTAGGAAGTACCGAGGTTCTCGTGTACGGGCTTGCCCTTGGGTACTCGCATCCGCTGTTCTCGGGAGAAGCTGGTAAGCGCGGCGACGACGGTGGGATCAGCCGAGAGGTCCGGTCAGCCCGCCCGTGCTCAGGGATCCCGTCGAGCGGCGTGCCCGCAACTTCTTGAATGCGCGCTGGATCTGAGGCTCGAGGGCCTCGTCTCGTTGCGACGTGGAGTAAACGAGGGCAACGACGAACTCCATCTGGTCGATAACGACCGTCTTCCGATCGCCATTGAACAAAGCCACTCGCTGGAGCCGCCCGGCATTCGCCGGAGTCCCTGCAATGATCCCGTTGGCGATGAGAAATGATGCGAGAGCCGACATCCGATCGGGCGCCTTGATGTTCACACTGGCCTGGAGAGCCCCGTCCGAAGTCGCGACGAGCGCACCCTCGATACCTCGCACCTTCACGAGATCGTTCACGAGTGCCTGGTATTGCGTCTGACTGACTGCCGACCCGGTGTGTCGCGCCTCATCGATGAGACGCATTCCCTCCATCAGGATCGAGGCCCAGGGTTCAAAAATCGTTCGAGTCGGGGAGGTAACTCCGGCGTCGATTCGGAACGACCCCTCTTCCATCCCCAGCGCGCGATGAACCGCGTCAATGCCGACCAGATTTCCAAGTCGGGCATCGACCACCTCACCATCCTGAAAGAAGAAGACCCCCTCGCCGGTCGGGTAATTGACCGTCAATCGTGCGGTGTTCCGACCAACACAGTTGATTTGAATTATGTCGACGAGCGCGAGGTCTTTCAGATCACCAACAAGAGCCATACCCGCTCCTTCCAAGAACGTCGAACAGGCGCGTAGCGAACCTCCTCAGACTCGTTCCCGCCGCAAACTGGGCCGACCGACTGCGGTCACGAGACCCGAGTCCACGACAGATTTCGCTAGCTAACTTCTCAATCCAAGTAAGGTTAGCCGCATCGTAACAACTCCCTTATCGGCTGTCAACGCACATTCCATTAGGGGAAATTCTCTTGTCAAACGTCCGATTTGGGCCCTAGGATCACGTTCGGCACGGACCAGATTGTCCCGTTTCGCACCACTACCGAGGAGGGTCGTCACCGTCCTGGACCCAGTGCGACGACCCCATCGCCCAACCATTCCGAGCCCTCAACCAATGCAGTCCTGCGACCCAAACGCCACACGGCCGAGACCCGCGATTATCCTGCCGCTTGCGTCGCTTCGGCCAGAGGTCGACGGGTGACCGCCGTTCCCCGAATCGCGGCGTCGAGCTACCTCAACTCGGCTCCTCTTGTCTGGGCGTTCTCGGATGGATCTCAACGCGATCGCTGCATTCTCGAACCGGACCCGGCGCCATCGGCGTGCGCCCGCCTGCTCGCTGACAAGAAGGTCGAAGGCGCCCTGATCCCGTCGATAGAAGTCCAGAGAATACCCGGACTGTCCATCGCGCGCGGCGTGTGTGTCGCGGCGCGCGACAGGGTCCGCAGCGTACTCCTTGTTTCGACGGTTCCACTCGAGCGGATCCACACCGTTGCCCTCGACACACAGTCGCGGACGTCCGTTGCGCTCGTCCAGATCCTCCTGGGGAGGTTTCGGGGAGTTCGTCCACGCTACTCTGCGGCCGAGCCAAACCTGGCTGAGATGCTCGAGAGCGCGGATGCAGCTCTTCTGATTGGGGACCCGGCCATGACCGTCGACACTGCCGGTGCCGACGTCTACGACCTCGCCGAGCTCTGGTGGGACGCGACGTCACTGCCGTTTGTCTTCGCAGTCTGGGGACTGCGCAAGAACCAGTTCTCCGAGTCAGGGCCGGATTTCCTCTCCGCGCTGACCGAAGGACGGGCGGCAATCGACCAGATCGCTGACCGTTACGCCCTTTCGCTCGGCCTCGACCGAGCGTCCGTCGTCGAATACCTGACGTCAAACATCCACTACGAGCTCGACGGCGAGGGACTCGCTGGGCTGGAGCGATTCTATCGATTGGCCGCGGAAGAGGGGCTGATTACCGAACCGTCCCCCCTTTCGTTCTGGCCGGACAAGGGCTAGGCGCCGCTTGCCTCGGCGATCGCCGTCGGCTCGTCGATCTCGTGGGTTCCGAGGATGGCTTTGCCCTCGTGGCTTCGCGGGTCTATCGTTCGAAGGTGCTTGCGGCCCTTCATCTCCCAGATCGCCGTGACGTGGCCCTCTTCCTCGACGGCGTGATACGAGATCTCTTCGACTTCTTCCTCAGCGGGAATTTCGACAGTTTCTTCAATAGTTTCGGTCGTGGTCAACTCTTCGGACATTCGTCCTCCTTCTTGTCTCGCCTTGGCGGAATGCTAGCGGATTAGTCCTGCACAGAAACTCGGAATTGAACCACGCTCACGGGCAGCCTGTCCAGCTACGATGCCCGGTTTGCCGACGATCCGGGCACTTCAGCGCATCGGAGGCGGCTCGGTCGTGGTTTCCGGCGGCTGTGATCCGCCATCGCGGCCATCGACCCACTGCCGGCGTCGACGCTCGCGAAAGGCCTCTGCCTGTTGAGACGTGAGGATCTCGCGAATACCGGCTTCGGATTCGAATCGGACGAGCTCACGCTCTGCATCGGCGCGGCCCAGCTGTGCGGCAAGGTCCTTGACTTGAGCCGAATCGATCGACTCGGCCAGGAGCTGGTCATCGATCCGGGCCTGCAGGTCCCGGAACTGCATCGCGGTACGTCGAGTACGGGGAGCCTGTTGCCACCTCAGCTGACGGAGGCGGCGAAGCTGCTCAGGAGTGACGTTCAGGTTCGCGAGCAACTCAGGCATCCCACCCGGCCGTTGCGCTCTCATACGGCCGCCTGATTCCGGTGGACCCACTGGTTCCGCCGGCTCGTCTTCAAATTCGCCATCCGGATCCGGGGCATCGGGACTTGCATCCGTCGGAGGTCCAGGTGGCTCTTGAGGACGGTCCTGAGGCCGCACCCGCGAGTCGGTGCGGCGATCCCGAAGCTCCTCGCGCACCCGTGAGCGTTGCGCATCGCGCATCGCGCGAATCTCTGCACGCTGGGCCGGAGTCAGGATCTCGAAAACGGCCAATTCCACGAGCGTCCGCTCCGTAGTGCGCTCTCCTATGATCGTTGCAAGCTCGCGAGCCTTGGCTCGGGCGACGTCCATGGACAACGTCGGTCCGAAGAGGCTCGCGTCTATGTCGCGTCTGAGGTCGAGCACTCGCCGCCCGTGCTGGCGCATCCGTTCATCGGTGCGCGCGCGAATCTGACGCATGGATCGCCGCTGCTCGGGAGTCAGGGAAAGGAGCCCAAGAGCCCGCCCGATGACCGCTCCTCGTCCCTGCGGACGCCCGCGCCTCATCTCACCGTCCCCCGCCCGTCCATCCGGAGGCTTTCCCTTCAGGTCTCGACGAATGTCGCGCTTTGCGTCCCGACGCTCCTGCCGCCGCATGGTCTGATCCACCGGGGTTCGGTGCCCTCGCGCCGGCTTCTGTGCCTGTGCGCATACCGGCGCAAGCGCCAGCGCGATCACGCACGCGGCGATCGTTCGGAGGGGGGAGGTCCACGTCACGAGCATCGTCATCACATATCACGGGGTCGCTTTGCAAACGACCGCGGCTGTAAGAGGCCGATCGGTCGTCGAAAAGTCTGCAAATGTCTGCCGGTGGCCGGGATGCCGTCGTCACTCCTTCGAAAGTGCCTCGACGATGTGATTCATGATCGGAATCGCACTTCTCGTCGAGCCATCTTTGTCGTTGTAAATCAAGGTCAACGCATATCGGCGCCCCGACTCCCCAGTCAGGTATCCCGACATCGATTTCGCCGTTGCGAGCGAGCCCGTTTTTGCCGAGAGCTGCATTCCTCCCAGGCGATGGCGCAGCGTACCGTCGACGCCCGCGACCGGCAACGATTCGAAGAACGCCGCACGGCTCTCGTGTAGAGCCATCTTCCGAATGACGGCGTCGAGCACGGACGCCGAGACGCGGTCCAGACGCGACAGGCCCGAACCATCCGCAAGAACGGTGCTTTCGACGCGAGCGCCAATTTTCGCGAGAAACGACCGGACCACCGCCGCACCCGCCTGATCGCTCGGAAGGTCCGACGGACCGTGTTCGCGGCCGAGTATCCTCAAGATCAGCTCAGCGTGCAGGTTCTGTGACATCTTGTTCGTCACGCGAACCAATTCAGCGAGCGGCCGCGACTCGATGGAGGCGATCTCGTGCAGTCGGTGGAGCTCGAGAGACTCGGGCCGCTGGTCATATGCGGCAAGCCGACGGATTGTCCCATCGACGACGATGCCCTCGCCGGCGAGCGCGCGCCTGAACGCCGCGGCAGCGTAAGCCGGCGGATCATGTACGGCAATGTCGACCGTCACGCCCTCGTCACCTACCGGAAGCGAACCGGTGACCTCGATCACCGATCCATCCACCCCGCGGTGAACTGAGATGCGAGCCGTCCCTCCCGTCGTCGTCGTGTTGAGGATTTCTACGTAGCCGACGTCCGGCTTGATCTCGACCTGGCAAGGAGATCCCGAAACGCCCGGAATGACCTTTATCGACGCCAGATTGTCGTTGTAGGAGAGAGCGCTGACTTCGGTGCCGAAATGCCACTGCAGATCCTGCCACGCCCACCCGGAACCGTGCGGCGGCCCCGAAAGATAGCTGTCATCGGCAATGAGGTCGCCGGTGACCCGCGCAATTCCCGCGGGCGCGAACGGCCGCCGCAAGCCGGCGGAGTGGCTCGAGGTCGTCTCCGCCAGCCGAAAACCGGCCCGAGAGATTCGGCTCGCCACGTCCATAAAAGACGAGGTCTCCTTCGACCGTACCGTCGTCCGACACGTGCGACGTGGCGTAAACGGAAGTTCGAGTCGTCCACCCTGGACCGAGCGAGTCGAGCGCCGCCGCCGTTGTCAGGACTTTCATGTTCGACGCCGGCTGGAGCGGCATCTCCGCGTTCCGCTCGAAGATTACCGTGCCATCGAGCGCGCGTATCACGACGGCCCATTGCGGCGAATCGGCGCCAATGAGTGTCGAGATCTGCTCTCTAATCGGCACCGTCGAGCCGATCGGTCCCGTGCGCGGCGCCTCGAGCGGCCGAAGCGCCTGTCCGCCTGCACAAACCCCCGTGAGAAGGACGGCTACGACGGCCGCCGCGATCCGATTCCGCATGCTGCAAGACTACCATTCCGGCGACACCGAGTGCCTCTGGAAGTTCACGACAGAGACGGAGCGATTCGCCATTCCCTTTCGTCGTCCATTGCCTTCACATTCCAGTTGCTGCTCTGAGTCTTTGCGTCTTCCTTTGCGTCTCTGCGCGAAACTCTTCAAGGCGTAGAAAGGGTTCTCGCACCCGATGGGGTGCTTCCTTGACGTATTCTGAGGCCGCTTCTACACTTCCCGACCGCTATGTCACACAATCTTTTCGGTACCCTGCAATCCTTCTCGTACGGACACAACTCTACTCAACACTTCTACTCGCTGCCGCAACTTGAAGCCGAAGGTGTCGGACCGGTCTCGCGGCTTCCGGTGAGCATCCGCATCGTGCTGGAGTCCGTCCTGCGAAACTGCGACGGCAAGCGCGTGTCGGAGGAGGACGTTCGGGCGCTCGCGAACTGGGGAGCTTCCGCCGAGCGGACCGAGGAGATCCCCTTCGTGGTAGCTCGTGTGGTGCTTCAGGACTTCACCGGAGTGCCGTTGCTCGTGGACCTCGCCGCGATGCGGTCAGCGGTTTCGCGCATCGGAAAAGACCCGGCCGTCATCGAGCCACTGGTGCCCGTCGACCTCGTGGTCGACCATTCGGTTCAGGTCGACTATTTCGGGACGTCCGACGCACTGCAGCGCAACATGGAGATCGAGTTCCAGCGCAACCGGTCGCGTTACGAGTTCCTGAAGTGGGGCATGCAGGCATTCGACACCTTTAGCGTCGTTCCTCCGGGGATTGGCATCGTTCATCAGGTCAACCTCGAATACCTCGCCCACGGCGTGCTCGCGAAGGACGGAATGTGCTACCCCGACACCGTCGTCGGCACCGACTCGCATACGACGATGATCAACGGACTTGGCATCGTCGGCTGGGGCGTCGGCGGCATCGAGGCCGAAGCCGCCATGCTCGGTCAGCCGGTCTACATGCTCACGCCTGACGTGGTTGGCGTGCACATGACCGGATCTCTTCGAGAAGGAGTAACGGCGACCGATCTCGTGCTGCACGTCACCGAGATGCTTCGCAAGGCGAAGGTGGTTGGGAAATTTGTCGAATTCCACGGCACCGGAGCCTCTTCGCTGCCCCTCACGGACCGCGCAACGGTCGCCAACATGGCACCGGAATACGGCGCAACCATGGGTTTCTTCCCATTCGATGACGCCTCGGCGGACTATCTTCGCGCAACCGGTCGCTCGGACGAACACGTAGACATGGTCTGCAGCTACTTCAAGGCGCAGGGACTGTACGGGATTCCGAAGGGAGGCGATTGCGACTACACGACCCTGCTCCAGCTCGACCTCGCATCGGTCACCCCAAGCGTATCGGGGCCCAAGCGACCTCAGGACCGAATCGAGCTCGATGCCCTGAAAACGAAATTCACGCAGCTCCTCGATCAATCCGTGGCCGATGGCGGTTTCGGACGCGCCGGTGACGATCCGTCGGCCTCATATCCGACGGGCCTCGGGTCGAATGGTGACGGAGCCATCGGCCACGGCGACGTCGTCATCGCGGCGATCACTTCGTGCACGAACACGTCGAATCCCGGCGTGATGCTCGCGGCAGGACTCCTGGCGAGGCGAGCGGTCGAAAAGGGGCTGAAGGTCAGACCCACGGTGAAGACATCGCTCGGACCGGGATCTCGCGTCGTCACCGAGTATCTGGAGAAGACGGGTCTTGCAACGTACCTCGATCAGCTCGGCTTCAATACGGTCGGGTACGGCTGCACGACGTGCATCGGCAACGCCGGGCCGCTGGACGACGGTCTCGAGAAGGCAATCGTCGACAACAACCTCGTGGTCGCCAGCGTCTTGAGCGGCAATCGCAATTTCGAGGCTCGAATTCACCAGAACGTCCGGGCGAATTTCCTGATGAGCCCGCCGTTAGTGGTTGCTTTTGCAATTGCGGGTAGCGTGGAAGTCGACATGAGCCTGGACCCCCTTGGCAATGGCGCCGACGGGCAGCCGGTGTTCCTGCGCGACATCTGGCCGTCGCTCGCCGAGATCGAATCTCTGATGAAGGACGCGATGGACCCCGAGACGTTCCGCACGCTCTACGGGAACTTCGCCGGCCAGAATCCGCTGTGGGAAGAGATTCCGGCTGCGACCGGTCTCGTCTACGCGTGGGACGAAGCGTCCACGTACATTCAGGAGCCCCCGTTTTTCACTTCGTTCACGATGGACGCTGGTTCGGCACACGACATCCGCGGCGCGCGACTGCTCGCGCTCTTTGGCGATTCAGTGACGACCGATCACATCAGCCCGGCGGGAGCCATCAAGCCGGCATCTCCGGCCGGCAAATTTCTTGTCGAGAACGGAGTGGAGCCGAAAGACTTCAACAGTTACGGATCGCGCCGCGGAAACGACCGCATCATGACTCGCGGTACATTTGCGAACGTCCGCATCAAGAACCTCCTCGTGCCCGGCGTGGAGGGCGGCGTGACGGTGCTTCAACCGGAAGGCCAGGAGATGTCGATCTACGACGCCGCTGTCAGCTATCAGGCGTCCGGAACGCCGCTCATCGTCATTGCCGGACAGGAATACGGGACGGGAAGCTCGCGTGACTGGGCGGCGAAGGGAACGTTCCTGCTCGGGGTCAAGGCAGTCATTGCCGAGAGCTTCGAACGGATCCACCGGAGCAACCTAGTTGGAATGGGCGTGCTGCCGTGTCAGTTCAAGGACGGCGTGACCGGCGTGTCGCTCGGCCTCGACGGCACGGAAACCTTCGACCTCGAGGGCGTCGAGGATGGCATCACGCCGCGCCAGGATGTGACCCTCGTCATTCATCGTTCCGGCGGCGTCACCGAGGAGCGTGTCGCCCTGACGCTGCGAATCGACACGCCGATCGAAGTGGACTACTACGTGCACGGCGGAATCCTTCCATTCGTGCTACGTCAGCTTCTCGCCGGAGCCTCGGCGAGCGCCTGAAATACTGCGTTTGCTTTTGCGTCTTTGCGTCTTCCCTTGCGCCTTTGCGAGAAACTCTTCAAGCCGGGGAAGAAATTCTCGCAAAGGCGCAAGGGAAGACGCAGAGACGCAAAATTAGCAGTGAGCCTGCACCAGGCCACGGCAGGGATCCGTCTATTCCGCTGCCTGCCGGGCCTTTCGGATTCCGCGCCGGTCGCTGGAACCTTGATCCAAGGGACCCACTACCGCCCAGTTTGACAGTCGCGGTACGCCGAGTTCATACTCCCCGTAAGGTTTGCCGAGAGCGTCGCGCCTCGAGTAGGACCCGAATCGTCCACGTGTCCGAGGTTCCGGATGGGGCCAAGGACCTTCACAAAAGGAAGTTCGACGGTATGTCCAGAAAATCCGAACCTCCCAGTAGCGTGCCGGCCGAGGGCCTTTCCCTCCTGCCGGATTCATGCGCGAAAGATGCTGGGTGGGCGCGTGTGCAACAAACACGCTGCGGAATCGGGTCGCCACGCGACCCCGACACGTCGAGCAGGCAGACGCGGGAATAGCCGCCCGCGTATCGTGGCTTTCAAAGGCCGGCCTGCTCGAAGACAGCAAGCCGGCCTTTTGACCTCCGTGTCAACGGCCCCCAAACCGGGAGAGGAGGCAGCCATGAAGAAGCTCTTTGGCTTTGTGAAGGCGAACGGCGCACAGCCGGCGCGAATGGTTCGCGTCGAGACCACGGGACAGATGCCGCGCGAGGAACTGCAGCGGAAGCTCAAGGCCCTTGCTGCCCGAAAGCAGCGCGTCGTCGGCGGAGCACACACGCGGCGCGCGGACAAAAGAGACGAACAACCTCCAAGTCGCCGCGCGGCTTGATGGATTCCGGAAAGTGGAAAAGCCTCCGATGTCGAGCGACCTCGGAGGCTTTTCCTGTTTTTCGACCTTGGCAGTCTGTCCTATCGCGTGATCTCCGCAACGATCTCCTTCGCCGCATACACCTTTGTCAACGCCTCGAGAATCAGGCGCGAATCCAGCGACACGGATCGATTCTGGGCCTCGTCGTAGATGAACGCCCCGACGAGCGACTGGATATTGCCGTCGAACACTAGACCGACGATTTCGGCCTTCTTGTTGATGACCGGCGATCCCGAATTTCCTCCGATGATGTCGTTCGTGGACACGAAGTTGAACGGCGTCGACGGGTTGAGTCGCTCCTTCGCCTTCATCCACTTCTCCGGCAATCGATACGGGTCCTTGTTTCCAGCCTGTGTTGAGCGCTCGAAGGCACCCGAGACCATCGTGAACGGTGCGATGCTCCGACCGTTTTCGCTGTATCCCGCGACCTTGCCATACGAGAGTCGGAGCGTGAACGTCGCATCCGGGTAAAGCTTGTCGCCCTCGACCTCGAAGATCGCCTTCGAAATCTTGGCATACGCCGCCCGCTCCGGTCCGACGATCTCGTCTTCGTAGCGCTTTCGAAGCAATCGAGATTCCGCATCGACGGCCACGGCGAGTTTGATCATCGGATCGGTCGACGCCGCAACGGCCCCGACACCGCCTTCGACGAGCGACTTGCGGAACGCCGCGTCGCCGATCTTCGTCGTGTGAACGAGATCGTGGGCCCGGTCCGCGGGTGACTTGCCGTCGAGAACGAGCTTCACGGTCGCATCCGACGCACCAAGCATTTCCTGCATGGCGCCAAGCGAGTCAGCGAGCTTCACTTCCTCGTACTGCGGATAAAGCGGGACCTGCGTGAAGAGCCTCTCCTCGAGTGGACCCCGCGCCGCGTCCGTGTATTCGCGCAGGCGCTCGGAGTTGGGCTTCTCGCTCTCAGCGGCCAGGCGGACGATCTGTCGCGCCATTCCGAAAAGGGAGGTATTGAAGGCCCCCGCGCTATCGATCAACCTACGACGGAGGCCGAACGACTTCAGGGACTCTCGCGACTTCGTGACCGTGTCCCACGCATCGCTGTAAGAGTCCTTCATTCGCTTGTCCGCCGCGACACGGGCTCGCACGTCGGCTTCAAAGGCGCGCTTCCGGCCCAGGATCGACTCGTCCTTAAGTCCCTCGTACCTACCCAGGTAGGCCTTGTACGAATTCTGATAACCGAACAGGTCGTCGTGGGACTGACGCTCCTGCTCTTCCCCTGTTGCGCCGTACTTCTTGATGAGCGCGATATTTCGCTCGAGGATCTTCAGCGAGAGCGGCAATTCCTCATCGCGCAGATATTCGAGATGTGAAATCGTGTTGAGCCGCTGCGTCGAACCGGGGTGCCCCGAGATGAACGTCAGTTCACCGTTCTTCGCGCCCTTCCTCGAGAATTTCAGATAGCTCGGAACCTTCACCGCCGCGTCGTTCTCGTACACCCGGAACAGCGCGATGTCGAAGCAGTAGCGGGGAAACGTGAAATTGTCAGGATCTCCGCCGAAGAACGCGATGTCGAACTCAGGGGCAAAGACGAGTCGAACGTCCGTGTACTTCTTGTAGCGGTGCAGGCTGTATTTTCCGCCCTGGTATAGAACCACGACGTCACTGCGAAGTCCGGTCGCCGCCAGCGACTCTTTCTCGATCTCCGAGATGGCGGAGCGTCGCGCGCCATTGGCGGCCGCAACGTCCATCTGAGGCGTGGCCGCGGCGTTTACCCGATCCGTGACGTCCTCGATGCTCATCAGGACGTTCAGTTCGAGATCGGGCACTTTTGCCTCTTCGGCCCTCGAACGCGCCAGGAATCCCTCCTTGTAGAGGTTCCGCTCCGGAGTGCTCAGCTTGTCGAGAGCGTCCGACGCCACGTGATGATTCGTCATCACGAGTCCATCTGCCGAAATGAACGAGCCCGAGCCGCCATTGTTGAAGCGGACCGACGCCAGCCGGACTTTGTCGAGCCACGCGTCCGTGACCTGAAAGCCATGCTTCTTCTTGATGTCAGCGCGAGGGACGTTGTTGAACGTCCACATGCCTTCATCGGCGCGAGCCGCCGGTGTCGCGCTGAGCGCGAATACTGTCGCCAGGGCGACCGTTGCCATCGTCTTGAGATTCATCGAGTACCTCTGCGTGTGAAATCGGTGAGTTACAGAACCTTTGAGCCTACTGGCGGGCTTCGCGTTGCGTCAAGACTGGGCAAGCTTGCCGCGCAGCCTCCTCTGGCTAGGCTCGAACCATGTATTTCGGAGACTTCGGCCTCAAGGTTTCCCCGACTTACCGAGACGGTCATAAGTTTGTCATTGAACAGTGTCTCAAGGACGCGCGCTCAACGCATCAGTACCGTGCGCAGTAGCGCCCGGGTCAGCCTCTCCGTTAGCCCGCGCCTGGTGTCGTCACACGCGCTCGGGATCGACCCGTGCGCTACCACGCCCGGTACTGATGCGTGAGGCGTGCGATGCAAGCGTCTTCATCAATAATGCGACCCGTCCATGAACCGCTCTCTAAGAACCGCTCTCTAAGTCGGTCCCGAGCCGTCGCCGATTGCAAATCGAGGGCAGGATGCCTACCATGGCCGGGTCGGTCACGCGGTTGAAATCCCGGGCGAGAGGGCGCGGCATGGGCGGAAAGAAACGTATTGGGATCGACGATTTCGTTGCGAGGATTCGCTCGTTCGAGTCGAGCGTCATCACACGCGACTCGGTGCTCGATTTCTGCGATGGCATCGAGCTGACCGACACTTCCCTCTCTCCCTTCGTTCACTACGACGCCGATTACTACACGCGAAACCTCATCTACCGGGACGACCTCTTCGAGGTCATGGCGATCTGTTGGGAACCCGGCCAGCGGACGTCGGTGCACACGCACAATGGCCAGCTCTGCTGGATGATGACCCAGCGCGGCAACCTTCGCGTCGTCGACTACAAGTGGCTCGGGTGCGATCACCCAGAAAACCAGAACGTCGTCGGCATCGATTGCCTCGCTGGCTCAGATCACATCCAGCTCGATCGACTGCGCGAAGTCGATGCCGTCGCAGGAGGGCCGGTGCTCACTGCCGACAAACTGCAGACGATCCACCAACTCTTCAACGAAGAAGAGCGCTCGGTGAGCATTCACGTTTACTCGCGACCCATCGACTCATGCGTGGCGTTCGACATGGCGAACAATCGATGTTATCGCCGCGAGTTGTCGTACTTCAGCACGGACGGCGAAGTCGTTCGCGATCGTCGTACGCTGCCCGTCCTCGGAACGTGAAAACGGAGCCAGACTCGGCGGCAGCGCGGTCGAATCGCTGTGCTACACTCGGCGCACCATGATACTTGGCGTTGATCTGGCGCTGGCCGGCGTAGCGGTCATTCTGCTGGTTCTGCTCGCGACGATCGAAACGTCGTACGTGCTGATGAGCGATGTTTCTCTCGCGATGCTGCGCGGCAGCGCGAGGTCGGAAGGCCCGCTTGCGTTCTTCGACAGGCTCATGGAGGACCGCGAGCGCTTTCACGACACGCTGCTCGTCGGCATCTACGCAATCTCGATCGGTCTCGCCGTGCTCTCGGTCGACGTCGCCCGGCGTCTCGCGATTCCGCACTCGATTGCCACCGGATTCGGCGCCGCGTTCGCGGCGGTCGTTCTGTGCCGGATGATCCTCCCCCGACTGATCGCCCAGAACGCCCCGGAGAGGGTCCTGCTTCGCCTACTGCCGGTCTTCAAGCCCTATTACGTCGTCGCATCCATCGTCGTCGCGCCGTTCTCGAAGATAATCCTTTCACTTCGGCGGCCGGAGCCCGAGGCCTCGAGCGACGATTCGGATTTCGATGACGACCAGACGATGAGCGACATTCAGGCGCTGATCGACGTTGGCGAAGAAGAAGGCATCCTGGAGGAAGCCGAAGGGCAGATGATCCAGTCGATCATCGAGCTCAGCGATACGCGTGTGAGTGAGGTCATGACGCCGCGACCTCAGATCGTCGCCATCTCGCACACGGCCAGCATTCTCGAGGCTCGGGACATGATGGTCGCGGCGAAGCACTCTAGACTGCCGGTCTACGACGAACATCTCGACAACATCGAGGGCGTGATCTACGTCCGCGACATGCTGTCGGCCTGGAGCGACGGCCGTGAGAGTTCGCCGGTGACCGAGATCATGCGGCCGGCATACTTCGTTCCATCCGTGAAGGCGGTCGCGGACCTGCTCGAGGAAATGCGCAAGTCCGCGGTTCAGATCGCGATCGTCATCGACGAATACGGCGCCCTCTGCGGTGTCATCACCATCGAGGATCTTCTCGAGGAAATTGTCGGTGAGATCGAGGACGAGGACGTCGTGGCCGATGACGACGTTGACTCGCAAGTCGACGAGTCCGGCGCGACGGTCGTGAAAGGCTCGACCGAGATTCGGAAGCTCGAAGTACTCTTCGACAGGGAGCTCGAAACCGACGACTTCACGACGGTCGCCGGGCTCGTGATCAAGGAACTTGGCCACCTGCCGTCGATCGGCGAAAGAATGGAGTACCGGGGACTCGAGTTTGAGGTGCTCGAGTCCGATGGTCGGCGAATCAGCCTCGTGCGTGCGCGACGACTCGTCCAACCCGAAGCCGACGCGTCGCGGGAGGCGACACAACAGGGATGATCGAACACGAGGACGAATCGGCGGCCGGCATCGAGCCCGCCGTGACGCAGATCGAAGACGCTGGCGAGGGTCGCCGCCCGCTCGAGGCGCCGCCCGGCTACCGATCGGGTTTTGTCGCGCTCGTCGGCAGGCCGAACGCCGGCAAGTCGACGCTGTTGAATCGGCTCGTTGGCGAGAAAGTCGCCATCGTGTCGAACAAGCCTCAGACCACGCGCACGCAGATTCGAGGGGTCATTTCACGCCCGGAGGGCCAGGCGATCCTCGTCGACACGCCAGGCATCCACAAGCCGGGCTACGCGCGCAACCGGCGAATGATGCAGGTTGTCACCGAGGCGCTCCACAGCGTCGACTTGATCCTCCTGCTCGTGGATGCGACATCGCGTCCCGGCGCTGGCGACAATTTCGCCCTGGACCTCGTCAAGAGCTCCGGTAAGCCGGCGATGCTCATCCTGACGAAGGTCGACTGTGTGAAGAGGAAGACCGACCTGTTCCGGATCATCGAATCCCGCTCGGCGGCCCACGCATTCGAGGAGGTCGTACCGCTTTCGTCGCGCACCGGCGTCAACGTGGAGCGGCTCGCCGATCTCATCTTCGAGCGCCTGCCAGAAGGACCGAAGTACTTTCCGGACGACGAGTACACTGATCAGCCGATGCGGCTGCTCGCGGCTGAGCTGGTGCGCGAGCAGATCCTTCACGCCACGGGCGACGAGCTCCCCTACGTCACGGCGGTTCTCGTCGAGCGGTGGGAAGAGTCAGAGTCGCTTTCTAAGATCTACTGTCTCATCCTCGTCGAGCGCAGCTCGCAGCGAGGCATCATCGTCGGCAAGGGCGGGCTGCAGCTCAAGGAGATCGGATCGAAGGCGCGCGTGGAAATCGAAGCGATTCTCGGCAAGAAGGTCTACCTGCAACTCCACGTGGCCGTCCGCGAGCACTGGCGCAACGACGAACGCGCGCTCGACGAAATGGGCATCGAGGGCTGATCGCGACATGTCCGACGCGCCGATCCGTTCCGAATGGCCTTTCGTAGAGCTCGACGTTGCCGCTGGTGATGCGGAGGACGTCGGGGCCGCGCTTCTGGATCTCGGTTCGACCGGAATCGAGGAACGTGCGGTTGCCGATGACCGCGTCACCGTTGTTGCGTGGTTTGCCGCGCCACCTGAGCTCGCCGAGCTCGCCAACGCTTTGGCGACGGCACGAACACTCGACGCCGGCGTCGCAAGGAGTGCGGCGTCGACGCTGCGCTCGGGATCTGCTCCCGATGACGACTGGCTCCGGCTTTGGAAGCGTGGATTCGAACCGACGCCAATCGGATCGAGATTGCTGGTGTTCCCGTCGTGGAAGCGTGACGAGGCCATGTCGATTCCCGATCGCGTCCGCATAGAGGTCGATCCCGGCATGGCGTTTGGCACCGGCACGCACGAGACGACCCGACTCTGCCTGGAGTGGATCGATGCGAACTGGCGTGGAGGTTCGCTGCTCGATGTCGGCACCGGTACGGGACTGCTCGCAATCGCTGCCGTCCTCCTCGAGCCAACAACTCGCGCCGTCGCTTGCGACGTCGATCCCATCGCGATCGACGTCGCGCAGGAGAACGCGGGTCTCAACGGCATTGGAAACGCGATTGCGTTCGATGTCTGCGGTCCGGAGGGCGTCGACGGAGTCTTCGACGTCGTGCTGGCGAACCTGACGGCCGACGTCATTCTGCTGGTGCGCCACGCATTGTTCGAACGGACTCGACCGGGGGGAACCCTGGTGCTGTCCGGAGTGCTCGTCGAGCAGGCGGATGGTGTCGTCGCAGAGATGACTGCGCTCGGTCTGTTGCTCGAATGGCGGCGAGATGCCGGCGAGTGGACCGGACTCGCGATGAGACGGCCGTGACGGAACGTCGGTTTTTCGTGGCGCCGGCGGATGCCGGACCAGCCGGGCTCACGCTGCGCGGCGATGAATCTCACCACGCCCGCCGCGCCCTTCGACTTCGAGAAGGCGACGCCGTGACGTGCTTCGACGGTGCGGGACGCGGGTGGCGTGGCCGCATCGATCGCCACTCCGGCGATTGTACGTTCGTCGTGATCGACTCGGTCGTGGAGCCCGAGGTACCGACTCGTCCTCGCGTTTCACTGGCGCAGGCTCTCGTGAAGGGCGAGCGAATGGACCTGATCGTGCAGAAGGCGACCGAGCTTGGTGTCGGTAGAATCATCCCGTTGATTGCCGACCGCAGCGAAGTTCACCTGGATACCGAACGCTCGGAGAAACGGCTCGAGCGTTGGCGAAGGATAGTGATCGAGGCCGCAAAGCAATCTGAGCGGTTGACGCTTCCGTCCATCGAAACGCCGCGAACGCTTGGCGAATTGCTTGCGAATTCGGATGAGCCGGTCGTCGCCCTCGTCGAGCGCGACGCGCATCCGATCCGAATCGTCCTCGAGGAGCTCGGCGCGCCCGAAGAGGTCACCGTGGTCGTGGGACCGGAGGGTGGCTGGAGCGATGAGGAACGGCGTCTGCTCGAAGTATCGAATGCGCATTGCGTGTCGCTCGGAGCGGGAGTCCTTCGCGCGGAAACAGCGGCGATCGCCGGACTCGCCGTCGTTCGATACGCACTTGAGCGGAATCCGCCGACAAGTCCTCCGAAAAGCGCCGAAGGCGCGACAGGGCCTGAGCCGCTGAACGAAACCGCTACGCGTAGCTGGAGCACGTCCGGCTGGCGCCTGGCGCGACCCGCTCTATCGCTCGCGGTCCCCCAAGCGGCGATTCCTGGCGCGACCTGAAGGGCAAAGCCGGTGTGCGAGGCGTTCGGCGAGCGAGGGCCGGCCCTTCCCCCTCGGCCTCTCTGCTACTTCGCGTTCGAGTTGCCGGCCTTCGGCTTGTCGGCTGACGGTGCCGCCGGTTCATCCGCGTCATCCGCGTCGGAGGCCGGCTCATCCACGTTCTTCCCGAGCTTCTTCGCAGCATCGGCGATCTGGTCACCAGTCCAGTCCAGCGCGTGCTCGATCGCCGTCGCATCGTCGAGGCGATGAGACTTTGCCGTTTCGAAGTACAACGCGAATTGCCTTCGTTACTCCACTCTTCGTCCGCTTGGTGACCTTCTTGACGGCGCCGGCCTCCCACCGGCGGACGGCCACGGTGTCGCCGCTCTCAAGTTGCCTGACGACGATTCGCGATCCATCAGGTCCGGCCTCGTCCTTCAGCACTTTCGGCTCGACCTTGGCGGTGTCGCGTCCAGGCGCCGCGGAGTTCGCATTCGACGAGTTGACCGGTTTAGTTCCAGCCGAATCACCGCAGCCGACGGTCGCGACCGCAAAGGCAAGAGCTGAGGCCATCATCATGTTTCGCGTAATCATTGGTGCGTCATTCCTTCAAGTTCATCCGTCTTGTTGACTGTCAGCCCACCGAACGCTCGGATCGAGCTGTTTCGCGATGTCGATCGAACGCCAGTTCGATCAGTCGATCGATCAGTGGTCCATAGGCCAGTCCCGTCGCTTCCCAGAGTTTCGGGTACATCGAGATCTTCGTGAATCCGGGCATGGTGTTGATCTCGTTCACATAGACGGTACCGGTCCCACGTTCGACGAAGAAATCAACGCGTCCAAGGCCCGCGGCGTCGATCGACTGGAATGCCCGGACGGCCAGGTCTCGAATCAGTTCGGTCGTCGGGGCGTCGAGCGGCGCCGGAATCGCGTATTCGGCAACCTCGTTCACGTACTTCGTGTTGTAGTCGTAGAAGTCCGCGTGCGGGATGATCTCGCCGGGAACACTCGCAGACGGAGCATCGTTGCCAAGCACCGCCACCTCGATTTCGCGAGCGTCGATTCCCTGCTCGACCACCAGTCGGCGGTCAAACCTCGCAGCCTCGTCTATGGCGGCCACGAGCGACGTCCTGTCGACGGCTTTCGCGATTCCGACAGACGAGCCGAGGTTGGCGGGCTTCGCAAAGACGGGATACACAAGCTCTGCGTCGACCCGGTCGAGAACGGTCTCGCGGTCCGCTTCCCACTGCGTTCGCGTGAAATGGATGAACGGCACGATCGGCAGTCCAGCATCGCGAAAAAGCATCTTCATCGCGATTTTGTCCATTCCGGCTGCCGAGCCGAGCACGCCGCTGCCGACGTACGGAATGCTCGCAAGTTCGAGAAGCCCCTGGATGGTTCCGTCCTCGCCGAAAGTACCGTGAAGCACCGGAAAGATGACGTCGAGGCGCGCGACGGAGCCGGAGCCCGCCCCCGTGTCGATCCGGACAAGGTCTCCGTGTGTTGGATCGCCGAAAATGGCCACTTCCGTATCGCCACGATCGACAACGGCTTCGGGCAGCAGTTGCGTGGCGTCGGAAGACGCCAGCCACTTGCCGGACTTCGTGATGGCGATCGGGACGATGTCGTAGCGAGAGGGGTCCATCGCGTCGATGACCGACTTGGCCGACCTGAGAGACACCTCATGTTCGCCGGACCGGCCACCGAAAATGACGCCGACGCGAATTCTCGAACGGGTCACACAAACTCCTTCAATCGACAGATATCACTCGCCGCCCGATCTCAAGCCTGGACTCGCCCGCAGGCCGCGCGATTGCCATTCTTTGGCCGAAGGCAACGGCCCTCGATCCACAAGTCACAAAATGCTCTTGCCGAGTGCCGAAAGCAGCAGTTCGACGCCGACTTCAGCACTCTGGTTGCGCACGTCGAAGATGGGGTTCAGTTCCGCGTATTCGAGTGAGAGCATCCCGCCGTGATCCGCGATCCGCTCCATGGCCAGATGACTCTCGCGATATGTAGCGCCTCCCGGAACCGGAGTTCCGACTCCAGGTGCAAACCTCGGATCGATGAAATCGACGTCGAGCGTCACGTGATATCCCGCAGTACCGTTCGACGCGATCTCGAGCGCCTCATCCATGATTGCGTTCATTCCACGTTCGTCCATCTCGCGTGCAGAAAATGCCCGGACGCCCATTTCCCGGATCAACGCTCGCTCTCCCGGATCGATGTCGCGAATGCCGATCAGCGCCACGTTCTTCGGATCGACCTTCGGGGCGAATCCGCCGATATTGACGAGCTCGGACGGCCCGCGGCCCATGAGGCAGGCCAGCGGCATGCCGTGGATATTTCCCGAGAGCGTCGACTCGGGAGTGTTCATGTCGGCGTGCGCGTCGAACCAGATGATGCCGACACGCTGGCCAATCTCGTGGAAGTGCTTCGCGACTCCCGAGACGCTGCCGACGGCGATCGAGTGGTCGCCGCCAAGAACGACAGGCATTCCGTCGTTGTCGAGCGCAGCCTTTGTCATGTCGGCCAATCTGACAGAAGCGCCGACGATCTCATCGAGGTAGTGTGCCTTGCAGTTCTCGTCCTTCAGTCGCTCGACGAGCTCGACGAAGACGTTGCCCTCATCGGTGACCGGATAGCCGAGCTCTCCGATCTTCGCCCCGAGTCCGGCAACGCGCAGCGCCGAGGGACCGATGTCCACTCCGCGACGGCCGGCGCCTAGGTCCATCGGTACGCCAATGATGTGCACTCGCTTGTTCATATCTGACACAGACCTTCCGACCGATCGCCTAATCGCCCTTATGGATCCATCCAACGCCCGTTCGCTCATCAGTAGATCATCATCTTCATGCAGAAGACCGATCCGCCACTCTTGATGAACTCCCCAGTCTCCACTTCGACGACCTCGAATCCGGCCCCCGTCAATCTGGCCACGGCTTCCGGCGATCCACGCTGGATGATCACGGTACGTCCATCCAGGGCGTGGGCATTGCAGGCGAATCCTTTCGTCGCCTCGTGTTCCGAGACTTCGAGGACTCGCTCGAATCCGCGCCGGATCAATTTCATCCCTTCCTTCGAGAAAGCGCCAGGAAACAAGAGCACCGCATCGTTCGACAGCGCACAGAATGCAGTATCAAGGTGGTAGAAGCTTGGATGGACGAGCTCGAGCGCCACGACCGGCGTGTCGAGCATCGCCGAGATGGCTTCGTACGCGACGACCGACGTTCGCTGTCCGTAGCCACCCCACAGCATACGCTTTCCCGGATGCCAGATTGCGTCGCCCTGGCCCTCGAAGTACGGGACCGACTCAGGCACCTCCAGAATCCGATAGCCGTTCGCCTCGAACCAGTCACGGAAAAAGGGAATCTCATTGCGTCGCGACGGATGGCGCATTCGACTCAGGACCACATACGGCCGCCCGTCGTCGCCCATCCCGGGCAGCACCTGATTGGCCGTGAAAACCATGTCCTCACAGCCCTGGACTCCCGGAATCGCGAGAACTTCGTGGCCCGCAGCCTCGAACGTACAACCGAGCGCCTCCCATTGCGCTCGCGCCTTCACCCTGTCCACCGAACCGATGTTGCCTTCCATGAACGCGTTCTTCACATCGACGACATCGAAGAAGTCCGGCGTGCACATGAGCACCCGCTGCGGCTCTGGTCGGCGAACCGGCGGCCCGCCCTCGAGCAATGTCGCCAGTTCGGCGCTCGTGCAGATGACGCGGGCTTCGGTCAAGCGTGGCGCTCCAGAAAGTCGGTCAGCAGCTGGCGCATGGTCGGCTCGCCAATTTCCGCCAGCTCGTATCCGACACGCATCGATGGCCTGGCGATGTCGACTACGCGTCGCAGGTCGATCGGAGTCGCTATCAGCACGAGATCGCAATCGATCGCATTGATCGTCGCAGCAAGGTCATCCATCTGCTTTCTGCCGTATCCCATGGCCGGGAGGAGCGCGCCGATGCCGGGGTAGTGGGCAAACGTCTCGGCAATCTCGCCGACGACGAACGGCCTCGGGTCGATGATCTCGGCCGCGCCGTGCTGTTTCGCGGCAATGACCCCGGCGCCATACTTCATCTCGCCGTGCGTGAGCGTCGGCCCGTCCTCGACGACGAGCACGCGTTTGCCGGCGATGGCCGACGGGTCCTCGCACGTGATGCGCATGTCGGCGTTCATCACCGTCGCCTTCGGGTTGATGGCCGCCGCGGAGCGCTTCACGGCTTCGATGCCTTCCGGCGTCGCCGAGCCCTGCTTCCCGATGAGGATTACGTCGGCGCGACGGAAGTTCGCCTCGCCCGGAAAATAGTGCAGCTCGTGGCCCGGACGATGCGGATCGGCAACGACGATCTCGAGATCCGACTTGTAGAACGGCAGGTCGTTGTTGCCTCCGTCCCAGACGATGACATCGGCTTCCTGTTCGGCCGCGCGCAGTATCCGCTCATAGTCGACGCCCGCATAAACGATGACTCCGTTCGCTATGTGCGGCTCGTACTCCTCCATCTCCTCGATCGTGCACTCGTTCGCTTCCAGATCGTCGACCGTCTCGAACCGCTGAACGGCCTGTTTCACGAGATCGCCATAGGGCATCGGATGCCGGATCGCGACGACGCGCTTTCCGAGCTCGATGAAGGTCTTTGCGACGGCGCGGCTCGTCGGACTCTTGCCAGCGCCGGTTCGAACCGCACAAATCGAGACTACGGGCTTCGACGACGGAATCATCGTGAGCGCCGGCCCGATCAACCGGAAGTCCGCGCCGGACGCGATTGCGCGCGACGCGAGGTGCATCACGTATTCGTGCGAGACGTCGCTGTAAGCAAAGACCACCTGCGCGACGTGTAGGTCCGCGATGAGTGACTCGAGGTCGTCCTCGGCATGGATCGGGATGCCTTCCGGATAGTGCTCGCCCGCGAGCGCCGCCGGGTATCGCCTGCCGTCGATGTTTGGTATCTGCGTGGCGGTGAATGCAACGACCTCGGTATCGGCGTCACGGCGGAAGACCGTGTTGAAATTATGAAAGTCGCGACCGGCCGCACCGAGAATGAGGGTTTTGGTTCTGCTCACGGAATGGCTCCTTCAAGACGGCCGCACCGGCTCCCCCAAAGGACCGGCGTCCACCGTTCGCTATGGCTTGGTCCGGTAAATCGTTCGCGGGAACGGAATGGCTTCGCGAATGTGTTCGATTCCGCACATCCACGCAACACAGCGCTCGATGCCCATGCCGAAGCCGGCGTGGGGCACGGAGCCGTATTTCCGCAGGTCGAGATACCAGTCGAACGCTTCTTCCGGTAATTCGTGCTTGGCGATCTGATCGCGAAGGAACTGGAGGTCCGACGCGCGCTCGCCGCCTCAATGACCTCGCCGTAGCCCTCCGGTGCGAGAACGTCGACCCCGAGTGCCTTCGTCGGGTCAGTCGGGTCGGGCTTCATGTAGAACGCCTTCACGGCGGCCGGATACCGATGCACCATGACTGGCCGGTCATATTTCGACGAAATGAAGGTCTCATCCGGCGCGCCGAAGTCGCCTCCATACTCGAATGCCTGCCCGCCGTCGATGAGCATCTTCGCTGCTTCGTCGTAACTGATTCGGGGAAACGGCTTCTGAATCGCCTCGAGCTTCTGGATGTCGCGTCCCAGTGTTTCGAGCTCAGGGCGACGATTCGCCAGGACCCGAGCCGCGATGAAGCACAGG
Source organism: Blastocatellia bacterium (assembly GCA_016705245.1). Classification (GTDB taxonomy): domain Bacteria; phylum Acidobacteriota; class Blastocatellia; order UBA7656; family JADIYM01; genus JADIYM01. The sequence continues at coordinate 181,430 of JADIYM010000008.1, read as the reverse complement.
AAGTCCTCGGCGAGGTCCATGATGTCGTCGAGCGTCGCATAGGCGACCTCCGGCTCGACCATCCAGAATTCCGTCAGGTGACGGCGCGTCTTCGACTTTTCGGCCCGAAACGTCGGTCCGAATGCATAGGCACGGCCGAACGCCGCCGATGTCGCCTCGTTGTAAAGCTGCCCCGACTGCGTCAGATACGCCTTCTCGTCGTCGAAGTAATTGACCTCGAAGAGGCTTGTTGTTCCTTCGCACGCTGCCGGTGTGAAGATCGGCGTGTCGGCGAGGATGAACCCGTGCGAATCGAAGTAGTCGCGGACCGCCCGAATGACCTCGTGGCGCACCCGCAGGATCGCGTGCTGCATCTTCGACCGGATCCACAGGTGCCGATGGTCGAGCAGGAATTCCGCACCGTGCTCCTTCGGGGTGATCGGGTACGGTTCAGCGATGCTGACGATCTCGACATCCGTCACGTCCATCTCGAACCCGCCCGGCGCCCGTTCGTCGGCGCGAACGGTACCGGTGACGATTAGCGAGGACTCCTGGGTCAGGGTCTGGCAGGCGTTCCACACTTCCTCGGCAACGTTTTTCTTGAAGACGACGCATTGAAGAATGCCCGAGCCGTCGCGGACCTGCGGAAAGATGAGCTTACCGCTCGAGCGGATGTTGTAGAGCCACCCCTTGATGGTGACGGATTCGCCGACGTGCTCGGCAATGTTCTCGATGTAGGTCTGTGTCATTACGTTTCGAATTGCGTCACGCGAAGCCGCGACACCACCTCGGTGAGTGCGGGAAAGCGGCCGAGTCGCTCGAGCGCCGGGCCTGCGGATGCCAGTGCGGGCGCGATGTAGGGCAAATAGTCGCGCTTGCCGCGTACCGCGGCTTGATTCGCAAACGTTCCTACGGCCTTCAGCATCCTCTGCACGGTCATCAGGTCGTACTCCTCGCCGAAATCGACATCGCCCGGCCACGTTCCGTCTACGTACGCGAGCTCGCGGAACCGCGCTACGAGCCTCTGGCGGAGCCAGTTCTCGAGCTGGACGTAGGGGTCCTCGACAAGCGAAACGAGGTCATAGGTCAGAGGGCCCATTCGCGCGTCCTGGAAGTCAATGACCACAAGTCCGTCCACCGGATCCGAGCCCGGGCGAACGATGAGGTTGCGAGCGTGAAAGTCGCGGTGGCAAAGAAACCGCGGGCGTTCGGCCAACGCATCCGCCAACAACCGCGCTTCATTGCGAAACCCGGCGTCGAGTTCGGGCTTCAAGGGAACGCCGATGGCGCGATCAAAAGTATTGACGAGAAAGAACTCCAACTCCCAGAACAGCTTGTCGCCATCGAGCGCAAGTCGCGAGCCAGCCGATCCGGCGTCAATCGCTGCTTCGGTAGCCGAACGGACGCACCCGATGAGATCGACGGCGCGCTCGAAGGCGGCAATGACGGCGCCCGAATCCGCCGACGCCATCCAGGTCTGGAGGAGCGAGTCCCCGACATCCTCGAGCAGAATGACGCCTTCGCGATCGTCAACGGCCAGGATTTCGGGTACGGGCACTTCGGCCCGAGTAAGTAGCGCCGTCATTTCAATTTGACAGACTGGATCGTTGGCAAACGTCAGGACTCCATCGTCCGGGTTTTCATGACACCAGCGCTCGAGTCGTTGCGTGGATGCGTCGCCAAGACTGAAGGGTCTCGGGTATCGAACTCCGACGATCGAGCGTTCGGGATGGCTAACCCGCACGTATTGACGCGACGAGGCATCCCCGGCAAGTGCTTCGGCTGTGAGGTCGTCCACCGGAATTCGCAGTTCGTGTGCGACGGCCCTGAGGACAATGTCCTCGGCGCGTTCGGCGTCGGAATGGTCTACGGACATGCGCTCTGCGGTCATGGGCGCGTCAGTCTAGCACCGGCCGAATCGGGGCCACAAGGAGGTCCCCAATCACGCGTCCACGTTCGATTTCCCGTACGATTTCTGCCCGCACCACGACGGAATCCACAATCCGGACGCCCTCTCGAATGCGCACCCCGTCACCGAGAATCGACCGCGTGACAACGGCGCCGGCATCGACTGTGACGTCCCTCCAGAGCACGCTCTCCGACACCTCGGCACCGGGGTCGACTCGACTTCCCTGCCCGATCACGTTCGATCCACCCACGGCCCGCGCACACGCAATGGACTCGTCGAGATATCGCTCCAGCGTCGACATCTCTTTCCAGTTTCCCGATCCGACGTGACCTACGACGCGGTTTCCGGCAGCAATAGCCGCAGGAAACGCCTCGGTCGTCGTGTGTGAAAAGCGGGAGCGGGGGATGTAGGCGAAGATCCGCGGCGACAGGATCTGGATTCCGGTGAACATGAGCGGGACGTCGGCGTGCTGATGCTCGGGGTCGGGAAATCCGTCGAAGCCCGTGATTAGTCCTGTCCCGTCGCGCTGCACGATCGTGAACCGCTCGAGTTTCGAGTTCGGGAGCAGCACGAGCGTCGCGATGGCACCACGGTCGCGGTGTTCAGCGAGGGCCGGCGCGAGATCGATGTCCGTGACGAGTTTGCCGTTCATGACGATGAAGTCGTCACCGTCGAGCAACTCCTTCGCCCGGTCGATGGCTCCACCCGTGCCGAGGATCTCGTCCTCGATCGAGTAGTGGATGCGGCAACCGAACGACGAGCCGTCGCCCAGGGCCGCGCGCACCGAGTCACCTTGATGATGCAGGTTCACCACGACGTCACGGACGCCGAAGCGGTGGACGTATTCGACGCTGTAGGCGACAAGCGGCTTGCCAAGGAACGGAACTGCCGGCTTCGTCCGGTCTTCGGTAAGCGGCCACAGTCGGGTTCCGAAACCGGCGGCGAGGATCATGGCTTTCACGCCGGGCGCTCCGGATTGACGTGGACGACCGGCAGCCGTCTGCCTCGTCTCGCTGGAGGCCGGTCGAACGATTCAGCGTGGACCGGGCACGCGATTGCGTCGTCGACCGCCGCACCCCTGTACTCAAGCCAAATCAAGGCCGTCAGCTTCCCCTTCCCTGAACACGAGATCCTCGAGCTCGACGCCGCGCGCGGCACAGAGCATCGACTGAATCCCGATGTAGCTATCGGCGACGTAGCGGGCCTCGTCGATCCCTAGCGCGTCGGCAACGGCACGGACCGCGGGTTCCGGACCTTCGAGCTCGAGAAATTCGCCGAACGGGAGCTCGTCGCGCATGGCGAGAACTTCGATGTCACCGAGTCGAAGTCGATACACGGTCCTGAATTTCTCGTACCGAAACGACCGCCGCATGCCAAGCTTGACGAAAATCTCGGCAAGCGTCTCGGGTGCAGTGACGTCGGTCTCTAGCTCCTCGCGAATCTTTACGCTCGTTCCGGCACTTTCCGGAACGAGTCCCTTGTACGTCAACGTGGCCCGCCCGCCGGCGACCCGCAGTCGAAGGATCGAACCGCGCCGCTTGAGCGCCTCCTCCGGCTGCTCGAAGACGTCGTTGGATTCGAAGTGCCTGGGCTCGACAACCGTCCAGCCAAGTTCCGGATGGCCGTCGACAAGAGCGCTGACGTCATCACACTTCACCTTGATTTCGACTTCGAGGGGGCCTGCCATGTTTGCAACCGGCGATCGGTAAGTGAGTAGGTCGCCACACGCGGACGCTGTGTCCGCTCCCGGCGAAGATCGGCGGCCGTTACGGCGCCAGTGGGCCGTCCACCGTTCGCGGTGACAACTCGAGACGGAAATGCGACAGCGGCCATTCGCACGGCAGCGAGATCCGCGAGATTCGCGATGAGGATCCGACTCGCGGAGCCGTTCACCTCGATGGCGACGACAGTGCCGGTCGACTCGTGGATCGCGATTTGCCCCGGGCCCTTTCCGAGGGGCAGTTCGCCCGTGAGATCGCCCGTTCTCGGATTGAACGCCACAAGGCTGGACCGTCCGTAGTTCGGGACGTAGCCCGTTGATCCGTCCCGCGCCACAACCGGATCGTTTCCGACGAGCACGAATCCGTTCTCGAGCTCGGCAACCGACGTCGCCGCCTTCGGCGAGCCTGACTTCTTCAAACGATACGTCCTGGTCAGATCGGTACCGAGATTCGCAACGGCAAAAAGCTGCGTGGCACCGTCAGCGAACGGCGCGGGCACGACGGCGCTCGTCTTCTCAAGCGCGCCGACTATCGTTCCCGATTCGACGTTGATCGTGAACATGATCTCGGACAGGCTCGCACCCACGAACACGAAGCGTCCGTCGACCGAAAAACGGGGGACGTTGTTGAGCGCGACGAAGAGGTTCCTCGGGAGCGGAGTCGTGGAGACGATTCGCATCGCGCCCGGAGACGACACGTCGAGCACAGTCACCGACGAGCTGTCACTCGATGCGTTAAGAACCGCCAGGAGCCGTCGCCCGCGGTCCTCGTGAAGCGACGTTGTGACCGGAATGAATCCCGTACCGACCGATCCCCGTGTCTCGCCCGTTGCGACGTCGATCGCGTAGACGAACTGATTCCCATCCGCGACGAAGGCGGTCGTTCCATCGGACGTCACTGCCACTGTCGCGAACTCCAGGAAGAATGGGTAAGGCGTTTCGATTGTCGTCTGTCGCTCGAGCCGCAGGTTCGAGGGGTCCGTCACGTCGACGGCCGCGAGCGTCGCGTTACCAAAGCACAGTGCGAGCAAGGTGCGGCGCCCGCTGGAATCCTGGGCAATCGCGATCTGAGAAGGTTCCGGTCCGACCTCGACCCGGCCCACGACCGACGCCGTGGCGATGTCGATAGCGAGCAGCTCGTTCGTCCGTTGCGACGTTACGTAGGCTGTCGTTCCGGTCCGATCGATCACGATGTTCTGGTAAAGCGAGAAGAGCGCGGCATTGGCAGGTCCCGAGAACCGGAAGCTGATGAATGCCCCGTTCGAGTCACGAAATGTCGTCACGTCGGAAGAATTCGCCGCAGCCGAACATACGTAGCGTTCTCCCCCGCCTTCCCAGACCGCGGTCGAGATGGGTCGTTGTCCCGTCGACACCTGGTAACGCAGCGCGCCGTTCGAGAGGTCGACGGCATAGATCCGATTCCCATCCGTCGTCCCCGCGAATGCGGTGGCGCCGTCCGACGAAATGACCGGCTCGACGTCGACAAAAACCGATGGAGCGTCATAGACGCCCACGAGCGTCGGTGCGGACGGGTCCGCGATCGCGTAGATGTATACGGCCGACGCGTTCTCACCGGTCACGAGCAGCCTCGGCTCGCCTCCGGCCGAGAACAGACGCGAATAGGTAGGGAATGCCCCGGTAATGGTCTTGGCGAGGACACGGCCGCTCACCGGCTCGAAGGTGAAGAAAACGTTGCCGTCGCCAGTCGCCACGACGCCAAAGCTAGCGTCATCCGCAAGCTCGACGTTGTTGACGTTGTAGAAACCGGACTTTCGGGGAAACTTGATGATGCGGATCGCCTGCATCCCGTCGACGTCCGTCGCATCGACGATGGTGACGCGCCCCCGTGGGGCAACCGACTGGGAAATCGCCACGATCCGGCGCGAACCATCGTTCCCGATGTCGATACTCCCTGGCGCGAATCCGACCTCGACGCGACCGAGCTCGGCTCCCGTCGCCACATCGTAGGACACGAGAAGAGCGACGGCCGTGTTCTCGTTCGTCGCCGTCACGAGGACGACCGTGCCGTCGTCGACGAATCTCAGCGTCCGGTATCCAAGAAAGAAGACGTGCTGCGGAGGTAGCGCTACAGTTCTGAGAACGCGCATCGCACGCGGATCGGTCGCATCAACCAGGGCAATGACATTTGTCGCTGCACCCAGAAACCCGTCGCAGCTGATGGCAAGCGTTCGGGTGCCCGCCTGTTCGTGAACCTCGATGTAAAGCGGTCCGTCGGCAACCTCAATCTGACCGATCGCCGTCCCCGTCCGCGGGTCGAAAGCGAACACGGTGTCCGTTTCACGCGATCCGATGAACGCCACGGGCGCAGTACGGCTGACCGCCACGTTGTTGAGCGTATTCGGCTTGAGCGCCGTCGGAAACGTAACCGCCCGCGTTTCGGCTTGCGCGGACGGCGCGAGCGCAACGACGACAACGACCGCGAGTGCGGCGGCGGCTCAAAGTGCAATTGATCGAAGCATTCGCGGGCAGTCTACGGGCGCGCGGCGGAGAGCGTCAAACGCGGGGTGCGGAACCCGTGCGCACGAAGCTCCCGTCAGAGACGAGAGGCTTAGCGCGCGAGGCCCGCACCATCGAAACACTCGCCGTCAGTTTCCGTCCCAATTCCCCGAAATCGGGGTCGCGTTCGGTCCGCCAAAGGAATAAACAAGATCCGCAGGCCCGGGAACGAGCAGGTCTTTCAGGAAGAAAGTTCCAGTCGAAGGAGCATAAAGACCGACCGAGACCTTCGTGTCGCCGTTCCAGTCGCCGACGATCGGCCGCCATCCGGATCCTGCAGGGCCAAACGACATTACGACATTCGCGGCACCGGCAGCGTGCAGGTTTCTGAGGTAGAACACGCTGTTCGCTGGATCGTACACTCCCGCCGTGTCGATTCCGTCGCCGTCCCAATCGCCTGCAACCGGGAGCCAGCCCAGCCCGCCTGGACCGAAGTTGAACACTCGATCCGCACCGCCCGGCGAAAGGCTGTTACGCAGGAAGAACGATCCCGTCGCCGGGTTGTACAGACCGACGGAGTCCGCGCCGTCGCCGTTCCAGTCTCCGGCGATCGGCGTCCAGCCAGATCCGGCCGGCCCGAAGCCGAACACGACATCGGCCCCGCCCGGCAAAATGCTGTTGCGAAGAAAGAACGTCCCGGTCGACGGGGCGTAGAGTCCAGGCGTGTCGATGCCGTCGTTGTTCCAATCACCCATCAGCGGCGTCCACCCGGCTCCCGCCGGGCCGTAACTGACGAGGAAGTCGCTTCCCCCGGGAGCGTGGACGTTCCTGAGGAAGTAGGCGCTCGACGAGCCGATGTAGATCCCGACCGTATCCCGCGCGACCGTCGGCGTTGCCGTAAGGCAGAAGGCGGATTCAGAGGCGGCCCGGATCACGTCGATGCACCGTTGATGGAAAACCATCGTGATACCGCCGCTCGTCAGGTGGCAGTAGCTCATTATCGTGCCGGTGACCGGTACCGACGGACCGCCGTAGCAACCGGATTCCTGGCCGTAGCACATGTCGATTGGCGGGCTGAAACAGTGCGTGTGATTGCTCGCGAAGTTGTGACCGAGCTCGTGCGCCGTGACGTTGATGTCCCACTGGTAACTGGCCGTCGGAAACGAGACGTTCGCGTAGACATTGCTCACGCCATAGCCAAACTGGCTGTTGCAGAGCACGCCCAGATAGGCGATGCCGCCGAAGTTGGTGACATTCCCATTGGCGAAGAGGTGCGCGAGATCGCGTGATACGCCGGTCCGGTTCGTGTTGCACCAGTTCCGATAGTTGGTGAGTTGTCCGCTCGAGCTCGTCCCTGAGAACGGATCTGCAGTCGTCCAGATCGTGAGTGAGGAGATGCGCAGTCGCACGTTCACGTCGCGCAGGTAGATGGCCGAGACTGCGCCGATGAGGACGTTCATGTAGTTCGTCGCATTCACCGTGCTGCCGCCGAATGGCCCGTTGAACAGGCTCTGGTTCACATCGACCATCAGGTCCGCATCGAGAACCGTGGTCGTCAGCACCCGTTCCGACGCCCGGCGCTCGAATTCGGGCCACTCTTCGAGAAACGTGCGGTTCTCGGGCACGAGGTCGGTGGCGCACGGCGTCTCGACCGACGGAGGACGCAGCGCTGCGCTCTTCGCCATGACGAGCCTGCCCCCCAGGTCGTCGACCGGGAGCACCACGTGGGTCTCTCCAGAAGAATTCAGGAGTAACTGAATGGCGGCACCGTCGACGCCCAGCACAGCATCCGCCGTTCCATCGACAGAGCGTCCACGGTAGACCTTCGACGTGGGCCCTGGGAGCGTCACGTCCCCTTGCTCCGTTACGGCCGTGATTTGCGCGTCGGGAGTGAAGACCTCGAATGCCTCCATCAGAAACTCGGTGGTTCGTTCAGTCCCGACAGGCACTCCCGCCAGCCTGATCGCGTTCGGCAAAGGCCCAGATGGGCGATCAATCGAGACGAAACGAGCCTCGGCCACGCCAGAGCGCGCGGCGGCGTCCCCCTCAACGCGAAACCTCCAGACCTCAGGTCCGTCGGCCGGCGGCGCAGGCGGCCCGGCAATCACCGCGACTCCGCCAACTACTGGAACAAGGAGGGTTGCGACTATCGCTGCGATACTCGCAATGCGGCGGCCTCTATTCGGGGCGCTCGAGATTTTCATTGTCAATCCTCCGGACGCGAACTTACGGGGGTCATCGGCATTCAAGGGCAGGAACTTAACTTTCGGGGCTGAACGCGAATCCTGTCAATCCCGGAGTTTCCAGAGCGACCCATGAACCAAAGGAGGCACGGCGAGGTGAGTAGATACAGGAGACTCAGAATCAATGCGCGAAGCGCTTTGGAGTGCGGCGTGAAGCACCGCTTTCGATTCCTCAACCGAAGTGCAATGAGGAGAGATCGAATCCAAAGCGGCGCTTCGCGCCGCACTCCAAGGCGCCTCGCGCAACGGACAGGAGTCGGCCGTCGGGCGCAACTCCCGCGTTTGACACGGTTCCGGGCGCCTCGTACTCTCACCCGCGTGCTGACAGAGCAGATCACGAGCCGACACAATCCTCTCATCAAGCGGGCGCAGCGGATCCGCGACGGCGAGGAACCGCTTCACCTCTTCATCGAGGGCTCGCGTCTCGTCGACGAGGCACTCCGGTCCTCGACCCTGCTCGAGGCGCTGATATACACGGCTTCATTCGCAGAGAGCGAGAAGGGTGAGGCGGTTCTGTCGCGCGTAGCGCGGGCGCATGTGCGCGGCGCAATGGTACCCGAACCGATCATGCGGACGATCTGCGACACGGAAACGCCGCAAGGCGTCGTCGCGCTCGGTACGCGTCCCCGGTTTGAGCTCGACAACCTCCTCGACAACGAGTGTCCGCTCGTCGTCGCACTGGACGGACTGCAGGATCCCGGTAACGTCGGAACGATTGTCCGCGCGACCGAGGCAGCCGGCGGATCGGGCGTCGTTACGACGCCCGGAACCGCGGAAGTTTATGGTCCCAAGGCACTTCGGGCGTCCATGGGATCAGCGTTCCGCTTGCCCGTCGTGCGGCGCCTTCCACTCGACCTCGTTGCCCACGAGATCGGGAAGCTGGACGGAGTGGTCGTCGGCGCAGCGGCCACGGGTACCGTCGACTACGCCGACTTCAACTGGAAGCGTCCCACGATGCTCGTGATAGGGAACGAGGGCGCCGGACTCTCGTCCGACGCCCTCTCGACCATCAGCGAAACAGTTTCGATTCCCCTGGTGTCCCCGGTTGAGTCCCTGAACGCCGGAATCGCTGCCGCTGTGATTCTCTTCGAAGCTGCCAGGCAGAGGGGACGCGGTTAGCGCCCCCCTGCGCGGGGATCGTGAATCCTACCTGACTGCCGCCTTCAGCTCGTTGATCTTGGCGCGCATGCGCGCCGCGAAGCCGCTGACCTCTGCGGGCGAGGCACCTGCGGCCTTGAAGGCGTCCGCCAACTGGGCATCCGTCAGTTGTCCGACGACGCCGGCGAACCAGCGAGCGTGGTCGAGCGGAACCGACTTGAGGATGTTGCCACCCTTGCCCGAGTAGTTAAGCTGAAGCCGGCCGCCCGAAACTCCCTTGATGAAGCCCTGCTCGCTAAAGGCGGCGAGATCCCACTTGGAATGCGACATGAAGCCGCCCATCTTTCCGAACGTGCCGCCCCAGTCGGCGACGATGTACCACTCGTGAACGGCTGACTTGTCAGCGCTCCACATTCCTAGGACGTTGTTGTTGTCGACCTTCGCATCCCAGTTGTTCATCATCACGGCGAGGATCGCCAGTCCCGACAGTTCCTTCGTGCCGACGAATGGATTCGAATCCCACGCCCAGGGCGTCTTGCGGCGCGCGATGTCATCCGGCCGACGCTCGAACATCGCAGCCGAGAACGAGCCGTTCGAGCCAACGAACTTCTTCGCACGGCCGAGACCGGTCACGCCGTCCACGGTGCCCGAGGCGACGTAGTGGCTCTCCTCGACCATGTACCCGCACGCCCACGCAAAGCGGCTGCCGGCGATCTCGGCGTGCACTTCTTCGTCAAACTTCATGTTCCAAGTCATGCCGTTCGCGTCCGTAATCCGGATCTTCGGATTCGTTCCCGAGACGTCTTCCTTGACGAACGTGAACGGAGCCTTCGGCATGGTGTCGGCGTTTCCGATGCCATGAATGAGGTCGAGACCCGCGACATTTCCGCGGTCCGTCCACATCATCGGTGTTCCGGTCGTCGTCGGCGCGTTCGACGGACCGCTGGCCTTCTTGGACTTCTTGTCCTTGGATTTCTGCGCGGCGAACGACTGCGACGCCGGCACGGCGACGAAGCACGCAAGGACCAGCGCGACAATAGCCGTCCAGCGGCGCGCCTGGGGTGCAATGGCTGACATAATGACCTGTCTCCTTTGTGGAACGCGGACCAGAACGGTCCGCCATCGAGATTGCCGGGCCGATTGCTCGTGGTCCCGACGGGAAAAACTGGACGGAGTCTGCGCCTCGTATGGCCGAATTGCAACCGCAATTCCCGAGGCGTCGGTCCGACGCAAGAGGGTTGTGCCGAGTTGCCCTGCGGGTCACGCTGACTTTCGGGTCCCCGGTCCCCTTTCCCCGTTCCTTGAGCCGCGAGCGGTAGCGAGCGTCCCACGGACGGTTCCTGAAACCGCAGACTCGTCGTGGCGGAAGGACAGAAGTGATCGGAACCGGTCGACTGTCCGTGGGACGCTCGCTACCGCTCGCGGCTCAAAAACGGGAGAGACGGGGACCACTTGCACCGTGCACAACCAGGTTCCTGAAACCCCAGACTCGTCGTGGGGGATCCGCCCTCTTCTACCGGCGCAGCGGTTTCGTTCAGCCAGCAGGCCTGCTGACGGTGGCCCGGCCCGACCCACCCTCCGCAACATCCTTCAATTCAAGCTAGAATGTCTGGATGTCGTGCCGGCTGCGGCATGCGAAAAAACAAGGGGACAAGGGATTGATGTATCGAACACTTCGCCTTCTGATAATTCTGGTCGCGACATCACTGGCCGCCGCGACGGCCGGGACGCAGGATCAAGCCCACACGCCGCCGCCGCAGTCCGCGGCACCGGCCTCCATCCGCTTCGCCGTCATCGGCGATCAGGGAACGGGCGAGGACAAGCAGTACGAGGTCGCGCGACAGATGGTCGCCGAACACGATCGCGTCGGGTACGGGTTCGTGCTGATGCTTGGCGACAACCTCTACGGAGGTAACTGGCCAAAGCGTCGCCAGTTGATCTTCGACGTGCCGTACAAGCCGCTGCTCGACCGTGGTGTCCGCTTCTACGCGACCCTCGGGAATCACGACCAGAAGAGTGCGAACGAGCAGACGACCTTCGCGCCGTTCAACATGAACGGCAAGAGCGCATACAGCTTCAAGCCGGCCGGAGACCTCGTCGAGTTCTTCACGTACAACTCGACGCCGCACTCGGAACGGGCGGATCGATCTCAACTCGCGTGGCTCGACTCTGCGCTGGCGGCCTCGACGGCGAAGTGGAAGATCGTCTTTCCGCACCACCCGCCTTTCTCACCGGGAAGCAGGCACGGTGACGACAAGGAACTGGTCGCGACCCTCGTTCCGATCTTTGTGAAGCACGGTGTCCAGGTCGTCATGACCGGCACGAGCACTTTTCGCAAAGCTCAAGCCGGTTGACGGCGTCCACTACCTGATCTCGGGCGGCGGCGGGAAGGTCCACCCTGGAGGCATCGATCAAAAGGACCCGCGACTCGAATTCGGAGTCGACGCGGCGTTTCATTTCGTTTCGATGAAAATGACGGAGGAAGTCCTCGAGTACACAGTGATTGACAGCACCGGGAAGACACTCTACTCAGGTTCGATCCCGCGCTTTCAGTCGGCGGCCGCCGGCGGCACCCTCCGGTAAGCGGCGGCCGTCGGTTTGTACGGCCGATGCAGCCACAGGGGCCGGCGCAGCTCTCCCTGCGCCGGCACCGCCTTCGCAAGCCACTCGCGATACACGGCTTCCGAGAGCTTCAGATCCACGAAGACCTCGCCTTCCCTTAGCCCGGCGGCCGGTTCGATCCGTACGCGCTGGTGCCAGCAATGTTGACCGCTGACCGGGTCCGGGTGCACTGGAAAGGTCAGATTCTGATGGACGCCCGCGTCTCCCCACCAGACGCGCTTCGAGTCCGGGTCCTGGCTCTCGAACGCCTCGACACCTCCGAGCTTCGTCACCTTGCGCGTTCCGTCCGAGCCCTCATCGATCCGAACGAGTGACGAACCCCACTTGTCGTTGCCGGGCGCTTCCGGGCTCGTGTTGTCGCGCCGCCAGCGGCCCATGTGATGCGAGCAGGCAACGACGCCCGGACGGATGCCTTCAGTCACCCAGACCTTCAGGACGAAATACCCGATGTCAGTCGAGACCTTCGCGAGGTCACCTGTCCTGAGTCCGAATCGCTGAGCATCGAGTGGATTGAGCCAGAGCGGATTAGTGTGCGCGATCTCGACGAGCCACTTCGCATTGTTCGACCGGGTGTGGATCATCACCGGCAGCCGAAAAGTCGGGATAAGCACAAACTCATTCCGGTTCCGCTCGATGACCGAGTGGTGAACGTGGCTGCGGATATAGGTCGGCACCGAGTATTGCGGCCAGCCCCATTCGGCCAGTGTCGCAGAGTAGATCTCGAGCTTGCGGGATGGCGTTGGGAATCCGACGACTGGCGAGCCGTCGATCTGCAACCCGATGCCCTGCCCAGTCGAAGTTCGAACGATTCCCGTGGACGGATCGAGCGTCGTGTTCGCACGCTCGACCTCCGAAAGCGGGCGAGCGTGCTGCTGCTCGTCGTAGACGTCTCGCTTGACCTCGAAAACGCCGTATTTCTTCATGAACCCGAGCGCGTCGAGCCCCTCGGCGGCAGCCTTTTCCGGCAGTCCCGGCACCGAATTGTCGAACATCCACCGGTAGTACTCCTGGATGTCAACTTTCTCTCCCTCACGGTACGGCGACTCGAAAAACTTGCGGATACCTAGGGAACCGTCCGGGTCGATGCGCCACGAGAGCTCGATCCAGAACTCGCCCTCTTCCCAGACCTCACCCGGATTCGCGTCCCGCGAGTCGGTGACCGGAAGTCCCAGCCGTTCGCGCGCCACGCGAAGCACAGGCTGGCGGAATCCGACCCACGTTCCCGCGTGCGTTTCCTGGCTCTGGTTGTCGTGGCGCTCCGGGCCGTGGCCCATCGGGAGCACGTAGTCCGCCCACCACGCCGTCTCGCTCCACGTCGGAGTGAGCGCGACGTGGCAGCCGACCTTTGCTTCGTCGCGCAGCACCTCGATCCACGTGAAGCCGTCGGGGTTCGTCCAGACAGGGTTGTAGACCCGCGTGAAGTAGACGTCGAGCTTGTGCCCGCGCTCGCGCATGAGGTGCGGCGTGAGGAAACTCATTTCGTGATGCGCGAGCGGATAGTCTTCCGGCCACGTCAGCGTGTTCCAGACGTCCTGTGACGGCGGCTTCTTGAATGGCGCCGGAGTGAACTTGTGAAACACGTTCGGCGAGACGCCGCCGACGCTTCCGACGCTTCCAGTCAGCACGTTCAGGAAGAACAAGGCGCGGGCGACCATCCATCCGCCTTCGTTCCCGGCGGCGGCCGAACGCCAGACGTGGGTCGAGAGCGCCGATCCGGCGTTGGCCACGTGCTCGGCGATGGTCCGTATCGTGTCTGCCGCGACCTGGCTTTCGGCTTCGGCGAACTCGGGTGTGTATTCGGCGTATGCGTCGCGCAGCGCGTCGACGAATGCGTCGAATTCTCTCGGAAGCTCCGGTCGCATGGCCTCGAGATACGCCTCCCAGTTCACCCAGCGACGCATGAACTCGCGGTCGATTCGGTTCGTGTCGAGCAGGATCTTCGCAATCGCGAGCAGGATGGCCGCCTCGGAACCCGGCCACGGCGACAGCCAGTGGTCGGCGGACGACGCGGTGTTCGAGAGTCGCACGTCGAGCACGATGAGCTTCGCGCCCTTCTGCTTGCCCTCGATGATCCGCTGCGCGTGCGGATTGAAGTAATGCCCCGACTCGAGGTGCGCCGAAATGAGCAGGATGCACCGCGCATTGGCATAGTCGGGTGACGGACGATCGTCGCCCATCCAGAAGGCGTAGCCGGTCCGGGCTGCAGCCGAGCAGACGTTCGTGTGGCTGTTGTGGCCATCGACGCCCCACGACTGGATGACGCGCGACATGTAGCCGTCCTCACCGGGACGGCCGACGTGGTACATCACCTCGTTGTGCCGCTTCTCCTGCAGCGCCAAGCGAATCCGGCCGGCAATGTCGTCGAGCGCCTCGTCCCACGAGACCTGCTTCCACTTCCCTTCGCCACGCGCGCCGACGCGCTTGAGCGGATGGTAAATTCGATCGGGAGACGTGAGTTGGTTGAGCGTCGCCGGGCCCTTCGCGCAGTTTCGCCCTCGGCTGCCGGGATGAACGGGATTGCCCTCGAGTTTGCGGATCTCAAGCGTTTCCCGGTCGACGTAGGCGAGCAGTCCGCACGCTGCCTCGCAATTGAAGCAGAGCGTCGGAACGAGCATGTAGCGCTTCGCGACGCGCTTCGGCCACGACTTCGAATCGTATTCGACCCAATCGTCCCACCTGTCTGGAGGGGGGTACGTCGAGTTCGGACCCGTTGCCGGCCGAACGAAGTGTTTCTTGCTCTCTGTACTCATCGACGTCCCCTGATTCGCGACTCCTGGTTCATGACGAAGCGAAGATTGCCGTGGGCATACAGAGAACACAAAGACACAGAGTTCACAGGCCCTATGGGCTCTCCGTGCCTCCGTGCTCTCTGTATGCCCACGGCTTCAACCTCTTCCAACACTCGCCATTCAGCTGAGCGGAACCGACTGTCCCGCAAACACCCACACGTACTCCCACACGTACAGCCCGATCAACGCGATCGCCGCGGCGAGCGCCCACGCAATGCCGGTCGTACCGATCATCACCAGCACAAGCGGCAGGACGACGCCGACGATCACGACTCCGACCCAGAACTCGGTGGCGTATTTCCCTTTCACGACAGTGTCGACGGCACGCGCCACGTGTGTCGACCTGTGAGGCATGAAGAGCTCCGCGACAACGAAGACGACGTGCGTCAAGAGCGACACGACGAAGACGTTGCCGAGCCACTCGATGTCGCTCGCCGACGCAATGCCCGAGCCCGGCGCATCGAGCGCCGCCACGACCATGATGAGAGCGCCACTGCCGGCCAGCGCGGACTGCACGATGAGGTGCGGGGCAGCGAGCGGAGAAGACCAGAGCTCGCGTCCCGTGGCCTGCGCAAGCAGGAACGCCGTGTAGCAGGCCGCCAGTGACGCCGCTACGAGCATCGGCCACGACAGCCACCACAGTGTCGAAATCGGCAGCCACTGCGCGGCGAATCCGGCGATCATCCAGATTCCAGCGAGCGCGCCGAACGCCGTCAGGATGACGGCTCCGCGCACGAGCCAGGACTTCCACTGCGGCCGCGTGAGGATCGTGTAGAACTTCTTCGGATGCTCGAGGTCGATCACGAGCAGGACGAGTGTCACGGCGAGGAACAGAATCGCGAGAATCGGCGCCGCGATGCGGACGAGCGTCGAGCCCGCCAGATGTCCCGAGACGAGCGCGAGCGCCGCAACGAGAAGCGCTCCCGCCGACAGCGACTTCGTCCACATGTAGAGCGCGACGTCGACGCCCCAGGGAATGACGTGGGCGGTATCGTAGGCGAGCAGCGTCGATGCGACGTTCCCGGCCCCGCGGCCAACCGTCTCATCGCCGCGCTGCGATGCCCACATGAAGATATCGCCGTCGGGGCGGGCGGCAGCTTCGGGCCTCAGCGTCACGTGGCTGCCGCCAATGTAGAAGAGCTTCGGACTCGTTCCAAGCTCGGGCTTTCGGACCTGTGCTCCTTCGCGGGCAATGCGCCTCGACACGACGCTCTCGGGGTCGTCGAGGTCGCCGATGATGATGGCTTCCTCGGGACAGACGACGACGCATGCCGGCTGCAAATCGAGCTCGAGCCGGTGCGCGCAGAAGTGGCACTTCGCGGCCGAGTGCGATTCCGGATCGATGTAGACGGCGTCGTACGGGCACGCGGCCATGCACGCCCGGCATCCTATGCACGCATCCTGGTCGAACTCGACGAGGCCATCCGGACGCTGGTACATCGCCGTGACGGGGCAGATGTAGACGCACGGCGGATGTTCGCATTGATTGCAGCGCGTGACCTGGAAATGACGGCGCGCGTTCGGAAACACCCCGGTCTCGACGTATTTGACACGCGTACGGTCGACGCCGATCGGGACTTCGTTCTCGGACTTGCACGCCGTCGTGCACGCGTGGCACCCGATGCATCGGGTGTTGTCGATGATCTTCGCGAGTTTCATAGGAGGTGGATGGGACCGCGGTGGACGCAGATAAACACAGTTGCTCGGGTTCTGTCACCCGCGATCACTATGTCCGTTCAGCCGCCTTCGCCTGATCCCAGAGCGCGTCCATCTCCTCGAGCGTTGCGTCCTTAGTCGTGCGGCCGCCGGACTCGAGTTGCCGCTCGACGTGAGCGAATCGGCGCCGGAAACTCCGGTTCGAACGCTTGAGTGAGGTTTCGGGATCAACGCCGAGCTTTCGGGCCACGTTTACGGCGGCGAAGAGCAGGTCGCCGAGCTCGGCTTCAATGCGCGCACGGTCCGGAGAGACGGCGTCGATTTCGGCGCGAAGTTCGCCGATCTCCTCGTGCAGCTTGGCGAAGACCGGTTCGACGGAAGGCCAATCGAAACCGACTCGCGATGCCCGGTCTGTCAGACTGAAGGCCTCGAGCAGCGCTGGCAAGTGACTGCTGACGCCGTCGAGCAGGCCCTTGGGCGATGAAACACCAGCCTCGGCTCGCTCCTTGCGTTTCAGCTCGTCCCAGTTCTTGAGTACTTCATCGGCTGTTGCGATCTCCGCGTCGCCGAAGACGTGCGGATGTCGACGGACCATCTTCGTGTGAATCGCTGTCACGACGTCGTCGATGTCGAAGGCGTCGGTGTCCGCGGCAATCCGAGCCGCGAAGACGACCTGAAAGAGCAAGTCTCCGAGCTCGCCGGCGAGCTCGTGGGCCGTGCCGTCCTCGATCGCCTCGACGACCTCGTACGCTTCCTCGACGATCATTGGCCGGAGCGTCTCGAGCGTCTGCTCGTGATCCCAGGGGCACCCTCCCGGCGCGCGCAGGCGCGCGACGAGTGCAACGAGGTCCTCAAACCGCTTCTTCTCCATGCGGCCGAGTATACAGAGGCCGCCGACGGACGGCCTCACCGAAAGAGAAACGTAGCGCCACGGGTTTGTCTTGACGGGCCGACGGTAGCGAACGTTTGACCCCGAACCGCGGCGACGGCGGAACACACGCCCCAGAGAGTTGGGCTGTGGAATCTGGTTGTCCGCTCCACGACTCTGGTGCACAGGTCGGCCCCTCGCTGCGCTCGGGGTTCTGGGTCAACGATGGTTTGTTTTGACGGGCAGACGTCAAGCAGGCGCGCCCTCACCGAGAGAGATGCGTGGAGCGATCCGGTTGTCAGCTCCACGACTCTTGTGCCCGAGTTCGGTTGCTTCCGACGCCGCCGCGGCTCGCATGGCCACGTTCGAGACCGTCTGGAAGATCGTAAACGAGAGGTTCTACGACCCGACATTCAACGGCGTTGACTGGCAGGCCGTCCGCGTTCGTTACGCGCCCCGGGTTGCCGCTGTCGAGAACGATGCCGACCTTTACCCGGTCCTGAACTCGATGCTCGGCGAGCTCAAGGTATCGCACCTTGCCGTCATGCCGCCGCAGGCAGTCCTCGACACGAAGCTCGACACGACCGGATCGGCCTGGGGAGGCGATGCGGGAATGACGGTGCGGCTCATCGAGGGACGGCCGGTCGTGACGACTGTCGCGGAGGGCCGCGCCGCAAGCGAGGCGGGTATTCGTCCTGGCTTCGTGCTCACACGAATTGGCACGACCGACCTCGGAGAGCTCGTGGCGAGAATTTCTTCGTCCGACAGACCTGCGACGATGAAGAGACTCGCGATACGGCGAGCCGTGACGGCCATGCTCGGCGGCATGCCCGGGACCCCTGTTGACGTTGCGTACCTCGATGCCGACGACGCGCCGAGGACGACCACGGTCGTCCGCTCTGACACACCAGGCAAGCCGGTCCGATTCGGCGAGATGCCGTCGGTGCTCGTGAGCTTCGAATCGCGAACCCTTCCGGGAAACATCGGGTACATCCGCTTCAATTTCTTCATGCCCGTGCTCATGGACCAGATTCGCCGCGAAATCGAGTGCCTTCGCGACACGACGGGAATCGTGATCGACCTGCGCGACAACCCGGGCGGCATCGGCCAGATGGCGCCGGGCGTCGCCTCATTGCTCGTCGATCGGAATCTGAGCCTTGGCACGATGAAGCTGAGGCGCGGAGAGATCCGCTTCGTGACCTACAAGCAGTCGTGGAGCTACGGCGGGAAGATCGTCTTCCTCACCGATGAGGGGAGCGCCAGCACCTCCGAGATTCTTGCTGGCGCACTGCAGGAGATGGGCCGGGCGACGGTGGTCGGCGAGCGGACGCTCGGCGCCGTGCTCCCGTCCGTGATCGAGAAGCTGCCAAACGGAGCGGTCTTCCAGTACGCGGTCGCCGACTTCAAGACACCGAATGGTGTGCTCCTCGAAGGACGCGGGGTCGTGCCGGACGTCGTCGCGTCCGAAACACGCGCTGCATACCTTGCCGGCACGGATCCGGCGCTCGACGCGGCCGTCGCGTCCATCGTGTCGAAGGTCCAGTGAAGGTGAAGGAGCTGCCTATGCGTCGCGCTTTCCTCTGTACGCTCGTGGTCGCAATCGTCGCGGCGCTGTCGCCGGGTGCCGCCGCTCAGTCCGGCAAGGCGGCGCGAAATCAAAAGGCGCCGACGGCGGCGGACGTGCTCGATGGCTACGTGAAGGCCATCGGCGGCCGCAAGGCAATCGAAAAGCACACGTCGATGGTCATGGCCGGCAGTCTGGAAGTCGTCAATATCGGAATCAAGGGAACGGTCGAGATCATCTCGAAAGAGCCTGGCAAGGTCGCGGTGAGGACCACCCTCGACGGACTTGGAACGACGCGTCAGGGGTTCGACGGCAAGTCCGGCTGGTCGACCGACCCACTCTCGGGATTGCGCGACATGGACGCGAAGGAAATCGCCCTCATCGAGCGGTCGGTCTTCTCGTCAGACGTGCGATGGAGGGACGTTTGGAAGACGGTCGAGTTCGTCGGAACGGAGACGCTGGACGGTCGCTCAGTCCACGTCGTCAAGCTCTCGCCGGCTCCCGGTGGCGGGTCATCAACGACAAATTTTTACGATGCCGAGTCCGGACTGCTCGTCCGGACCGATATGACCATTGAGACGACCGCGGCAACGATGCCGGTGACGACCACGCTCTCCGATTATCGGAAGATCGGTGACGTCCTCATCGCGATGAAGATGGTTCAGGCAATGCCGACGGCAACCCTGGTCACTCAATTCACGGACGTGCGGTTCGACGTCAAGATCGACGATGCCGTCTTTGCGAAGCCGGCGCGCTGACCTCGAAATGCCGAACGAGTGCTCGAACGACGCATGACCGACCCGCTGGAGGCGATTTTCGGCCCGACCGGCCTGATGTCGCGCGCGCATCCGGCCTACGAGTACCGGTCGGGCCAGGTCGACATGGCTCGCGAGGTGGCGTCAATTTTCGAGAATGGCGGCATCGCGCTTGTCGAGGCCGGCACGGGCACCGGAAAGACTCTGGCATATCTCGTTCCGGCGCTCGCAACGTCGAACCGGGTCATCATCTCGACCGCGACGAAGAGTCTCCAGGAACAGCTCTTCTTCAAGGACGTCCCGTTTCTCGAGACGCTCTTCCCGGGCCGTGTGCGCGCCGCGTACATGAAGGGACGCAACAACTACGTCTGTCTTCATCGACTGCAGAAGGCGCACGACCAGCCAATCCTGTCCGGAATGGACGATCGCGACCACTTCGAGGCCATCCGTGACTGGGCCGAGCGCACCGAGACCGGTGACCGCGCCGAGTTGACCAACCTTCCCGAGAACCTTCCATTCTGGCCATCGATCGACGCCCGTTCGGATACGTGCCTCGGTCAGAAGTGCCCGGATTACGACGCCTGCTTCATCACCCGGATGCGGCAGCGGGCTGAGGACGCCCAGATCGTCATCGTGAACCACCACCTCTTCTTCGCCGACCTCGCGCTGCGGCAGGACGACTACGGACAGGTGATCCCGGACTATTCGGCGGTCGTCTTCGACGAATCCCACGAACTGGAGCAGATCGCTGCCGGCCACTTCGGCTCCTCGGTCTCGAATTTCCGTGTCGATGACCTCGTGGTCGACATCCAGCGACTGCTCGCGCTCGATGCGGACGTCATTGGCGACCTCCTTCAGACGGCCGCCCGGCTCACACGACGGTCGGATCGATTCTGGCTGGCCTTCGGCGGCGCGCATCGGCGTGGACGAGGCACGGAAGACGATCAGCGCGTCCCGGTGACGAACAGTCTCTTCGTGGAGCGCACGGAACACGGCGATCTGCAGCCGTCGAAGCTCGGTGAGGCCTATCTCGAGATGCGGGACTCGCTCGATCACATCGCAGCGGCTCTTGACGGGTTGCGCGACGCTCCTCCGGAAGCTACCGCGCTGCGTCGGAGGGCGAACGAGCTCCGGCTCGACCTCGATTTCTGTGTTTCGGCCGATGACCCGAACTTCGTCTACTGGTCCGAACGCCGAGGACGGGGGACATTTCTGCACGCGACGCCCATCGACGTGTCGGAACTGCTCTCAGAGCGACTCTTCGATCGTGTCGAGGCCTCGGTACTGACATCGGCAACGCTGACGGCCGGGGGCAAATTCGACTACATTCGACGAAGGCTCGGAATCGTCGACGCATCGGAACTGGCCATCGACTCGCATTTCGACTTCGGCCGTCAGGCGCTCGTGTACCTGCCCGCGGCGATGCCGGATCCCCGCGAGCCGGCCTTCCTCGAGGCCGCAGTTGACGAGATCGTGAAGCTCGTCGAGGCCACGCGGGGTCGCGCCTTTGTGCTCTTCACCAGTCTTCAGCAGATGCGAGACGCGCACGAGCTCGTCACGCCACGGATCGATTACCCGACGCTAGTCCAGGGCGAGGGCTCGAAAGCTGGCCTGATCGAGCGTTTCCGCGAGTCGGCCGGCGCTGTCCTGTTTGCGACGTCGAGTTTCTGGCAGGGCATCGACGTGCAGGGCGAAGCCCTTTCCTGCGTGATCATCGTCAAGCTGCCGTTTGCGGTCCCCAGCGATCCCGTCGTGGCCGCGCGCGGACGCGCGGTCGAGGAGCGGGGCGGCAGCTCGTTTTTCGACTATCAGGTTCCGGAAGCGGTGATTGCCCTGAAGCAGGGCGTTGGACGACTGATTCGGAGTACGACCGACGTCGGGGTCCTGTCGATCCTCGATCCGAGGCTTCGAACGAAGGGTTATGGCCGGGTGTTTCTCCAGAGTCTTCCGCCTTGTCCCGTCACTACGCGAATCGACGACGTGAGACGCATCCTTGGAGAGAGTCGCTGATCGTCCCTCCGTCGAGGAGTGGTAGTCACTACTCATTTTGCGTCTTTGCGTCTTCCCCTGCGCCTTTGCGAGAATTTCTTCGACGGCTTGAAGAGTTTCTCGCAAAGGCGCAGAGGAAGACTCAAAGACGCAAGAAAGCACCTGAAATATGAAGGACCGAGTCGACGCGAGACGAAGTCAGATTGACCCACTACCCGTGGAGCCTCGTCGTTGACCCATCCCGGCACGGCGATTAGACTGGCTCGTGGCCCTGTTCTGCTCACCGAAGCAACGGCCGGCGTCCTGCGCCGAATCAGAGATACTCTGAACGCCAATTCCCGAATCGCTCCGTAGGAGATTCATCGATGCGCTTTCCAGCTCGCACTCTCACTATCGCGGCCGTCGCGATCTTCCTATCGTCGATTGCGGCACCCGCGGCGCGTGCCCAGGCTCCGGTTCCGCTCGAAGGCTCGGTCATGGCCGCCTCGGACCGGTCGCCGATCGAAGGCGCGGCCATCGACATCTACCGAACCGACATCAAGGGTCGATACCAGACGAAGACAGACAAGAAGGGCTCCTTCACGTACCCGGTGCCTCAGCAGGGAACGTTCACGGTGATCGTCTCGGCGCCAGGCTATGCGGCGGGCTACAAGCCGGGCATTCGGCTGTCGATGCAGGCGCCAAGGCTCGATTTCGCTCTCGACAAGGGCAACGGATCCCGGCCCACAATCGAGGAAGTCGAGCGCTTCATTGCCGCTGGCGGCGGCAAGGAGGATTCGGCTGCGGCTGAGGCGCGGCGCAAGAACGAGGAAGAGTACGCGAAGGCCAAGGCCGAGAAGGATCAGTTCGATTCGAGGAAGGCGAGATTCGATGCGGGCGCCACGGCTATGCTTGCTTCGGACTATCCGACAGCGATCACGGAGTTTACGGCAGCGATCTCGGGACTCGACAACGCCGATCCCGCCTACTACGGCGAGCTGATTGGCGTTGGCGGAACCAATCTCGCCGAGACGCATTACCGCCTGGGCGTCGACCTCTTCAATCAGTCGCTCAAGGAAAAGGACGCGGCGAAGAAGACGGCGGCAAAAGACCACCTCATGAATGGCGCGAAGGCGATTGCCCTGTCCATCAAGTTCACCCCGAACGGACAGTCGGTCTACGCGATTCAGGGCAAGACGCTGTCTCTGCTCGTCGACAAGTTTGGCGAAACGGACCAGGCTGAGACCGGCGCCAATGCGTTCCTGAAGGCATCCGAGGTTGAACTCGACTCGAAGAAGAAGATCGAGTACCTCGTCCAGGCCGGCGACGTCTACCGGTACGGGTACATGACGGACAAGGCAGTGTCTACCTACAAGATGGTTCTCGCCGCGGATCCGAACAACCTGTCGGCCTATTACGGAATCGGCCTGGCCTGCATGGCCACGGGCGAGAGCGACGACGCGAAGCGCCGCGAGATCTACCAAACGGCTGCGGACTACCTGAAGGTCTTCGCGGAGAAGGCGTCCGGGGATGCGCGGGCGACGGAGGTCAAGGGACTGCTCGAGATTCTGGCGAAGGACTTCAAGATCAAGCCCCGGCCGATCAAGTAGCGTCGGTTTTCCGGACCTGAAACGGGCTCGAACGCCACGGGTCGCCCAGCGCGATTCGTGGCGTTTTCCACAGGGGTTCCTCGCGTTATCGCAAAGTGTTTGCGAGACTTGGGAGCCATGGCCGCATCCTTGACACCTTCACCCTCTGGCCTTACAGTACGAGGCGTTCCTCGTCTTACCAATCTCAGGAGATCTCGTTGATGTCAGCGAAACTCGGGGAGACCCTTCTCAGGGAAAATCTCATCACCCCGCAGCAGCTGAAGGATGCTCTCGATTATCAGCGATCGAATGGAGGCCGGCTCGGCTCCACGCTGGTGAAGCTTGAGATCCTCAGCGACGAACAGATCACTGCGGTGCTCAGCCGTCAGTACGGCGTGCCGTCGGTGAATCTCGATCTGTTCGAGGTCGACGAGACCGCTATCAAGCTGATTCAACAGGACGTTGCGAAGAAGTACATGGTTCTTCCGCTGTCCCGGGTCGGCCCGACGTTGACCCTGGCCATGGTCGATCCGACGAATGTGCTCGCGATCGACGACATCAAGTTCATGACGGGGCTGCAGGTCGAGCCGGTGATCGTGTCCGAGATCGCACTCGCTGAGGCGATCGAGCGTTACTACGGCATGACGCGCGAGCTGGAGCTCGCCAAGTTCCTCGACGAGATGTCATCGAGCGTCAGTTCCTCGTCCGAGCCAGTGCAGCAGGCGAAGTCGAACGGATACGACAATCTCGGCTTCACACTCGACGATCAGGACCTCGAGCTCCTTCAGGAAACCGAGGAAATCGACCTCGAGAACGTCGAGCGGATGGCCGAGGACGCCCCGGTCGTCAAGCTCGTGAACGTCATCCTGGTCGACGCACTGCGCCGCGGTGCCTCTGACATCCACGTTGAACCGTACGAGAAGGAATTCCGCATCCGGTTCCGTCTGGACGGCATTCTCTACAACATCATGAATCCGCCATTGAAGATGCGCGATGCCTTGACGTCACGCATGAAGATCATGGCAAAGCTCGACATTGCAGAGAAGCGGCTTCCACAGGATGGACGCATCAAGATCCGCGTCCGACTCGACGGCCGTGGCCGAGAGCTCGATTTCCGTGTGTCCACACTGCCGACGATCTTCGGGGAGAAGATCGTGCTTCGGCTGCTCGACAAGGACAAACTCCAGCTCGACATGACGAAGCTCGGGTTCGAGGAGTTCTCGCTCGAGCGGTTCAAGCGAAACATCAACAAGCCATACGGAATGGTGCTCGTTACGGGCCCGACGGGTTCCGGCAAGACTTCGACGCTCTACTCGGCACTGCAGGCGCTCAACACACCGGAAACCAACATCATGACCGCCGAGGATCCCGTCGAGTTCAACTTCGCGGGCATCAACCAGGTGCAGATGAAGGAGCAGATCGGCCTCAACTTCGCGGCCGCGCTCCGATCGTTCCTGCGGCAAGACCCGAATATCGTTCTCGTCGGCGAAATCCGTGACTTCGAGACGGCCGAGATTGCCGTCAAGGCGGCATTGACTGGCCACCTCGTGCTTTCTACGCTTCACACCAACGACGCGCCCTCGACGATCAGTCGACTGATGAACATGGGGATCGAGCCTTTCCTCGTGGCCACATCGGTGAATCTGATTCAGGCGCAGCGCCTGGTCCGCCGGATCTGCAAGGACTGCAAAGTCGAGATCAAGCTTCCAAAGGAAGCGCTGATCGACGTGGGCTTCACTGGTTCGGAGGTCGGCGAGCTAAGGACCTTCAAGGGACAGGGCTGCACAGCCTGCAACGGCACCGGCTACAAGGGCCGCGTCGGCCTCTACGAGGTCATGGAGATCTCGGACGAGCTCCGTGAGTTGATCCTCGTTGGCGCATCGGCGCTCGAGCTTCGCAAGAAGGCGATCGAGGAGGGAATGCTGACACTGCGGTCCAGCGGCCTCGAAAAGATTCGCCTTGGAACGACGACGATCGAAGAGATCGTCCGCGAAACGGTCAAATAGACGACGATACGGCCGGTAAACCGGTCGCCCCTCGGGTAGCGCCCCAGATTCTCTTGCACGACGAGTATCCGTTCCCGCCTTCGGAGGCGTGGGCGGGCATCATGCCGACGCATGGCGTGAAGAACCGGGAGATCCACGATGTCAGACATCACACTGAGCGAATTGCTGAAGAAGATGATCGAGCTTGGCGGCTCCGACCTCCATATCACTACGAATTCGCCGCCACAGGTGCGTGTTGACGGTATCCTCCGAGCACTTGATTACCCGGAGCTCACGCCGGCGGAAACGAAGCAGCTTGCCTACTCGGTCCTCACCGATGCCCAGAAGCATCGCTTCGAAGAGACGCTCGAGCTCGATTTCTCGTTCGGTATCAAGGGACTGTCGAGATTCCGGGCGAATATCTTCAATCAGCGCGGCGCCGTTGGAGCGGTGTTTCGATCGATTCCGTACGAGATCCGGTCGTTCGACCAACTCGGATTGCCGGGTGTCGTCGAGGGCCTCTGCGCCAAGCCTCGCGGACTCATTCTCGTGACCGGTCCTACCGGATCCGGCAAGTCGACGACCCTGGCGGCCATGGTCGACAAGGTCAACCGGGATCGCCACGAGCACATCATCACGATCGAGGATCCGATCGAATACCTCCACCCTCACAAGAATTGCCTCGTCAATCAGCGTGAGGTCCACTCGGACACTCACAGCTTTTCGAACGCGCTGCGCGCCGCCCTTCGTCAGGACCCGGATGTCGTCCTCATCGGCGAGCTTCGCGACCTCGACACGACCGAGACCGCGCTGCGAATCGCCGAAACCGGTCACTTGACGTTCGGGACGCTTCACACCAACAGCGCCTATTCGACGATCAACCGCGTTATCGACATCTTCCCCGCCCACCAGCAATCGCAGATCCGGGCGCAGTTGTCGCTCGTACTCGAAGGCATCCTGTGCCAGTCGCTCCTTCCGAGAGCCAACGGCACCGGACGATGCATGGCGATGGAAGTGCTGGTTCCGAACCCGGCCATCCGCAATCTGATCCGTGAAGACAAGGTTCACCAGATCTACTCGATGATGCAGACCGGACAGGAGAAGTTCGGCATGCAGACTTTCAATCAGGCTCTTGCGACGCTTTTCTTCAAGAAGCTGATCACACTCGAGCTTGCGCTTCAGCGCTCGTCGAATCCCGACGAGCTCCAGGAGCTCATCAACCGCGGCGCTGGAATTGTCGAGGGCGGAGGAATGCGACGCCCCGGTATGCCCTCGCGCCCAGCCGGTCCGGTGCCCCCCGGAGCCAGGCCGCCAGTCGGCGGACGACCCGTTCGATAAACGGCTGTATGCCACACTGACAGGAGTTCGAGGGTATGCCTACCTACGTTTTCAAGGGCCGGAACCGTTTCAACGAGATCGTCGCCGGCGAGCGCGTCGCGCCCGACCGGGCGGCACTCGAGTCGGCACTCCGGCGCGAACAGGTCATTCTGACGAGCGCGAAGGAGAAGGGGAAGGGGCTCGACTTCCAGCTCGGCAAGCGCGAAAAGGTCAAGACGAAGGAACTCGCGATCTTCACGCGGCAGTTCTCGGTCATGCTCGATGCGGGTCTTCCGCTCGTCCAGTGTCTCGACATTCTGGGGCAACAGCAGGACAACCCTTATTTTGCGAAAGTGATCAACCGCACACGCGAGGACGTCGAGGCGGGATCGACCCTAGCCGACGCCATGTCCAGGCATCCGAAGGTCTTCGAACAGCTCTTCGTGAACATGGTCGAAGCGGGAGAGACCGGCGGTATCCTCGACATCATCCTTCAGCGCCTCTCGACGTTCCTCGAGAAGATCGTCAAGTTGAAGTCCGACGTGAAGTCGGCTCTCGTCTATCCGGTGGCGGTCATCGGTATCTCGATCATCGTCATCTCGGTGATCATGATTTTCGTCATCCCGTCGTTCAAGAGCATCTTCGAGTCGCTTGTCGGACCGGGCGAACGACTGCCGTGGCTGACGGAGATGGTCGTCGATCTCAGCTCGTTCATGGCGAACTTCTGGTGGTTGATCGCCATCGTCCTGGGTTTGGCTTTCTGGGGGATTCGGACCTATTACAAGACCCCGAAAGGCAAAAAGGTCCTGGACGGCATTTCGCTCAAGATCCCGATCATCGGTGAGATTCTGCGGAAGATTGCGATCTCGAGATTCTCGCGCACGCTCGGAACTTTGCTTTCGTCAGGTGTTCCAATTCTCGAGTCGCTGGACATCACGGCTCGAACCTCCGGTAACACTGTCGTCGAGGAGGCAATCCTCAACGTCCGCGTCGCAATCGAGCAAGGCGAGACGTTCCTCGAACCGCTCAAGCAGGCAAAGATCTTTCCACCGATGGTCTGCCAGATGATCGGCATTGGTGAACAGACCGGCGCGCTCGATGCCATGTTGAGCAAGATCGCCGATTTCTATGAGCAGGAGGTGGATGCGGCGATCGCAAACCTCCTCGCCATGCTCGAGCCGGCGATGATCATGTTCCTCGGTGTGACGATTGGCACGATCGTCATTGCGATGTATCTGCCGCTCTTCTCGCTGATCGCGAAACTCGCAAACCAGGGAAGGAAGTAGCCGGCTCCGGGCGCGCGAAGCGTCAGGTATTAGCAGACGAGGGGAGCCTACTTCGGCTCCCCTCGTTTTTTTGGCGGGCATCGAGAACCGATGGATCTGATCCGACGACGACTCGTCTGGCTCGTGGTTGCGAGGGCTGCCATTCTCGGCGCGCTCGTCCTGCTGACGCTGTTGCTCGGCCGGACCTCGCCCTACGTCTGGCCGGTTTCCCTGCTGGCGGTCATCGTGTCCGGCTTCTCGATCGTCTACGCGGTCGCGCTTCGAGTCGCCGTACCGCCTCGCATCCTCATTCCGATTCAGCTCGGCAACGACGTCCTGATCGTCACGTGGCTCGTCTATCGAACGGGCGACCTCGAATCTCCGTTCCTCGCGCTCTACCTAATCGTCATTTTCGCGGCGAGCCTTCTGTCCTCGAGAATCGGTGTTTTTGCCATCACGATCTTCACGATCGTCATGGGCTCAGCCGTCGGAGCGGCGATCCTCTCCGGCGTCGTGGCCCGCGCCGACGGCACCTATTATTCGGACGAGGCGCTGCCGGTCCTGCAATTGAGCTTCGCCTACACGATCGTCGCGACGATCGCTGTCGCCGTGCTGTCGACCCACCTGGCCGATCGACAGCGCCGGAGCGACACTGAGCTTGCAAGAACGGTCCGGAGTCTCGCCGATCTGCGCGCCTTCAACGAGCGCGTGATCGAGTCGATGCGCAGCGGCCTCATCACCGCTGGACTTGACGGAGTCATTGCCTCGACGAACAAGGCCGCCGAGGAGATTACCGGGAGGGCGAAGAACGAGCTTGTGGGCAGGCCTCTCTCCGAGCTGTTTGGCGAGCTTCCGATGACCGTGCTGGCGACTCACCCGGACGATCACCGGATTCCGGTATTGCGGTCGGAAGTGGC
This sequence comes from Blastocatellia bacterium, assembly GCA_016705245.1. Lineage (GTDB taxonomy): Bacteria > Acidobacteriota > Blastocatellia > UBA7656 > JADIYM01 > JADIYM01. The sequence goes on along the minus strand of JADIYM010000008.1, from coordinate 152,729 downwards.
CTTCGATCGCCAGGACGGCGCCGAAGTTCACGTCGGATACAACGTCACTCCCCTGACGTCCGAAGATGGCGATGAGCGCGGCGTCGTACTTATCTTTCAGGATCTGACCGAGATCTTCGAGCTCGAGCGAGAAGTCCGCCGGCGAGAGAAGCTTGCCGCACTCGGCACGATGGCTGCCGGGCTTGCCCACGAAATCCGCAATCCCCTCGCCTCGATGCGGGGATCGGTCCAGGTCCTCGCGTCGGAGCTTCCGCTCGACGAAGGTCAGGCCCGACTCATGAACATCATTCAGCGCGAGTCGGATCGCCTGAACCGCACGGTAACGGAATTCCTCGCCTATGCTCGTCCGGCGCCGTTCCGGCCGATGGCGTTCGACCTTAGACAGTCGCTCGTCGAGGCGGTTACGCTCCTGCGAAACAGCCCTGAAGTCGGTCCGCTGCACGCGATCGCCGAGCGCTATCCGGATCACGAAACACCCTTCTTCGGTGACGCAAGTCAGATCCGGCAGATTTTCTGGAATCTCGCGCGCAACGGCCTGAAGGCGATGCCCGACGGTGGGACCCTTACCGTGCGACTCGATGACGTTTCACCCGAAACGTATCGATTGTCGATAGAGGACGTCGGCATTGGAATGGACAAGACCCAGGTCGCTCGACTATTCGAGCCGTTTTCGGCCTCGGAACCTGGCGGGACGGGACTCGGGATGGCGATCGTCTACCATCTCGTGAATGAGCACGGCGGACGGATCTCGGTCGACAGTTCGAAGGGACGAGGCACTCGAGTGGACGTCTTCCTGCCGAAGCGTCGGGGCGCCCGTGACCTGGAAATCGCTGAATCCACGTCGCCCGCTGCCGCACCCTCCTCGAACTAGTCCACTGATTCACAGAGATGGCACCGCCAGAGTTCGACGAAGTGGATCGCTGAAGGCTTGATACTTGCAAGATGTCGGGACTATCGATAACGCGACCAACCGCGGATTCCGGAACATCGCCGAAAGCGCTCACCGACCGCGGAGCGGTCGAAGGAAATAGCCGTGGGTCGCGGGGGCGAGTGCAACGAGCACACGCGACCCGCGGTACCGCCGCCCACCTCGGTCCGACCGCGGAGCGGTCGCATCGTCAATCCCAGAGATAACGTGCGTCGTAGGCGATGCCGCGCCCGTCGTCGTGTTGCTTGCCATTCAGGAAACAATGCGACCGCTCCGCGGTCGCCGCGCTCTGGGTGGAGGTACCGCGGGTCGCACGAGGGCTCGTTGCACTCGCCTCCGTGCGACCCACGGCTATTTCCTTCGACCGCTCCGCGGTCGTCCCCAAAGCGAGCGCCGCGAATCCTGGAGTGGCTCAGCGTCACGTACGGGGTGCTACTTCAACGAAACAGCGGACTAACCGGTACGGACCGCCGTGGTATCCTCAGGCGCCATGCAGCGACTCCTGATTGTCGATGACGAGCAGAGCATGCGCGAGCTGCTCGAGCACGTGCTCGCGCGCGAGGGTTATCACGTCGAAACGGCTGAGAACGGACGCGTCGCCCTCGAGCGAATGAAGGAGTATGCGTTTGATCTGGTCATCTCGGACATCCAGATGCCCGACATGACCGGGATCGAGTTGCTCGAGCAAGTCCGGGCCACCTCGCCCGAGACGGTCGTCATCATGATCACTGCGTTTGCGACGGTCGACACTGCGCGCCAGGCTTTCAAGCTGGGGGCTGAAGACTTCATCATCAAGGACAGTGGGTTCGACGTTGACGAGCTGAAAGTCCTGGTCCGAAAGGCCATCGAGAAGACGCAACTCCGCCAGCGCGTCGAACTGCTCCAGAAGGAGCTCACGCGCCGCTCGTCCTTCGACAACATAATCGGCCGGTCGGCGAAGATGCAGGCGCTATTCCGGATCATAGAGACGGTCGCCCCGACGCATTCGACGGTGCTGATTACTGGCGAGTCCGGTACCGGAAAGGAGCTCGTCGCGCGGGCGCTCCACAGCCACGGCCCGAGATCGAACCTTTCGTTCGTTTCCGTCAACTGCGGCGCCTTTGCCGAGACACTCCTGGAGAGCGAGCTGTTCGGATACATGAAAGGTGCGTTCACCGGCGCAGCCACGAACAAGAAGGGGCTCTTCGAGGCCGCGTCCGGCGGGACGATCTTTCTCGACGAGATCGGCGAGATGTCGCCGGCAATGCAGGTGAAGCTGCTGCGGGTCCTCCAGGAGAGGGTCATTCGCCGGGTCGGTGGCACCGAAGAGATTCCGGTTGACGTCCGGGTCATCGCGGCGACGAACCGGAACCTCGAAGACGAGGTCGCCAAGGGCGCCTTTCGCCAGGACCTGTTCTACCGCATCTCGGTGATTCCGGTGGAACTTCCGCCGCTCAGGGAGCGAGCCGAGGACATACCGGATCTCGTCGATCACTTTCTCGAGAAGCTCGCAAAGGCGAGCGGACGCCCCAGACTGACCTGCTCGCCCGAGGCGCTGCGACATCTCGAAAGCTACGATTGGCCAGGGAACGTCCGTGAGCTCGAAAACACGATCGAGAGGGCGCACGCCTTCGAGTCGACGAGCATGGTCGAGCCGGAACGGTTGCCGCAGCGAATCCTTCATTATTCGCCCAGGGATGCAGCCGCAGTGAGCATTCCCGAAGGCGGCATCGACCTGGAGAGTTTTCTCGCCGAGCTCGAAAAGAGCTATCTGCGCGAAGCGCTGAGCCGCACGAACTTCAACCAGACGCGTTCCGCGGAGCTGCTCCGAATGCCGGTGCGGAGCTTTCGCCATCTCATGACGAAGTATCGATTAAGAGATCGATGACCGAGGAGCGCCGGATCGTGCTGCGAGTCGGAGAATCGCTACACAGACTCGTGGCACGATTCGGATGGGGAGCGGTGGCAGTCCTGGTCTCGTGCTTTCCATTGACCGGAGCACTGTCGACGACGAGGGTCTACTCGTTGCGAGATCTCTCGTTCTATTTCTGGCCAGCGCACCTCTGGCTACGCAGTTCATTGAAAAATGGCGAGTTCCCGCTCTGGGACCCATACGTCGCCTGCGGTCAGGCCGCGCTCTCGGACCCGGTGCGGCACATGCTTTACCCACCGGTGGCCCTGATGCGGTTCGTCCCGTCGGCCGAGCTCGGCTTCAATCTCGCCGTGGCGCTTCCGTTCCCGCTCGCGGCTGCAGGTATGTACCTCTTTCTCAGCCGTCGCGTCGGCAAACAGGCGGCGACTATCGGAGCCATCATCTTCGCGGCTTCCGGGCCGATGCTGTCGACGGCGAACATCCTGAACTTCTCGTGGGCGGCGGCGACGATTCCATGGGTCTTCTATGTGCTCGAATTGCTCATGGAACGTCCGACGCGTAAGCGCTTTGCGGCGCTGACAGGCCTCTTCGCCATGTTCCTGCTCGCCGGTGAAGGGCCAACGCTGGTCGGGAGCGCCGCCCTCTGTGTCGCCTATACCGTGGCACGAGCTGGGACAGGCTCGCGCTGCAAGGCACTGATCCGGGTCGTCGGCGCGGGTCTTCTTGGCATTGCGCTCTCAGGTGCACTCTCAATTCCGTTCTTGCTCGCGACGCTCGGTTCGCCGCGGGCCTCCGGTATCGATCCGCGCGTGCCGGAATTCTGGTCGCTGCATCCGCTCACCTTGCTCCAGACGGTTTCATACGGGATTCTCGGAGACCCGACCGGCGAGTTCGGCCAGCGAGGATGGATTCCGGATCTGAATGGGGCACCAGATCCTTTGTCTACTCTGTCTATCTTGGTGTCGGCGTCCTTGCGCTCGCCGGGATTGGATTCGCGGCAAGACGGTATGCCTGGGAGGCCTGGTTCTGGGGCCTGGCGTCGATCGGGTGTGTACTTCTTGCGTTTGGAAGGTTCAACCCGGCCAATGGTGTCCTGCGAGCGATCATTCCGATGTTCGACGCACTGCGGTTTCCGGCAAAACTGATTGTTTGCGCCGCATTCGCGATCGCGGTCTTGTCAGCACTTGGGTGGGAACACCTTGCCGGTGAGCGTGCGGCTGCCGGCGAAGCGTCAGCGACAAGACCACTTCGAGTGGTCGCCTGGGTCTGCGCCGGGTTCGCCGGAGCACTCGTGGTTGCGCTGACTTGCGTGAGGATGGAGGCGTCCGGCTCGGCGTTGGCGGCGTTGTCGACTTACGTCGGCACTGCAGATCCGCGGGCGGCAGCCGATTTTCTCGAGGCATCGCTCCGGGAATCGCTCCCGCGGCTGATCGTGCTCCTGGCGGCCCTGGCGGTGGCCCTGACGGTAGCGGCGAGAGTCTCGAGTTTCCGTTCGTATGCGCTGGCGACCGTCATGATCATCGCCATTGCCGATCCCGTCGCGAACGGGTTCGGGCTGTTTCCAATGTCCGAGGTCCGAAACCTTCGCGAGCCAGCGTGGGTGGCCGATGTTCGCGACGCAGATGGCCGTGTCTACGTCGCCGGACGGCTTCAGTTCGGTGTTGATCGTGCGCCCGACCCGGACGACACCAACTTCGTTGCAGGTTTGCCGATCGTCGCCAACTCGGCACTCGAGAGTGTGTCTGCCGTCTCGTCCTACACGGCCACGTTTCCATCGGCGTGGCGGCTCCGTGACTCGGTCTCGTTCGACAACGCGATGCTTTGGCCTCGGGAGTACTGGATTGCCAGAGACCATTTTCGCGCGGGATCGAGAGAGCAGAGACTACAGTATCTTCGTCGTGCCGGGGTTCGGTATTTCCTCGTGCCGTGGCAGGAAGTGCCGTCTTCTCAGAGACTTCGCGCGGACGCGCCATATCGGCCCCTCGCGCTCTGGATGTCGGACGTGGACGCCCCGCGTGTCTTCGTAACGGCGGAGTGGATCGTCGAATCCGATACGAATACCGCGCTCTCGCGACTTGGCGAGGAGCGACGGGAAGTCCTCATCTCGAGCTCGGCCCCAGCTAGAGGCCTGCCAGGCGCGCCGGCAGCGGATTCAGCGGTCATCACCGACGAGTCTTCGTCGGCTATGACGATCGAGGCCTCATCATCGTCGTCCGACGCTGTCGTCGTGTTGCGAGACTCGTTTGCAGCGGGATGGGCGGCCACGATAGATGGAATCCCGGCCGAGATACTTCGAGCGGACGGACTTTATCGCGCCATACGAATCCCCATGGGCCTCCATCGGCTGGAGTTGCGCTACGAACCGCCCGGATATCGGCTTGGAATCGGGCTCACGAGTCTCACGGCACTCGGACTCGCCTCGTTTGCAGGGATGGGACGGCGTTCGGAACGGTGATTGCTTTAAGGAGCGGTGGGGAGTACTGGTTAATCACCCCTCCCTGCCCCAGTCCCCGAAGTTCACGTTGCGAGGCACCCCCAATGCGCAATCAGCAAAGTGGTTTTTCTCTCGTCGAGCTGCTCATCGTCGTGGCGGTGATCGGCATCATCGCGGCCATCGCCATCCCGGGCCTTATAGCGGCTCAGAAACGTTCACGTGAAGCGTCCGCAGTTGCGTGCCTTCGCGCCTACACGTCCGCCCAGTATTCGTTCAACGCCACGCGCGGTAGTTACAGGCGGTACGGGACACAGGCCGAACTCGCGGCCGGCTTCCTCGATCCCGCGCTAATGCTCTCCGGATTGCGCAGTCAATACGTCTACACGTTCACGCTAGCGCCGGACCTTGCGAGCTTCACGTGCAATGCGGATCCGCAGACGACGACGTCCGGCGACACCCACTTCTTCACCGACGTTTCCGCGGTTATCCGGTTGGAAGAGGGCGCGCCGGCTTCGGTCACCAGTAAGCCACTTGGCTAGCCTGGAGCTGACAATTCTTGTCACAAGACAATGACAAGATGTGCAACATCGACAGCACTGCGAGGCACGATTCCCGAGCCGTTTGGGAGAATGAGGCCGGATTTTGGCTGCTTTCGAGATTTTGTTCTTTCGGTTTGGCGCGGCACGCCACTTGCTCTTCACTCGGCTGTTGAATCCGCTGGCGCAGTACGCACTCGTTTTCGACTTACACTCTCGTCTTTCCCATAAAGGAGTCCGACACAATGAAGAATCAGAAGGGTTTCTCCCTCATCGAGCTTCTGATCGTGGTGGCCATTATTGGCATCATCGCCGCGATCGCCATCCCGAGTTTGATCCGGGCGCGTATCGCCGCGAATGAAGCGGCTGCCATCGGAACGCTTCGGTCCCTCGGTTCCGCTCAGGCGACCTACCAGGGTCGGCAGGCCAACAATGGCCAAGCCGGAACGCTTGCCGCGCTCATCGCAGGCAACTACATCGACAACACCCTGACGGGTGGCGCGACGCGGAACAACTACATCCTCAACGAGCGCGGCGTCGCGGCCGTGAACTGGGATTACACCGCGATTCCGAACGGCGGACTCACGTCCGGCGATAACAGCTACTGCATCTCGGACGACTTTGTGGTGCGCTTCCTTGCTGGTCTTGCGGCACCTGCCAAGTACGCGGGCACGCCGATCGGCTAGTCCCGATCAAGCCTGAATCAGACTCCAGAGGGCGCTGGCCATTGCGGTCAGCGCCCTTTGGTTTTGCCCGATCTCTTTTGTTCGTCAACGTGCTCGCGGATCTTCGCCGCAAGCTCCCCTGCCCGGTTCCGCGTTATTACCGGAAGGGACGCATCATCGACGATCGACTTGAGAAGCGGCAGGAGCGATGCCGTATCGGCGAGTCGCCCTGCCTTGAACTCGCCCGCGAGAGTGGCGATGGCAGCCGGCGTCTCGAGCGGCTGATGCTGTACGGCGACTTCGATTTCGGTAACGTGCATCTCGCGATTGGCAATCCCGCGCAAGAAGCGGCCGAGGGCATCTGCGTCGCGATGCTTCGTGTAGTTGAAGACGACTTCACGTGAGGATCCCCCCTGATCGACACGGATCGCCGTCTCACCGAGATTCGAATGGTCTTCCTTCGTCTGGTACTGCTCGCTCGAGTTGACGAAGTCCATTCGCGCCAGCACATCGCGTAGTTCAGCGATTCCGGCATCGCTGACCCGGACATCACGTGACTGCGTCCGATTGACGTCGCGTCGCTCCCAGGTAAGTCGGCCGCGACCGGACCCGTCGATCGTCATTTCAATCCGCGAAATGACGAAATTCGCGTTCACAAAGCGATATCGAACCAGGAGCGTGCTGGCGACGGGCGCAACAACCGGTGCTGCTCGATCAACGGATTGAGGTTCGGCAGGATCAACAGACAACAGAATCGCCAGTGCAAGATGTTCAATCACGGCGGTCCGATTCCCTCCACGGTAGATGTTCGAGGCGCGTCAGATTCGATCGATTCACGTTCGGTCCGCTTCGGTGGACGACCTTGTCGAAACCAGACCGCACAGCCAATGACGGCAAGCAATGACATCCCACTGATCGCGAATCCAACGCGAGACGGACCTGTAAGTCTCTGTCCAAGGTATACTTCCGTCAATCCAGGTGGAACGCGGATTCCGAGCATTCCGCCGATCGACATTGTCTCGAGTCGATCGCCGCTGCGATTCGACGCCTCATAGAAGTCGTAGAAGAACAACGGCAACTGAACGACACCACCGCTTTTCGCGGCAACCGAAATGTGAAAGTCAGGGCCGCTGCGTGACCAACCAAGCACAGAGGCATCCGCACCTTCGACAATCCTCGGCGGCTCGAACAGCCCCGACTCGAGGCCCTGCTTCCTTACCGTCTCGACATCGATCTCTCGTGGAACGTACTCGCCGAGCACGGTGTAACCGGTCCGGCCTTCGGTGAACAGGGCGTCCCTCGTAAGAATGGCGTCCTCGGTCCAATGCTCCTCGGACTGTGGTGTCGACTGGAAGCTCGGGACCAGAAAGACAACGAGCGCTGACACGATCGCGAAAGCCGGCACCAGCCACGCCCGTTGACGTCCGAGTCGCGTAACGAGGATCGCGGCCATCAAGGGAGCCAGGAATGCAGTCATCGCCAGAGTTCGCCAGGGAAACTGAATGAAGGCGAACTGCTTTGGGAGTACCGAAAGGAAGGCGATCGGATACATCATGAAGAGGATGCAGGTGACGTAGACAACGAGCGCCGAGCCGCCGAGAACGGCGAGGATGGGCGATCGTCGAACGCGCTCCCTCCACTGGAACTTCCGCCCCATCCAGAGAAGCAGCGGCAATAGGAGCAGTTGCCCTATACCGAGCTCGAAACTCATCCCATCCGAGTATTCGGGCCCTCCCGTCTCTCCGAACCAGTAATTCGGATGTGAGTAGAAGAACTGCCACGGATACACCCGGTGCTCCTGCACGTGTGCGGCATTTGTCCACATGAATTCCGAGTCACCGACCCAGACGGTCGGAATGTAGTACTGCTGCGGAAGCAGAAACCACATGCCAAGGAGAATACCGAGAACAACGCACGCGGCCGGGATCAACCCGATGCGCCAACCTCGCAACGCCATCGCAAACAGTGTGAACACGCCGCAATACGCGAGAAAGTAGACCGCCGTGATGTTGTGGGTCAGGACGAGTCCGCAAATCGACACCGGCAAGTACCATGGCATCGTCCGTCGGGTCACGGCGCGCCACAAGCCGAGCAGAATCAGCGGATACCACACGAATGTCCACGCCTCGGCGAGAGCGGCACGCACATAAATGTCGACGAAGCGATACGGCATCGACACATACAGCAAGGCCGTGCCGGTCGCGATCCATCGATTCCGCAGAATCCCGATCACCATCGCATATGGCGATTCCCGACGCGAGAACCGACAGATAGAAGCTCAGATTGACGGCGACGACCACGCTGCCGAGGAGCAGGGCCAGGCCCGCGCCCATGAAGAGCGTAAGTGGCGGGTAGAACCTCGGAAACGCGAATCCCGCCCCGAAGAATGCGTCAGGAAACGACTGTGGAAACCGACCGGCATTCAGCTCAACCGCGATCTGGTGGGTCCGTGCATAAACATAGACCCCTTCGTGACTCGCGAAGGCCTGAGGCTCGAGCAACGCGCTGAAGAGCCACGTGGCGGCGCCCGCCACGACGAACAACGGGAGGATGTGCTGCGACCACGTCGTCCGACTCGCCACTTAGGTCACCGAGCCACCGTCGATCGTGATGATCTCGCCATGCATGTACGAGTTGCGGGCTGAGCACATGAAGGCCGCGAACTCCGCTAGTTCCTCGGCGCGGCCGAGACGGCCACTCGAGCTCCACGCCGTGTAGATCTCGAGAAACTTTTCCGGAAGCGTATTGCCGAGGTCCGTGTCGAAGATCCCGGCCGCGATGGCGTTCACCGAGATGCCAAACTGCGACGCCTCGCGCGAAAGGCACTTCGTGAACCCGAGAACGGCCGCCTTCGACGTCGCGTAATGGACGCTCGTAGGAAGTGCTCGCACCGCGCCGATCGAGGTGATGTTGAGGATCTTTCCTCCCCTTCGTCGCAGCATCTGCTTGTAGACCGGTTTCGTGACGTTGAAGAGTCCGTTCACGTTCACGTCCATCACTTCGGTCCAGGCCCGCTCGGTCATCGTCGCGAAGCTGTCGGCCCGATTGATCGCGGCATTGTTGACGAGGATGTCGATCCGCTCGAATTTCTCGAGAATCTCGCGAACCATCTTGTTGCACGCCGGCCGATCCGTCACTGAGACGCGATAAGCGAGCGCGCGCCGCCCGTGGCTCTCGATGGCGCTCACGACCTCGGCGGCCAACTTGTCGTTCGACTGGTAATTGAAGGCGACGTCCGCACCCTCGCGCGCAAAAACCTCGCACATCGCCCGGCCGAGACCCCGCGATCCTCCGGACACCAATGCAATCTTGTTCTCGAGTAGCACGTGTACCTGTTTGGCGGCAGCAAGCCGATGGCTATCCGGCGCGGTGGGGGGCGATCAACGGCTCGCCGATCAGCGGAATTCCCGCGGGTACCAGGCGTTCGATTTCGCGAATGATCCGCTTTGTCGCGTCCGGGGTTCCAAGTGAACCGGCGGCTTCACGAAGGCCACGATACGCCGATTCGTCGCGCACGAGCCGTTCGATGGCAGGTACGACGTCTCGAACGGAATGCACCATCACCGCAGCGCCCTTGCGTTCGAGCATCTGTGCGGTTCGTTCCTCCTGGGGCATCGGTCGGGTCACGGCGTCGCCAATGATGGGCAGTCGACAGGCAAGCGCCTCGAACGTCGTCAGCCCGCCAAGCTTCGACACCATGATGTTGGCGGCGCCCATCAATCGATCCATATGATCGGTGTATCCAACCACCCGAACAGGAAAATTCGCCGATGCCGCGCGCTCCTCGGCGTGCCGCCGAAGGCCTTCGTTGCGGCCAGCGACAAAAATCGCCTGAACCGGAAGCGTGGCTGATACGAGCGAATCGAATAGCTCGGGGATGTTGCCGCCGCCGACCCATCCGGCGTTAACGAGAATCGTGAACCGGTCGGACTCGAGTCCCAATTCCGAGAGAACTCTCGTTCGAGTCTCGGGCGTCCGGGCAACTTCCTCGAACTTCGGGTGGATCGGCATCCCGCAGACCCGGATTCGTTCCGGTGAGACACCGTACGACTCGAGTTCGCGCTGCGCCTCCTCGTGTGCGACGACATAGAGCTTCACACCGTCATCGGCCCAGCCCCGCCACGAGTTCCCGAACGGGTCCGTTACCACCGTGACGAGCGGGATCTTTTCTGTCAGATCGAGCTCCTTGAGGAGTCGCGCGAAAAAGGCCTGCATCATCGGATGGACCGAAACGATGACGTTCGGGCCGAACTTGCCGACGAGCTGGCGACCGTAATGTTTTCCGAACCGGTAGACCATGTCCCAGCGATCCGGCCGGAACCGGTTGATCGCCCAATGGTAGTACTTCACGTACTGCTGCCGGTTACGCAGCAGATAGTTGTACACGGACCCCAGCCTCTCCGTGATCGCGCCGTTCTCCTCCATCGCTTTCGCAATGTGAACGAGATACGTGGCGCTCGACGCGGCAACCCCGAGGCCGGCCTCGAGTGCACGTGCGGCACTCGTGTGGCCTCCACCCGTATCGGACGTGAGGATGAGAACTTTCTTTTCGGTCATCGGGGCGCTGTGATTCAAGGTTAGATCGGCCAGTATAGAGGCCGGACGGACAAATGCCAACGGCGCCGCAAGACACGATGTCCTGCGGCGCCGCCTGGACGAACCATCCGGTGAGACGGACTACGAATTACTTGCCGTTCCGTCGAGAAATGCCTTCAGTTTGACGCTGCGCGACGGGTGCCGGAGCTTGGCGAGCGCTTTCGCCTCGATCTGGCGGATCCGTTCACGCGTCACCGCAAAGTGCCGGCCGACCTCCTCGAGGGTGTGCTCTTCACCCGATCCATCGAGCCCGAATCGCATCCGAATGATGTCAGCTTCGCGCTGCGAGAGCGTCGCGAGCACGTCATCGGTGAGTTCGCGCAGGTTGTTCGAGATAGCGGATTCCGCAGGACTAGTGGTCCGGCGGTCCTCGATGAAGCTGGCAATAGTCGTCTCGCCGTCGTCGCCAACCGGCGTTTCGAGCGAGATCGGCTGCTGGGCGATCTTCAAGGCCTTGCGCACCTTCCACGGCTGCATGTCGAGACGTCGCGAGAGCTCGTCGTTCGACGGTTCACGACCCAACTCCTGCACCATCAGCCGCTGCGTGCGAAGAATCTTGTTGATCACTTCGACCATAGCACCGGAACGCGAATCGTACGACCCTGATCGGCGATGGCGCGCGTCACCGCCTGGCGAATCCACCACGTTGCGTAAGTCGAGAACTTGTATCCGCGCCGCCAGTCGAACTTCTCGACCGCTCGCATCAGCCCGATGTTGCCTTCCTGGATGAGGTCCAGGAAATGCAGCCCTCGATTGATGTAGTTCTTGGCGATCGAAATCACGAGACGCAGGTTTGCCTCGATCATCTCGGTCTTCGCCTGCTCGACCTGCGTTTCCGCGATCACAAGTCCCTGCATCGCCCGCCTCAAGTCGACGGCCGACGTGCAGTACTGGCGCTCGACTTCCCGAAGCTCGCGTCGTGCGACACGCTGCCGCTTCTTGAGATCGTCGACATTCTTCCGACGGCGTGTGAGCGCAATCTCGATCGAATGCAATTCCTGCTCGATCGCCCGGGACCGTCCTCCCATGAGTCGGATACGCTCGACGAAGCGTCGTCGCATGTCGAGTGAGAACGGCAGTCGCCGCACCATCTGCGACTGCTCGATGAGCAGCTCCGCCCGACGCCGCCGCATCTTCTTCACCTTCGGCGAACGCTTCGGCTCGAGCGCGAGCTTTTCGTGATGTCTCCGGACCTTCGCATCGTGCTTGGCGATTTCGGCAAATGCCGCAAGGGCCGCGTCGCGATCCGGGCGAATCATCTCCGCCGGCTGTCCTTCCTCTTCCGATTCCTCGGCAGAAGCCCCAAGCAACTGCGAAACCGCCACGTGGCCCTCTCGCAGCCGCGCTGCAGCTTCGGCAATGACTTCTGCCGTCGTGAGCGATCGGGCCAGAATCTTCTCGATCCGCCGCTTGCCGCGTTCAATTCGCTTCGCGATCCGCACTTCGTCCTCTCGCTTGAGGAGCGGAACCGTGCTCATCTCACGCAGATAAAGCCGCATCGGATCCAGCGACTGGTCCTTGCTGGGTTCAAGATCGAGGTCGACTTCGTCGCCGTCCGCTTCTTCCTCAGCGGGCGCAGCTTCGACCTCGACTTCTTCCTCCTCGGGCGCAGCAACGTGCCATTCGCGGTCGCTGATTTCTTCGCTGTCGAGCTGCGCGACAATGCGATCGAGCCCACCGGCCTTCACGAGGCCGTCAATGGTCTCTTCGCCGGAGGTCGCCCAAGGATCTGCGTCAAATCCCTGCCGTACCATAATATTTGCATCCCCCCTTGCGGCACTGCCGCTGCCGCCGAACGTGCCGTCATCACTCGACAATTCGCCGCCACCGGCGCCACGCACTACCTTCTTATTCACCCCGTTCGCTCTACTTCGAAGCAATTGTCATTCCATGGAGCGAACGCGGCCGCAATCGCCATCCTCACAGTTTGCTTTTCCCGGATCATGAAGAGAGTCGGCGGTCATCCCACCGCGTTTGACTCCGTCCAGGACGTATTTTCCAGCCGATCTCCGAGGCCCACCCGACCTCCCGTCAGCATTCGTTCCAGGCGCGTTCGATGTTTCAATCTCGTTGCAAGATGCCCTTTCCGGAGCCTCGATTGGACCTTGTGATCGAGGCGCCGTGCGTTTGGTGCTGGCCATCGGCATGAACGCCCCAGTCTTCAATTTCCTGCGCGACAAACTGCCTCACACCAGCTTCGCAACCGTACCCACTTTCGCTTCGAGCCTTGCCATGTGACCCTACGATGGCTCGTCTCGTTCCGGATGGCCTCCTAGGTCACTACGGCGGGTGCACCTGGATGCCATCGATTCCCTTTCGGACCTTTGACTCCAACGCGGCGCGACTGGTTTCGTTTCTTCGAAAACCCCAATCCACGAATCGCGTATCGTGCTCCGACGCCGTCGCGTCCGATACGGCGACAGTCACGGCTCGATTTGCGGACACGTGAGGCCAACTTGAACCCACCTTCAGAGACGAGGCGATCCTCGGCAAGAGACTGGTATCGAGCGCGACCGCCGGAATTCTGGCTGCTCCTGGTGAGCGTAGGTCTCGTGGCCTTCTACGGAGTCGTCTATCCGAATGCCGGCCTTGTTCTCGAGAGCTTTCGACTGAATGAATCCTGGTCGGTCGATGCCTATGCGCAGACGCTCGGCCAACCCGCGACACAGCGTGCCGTCGCGTTCAGCCTTCTGTTGTCGATCTCCACCGTCGTCGGATGCGGACTGGTCGGAGTACCGCTGGCGCTGTTGCTGGATCGCGTCGACGTGCCGGGCCGGCGATTCGTGGGCGCTATCGTCGCCTCTCCCATGCTTCTTCCGCCTCTCGTCGGGACGATCGCGTTCATCTTTCTCTTCAGCGAGAGCGGCATTGTGACGCGCGCCATCGTCCGCGCGTTCGACCTGACGGCGTCACCGTATCGGTTGCGTGGATTCTGGGCGGTACTGCTCTTTCACGTTTACACGATTTATCCGTACTTCTTTGTCTTCGTCGGTTCGGCGCTTGCACGGACGGATCCGGCGCTCGAGGAAGCGGCGCGGACGCTTGGAGCATCACGATGGACACGGTTCCGTCGAGTAATCCTTCCGGCGATAAGCGGCGCACTCGCCTCAGCGGCGATCCTGACCTTCATGACCTCGATGGCGTCGTTCTCGGCTCCCTATCTGTTCGGGGGCGATTCGCGGGTTCTGACACAGCTCATCTACGACGCCAAGATCAACAATGAAAGAGGGCTCGCCGTCGTCATGACGGTCATCCTCGCCCTGCTCTCGGCAGTCGCCCTCATTGTGTTTGCCCGAGCGGAGACCCGAGTGCCCGTCGGCGCGGGATCGAAAGGCGTCACGCGACGCCGTGTCGCGTTGACGACTCCCGCGGCCCGCGGTGCCGCGATTGCCTCGTGCGCGGTTGTCTCGGTCATTCTCCTCATGCCGCACGCGACAATTGCGCTTCTCAGCGTCGCAAAGATCGGATCGTGGACGACCCAGGTGCTGCCTCCTGAGTACACATTCGCCAATTACGGAAAAATCTTCAGTGGACCGCGGTTTCTCGACCCGGTTCGCAACAGCGCCGTCATGGCCGCCGTTTCGGCGTTCGCGGCGCTTGCCTTCGGGATTGCGTCGGCGTATCTGCTGACCCGGTACCGGTTCCGGGCGCGTTGGGTGATGACGGTCCTTCTGCTCGTTCCGTGGTCATTGCCGGGAACAGTTCTGGCCTTCCAGGTCGTCGAAGCATTCACACAGCCGTCGTTTCTGACGGCGGGGCAGACGCTCGCGGGCAGTTTCTGGCTGCTGCCCGCGATCTACTTTCTGCGTAACATGCCCCTCGTGATGCGCGCGGCGCAGGTGAACCTTCAGCAGCTCGACGTGACGCTCGAATCGGCGGCACGATCGCTCGGCGCCTCGTGGATCACGACTATGCGCCGCGTCGTGCTCCCGCTCATCGCACCGGGCGCGATCGCCGGAGCACTTCTCGCCTTTGCTCTCGGACTCGGAGAATTCGTCGCCTCGATCGTCGCGTACGTGCTCTCGAATCGACCGATCTCGATCCAGATCGAGCAATCGATGCGACAAGGCGATCTCGGCACCGCTGCGGCGTATGGAACAATCCTCGTCATTGCGGTCGGAGCGGCTCTCGCCTGGATGCCAGCGACTTCTAGACATTCTGGACAAAACTGAGTGTCACGGGTCAATCAGTTCATGTTCAAGGTTAGTTGACCCTGAGAAACCCATTGAAAAAAAGGTTGTTGCAGCTTTTCCGCATAGGTGCTAGTCTGGCGGCCAACTCGTCGGGGCAGGCATCTCAGCTAGTCAGTTCTCTTATTGCCGGGGCGGAAAAACATGATCCGATTTGGAACATCGGGATGGCGAGCCATCATTGCCGATCAGTTCACCGACGCGAACGTGCGGATCTGTGTGCACGCGATCGCGAACGTGATCGCACGAGGCGATCGGGCGGACCGTCAGGTAGTAATCGGCAACGACACGCGGTTCATGTCGGAGCGGTTCGTGCATCTGGCTGGTGCCCTGCTGGCCGAGCGCGGTATCGCCACCGAGATGTGCGATCGACCCACTCCGACGCCGGTCATCGCATTCACGGTCGGAAAACGGCAGGCTGCTGGTGCGATCAACTTCACCGCAAGTCACAATCCCCCGGAGTACCTTGGACTGAAGTTCTCGTCGGGCGATGGCGCTCCGGCACTGCCTGAGGTCACCCGCGAGATCGAGGACGAGATTCGGCGCGTGATCGAGACCGGCGCGCCGGCGGGAACCAACTCTCCGGCGCCGAGCGTCGAGATCGACCCGTCGACCGACTATCTCGCGGATCTGGCGACGAAAGTCGACCTGGACGTCATCGCATCGTCGGGTTTGCGGATTGCCTACGATCCGCTCTGGGGCACTGGACGCGGATATCTCGACAAGGCGCTTGCCGACCGCGGCGTCAAGGTCTCTACTTTGCACGATTGGCGGGACGTGTACTTCGGCGGCCGCAGCCCGGAACCCAACGAAACGAATTGCGCCGATCTCATCGCCTCGGTCCGCTCTGGCGAGTTCGACCTTGGACTCTCAACCGACGGTGACGGCGACCGGTTCGGCATCATCGATCGCGACGGATCTTTCGTCGCCGCCAACGATGTCCTCGCACTTCTCGTCGATTACCTGATCGAGACGCGGGCGTGGGATGGAGACGTCGCCCGGTCTGTCGCGACGTCGCACTTCGTCGATCGCGTCGCTGCGAAACACGGTCGCCGCGTCATCGAGACTCCGGTCGGGTTCAAATACATCGGCGAGCTCATCAACGAGAACAAGATCGTCCTCGGAGGCGAAGAGTCCGCCGGACTCTCGATCCGCGGCCACGTCCCCGAGAAGGACGGCATTCTCGCCTGCCTGCTCGTGGCCGAAGCCGTCGCTCGACGCGGAGCGACGGTCGCCCAGATGCTCGCATCGCTGCGCGCCGAGCTTGGCACACTGGTCAACCGTCGAATCGGCGTGCGACTCTCCGAGGAACAGACGGCTCGTCTCAGGACCCGGCTCGAATCGGAAGACCCCTCCGAAATCGGCGGACGGCGCGTCGAGCGCGTCGACAGGACCGACGGGGCCAAGTTCCTTCTCGAAAACGAAGCGTGGGTGCTCATGCGCCCGTCAGGTACGGAACCGCTTGTCCGCATCTATGCGGAGGCTCGAACCGAAGAAGAAGTGGAGGTGTTGCTTGAATCGGGTCGCGAATTTGTCAGCCGCTGAAGTGCGTGTTCGCGTCGCATCGCGACGCCGTGCACGCGATGGAGCATCCTACCGAGTCGTGGATGGCCTGCTTGTCATGGTCCTGCTTGCCGCGGCTGCGATCTGCTTCTCGTATTACAGCCAGATGCGGGCGCAACTTGAAGCCGCACGGGCCGAGCACGCCCAGACGTCCTCCGAAGCGACGACGCTTCAGGTCGAAAACGAGCGCATCGAGGCCGAGATCCGAGCCCTTCAGAGTGATCCCGAGGTCATCGAGCGGGCGGCTCGTCAGCACCTGGGCATGATCCGCCCAGGTGAGATAGTCGTGGCGGCTTCGAGATCTCACAGCCGGCTTCAGTAGAGACCGCACTCGCATCGGTCATTCCGCTCGAGGGCGCCGTGGAACCTCCGCGGCGCCCTTGGTGTCTTCACCGCAGACTGGACTACGCGGGGAAGGATTTCTTGACAAAGGATCGAGGCCATTGGCAGACTTTCGGTTCCGCTTTCGGCGGAGCAATTTCCCGTTTCGAACATGTGGTTTCCAACGCGAACTGGGCGGAGCCGCATCAGAGCATCGCATTTCAGCGCCGCTGTGGACGGCGCACCATCAGGAGGACTTCGCATCGCTATGAAGAAGGCTCTGCCACTCGCACTTGTTGTTGCCTCGCTTGGCACGACAGTCTCTGCCAGCCCGTCCGTCACACTCCTGCGATGGAACGAAGCCGCCGTCGTTTCGCAGGACACCGACCCGGAGGCGCCGGCGAACGATGCCTACAAGGCGTGGAAGGCTGAAACCGATCCAGCGAAGAAGTTCGATTCCGGAAAGAACATCGTGTCGCAGTTCTTCGGCTCGAAGGCGGCGGAGGCGGTCGCTTACGACGGGCTCTTCGCCAAGGACAAGACGCCCGACCAGCAATTGTCGATGTCGTACACCTACATTACGGGTTCGACCGCGAACGCCAACGGCGGCCAATATCTCGAGTACGCGTTCGGCATTGCCGGATCGACCGAGAAGGACCCGAAGAAGCTGCTCGACAACGCCAAGCTGTACCTTCAGAAGTACCCGACGGGCCGTTATGCCGAGCACATCTCGAAGAAGGTCGTGCCCGGCACTCGATATGCAGTGTTCTCGGCCCTGCTCAAGGAACTGAAGTACAACGACGCGATCCTGGTCGCAAATGAGGCATTTGCGTCCAACGAGAACGAGTTCCTCTATTCGTACGTTCTGACCGACACGGCCTTCCGAGATCTGCTCTCGAACGGCGCCAAGTCTCAGTTCGTAGGAAAGGCCGAGGGCTGGGCCGAGCGCGCCGCGAAGTTCATCGAGAGCGGGCAGACTCCGGCCGGGGCCGATCCGGCGAAGTGGGCAGCCGACAAGCCCACGTCGCTGTCGCTGCTTTACAAGGCGCAGGGGCTGTCGAGCTACTTTGGTGCCTCACAGACCAATCCGAAGGCAACCGAGGCCTACGATCCGTCGATCGCACTGTTGAAGAAATCGCTCGAGACGAACGAGAAGGATCCGGTCACCCATTTCTTCCTCGGTCAGATCTGCGACTCTCAGGGCACCATCCTCCAGGCGCAGTACGATGCGCTTCCGGAAGATCAGAAGTCAGCGGAGCCGGGCAATGCTCAGCTTGCGAAGCTCAACGAAGCCCTCGACTGCGTGATCAATCACTACGTCCGCGTCACCGCGTACGCCGGGAAGAACCAGGCGCTTGCCGACACCGTCAAGCCTCGGCTCGTCGACCTCTGGAAGTACCGACACGCCGACGCGCCGGAGGCGTGGCTGGCTGAGGTCAAGAAGATCACGCCCTGACGGCGGTTCACGTGAAGTCCATTGAAAAGGCCGGCCTCCAGCCGGCCTTTTCGCATGACGGTCGCGACCTGACCGACGGACGCGCGTATGCTACTCTTCGCTCCGATCGCCTCCTCAGGTTTCCCAACGTGCCAGAACTCTCGGACGAACGACGACAGCTCCTCGACGAACTTGAAGCTCGCATCGGGCATGTCTTCTGCGATGCCCAGCTGCTCGATCGGTCGCTCACGCACAGGTCGTTTGCGCACGAGCACGAGGCGGAGGGCTACCGGCACAACGAGTCAATGGAGTTGCTCGGCGACTCCATCCTCGGTTTTCTCGTTTGTGAGTGGCTGCTCGAGCGCTTCCCGAACGAAGGCGAGGGCCGCCTCTCGAAGATGAAGGCGTTCCTCGTCAGCGAGCGGACCCTGGACGATCTTGCGCGCGACATCGAGCTTGGCCGGTACCTTCGGCTCAATCGCGGAGAAGAGAAAACCGGTGGCCGCGAGAAACGAACGATCCTGGTCGACACATTCGAGGCTCTGATGGCCGCGATTTATCTCGATGGTGGCATCGACGTGGTGCGGCGGTTCCTCAGAGCGAACATGCACACGCTCTTCGCGATCATGGATCCGGCCGATCTCACCGCGACCGACTACAAATCGGCGCTTCAAGAGGCGCTGCAGGCGTCCGGGCTGCATGTGCCGGTATACCAGATCTCCGATGTGATCGGTCCCGATCATCGGCGCACGTTCTGCGTCGACGTCGTCATCGACGGCGACCAGTTTGCCCGTGGCGAAGGCCAGTCCATCAAGCGAGCCGAACAGGAGGCCGCCAAACGCGCAATCACGCGGTTGATGAACGACACCGTTTCGATCGACGATGAGCCGGTGGAGGCCGAGGAATGACCGACCGCCAGGGCGAACCACCATCCGGGGATGACGACATCGATATCCGGATCGCCCCGGTGGACGACGAGTTCGTGTCGCGACCGCGCCCTGTGCGACCGCCGCTTTCCCTGCCGCGCCAGATCATCGAGCCGCCCGTCGAGGCTGAGAGCGTCGCCGTGTCGGACGAGGTCCGGACTCCAACGGCTCCGGAGCCGATCGCGAGCGAGGTTGCGGTCGTCACAAAGGCCCAGGAACGTCACGATGGTCGATCGACCGGTCGACTCTACTTCGAGTCGATGCTCGTGACTCTCGTCATCTGGCTCTTCGCCCAGACCTTTCTCGCACAACCGGTAACCGTTCCGACGGGCTCCATGCTCAATACGATCCTGATCGGAGATCATCTCGTCGTGAACCGTGTGATCTACGGAACGCCCGAGTGGCTTTCGGCAGTTCTTCCCTTCCGTGCGATTCGCCGTGGCGACATCATTGTGTTCCGGCACCCGACCGAGCCGGAGACGCTCTATGTCAAGCGAGTGATCGCTCTTCCCGGCGAGACCCTCGAGGTCTACGGCACGCGCGTCTACGTCAACAGTCGTGAACTCCCTGAGACCAAGATCGGTTCCACCGATCCCGGGCACGACGGACCGCTCGTTCCGGACGGGCCGCCCATCGAGTCGGAAGGTGCAACGTACACGGTCTACTACAGCTCGCTGCGTGATGTCGGGACCGAAGACGAGCTCGGTACGCTGGCCAGCGCAGACGGCGGACTCGTCGGCGTCGGTCGCCCGTTCACGGTGCCCGAAGGCCAGTACTTCTGCATGGGCGACAATCGTGACAACAGTCAGGACAGTCGCTTCTGGGGCACCGTCCCTCGCGAGAACGTCATCGGCAGGGCCATGTTCGTCTACTGGTCGTACGGTGCCGCTGAAGGTGACACCACCTCCGAGCCTCGGCGCAGGCCCCGGATCAACCGGATCGGAACTCTGCTACAATGACGGCCGTTTTGCATGACATCAGAACTCGAGGAGTTGTCGTCAACGCGCGCCGATCATGACCCAGCCAGAATCCGAACGCCCCGTCGACGTCGTCGATCCCGACACTGAGTCAACCGAAACCGAAACTCCGGCCTGGCCTGATCCGGCCGGTCAAGACGCGGTCGATGAACCGGATCGCCATCATAAGTCGGTCTTACGCGAATACTTCGAATCTATCGTCGTCACGTTCATCATGGCGCTGTTCGGGATGACCTTCGTGACAATGGCGGTCAAGGTGCCAACCGGCTCGATGCTCAACACCATCCTGGTCGAAGACCATCTGATGGTGAACAAGTTCATGCTCTCTGCACATCCGTCCTGGTTCGAGGCCGTTCTCCCCTATCGCGACATCCGGCGCGGCGACATCATCGTTTTCAAATATCCGGTCGATCCGAGCCAGAACTTCGTCAAACGCGTGATCGGACTTCCCGGCGACGAAGTGCTCGTTCGCGGCACACAGGTGTTCGTCAACGGCGAACCGTTGAAGGAGAACTCGGTGATCGTCGAGCCGGCCATCGGTGAGTCCGAGAAGGACCTGGTCCCGGAGGGTCCGGCGCGGACGGTTGATGGCGCACAGTGGACTGCGTACTACACGCCGTCGAGCGCGTTCGAGGACGATCTCGACGCAGGTGAAGCGAAGAGCATGAGCCGCGGATACCACGGCGGAAACGGCCGCGCAGGCGGAGATATCCCGTTCACCGTTCCCGACGGCCAGTACTTCTGCATGGGCGACAATCGCGACAACAGCGAGGACAGCCGTTTCTGGGGAACGGTGCCCCGAGAGAACGTCATAGGCCGCGCGATGTTCGTCTACTGGTCGATCAACGAACACGAACGGCGGAAGAATGGCCCGAGCAGCCTGCTCGTCGACATTTTCAAGTACTCTCGGTGGGACCGCACCGGCACGGTCATTCGGTAGCCAGGCGCGCTGTCGGTCGTAGCGAGAGCGGCATCTGCAGGTCCTCTCGGGACTTCAGCGCGAACCCGATCAGTTTGTAGAGCATTCGCGCGCCGACGTTTGCATCCCACTCGTCGCCAGCCGGACCTGGAGCAATCTCGCAGAGGTCGACGCCGACGATTGCCCGGCCCGAGTCCACGACGGCCTCGATCAGCGCGACGGCCTCGGCGAATGAAAATCCGCCGGGCACCGGCGTGCCCGTGTGCGGGCACAACGCCGGGTCCAATCCGTCTATGTCGAACGAGACGTAGACCGACTCAGGCAATTCATCAACGATCGCTCTCGCGATGTGGGCCCAAGGCTCGCCGTTGAACCGTCGACGATTCACTTCGTCCTCATGGTGGATCACGACACGGCCGCCTGAGTCGGAAGCAAAATCGAACTCTTCCTCCGAGAGATCGCGAATCCCGACCTGGACGATTTTCGCCACTCCCGGGATCCTCGTCGCAACGTTGTACATAATGGATGCGTGCGACCAGGTGAATCCTTCGTACGCAACCCGAAGGTCGGCGTGCGCGTCGACGTGCAGGATTCCAAGCCCGGGCCACGCCTCCGCGTGCGCAAGGATCGCGCCGAATGGCGCGGAATGATCACCGCCGAGCGTCGCGACAAGCCTGCCTGCCCGAATCTGGTCGCGGACCGTCGCTTCGACGATCTCGTTGACCCGCTCTCCCCTGCGGTTTACCTTGGCCAACTTTCGTTCAAGGCGATCGTCACCGGCTATCTGGCCACCTCGCTCGATGATGCCAGCCGCCTCCTTCATCGCCTTCCTGTTGTGGCGTCGGATGTCCTTCGCCGGTTTCAACATGAAAATGCCCGCTTCATAGGGTCTCCCCGTCGAAGCATCGAAGAGATCCACCTGCCGGCTGGCGGCGAGCACCGCGGCGGGTCCCTTCGAAGTGCCTCCGCCGTACGATGTCGTGGCCTCGAACGGGACGGGCACCACTACGACCTGGCTCTCTTCGAGAGAGGTGGTGAGCCCGAAGATGCCAGAGTCAGGTGAAGCGGCAGCGGAAGGATCGAACATTAGCTACTCTCCTTCAATCACGATCCCAAATCGAAGAGGGCGCGAAGCAAGCCTCGCGCCCTCGCCGAACGACCATCGTCAAGCGCCGCCTAGGCGACGGTGACGTCTTTCGAGAGGTAAACGTCCTGAATCGCGTTCAGCAGGCCAATGCCGTCGGCCATCGGCCGCTGGAACGCCTTGCGGCCGGAGATCAATCCCATGCCGCCTGCGCGTTTGTTGATGACCGCCGTGCGGACGGCCTCGCCAAGATCACTCGCTCCGGACGATGCTCCGCCCGAATTGATCAGAGGCGACCGGCCCATGAAGCAGTTCAGCAGCTGATACCTGCACAGGTCGATCGGGTGGTCTGTCGTGAGCTCGGAATACACCTTCGGGTGTGTCTTGCCCACCTTGATCGCGTTGTAGCCGCCGTTGTTCTCGGGCAGCTTCTGCTTGATGATGTCGGCCTGGATGGTGACGCCCAGGTGGTTGGCCTGGCCGGTCAGATCCGCCGCGACGTGGTAGTCCTTCTCCGCCGTACTGAAGGCCGGATTCCGAAGGTAGCACCACAGAATCGTCACGAGCCCGAGCTCGTGGGCCCTGTGAAACGCCTCAGAAACCTCCACGATCTGCCGATTCGATTCGTCCGATCCGAAGTAGATCGTCGCACCAACGGCGACGGCGCCCATGTCGAACGCCTGGTCAACCGACGCGAACATGATCTGGTCGAACGTGTTCGGGTACGAGATGAACTCATTGTGGTTGAGCTTGACGATGAACGGAATGCGATGCGCGTATTTGCGGTTCACCGAGCCGAGAACTCCCAGCGTCGATGCGACGCCATTGCAGCCGCCCTCGATGGCGAGCTTCACGATGTTCTCGGGGTCGAAGTAGATCGGGTTCGGCGCGAATGATGCCCCAGCCGAATGCTCGATACCCTGGTCGACCGGCAGAATCGACACGTGCCCGGTTCCACCGAGGCGTCCGTGATCCATCAGAGACTGAAAGTTGCGCAGGACGTTCGCCGGACGGTCCGTGCCGACCATAGCCCGATCGACGAAGTCGGGGCCGGGAAGGATGAGGTGCTCGGCCTTGATGGGCGTGCACGCGTGCGAAAGCAGGGACTCGGCGTTGTCGCCGAGCAGCGAAATGATGTCGGTAGCCATTGTGTCTGGGGCCTCCTCTGCGAAAAGCGAGCGTAGTGTATATCGACAGGTATGTCGGAGTCAGCAAGCATTCATCCCGATGTCGAACCGGAGATCACCCGGGCGATTTCGGCAAGTCGCGCCCGTAGCCGCGTCTCGTCGAGAAGCGTCGCACCGCCCGCCTCCCGGTCGTAGACGGTGACACCATCTACAACCGTCAGGGCCACGTCGTTTGCCGTGCACGAGAAAACCAGCGCCGCCTCGACGTCGTGGATCGGCGTCGCGTGCAGACCATCGAGTGATACCGCGCAGAGGTCCGCCCGCTTTCCGGGCTCCAGTGATCCAGTCTCGGAATCCAGTCCGATCGCCTCGGCGCCACCGATCGTCGCCATCTCGATCGCCCGCCGCGCGCTCATGGCATCGGCATTGCGTGAAACCGCCCGAGCCATCATTACCGCCGATCGGGCTTCGTCGAGCATGTCGCAGAGATTGTTCGAAGCGACGCTGTCGGTCCCGAGTCCGACGCGGAGCCCGCGCGCCAACATCTCGCGGACGGGCGCGATGCCGTGACCGAGCTTGGCGTTCGACTTCGGACAGTGGACCACCGAAGCGTCGGCGTTTGCGATCCTCACGAGGTCGTCTGGTGTAGCCTGCACCGCGTGGATCAGCAGTGGTCGCGCCGCGAGCACTCCGAGCGTCTCTAACCAGGCAATCGTCGAAGTTGCGGGCGGAGTCCAACTGATGCCCCGTTCACGGAACCGATCGCCGAACGGACCGGAACCGTCACGCAGGAACGCTCGCTCGGCCTCGGACTCGGCAGCGTGAATAGCCATCGGCAACTGGCGTGCGATCGAGAGATCGGCGACGTGTTCGAACAGTTGCGCCGACACGGTGAACGGGGCGTGCGGCGAAACGCCGAGGCGAACCCGGTCCGGTGCCGACCGGGCCGCATCGAGTCGCTCCAGTTTCCCGATCAGTGACTGCATGCTCTCACCGCACTGGGCCGGGTCCGGTCCGAACACTTCCTGGTATACAACTCCGCGCAGACCAGCGTCCTCGATCGCCTCGACGGCGACCCCCGAATCGCACGTGTCGGCGAGGCAGGTCACTCCGGCGCTCACGGCCTCGAGCGCGCCAAGTCTGGCCGAATCGAGCAAGTCTTCGTGCGACATGCGCTCGAGCTTGATCCTCGTGAGTTTCGTGATCCACGAACGGAAGTCGGCTTCCTCGAGCAGCCCGCGCATGACCGTGAGCTCGAGATGACTGTGCGCATTCACGAATCCGGGCAAGAGCACCGCGTCCCCCAGGTCGCGCACTTTCGCATCGCCAGCCTCGGCAACGAGCGATGCGGCTCGGCCAACCGCGGCGATGCGATTGCCCGACACGAGCACGGCTCCGTGCTCGATCGCCGGTCCACGGACCGGGAGTACCCACCGGGCAATCAGCAGCAATGCGTCGCCCTGTGCCCGTGTGCCGATCACTCGAGCAGCCCCTTGATCATTCTGCCGGCCTTGTGGATAGCCGTCTGCGAGAACGCTGCCTGCGAGAGCTGCTCGTTTGCCGCCGCGCGCTCGAGATTGCCGCTTGCCCGGTAGCAGCTGGCGGCCAGACGAAACGCCTCGCCCGCTTCCTTGTGGCGCCCCCGCTCTGAGAGCGCGCGGCCGTGCCCTTCGTGGTACACGGCGTTCTGCGGATTCGACGCCGCGGCGGCGCGGAACCCTCGATCGCCGAATCGATCTGGCCCGTCGCCGCCAGTAGACTCGCCAGTTCAAAGTGCGCGTCGGCAAAGTTGGGCTTGAGTTGGACGGCCGTCGTGTACTCGCGAACTGCCTCGCCCGGATTTCGCATTACCACGTGCAGTCGCCCGAGCTCGCGGCGGACGAACGGGTCGTTTGGAGCCCGATTCGCCGCGGCCCGCATGCCTGAGAGCGCCCCATTCCGGTCACCAACGGCCTCGAGCGCCATCGCGAGTGCCAGATGCGCTTCGTGGTCCCCGGGCCGTTCCGCCACGACGCGCGACCACGACGCCACCACATCGTTCATCTGACCCCTTGCGGCAAGCGCCGCGAAGCGCTCGGCGCGTTCCGCGAGCTCGGCTTCGCGCGCCTGGTCCTGCAGGAAGCGCATCTCGAACTCAGCCTGACGTGTCAGGTGCACGTTCGCACTCCGAAAGCCCTCGAGGAACTGCCGCCACGCGTCGACCGTCCCCGCCGTCCTGGCGCGATCGAACGACGATTGGGCGGCGCAATCGATGCAGGCTCCCCGATCGAATCGGTGAAAAGCGTGGACGTTCTCGCGGTGGCAACCGGGACAGGTGAACGTGTCGATCCCGGCGGGCTGTCCGCAGAGCGGACAGGCAACTGGCTGGAACGCGATCTCGATGCGACGGACCGCATCGCCCCTCAGCGCAATCTCGTCGACAAAAGGCGTGCAGCCCACCGCCGAAGATCGAACTCGATAGCGCCCGGATGGAAGTGAGATTGGCCGGAACGACCACGGCTCGCCGGACGTCAGCGTCGCGACGTCGCCAGACGGCTCGGGACCGACGAACTCGACCGTCGCGCCTGAGAGGTTCGTGACGACTTCGGCCCGAGCCTGCGCCCGCACGAGGGCTGCGCGCACCACGGACCGGGCGCCTGGCTCGACGTCGACGTCCTCCGAGACCGGGACGTAGAACTCCTTCCGGATGCTGATCCGATGTCGGCCCGGAATCACGCAGTAGAGCAACACCGGTCCTCCGTCCACGGTAACGCCCCACGGCACCGGCCCCTGATCCACGAAGATTTCGGCCCCCGGCTCCGACGCGTGAATCTCGACGGTCCCGAAAAGGTGCGCGAACATTTCCGGGTTCTGGGTCGCTGTCGCGTCAGGCTCGGGAACACAGAGGACCAGCGTCGTTCCGCCGTCCACCAGCGCGACGCTTTCGCTCCAGACCACTTTTCCCTTCGCGCGCGCAATGAGCGCGACGACCTGGCCACCCGGCAGATCGCCAACGAAGTAGCTCGAAACATCCGGCGCCGTCTCGGCGAACGGTTCACCGTCCCCGGTCGTCTGGAGCCGCAAGGGCAGCTCGGAGCCCGACGGCATTCGCGCCGCCCACTGCAGCCCCGGTTGCGCGCAAAACAGGGCGATGCCCGCCGTCCGCATCGACAAGCCGATCGTCTGTTGAACGGCCGTGGGCGCAGCGAGGCCCGGAATACCTAGCCGGCGCTCGGCCCACCGACTCGCTCCCTTCAGGACGGCATCGTACGGAATGCGTTGCGCGGCCGCGGCCACAAGCTCGCGAGCCAGCTCGGCGAAGGCCTCCGATGCAATATCCGGCTTGACTCCCATGGCCAGCCCGACCGCCCAGCCGAGCAATTTTCCGGGACCGGTCGCAAGCCCGCGCGTCGCGTTCGCAGCCTCCGCCGTGAGCGTGTGAAGAAACGACACGGCCTCCTGAAGTCCCGCGGCGGCCGAAGGCTTCGGCGCCTTCGACGCCTCGAGCGCCGCCGCAAGGCCGCGCCCGAACTCGAGCGCGCTCTGGGGGCGAGCCTCGGGTGCCTTACCTAGCGCCTGCATCACGACCGTCTCGAGTTGAGGAGCAATTCGAGGGTTGGCGGCCGACAACGGAATCGGCGCCTCCATCATGTGCTGAACGAGGTAGCCCATCGGGGACGTGGACTGGAACGGCAACGCGCCCGAGAGCATCTCGTACGCGATCACGCCGAGCGCGTAAACGTCCGACCGCGCATCGAGATGGAGTCCCTTCGCCTGCTCGGGAGACATGTATGCCGGCGTTCCGATCGACGATCCTTCACCCGTCAGGTCCGGGGCGCCAGCCTGTGCGGATCGCAGTTTCGCGATGCCGAAATCGAGCACCTTCGGCACCTCGGTACCGTCGTCGAGCGCCTCGAGGAAGATGTTGTCCGGCTTCAGGTCACGATGAACGATGTTCTGACGGTGGGCCGACTCGATTGCAGAGCAGACAGGTCCGAGGATGTCGACGACACGCGACGCCTCCATCACCCGGACCTTTGCAAGCTCCTCGCGCAGGCTGGCTCCGGCAAGGTACTCCATGGCCAGATAGGCCACACCTTCCTTTGTCACCCCGAAGTCGTAGACCGTGATCGCGTTCGGATGTTTCACCCGACCGGTCGCCAGGGCTTCGCGCTTGAAGCGTTCGAGAGCTTGATCGTTCGAGACGAAGCTCGGATTGATCAGCTTGACGGCAACCTGACGCTCGATGCCGTGTTGGGTCGCCACGAACACGGCGCCCATGCCGCCCTGGCCGAGCAGCCGGTCGATTTCGTACTTGCCGTCGAGCAGTCGACTGCCAGGCATGATGGAAGCCGTCTGCGCGCCATCCGCCTCGCAGAACGAAACTTCGTCATCGTAAACACGCTTGCAGATGAGGCAGGTTCGCATCGAGGCGACGAGACCTTTCGCCGGTGCTGCCGGCTCCACCGGCAAACTACCCGCCGGATCTGGGCAGGTCAAGCAATCCACCCTGCCGGGAGCGACCGTAGCTTCGGTGGCACGCGTGCGCGTCGGAAGCAGGCGCGTGCCCAAGACCTCTGGAGGATTCGAAATGGCCTCGAACGACTACGAATTCGTCACCCAGTGGCGGATCGAAGCGCCCGCTGAACTCGTCTACGACATCCTGATCGACGGTGAAGACCTGCCCCGATGGTGGCCCGAGGTCTACCTTTCGGCTCGCGCCGAGCGGCCTCCGAACGGTGAAACCATCGGTACGCGACTCAACCTACACACTCGCGGCTGGCTTCCCTACACTTTGAAGTGGACCGCCGAGACGACGCGCGCCGACCGTCCAACCGGATTCGCACTTCGCGCTACGGGTGACTTCGACGGCACGGGTGTCTGGACGCTGACACCCGATGCGTCAGGCACGCTCGTACGGTTCGACTGGACGCTGCGGGCCGAGAAGCCCGTGCTGCGTCGACTCTCGTTCGCCTTGAAGCCGGTCTTCAGCTGGAACCACCGGTGGGCCATGGCTCGCGGATACGAGAATCTGCGCCGCGAAGTCAATCGACGTCTCTCGTCCCGCGCCAAAGCGGCATGAGCCCGTCGTCGCCGTCTTGGTGACTTACAGAAACGATCATGGGTTTGTCACGAACTTGTCTCGAGGACGCGTGCTAGAGGCATCAGTACCGCGTAGCGGTTTCGTTCAGAGAGCGTCCCACGGACGGTGCCTGAAGTCGCAGACTCGTCGTTGCGGAAGGACAGAAGTGATCGGAACCGTTCGACCGTCCTTGGGACGCTCGCTACCGCTCGCGGCTCATAAAACGGGGACCGCCGTTCCTCGAGCCGCGAGCGGTAGCGAGCGTCCCAAGGACGGTGCCTGAAATCGCAGGCTCGTCTTTGTGGAAGGACAGAAGTGATCGGAACCGTTCCCCGCCGCCCGCTGTCTACCGCGCAGCGGTTTCGTTCAGCGCACGGTACTGATTCATGAGGCGTGCAATGTCAGTGTCGTCATGGATCATCTGACAAGTCCGTGAGCGTCTCAGTGAAACGCGCTACATCTTTCGGCCACGAAGTCGTCACGCCGAAGCCGAGGTCATTTCACGTGTCGGCACTTCGATGGTCACGGCGACGACACACCCTCGAACTACGCTCCTTCTTCCGGACCGGACCTGAAACCAAACCGGTTGGGTGCCGCTCACGAAACGCGGTCCGGACGTGCTGCGGCAAAAGGAGAGAGGGTATGCAGATCTTCAAGAACATCGTTCTCACCGTCGCATTCGCGATGACGGCAATCGGTCCGGCGATCGCGACCGGGCAGGAACTGCGCGGGCCAGCGCGCCGCGTCACCGGCAACATCATCGAGATAAATCGCACATCGCGAGTCCTGAAAATTCAGGACAGCCGGACCGGAAACGTCGTAACCGCGCGAGTGCCGGACGGACAACTCATCACGCTTCGCGAGAATGCGAATCCCGGGAGCATGCCACGATTGATTCCCTTCGAGCTCGCAATCCGCGGGCTTGTGGTCGATGTGCTCGTCGTCAACACCGTTCCGTAACCGGAGGTGCGCTCGACTCATCTGACCCGTGCGCGGTGGCGCACGGGTCAGACTCACGGATCGCCTGTTGTTGAGTGGTCGCGCGAACTCGGCCGGTTGTCACTCGGAGCAGCAACTACGCACGTGTCAGAACCGCGAGCGGTAGCGAGCCGGCCTGCGGACGGTCATCAATACCGCGGCCACCAGACCTTACGCGCAGCGGGCGTTGCGATCGACGAATCTGTCCGCCGGCCGGCTCGCTACCGCTCGCGGTTCTGATGCTCGAGAGCAACCACGCATCTGCCTTCGCCGCGTCAGCGGATCTTTTTCCCCGATATTTCCCTGCCGCCCTGATGGAGCGTTAGACCAGACACCGTGCCGTCCGCCGCCGTGCTGAACACCAGCCGGGCCTCGACGACCTTCAGGAAAAACTCCGTCGGTGTTTTCGCGAAGAGCTCGAACTTCGGTTGTCCCGTCGCCTGCGCGAAGAGCTGACCTCCCTCCGCCGTCACTTCGATCGCAAACGTCGGAGCGATCTCGTAGACGCCGACGTATTTCGCGAGCACTGCCGGTTCAATTGTGATGGCGACGGTCTCTGCCGGAATCGGCTTGCTCGTCCGAACGGCACGCTGCTCGGGCCCTTCCGCCGTCCGCATCACCATCCCTGTCACCACTCCGTTGGGGTCGCGCTCGATCGTGATCCTCGTGAATGAATCGCGATAGAAGAGCTCATTCGGAGAGGATGCGAAGACCTCCAGTTTCGGCCTCCCCGACCGCTGCGTGAAAAGCCGCGTCCCCTCTCGCGTGACCGTCCGTGTCGTCGTCTGGTCGACGTCGTAGACGCCGACGAGCGCGTCGAGAGCCTTCTCGTCGAGCGTGATTGCAGCCGGTTCGCGATAGGGTTTGCCGATCGCCGCAGCTGCGATCTTCGTGACGACAAAGCCTGTGTCGACAGGAGGCGAATCACTGTTCGTGAGCATCGCGACGAACACTCTGTCGTCGGGCATCCGGAGCACTTCCGAGACATACCCCGAAATGCCTCCGTTGTGACGAACGACTCGGTGATTGTCGAACGTCGCAATACCCCATCCGTAGCTGTATCCGGTCGACTCGCCGTTCGCCAGCCTGTACGGCGTGAAGACACGGTCCCACGAAGCCTTCGAAAGCAGTTTTCCTCCCGATACCGCCCGATCCCACGCTGCAAGATCATCAACCGTCGACATCAGCGATCCCGCTGCGTAAGGCTGCGTCATACTTAGATACGCGGCGTTCTCCCATCCCTTCTCGCCGCGCGTGTAGCCGAATGCCCGGTTTGCGATGAGCGCCTGCTTGCTGCCGTATAAGCTGCTTCGCATGCCGCACGGTTCAAAGATGCGCCTGGCGACAAAGTCACCGTAGCTCATCCCCGAGGCTTTCTCGATCACCATGCCGAGCATCGTGTAACCCGTGTTGTTGTACCTGAACTCGGTTCCAGGCGGGAACTCGAGCGGAAGGTCCTTCGTCAGGGCAAGGATCTCGGCCGGCGACATGTCCTGCCGCCACAGCTTCAGCCAGGCGGGAAGACCCGTGTAACTCGGCACGCCGGAAGTGTGGGTGAGCAGATGTTCGACCGTGATCTTCGCGCCCTTGTCGGGAAAATCGGGAATGTACTTCCGCACGTCATCATCGAGGGCTAGCTTCCCTTCGTCGACGAGCATCATCACCGCAACGGCGGTGAACTGCTTCGTCACGGATCCGATCTCGAAGACGTTTTCCGGGCGAATCGGGACCTGCAGCTCGAGGTTTGCGCGTCCGAACCCCTTTCGGTAAACGACGTTGCCATCCTTCACGACGATGACGGCCGCACCCGGCGCATCGGCCGGAAAGGCCGCCGAGAGCATGGCGTCGATCTCTGACTCGAGAGTCGGAGCCGGCGTGCCGGCCGCGGCAATCGCCGGCGTCGAAAGGGCACAGAGGGTCAGCAGAATCAGGACAGTCGCGCGACTGCCGAACGAAGCGGTACGTCGATGCACGAAGAGGACCTCCAGTCAGACGGTTCAGGATGTGCTGGCCCGTACGACCCGATCCGCTCCGAAGTTCGTCACGTTGTCGGTCGACGACCAACGAACCTCCGCCCGAACGGCAGAATCCACCCGCGGGCCGCAGCCGCCAACTCCGCTTCTAGCAGCGCACCGACGACACTCGCCAGGTCAGTTCGATCAGGTGCGATGCGAATAAGGTACCGATAGAAATACGGCGCGGATCTCGCGTCGACTGGCGACAGGCCCTCCGTCAGCGCGTCGCGCATCCGGGTCCACGAATGCAGGTCGCGGTGGGGTTCGACCGCGTGAATCGCGGCGGCATTTCCCCCGGCGAGCACGCGAGCCACGAAGGAGTCACCCGGGGCGTCGAGATCGGTGGCTGCCGCGATCACGCGGAGATGATCGTGAAACCAGCCGACCATCGCGTCGTCGAGAGATTCGAACGCGAAGTCCTCGACGATGACGAGCCCCTTCGGGACGACCAACTCGCACGCGCGCGCGATGGCGCCCTCGAGGTCGTCGATGTGATGCAGCGATCGTGTGAAGACGACCGCGTCGACGGGTTCCGAAGTGAACTCCGGCCATCTCGCTTCACGCGCATCGACACCGCGAGCTCGAGCGCGCGCAACGGATTCGGCATCGGTGTCTATCGCAACGACCTCGTGGCCGCGTTGTCCGAGCACCTCCGCCACATGTCCGTCACCTGCACCGACCTCGATAACGCGACGATGCGAGTCACCGAGCCACTCCAAAAGGAAGGCTGCCGTTTCTGCGGTGGCAATGTCGACAGGCCGACGCATCACCCCTCCCGGATACGATTCTGGCTACTGGCCCTGGACGAGCGCGAGCAGCTTGAACTCGCGCTCGAGAGCCCGTGCCGATGGAAATCGTCGACTCAGGTCCTTCGCCATCATCCGATCGATGATCGCCGTCAGCTGCGGCGGGACGTCAGGACGAAGTTCCGCGATCGGCTTCGCCGCGGTTCCGGTGATCTTGCTGATGATCTGGAAGTACGTGTCGGCGTCGAACGGCAACACGCCGGTCGTCATCTCGTACAGGACGACCCCGAGCGAGAAGATATCCGACAGGTGCGTAACCTCTCCCTTGCCGCTGGCCTGTTCCGGAGACATGTAGGTGATCGTGCCGATGAGCACACCCGGCTCGGTGATGTCAGAGACCTTCTGGCGCATCTTGTCGGCGAGCGGCAGCGGCTTGGCCAGTCCAAAGTCGAGGATCTTCACGGATCCGCGCGACGTGAGAATGATGTTCGACGACTTGATGTCGCGATGGACGACGCCCTTCTCGTGGGCTTCTTCGAGTGCCGATGCCATCTGTGTTCCAACGTCGATGACGGTCGAAATCGGCAGGCGACCCTTTGACCCGAGAATGTCGGTCAGCGTCTGGCCTTCGACATACTCCATCACGATGTACGGGATGCCCGAGAGCTCGCCGATTTCGTAGATCGTCGCGATGTTCGGGTGATTGAGAATCGACGCCATCTGCGCTTCCCTCAGGAATCGCCGCTTCGACACAGGGTCTGCGGCGTAGCGCATTCCGAGCACCTTGATGGCGACTGAACGGGTCAGCTCGGAGTCTACGGCGCTGTAGACGTCTCCCATTCCGCCGCCGCCGAGGCGTTCGCGAATGACGAATCGACCGATGCGTCCCTGGTCCGCGAGCAACTGCGCAATGTCGCCACCGGCGCCCGGGGTGCCACGTGCATCGCTGGGATCGAACTTCTCGGTCGGAGGGATTGCCGCTTCGGCCGCGCCACCGGGCAAAGCTCTCGAGATGGCTTCGACGAAGGCCGACGAAAACGCGCGCGGGCCGTCCGGACCGTCGGTCACGTAGCCGCTGCGCCGGAGGTCCTCGAGCAGGTGACTCTTCTGCGCGTCTACGTGTCCGCCCGTCATGAGCGTGCGAATGACGTCGCGATGCCCGGCGTCGAAGTGCTCCCAGATAAACCGGAAGTGTCCCCTTGCCTCGTCGAGGAAGAGCTCGGTCGCTGCGGGTTGAACTCGATCTGGCGGTGTCTCTTCCACGAGAACTTCGAAGAAGCTCGAACAGGCGATCTGAAGGAAGAACGGAAACGCCCCGGCGAGATCCACGATCTGATCCAGGTGCGGCTCGAGCGGCACGCCGACCGCCGCCGATGGCTCAATGATCAGCTGACGAGCCTCCGGTGGTGCGAAGGCCCGAAGATAGACGTTGGTAAAGATGTTGAAGAACGGCGAGTCGGCGATCTGCGCCGTGTGGCACAGCTCCTGAAGATCGCGGGCCGAGCTCGTGACGTAAGCGACGTCATAGTTATTCGCCGCCGCGCGAAGGAACGAGTAGAAATCGAGGTCAAATCGCGTGTTGGTCGTGACCGCGTCAAACTCGTCGAAAAGGATGATGAGCCTGCGGCCCATCTGGCGGAGACGGCCCAGAACCTTTCGCATGCCATCGAAGTCGGCCGTGAGACCGGCGATCGCCTCTTCGCCGAGCGATTCGGCGAGCTGGCCGAAGATGTCCTGAAAAAGGTCCGGCGGGGCAATGTGACGACGCTGTTGCAGGTCGACGAAAAGAAAGACGTAGTCACCGGGCCGGTCGAGGTACGAAGCACGAACATCCGAGTTGAATATCTGGTTCAGCAGCGACGACTTTCCGATGCGGCGATCACCAACGATCGAGATCGACTGCGGTCGCGACGATCCGATTCGCGAGAAGATCTTCGCGATCTCGCGCCGGCGTCCGACGAACTGTTTCGGGTCGCGGATCGCCACGCGGTTGAGATACGGATTGATGAACATCGATTCGACTCGGCTCAGTGTGCGTGCGCAGCCGGACGCCGCTAGAGCTTCGCTCCGCGGCCCTTGAGGGCCCGGCCGGGTCGGGCGCTGGTGACCTCGCCGTCGCGCAGAACCTGACGGCCGTTCACGAAGACGTGCCTTACGCCGACGGCATACTGGTGCGGATTCGAAAACGTCGCGGTGTCGGCGATCGTCGCCGGATCGAAGACGACCAGGTCGGCAAACATTCCACGTTTGAGCATCCCGCGGGCCTCGAGCCCGAGATTAGTCGCTGGCAGGCTCGTCAGGCGTCGGATGGCTTCCTCGAGGGGAATGAGTTTTTCGTCGCGCACGTATCGCCCGAGCAACCTTGCGAAATTGCCGTACGCGCGCGGGTGGGTGCTCGACTTCAGGAAGTCACCCTCGGTCGCCATCGACGCGGCGTCGCTGCCGAACGACACCCACGGCAGCTGGATCTGCCGCCGAACATTTTCTTCGGACATGAGGAAATAGACGGTGCCAATGCCGGACTGATCCTCCAGGAGGAGGTTGATGAGCGTGTCGACGGGGTCTTTCCCTCGCATCGTGGCGATTTCGGCAAGCGATTTGCCCGTCAGGGGTTTCAGCTTCTCGGTCGCAAAGCCGACGAGTACGATGCGGTCCGGCGATCCGGCCATCGCATAGAAGTTCTCCCAGTCTCGACCGGGCGATCGAACCTCGGCTGCGATGCGTGCGCGGATCTCCGGGTCCGCGAGCCGCTTTCGAAGGGCCTCGGGACCTCCTTCACTGGCCCACGGCGGAAGCGAAGCATCGAGACTCGTCGCCCCCGCGGTGTAGGTGTACATGTCGGCTCGCACGCGAAGGCCATCGCGGCGCGCCTGCTCGACGATTCGAATGACCGCAGCCATCTTCGGCCAGTTATCGGCGCCAGCGGCCTTCAGGTGGTAGATCTCTGCCGGGATCTTCGCTTCACGGCTGATCCGGATGAGCTCTTCTACACCCTCGACGAGCTTTGTCCCTTCGCTGCGCATGTGCGAGATGTAGGTGCCCTTGTATCGTGCGGCAACTTTGCAGAGCTCGATGAGCTCTTCCGTTTTCGCATAGAACGCCGGCGGATAGACGAGCGAGGATCCGATGCCAAGCGCCCCCGCCTCCATCTCGCGTCGGACGAGATCCTTCATGGCCTCGAGCTCCGCGGGCGTCGGAGGACGGTTCTCGAAGCCGATTACGTGCTGCCGTATCGTCGTGGCCCCGACAAACGATGCGACGTTCTGCGTCACCCCCCTGCGCTCCAGTAGCTCGAGGTATTCGCGCAGCGTCGTCCACGGAATGTCGTATTTGACGTCGGACTGCTGCGAAAGCATGAACGTCCGGATGCGATCATTGACCGGCCCCATCGACCAGCCTTCGCCCATGATCTGCGTTGTGACACCCTGCTTGAGCTCTCCAATCGAGCGGCCATCGACGAGCAGCGACTCTGTCGACCACGAGAGCATGTTGATGAAGCCTGGCGAGACCGCGAGGCCACTCGCGTCGACCGTCGTGCGAGCGCGCTTTCCGGCGAGGTTCCCGATCGCCGCGATCCGGTCTCCGCGCAGGCCGACGTCGGCGCGAACGGGAGGCTTGCCGGAGCCGTCGTAGACGGTGCCGCCGGAGATGAGCACGTCGAAGTCGAATGACTCCTGGGCAGGCAGTCTGCCGAGTCCGTCAAGCGGAGCGAGAAGGGCGAGGGCGACCGCCAGGGAAGCGAAGTGGTGTGCGCGCAACTTCATGTTCTGGACATCTCTACCGCACGCAGCACCCTGTGTCCAACACAACGCAGGGAACGCTTGCCTCTGAATTCCGTGACCGGTAGCGTTTCGCGCATGAGCACAGAATCGACTCCCGAGATGAAGATCGCGCATCTGCGCTACGCGGGGAAAGAAGCCTTTGTCGCGGAGTCGCCGAGCGGCCACGCGCTCGTCACCGGTTTCGCCCACGAGTCACTGGCGTCACCGACGCCGATGGAGCTGATCCTCATCGCGCTGGGCGGCTGCATGGGTGCCGATGTGGTCGGAATCCTCGAGAAGAAGCGACAGGTCGTGACGAGCTACGAGATCGAGGTTCGCGGATCGCGACGGGACGAGCATCCTCGCATATACACGCGGATCGAGGTCGTTCATCGGGTCCGCGGAAGAGGCGTCGATCCGAAGGCCGTTGCTCGCGCCGTGGAGCTCTCGGAAACGAAGTACTGTTCCGTCTCCGCGATGATAGGCGCGAATACCGAGATCGTGACGTCATGCGAAGTGACGGAGGAATAAGGGCCGCTCGGGTCGTTCCGCAGCGACGACGAGTCTGTGGATTCAGGCACTGTCCGTGGGACGACAACTACGCGGCTCGACTTTCCGGCGCTCCCCGTGTGGTCCCCGTTTTTTGAGCCGCGAGCGGTAGCGAGCGTCCCACGGACGGTCGTCCGCTCCGAACGCTTTCGTCCTTCCTCACCAGCGAGTCTGCGGTCTCAGGCACCGTCCGTGGGACGCTCGCCACCGCTCGCGGCTAAAGGAACGGGGGAGATCTCGAACGACTTCGCGCAAGCTCTGATGCGTCGAGCGCGAGTAGCTGCGACACGTTCATGACAAACCAATGATCGTCTCTGTAGGATGACGCTCTCGAGTCGTTCCCAATCCATCTCCCTCTAAGCAGGAGTCAGACGTTGTCGCTTTATCGATGTAATTCGAATGTACGCAATCACGGACGAACTGGCGCTTGAACCAGGTGCCGACCCATCGTGCCGTGCCGGAGCGAGTCTTTCTGACAGCGGAGTGGCGGTCCCTGGTGATGGTCAATATCGGGGTCGACCCGAAACTCCTCGAGCCGCTCGTTCCACGCGGAACCGAGCTCGATACGTGGGAGGGCCGGCACTACGTGAGCGTCGTGGGGTTCCGGTTCCTTCGGACCCGAGTCCTTGGCATTCCCATTCCGTTCCACGAGAACTTCGACGAACTGAACCTGCGATTCTATGTGCGACGCACGGTGGACGGCGACGTTCGCCGAGGTGTCGTCTTCGTGCGTGAGGTCGTTCCGAAGTGGGCCATCGCCGCCGTGGCCCGATGGGTCTACGGCGAGAACTACATTTCTCTTCCGATGCGAAGCGATGTTCGACTCGATGGTGGCGCTGGCGCCGCCGGATATGCCGAGTACTCGTGGCGCCTCCGGGGCGAGTGGGGACGATTGCGGGCCTCGTGCAACGGACCATCGCAGCCCCTCGTTCCCGGCTCCGAGGCCGAGTTCATCACCGAGCACTACTGGGGCTACGCGCGGCAGCGTGACGGCTCGACGGTCGAGTATCAGGTCGAACATCCACCGTGGCGCGTATGGACCGCCACTGATCACACTTTCTCGGCAGACACGAGGTCGCTTTATGGCGAGGCTTTCGGCGAGGCGCTGGCAGTTCCCGCGACCTCGGTCTTCATCGCCGAGGGCTCGCCTATCGTAGTACGCCGGGGCGTTCGCCTTCGCGACGCATGAATCAACGGAGACGGCATTGAGCACCGAGCATCTGGCAACGATTCCGACGGACGACGAACTGTTCGAGTATCTCGTCGGACATCTGCGCCGGTCCGCAATCGCCTGGCATCTCGAGGATTCGGAGTTTCGCCCGGACCTCCTCGACGCCGGCTTCGTCGCGAGCCTATCGGCCTTCTCGGCCGTCGGCGGTCGCGAGCTGCTCGACAAGCTCATCGACACGCTGTTCGACGCGCTTCGCCGGCTCAACGCCATGCCGCGATCCGACGAGATCTGGGTTGGAACGAACGGGCGTCCGACGCTCTTCAAGCTGCGAGATCACGTGGCCGTCGTCCTCGGTGCCAACCCTGGCGACCCGCTCGCTCTGTGGACCCAGATCGCGCTGTCCATCGTCCACGGGTCGTCGAATTTCGGTGCGAAACCGTTTCGCCGCCTTCACCACGAAGGCGTCGACGACGTCCGATGGCCGATCCTGGCCGCACTCGTGACTGAGCTCAACTCGGCGCCGACAGGCAACGAGCTCGTCGAGTTGCTCGATCGAACCGAACGCCGTGACGAAGCGCGTGTGTTTCTGGCGACGTTCGCGGACTGTCCGGATCCCTGGGTGCGGCAATGGCGCGATGACGTCGACGCAGCTCTTGTCGCGGATTGAAACTGGAGGACAAGCGATGACCGACGAGTCCGCTTTTCTCGTCGAGGCGCGGCGGCGCTTCATCGAGTCGCAATCACTGATCGCCCGCGCCGTCGCGCAACTCGACGACGAACAGTTTTTCCGGGCGATCGATCCCGAATCGAACAGCGTCGCGCACGTCGTGAAACACCTTGCGGGCAACATGCAATCGCGGTGGACCGACTTCCTGACCACCGACGGAGAGAAGCCTGACCGGCGGCGCGATCGCGAGTTCATCCTCGACGACAGCGATACCCGGTCGGCGCTGACCGAACGCCTCGAGGTCGGCTGGCGGCTCGTGCACGATTCACTCGAAGCCCTCGGACCAGCGGACCTTTCACGCACCGTTACCATCCGATCCGAGCCGCACAGCGTGACGGCGGCCATCTGCCGGCAGCTCACGCACTATGCCTATCACGCCGGCCAGGTCGTTTTCCTGGCCAAGCACCTGCGTTCCTCGTCCTGGCAAACGCTCAGCGTCGCCCGCGGTGAAAGCGAAGAGTTCAACCGGCGGATGCGCGACTCGACGTCCGGCTGATCACTGAGACATCCGCTTGTCGAGTGCATTGCGCAGCGAATCGAAGTGGTCCGACGGTATCGCGTTGATGCGCCCGACAAGCGATGCGACGAGTCCGTCGAACTGCTTCTTTTCAGCCTCGGGCAGTGTTTCGAGCACCGTCTCGACATCGTCCGGCGACGATTCCCTCGTGAGTCGGCGCGATGCTGACCGCAAGAGCCTGACGGCAGACTTGAAGGGGCCCGTGAACTGACGGAAGGTCAGCTTGGCAGCCTCCTCTACCGGCCGGATCGGCGCTTCGCGAAGCACATCGTCGATCGCGCTTCGGACGTCGGCGGCCGATCGGCCCGAGTCGGCGCCTACCCATTTCTGCTGAATGGCGTATTCGACGAGGAAGCCACGGTGATAGACCCGGCTCAGGAGATCCGCTGCCCGCTTCATCTCGAGAAAGATGAAGATCTTTCGCAGCACCCACTTCAAGGGATAGATCACTGCCGATAGCACGCATCCCCCGCATCCGCTGTTCGGTTCCGTCCCGAGCGTCGCCGCATCATCGTCGCCAAGGCTTACGCCGTAGCTCTCGGCAAGCCGTCGAATCAACCTCCTGAGGACATAGCTCTGCACGACATCGTCCACGAAAGGCACTGGGATGAACCTGGTCATCCCGGCCAGTACGGCGTGCGACGCGATCAGCGTCTGGTTCTTCATTTCGAGCTTGTTCACTGTTGATTTCCCTTGATGACTTCCCAGATCGAGTGGCTCCGCCGAATCCACAGGCGGAGGAGATCGATGCGGAAGCGGTAGGCTTCGAACGGGTTTTTCTCGAGCACGTCGGTCCTGAAGAGCTCTTCGAGCGTCAGGTGGATAGTGTTCTCG
Source organism: Blastocatellia bacterium (assembly GCA_016705245.1). Taxonomy (GTDB): domain Bacteria; phylum Acidobacteriota; class Blastocatellia; order UBA7656; family JADIYM01; genus JADIYM01. The sequence goes on along the minus strand of JADIYM010000008.1, from coordinate 112,816 downwards.
GAGAGGTCGACGGGGGCTTTTTCGCGTTCAACGACCCCGATGATGTCGGCAGCCGTCGCCCAGCTTCGCTCGGAAGCGACATCGAGGCGGTTGGCCACGAGCGACAACACGACCTTTTCGTCCGCGGACAGCGCGTCCCAGAAATAGATCATCTGCGGCAGTGGATGGTCGACAATCTCATCGACCACACACTCGAGCTCCTTCATCGTGATGCCGTTTCTCTTGTGCTCGTTCAGGAAGTCGACCACGTTCTGGCAGATGACCTGCACGTAGAACGGTTGCCCTGCCGTTAACCGCTCGATTCGGTCGATCACGCCACGTCCGTAGACGACGCGGCCGGCGACGGGCTCCGTTATGAGCCGCCGGGTATCGTTCTCGCTCAGGAAAGCGATCTTTCGAAACTGCGAGCGACGCAGCATCTCGCGCCAGTAGCGCCGGTCGCGCTCCTCGAGTCGTCGCGAGCCCGTGAAGACGAACGACAGCCGCTCCTTGTTGTCCATGAGGCCCGCAAGGAACAGGAAGATCTCGGGGTTGAGCCGTCCTTCGTCGGCCTTAGTCTCGAGCAGCTCGTATTCGTCGATCAGCAGCAGCAGGACCCGATCCCCGATTCGCTCCAGGACGTCGTCGAGGAAATCGACGAACTGATGGTATGGATTGAGCGAAGCGTCATCGATGCGAAAGCCATCGACGAACGACCGATCCAGATGAACCGCCTCGGCCGTCAGTCGTGCAACACGCCGAAAGAACTCGCGGTCGTTCGAAACCACCATCTCCTGAAGATCCACGAAGACTGGAATGAAGCGATCGCCAAGGCGTCCGTTAAGGATCTGATAGAGGATCGAGCTCTTCCCCGTCCGACGTTCGCCGCACAGCACCACGACGCAGCCCTGAGCTGCGCCTTCCAGTTTCGTCCGAACGTAACGGAAGTCGTCTTCGCGTCCGAAGAACATCGCCTCGTTGCGGATCGGGTTCCCGACGATGAAGGGGTTCGGCTCGATCGGCAGATACGTCTTCAGTTCCGGCGGAAGCACGTATTCTCGCGATCGGACGCGGACGAATACACCGGCGCCGACACCCGCGCCAACACCGACTACGGCCAGCAGCGACCAGAACCACCACTTCTTCCAGACCGGCACATCAATTCGGAGTCGAATCACTACAGGGCTCGAATCGATCCCGTAGAGGTCGCGATTGATGACTCGAAGCTCGAACGTGTGCTCGCCGGCCCCGAGATCCGTGAACAGGACTTCCCTTTCGGATTCCTGGCGCGGCGGCAGTTGCTGCCACGGTCCTTCGTCGTCGATCCGGTAGAGGTACCGTGCATCGCCGAGCATGGTGATTCCACGAAACAGGAATCGAATGGTGTGCTGGCCGGCCGCAACGGTGCCCCCGTCCGGAAATGCCCGGCCGTCGACCTCGATTCGTGAAAGCAGCGTCGGCGGTATCCGGCTTGGCTGGTGCTGCGAGGCTCCGCCGTCGGTCGCAAACCAGATCGTCCCGGTCGCGTCCTGCGCAATCGCGCTGATGAGCGATCCCGGGATGCCCTGGTCCGCCGAGAAGGCAGTCTCGAGGACTCCGCCCTCGTAGAAGGCGATTTTGCGAATGGTTCCCTCGGCCGAGCCGATCCACATGAACCCGTCGGCGTCGAACATGAGCGTCCGGACATCCGAGCCTGCATTGACGCCGGCATTGCCGTCGATCTTCGTCAAGGTCGACGCATCGAGGATTTCGACGCCAAAATCCGTCGCCAGCCAGATCCTTCCCTCGGCGTCCTGGGCTACCCATCGTACGGCTTCGCCCTGGACTCCTCGGCTCACGTCGATGGACTCGACCGTGTGGCGGGCCGGAACATAATGCAAGGCACCGTCGTCCGTGGCGAGCCACAGGCTCTCACCAACCGCGAAGAGCCGTGTCGGGGCAAAGCCCGCGAGGTCCGCGACGTCAACGAACGATGCTCCGTTAAACGCTTCGACGCCGTCCTTCGTCGCCGCATAGATTCGGCCGTCTGCAGTCTCGGCGATCCACGAAGCGGCCGTCTCGCTCATCTTCTCGCTGATGGCGCCGACGAGTCGAAAGACGCCCGTCGAGGTGGCGAACCAGAGCGCCCCGGAGCGATCACGGACGAGGTGGTTCACGCGGGCGTCGGGGTCAGCGAAAGTGAACTCCTGAAATTTCGCGGCCGACGTGTACAACTGGACCCCGCCCGACGTAACGAACCAGACCTGAGGGTTGCCGTCTCCGGCCCGATCCGGATAGATCCACGAGACGCTGTTGTTGATCAGTCCGTCGCTCGTCCGGATTGGCACGAAGCTGTAGCGGTCGCGCCGGATGGCGCCCTTGTCGGTCGCGAACCACAGGTTACCCTCGCGATCCGTCGCGAGACTGTTGATTCGCTCCCCGGCGAACTCGACACTCGAGGCCTGGCGGCGGGTGTCGTAAAGCAGTGCGCCCTTGTCGGTGCCGAACCAGATGTTGCCTCGTGCGTCCGTGACGATTGCCGTCACTGTCCCGACCATCAGATCTCTCAGGAAGGGTGCCGGCTGTTCATTGTGAACCCGATAAGCTCCCCCGGTGGTTCCAAGCAGCAGATCTCCTGTACCGAGCCGATGGACTGACGTGACCGTGTGCCCGTCTATGCCCGAGGACGCCGTGAAGGGTACGGCTTCGAGCGCACCTGCAATGAGGTGGAACGCGCCACCAGCGTCCCCACCCGCGAACCAGATCGATCCGTCGAGAGGATCTGTCGTGATTGAGGCAAAGGACCCGGGAAGAGCGCGAGCAAAGCCGTCCTGGGCGGTTCGGTACAGACCTCCCGAGGCAGCGACCCAGATCGTGCCGGAGGCGTCCTGCCTGATGCCGTTCACCGACTGGCCGCTGAACTCCGGAACACGCTCCACCGATCCGTTCCGCAGCGTGAACAGACCATCTGGCGTCCCGAACCAGATTGCATCCCCACCGTGCGCGACGGCACGGACGTCGACCTCGGCGAGCGGCGTGAGCTCCGATCCCTGGGCCCCGCTCGTTTCGAAATCTGCGCCGTCGAACCGTGCGACCCCGCGATTCGTCGCAAACCACATGAGGCCCCGGTCATCCTGAGCGATCTGCCGGACCTCGTCCGACGGCAACCGAGGCGTACCATACCGCTGCCTCGACCGCGCCACCGGAATGGACGACCCTTTCGAAAGCGCAATCGACGACATCGCCATCTCGGAGCTAGAAGCGATGAGGACGTCATCGGTCCCCGGTTCATAGCCCACGAGGGTCGCCTTGACGGCATACCAGCCGCCACGCATGGCGCCGAAGTAACAGTCTCCGCTTCCGTCGGTCGTTCCAGTCATCGGCTCGCCGCCGTCGTGCGCCGTCACGACGATCGAAACGCCCGGGAGTCCCTGGTTGCCACCCGTACTGAAGACGCGAACGCGAAGTGAAGCCGGGACGAGCCGAATCACGGGATCAACGACCTGAAGCGGCTGATCGATTCGTGCAGAAGCACGTGCCGGCCGGTACCCCGGGGCGTCGAGCCGGATCACATACGAACCGATGCCGGGAACCCGAACCTCGAACGAACCGTCCTCACGAGTCAGCGTCGTTTCAGAGAAGACGCCCCGGCCCGACACGACGACCCGAACGCCTCCAACAGGACGATCACCGCCTCCGATAACGCGGCCGCGAATCGTCCCCCCTGCATCGTCTACTGGCCGGGCGTCCTGGGCCGTCAAACCCAACGCGATCGAGCCTGCCAGCACCACTGCCACGAGCACCATCGCGAAGAGTACGTGCAGTTTCATGGGCGTGTCGCCGGTCAGTTCCTCGGATCAGGTGAAGGGTCCATTACTCTGCACTGTCTTTCTCGCAGAGACGCAGAGGATTCGCAAAGCCGCAGAGACCATGAAGTACGAAACAGGCCCTCTGCGCCTCTGCGAATCCTCTGCGTCTCTGCGAGAAACTCCCGCTGCGAGAACGGCACTTCCACCCGAGGCGTCGCTCCTACAGGTCGCCGATGACCTGTTTGGCGATCGTTCCCAGCTGCATGTTCGACGTCCCCTCGTAGATCTTCCCGATTTTCGAATCGCGGAAATACTTCTCCGCTGGATAGTCGCTCGTGTAGCCGTAGCCACCGTAGAACTCAACAACCTGCGAGCTCACCCGCTCGGCAACCTCGGAGCTGAGCAGTTTCGCAATGGCGGCCTCGGTGAGGAACGGCTTTCCGGCGTCTCGCAATCGCGCCGCGTTGTAGACGAGCAGCCGCGCAGACTCGACGTCTGCCGCGCATCGCGCGATCTGAAACTGCAGTCCCTGGAAGCTGGCGATCGGCTTGCCGAACTGGACGCGCTCCTTGGCATAGGCGATGCCGCACTCGAGCGATCCGCGCGACAGCCCGACCATCTGCGCTCCGATGCCGATGCGACCCTCGTTGAGCGTCATGATCGCAATCTTGTACCCCTTGCCGATGTCGCCAAGCACATTCGCTTTCGGGACTTCACAATTGTCGAACAGCAGTTCGCACGTCGAGCTCGCGCGTATGCCGAGCTTGTGTTCCTTCTTGCCCACCGAAAAGCCGGGAAATCCGCGCTCGACGATAAACGCCGTGATGCCCTTGTAACCCGCAGACGGGTCGACCGTCGCGAAAACGATAAAGACACCCGCCTCGAGCGCGTTCGTGATCCAGAGCTTTCGGCCGTTGAGCAACCAGTGATCGCCCTTGTCCTCGGCCTTCGTCGTGAGCGCGAATGCGTCGGACCCTGACGAGGCCTCCGACAGCGCGTAGGCGCCGACCCACTCCGACGCAAGTCGCGGCAGGTAGGTCTTCTTCTGCTCCTCACTGGCGAAGTTCAGGAAGGCATTCGCCACGAGCGTGTTCTGGACGTCCACGATTACGCCGACCGAAGGATCCACCCTCGAGAGCTCTTCTACGGCAAGACATGCCATGAAAAACGAGCCGCCCGAGCCGCCATAAGCCTCGGGAATCTCGATGCCCATGAGCCCCATCTCGAAACACTGCTTGATGATCCCGGGATTGATCTTCTGGTCCCGGTCCATCTCCGCGACGAGCGGGCGGACCTGCTCGTTGGCGAAACTGGCCACGGTCTGACGGAACAACTCCTCCTCTTCGGTGAAAACCGTCAGGGGCGATCCAGGAATGATGTCGGGCTCGGCTGCCGGATGGCTCATGGGAAACTCCTCTCGACGAAGTGTCGCGGTTGACGCCGAAGTAAAACAGCGGGCCACCGGCACGGCGGCCGGTGGCGGAGACCGCGTGTCAATGGACGAACTCTATGCCTGTTGTGACGTGACGACTTCCTGTGGCTGGACGGCAGCTCCAACCAGCACTCCGGACTTCGCCATTTCCATCTTCGCAAGCCAGTCCGGACGAATCGAGGCGATCAGCTCGTCTCGCGAGACGTTCGGGAGAGGCGTTCCGCCATAGAGCCTGCCGGACTTGTGCAACCAGGATTCCGGCACCGTCTTGCTGAACTGGACGAGCGGCCACGTGAAGTTCGGACCGTTGACTCGACGCAGCCGGGTCGCCCAAACGACGAGCGAACCGAGCCCGAACGACACCTTGCCCCACGTCGACTGGAGGCCGATCGACGACGCAAGTCGCCAGGCCTTCATGATCACCTGCCACTGAAGCTTCGAGAGCTGCTGCGTCTCGCGGATGCCGTCCGCCTTTTCCATTCGCGTCTTGAGCAGCGGCGTGAAGATGGAGGGAACCCACATGCAGTAAAGCCCGCGGCGTTCGGCCTCGTAGAGCATGTCGAGCGTCGCCATCGAATCTTCGTCAGTCTCGTCAGGCGACCCCACGATGAGCGTGCAGACCGGGAACCAGTTGTTCTTGTTGAGGACCGCAAGTCCCTCGAGAACGACGTCGGGCCAGTGCTTCACGTCGAACGGCAGCGCCTTGCCCGCCATGATCTTCTTGGCAATGCGGACTGAACCCGTCTCGATACCGATGAGGGGAGCGAGCGCCCTTCCTTCCGGATGTGTGCTTACGGCACCAAGCTTGATCGGGCTCTTGTCGAGCAGGATCTCGCTCAACTCGGCGATCAATTCGGGATCCACGAGCGCGGGAGCCATGGTAGCGTGCGACAGCGTCACATACTCGACGCCCGGAACCGCGACGATCGATCGATAGAGATCCAGCAACTCGTCGCGATTCGGTACAAAGAACGGCAGTCCGCCTTCGTCGGTTTGCCAGACGAACATGTCTTCCGTCGCAAGCGAGACCTGTTTGTTGCCTGCAGCCACGTTGGCCTCGACAGCCTTGAGGATGCCGTCCTTCGGAAACGAGATCCGTGGGTTCAGGTCTGGGAGGCAGAACGAGCATTTGCGCCCGCAGCCCGTCGTCATTTCTATGACCCCGAACGATGTCCGCGTCGTCGGAATGATCATCTCGTCGATTCGGGACGGGTGGTGCGGCTCGATTCGCTTCGGAATCGGCTCGCCATCGACCGCCTGCCGGAACAGGTTGATCGTCCCGGCCGACTCCGCCCGGCCGTTGACGACACAATCGATGCCGAACTCCTCGTGCGTGTCAGTCTCGTCGATCTGCCAGGCGCCCGAGCCGCCGAGGATGACCTTGAAGCTGCTCCGATTCGGATGCTCCTTGATGATCTTGAACATCTTCCGGGCATAGATCGAGTTCACGGGTTCCTTCGAGCTACCGAAGATCGAAGCGTAGACGCCCGCGGCGAAGGTCGTTCCCAGCGGATTGTGCGTCGAGATGCCTACGACTCGCGTGTCCGGACCGAGAAACTTCTCGAGGTCATCCGGATAGCAGACCACGACATTGTCGGCCCCGAATTCGCGCGCCAGGACGTCCTCGACGACCCGCAAGCCAGCAGGCGCAGTCCCTGCGCTGCCGTCTTCGTGACGGGGAACGTCGCGCCACATCGGGTATTTCTTGTCGATCACCCATTCCATCCATCCGGGAATCGATGCGAGCGACATCTGAATGAAGAACCCAGCGTGATCTATGCTCTCCGTGAGCGGAGCGGTGAGAACCACCTGCTTCCCCCGAGTCGGACCCATGTGTGCCTCCGAGAAAAAAGTCTTCTGAACGAACGACGGTTTGTATCACGACTTCGGCCAAAACTGCCAATCTTGACGCGAGGATCGTGGTGGTCCGGGCCCTGTGGCGGCGCGGCTACCGAGTCCCCGTCCACGGCGCAAAGACCTCGAGAACCTCGCGATCCGATCGGACCGCCGCCGCCTTCTCGCGATCACGCCGGTTGCGGACTTCCCGACGCCGAAAAAGGGCCTCGATGAGCCCGTCGATGAACGCGAGATCGCCCCGCACGGGCGCCGTCAGCGCAAGCAGTGCAGTCCGGATCAGGTGACTTCGCCACATCTTCGGATCGTGGATGTGAATCCAGTGGGCCAGCAACCGGTTCCGGTGCTCGATCGCGCGCACGTCGTACCTTCTGAACCTCGATCCGATGGTCGATGACACTTTGTGCCGCACGCGGCTCTCCGGCTCGAACAACACGCGCCAACCGCGTTTCCACGCACGATAACTGAGCTCGACGTCCTCCCAGTAGAACGGCGAGAAAAGCGCGTCGAACCCGCCGAGCTCCGCAAGCTTCTGCCGCGAGAACGCCGACGCGCCGCCAGAGGCGAAGATCGACGGCCACTCGCCGGTCCCCGTCGGACGGTAGCCTGCGTGCACGCGCAGGAACCCGCGCGAGAATGCGCCGAGCTTGCCGACTCCGGACGTGGCTCCCGTTTCGAGATTCGTCGTCTCGCACGCCACGGCAAACACGTCCGGCGCGTTGAAATGGCCCACGAGCGGCGCAATGCATCCCTCGTCGACCTCGACGTCGTTGTTGAGCAACAGTACGACCGGATGACGGGCGAGCTCGAATCCGGTGTTGCACGCGTGCGCGAAACCTTCGTTCGTCCTTTTCATCAGCAACTCGACGGCGCCCGGATGCGACTCGGCGAGCCAGAAGGCGGTGTCGTCCGTTCCGCCGTCGTCGACGACGAGGATCTCGACATCTCGACCCGTCGACGTCCGATACCGGCCGGCCGCCGCGATCACCGATGGAAGGAATCGTTCGAGAAGGTGCCGGCCGTTCCAGGTCGGGATGACGATGCTGACGTCCACGGTCGAAGGTTATTTCCCGGCGGTCCCTTCCGGCAACGATAGCTCCGCGAGTCCGTCGAGGCCAGCTCGCCGGCCGACGGCCACGATCTTGTCGCCTCCGGAAACTCGCGTCTCGGCCGTCGGATTGAACAGCATGTCGCCACCCGGCCGTACGATGGCGACGATGATCACGTCGAACCTGGATCGAATGCCGGAGTCGCGCAGAGATGTGCCATCGATTGTGGAACCCGACTGCACGGCAACCTCCTCGAGTCCGAGGTCCAGCGCATCGTCGCCCGTCGCGAGCTCGAGAAACTGCAGGACCGAAGGTTGCGTGAGCGCCTGCACGATCTGCTGCGCACCTGTACGCAACGGCGAGATCACCTTGTTCGCGCCGGCCTTTCTCAGTTTCGGCATGGTCGATTCTTCGTTGGCCCGCGCGACGATCATTAGGTCCGGGGCCAGGTCTCTGGCCGTAAGAGCCGTGTAGACATTGTCGGAATCCGTCGGCAGCGCGCAGACCAGCCCCCGGGCACGGTCGATTCCCGCACGTTCGAGGACGTCCTCGCGAGTTGCGTCCCCGAGCAGCACGACCCAGCCCTCGGCGGTGATGGTTTCCGCGACCTCGCGTTCGCGTTCGACGACGACGAAGTCAGCTCCCTCGCCCACCAGGCCGTGACCGACGAGCGACCCGACGCGCCCCGCACCGCAGATAATGAAGTGGTCCTTGAGGTTTTCGAGTCTCTTCTGCATTCGCCGTTTCTCCCGCGTCTCGAGCAACTCGCCCTGGATGAGCACCTGAACGAGCAGCGTCAGTGAGTAACCGAGTGTTCCGACGCCGCCGAGGACCAGGACGATCGTAAAGGCACGGCCGGAATCCGTCATTCCGGCAGGTTCATTGAATCCTATGGTTGCCAGCGTGATGACCGAGAAGTAGAGGCAAGTGAACCATGGCCATCCCTCGACGAGCCGGAACCCGATCGTCCCTGCGGCAAGAAGTCCGGCTACGAGATAGATGGCAACGACGACACGGCGGCGCGGCGTAGATTGGTAAGGGTCTCGATCGACGATGGCCATGACGGGATCGACTCCTCGTTCGCCGCGTTCATCCCGCCTGACGTTTCACGTACATTCGGTTCGCCATCGTTCGAACAACTTCGGGGATGTTCTTGTTCTGTCCGAGCGCGCGCAGGTCTTTCGACTGAATTCGGTTCAGGTAGTTGAGTGTGAGCGCCACGGGAGTTTTCGGATTGCGGACGAGGTTGTGGATGACCGGATAACTGCGAGTCCAGTTGCGATTGATCCCAATGAGTCGAAGCACTTCTTCGTTGACCGACCTCAGAGCGGCGATCGTCTCGATCTCCTGGTCCGTGATTCGCGGATTCATGATCACCGCGGCGCAGACCGGGCGATTCGGATCGCGGATGAGGATCATGCGCACCTCGCGAGTGCCCTTGATCGCGAATCTGATGCGGTCCTTCACGCTCATTCGCGCGATTCGGGCGAGAACGTTTACACGTTCCTCGAAGATGTCCTTGTCGATGATGTCGGCGAACTCCTCGCCCGCCAGAAACTTCTCGACGTCGAATCCTTCGACTTCCTCCAGAAGGTCCGGGATTTCGTCGATGCTGCCGAACTGCTGTTCGAACTCGACGAGCAATTCGTCGCCGGTGTCGATCAGATCGGACTCGATGTACTCTGCGAAGAGATCCTCGATCCGGACGGTCGTCTCGGGTGCGGGCTCTTCGACCGCTGCGGCGGCATCTTCGGACTGCGCTCGCTGCTCTCCCTCGATGATCTGGGCGCCGTATTGCTTCTCGAAGAATTCTTCGCGGACTTCCTTCGCTCGCCGCTCGGCCTCAGGGGTCCGGCGGGGATTGGCCAGGATCGCGTCGATGATCGCCGGATGATTGATCAGAGCCTGCTGCTTAAGCGCAACGAGCTCGATGATCTCGCCGAGCTCGCTGGCCATTGCGATCGCGGCCAGGGCTTCGTCCGGCGTGTTCTGGTGAAAGATCAGCGGCTGGTAGACATCGCGCGGAATCGAGGTCCACGTCGCAATGAAACCGAGAATCGATGCGGAAGTCTCCGAGCTTTCGACGATCGGTTTAAGCCGATTGGAGTCGAACGTCCGAACCGTAACTCCGACGGCCTGCTGCACCTCCGCGTCGTCGTCGAGGCTGAGCATCCGAAGAGCCTCGAGCATCTCGTCGGGAGCGAGCGGCAACATCCCTTTCGCCGCTGCGAGCTTGGCCATCTTTGGGGCCTGGCCCGATTCAATGGCCTGCAGGATCGGGTTCGTAGACAGGGGCGGATCCTCCCGACGTCAGGGTGCCAATCGACCAGATGCCGATACGCTCGTTTCCAGCGTATCGGCACCGCACTGAAAAAGACGCTAGCTCTCGATCACGCGCGTCCGTGACACTTCTTGTATTTCTTTCCGGATCCGCACGGACACGTTTCGTTCCGGCGAACTTTCGGTTCGGTACGTCTGAACGTCCGCTGCCCTTCTTCGGCTCCGGCCTCGGCCACGGCTTCGTTCGCCGCCGTGAATGACCCCTTCGACGCCACTCCCGCGGGCCGCCGGCGTCGGCGCCGCATCAGTCGCTGCTCGAGCGCTTCCTCCACGCTGAGCGCGTCTCCGCCTGCGCTGACGGGGGCCGCCTGCATCTGCACCTGAATGTTGAAGAGCAGCCGCAGCGTCTCGACCTCGATTCGGTCGAGCATGGCCGAGAAGAGGTTGTAACTCTCGCGCTTGTACTCGACGAGCGGGTCCTTCTGCGCATATCCCGAGAGTCCGACTCCCTGGCGAAGATGGTCGATGGCCAGCAGATGGTCCTTCCACTGCTGATCCACGATCTGGAGCATGAGATTCCGCTCGAGCCACCTCATTGCCTGGTGACCAATTTCGGCCTCGCGCGCCTCGTAGCGGCGTACGACCGATTCCCGCACCTCGTGGACGACCTCGTCGTAGCCGGCCGTCTCGTGGTCAACGTGAACATCGTCCGCGTCGATGCCGAACGTCGCCTTCAACTCACGCTCGAGACCCGTCCAGTCCCAGTTCTCCGGCATTGCGTCCGGGCCGCCGAAGTATCGCTCGACGAGCTCCTCGCCGACGTCCTGCGCAATCCCGAGAATCTTCTCGCGCTGGTCCGATCCCTCGAGCAGCTGTCGCCGCATCGTGTAGATCGTCTCGCGCTGCTTGTTCATCACGTCGTCGTATTCGACGGTCCGTTTGCGCTGATCGAAGTTGCGCCCTTCGACCGACTTCTGGGCGCCTTCGACGCGTCGCGACACCATCTTCGACTCGATAGGAACACCTTCATCCATACCGAGTGACTTCATCAGCGAGCGCACACGGTCGCCCGCGAAGATCCGCATGAGGTCGTCCTCGAGCGAGAGGAAGAAGCGGGAGAGCCCGGGATCACCCTGACGGCCGGCACGACCACGCAGCTGGTTGTCGATCCGCCGGGACTCGTGCCGTTCGGTGCCGAGGATGTAGAGCCCCCCGGCCTTCACGACGGCCTCGTGCTCAACCTCGACGACGGACTTGGCCGCCGAGATGGCCTCCTGCATCCGCGGATCATCGAAGTCCACGGTAGTTGGATCGATCTCCTGCTTGCGGAGCGCCTCGCGCGCCATGAACTCCGGATTGCCCCCGAGAAGAATGTCGGTACCTCGACCAGCCATGTTCGTCGCGATCGTGACGGTTCCAAGACGGCCAGCCTGTGCGACGATTTCGGCTTCACGTTCGTGATGCTTCGCGTTCAGGACGTTGTGATCGACACGACGCTCGGCAAGCAGTTTCGAGATCCGCTCCGAGTTCTCGACCGAGATCGTGCCCACGAGGATCGGCTGCCCGGTCTTGTGAGATTCGACGATCTCGTCCGCAACGGCGTTCCACTTCTCGGTGACCGTCCGGTAGATGATGTCGGATTCGTCATTGCGCACCATTGGCCGATGCGTGGGTATCGCAACGACGTCGAGATCATAGATCTTGTGGAATTCGGCAGCCTCGGTCTCGGCTGTACCCGTCATTCCTGACAACTTCGCGTACATACGGAAGTAGTTCTGCAGGGTGATCGTGGCCAGCGTCTGGTTCTCGGCCTCGATCTTTACGCCTTCCTTTGCTTCGACAGCCTGATGCAGCCCGTCCGACCAGCGACGGCCCGCCATCAGCCGGCCCGTGTTCTCGTCGACGATGATCACCTCACCATCCTTGACGACGTATTCCTTGTCGAGACGGTAGAGGGTGCGCGCCTTGAGCGCCTGTGACACACAATGGAGGACCTCCATGTTCGCGGGGTCGTAGAGGTTCCCGACTCCGAGCAGCTTTTCGGCGTGCTCGACGCCTGCCTCGGTCAGTGTCGCCTGGTGCTGCTTCTCGTCGACTTCGTAATCCACCCCGGCACGCAGCTTCGGGATGATGTCGTTCGCCAGGTAGTACCGCTCTGTGGACTCTTCGCTGGCTCCCGAGATGATGAGCGGTGTCCTCGCCTCGTCGATGAGAATCGAGTCGACCTCGTCGACGACCGCATAGTGATGCGCGAGGCCGAGCGTCGCCAGGTCGTCGGGGTCGACGCCGTCATCGTCATCGCGCCACCGAAACGGCACGGCGCGCTGCACGAGCGAGGCAATGTCGAATTTCATGTTGTCGCGCAGATAGTCGAAGCCGAACTCGTTGTTCGTACCGTACGTGATGTCCGCGCCGTAGGCCTGCTGGCGCTCCATGTCGTTCATGTCGTGCTGGATACAGCCAACCGTGAGCCCGAGAGCCTTGTAGATCCGTCCCATCCACTCCGCGTCGCGGAGCGCGAGGTAGTCGTTGACTGTCACGACGTGGACGCCTCGTCCGGCGATGGCATTCAGACTGACCGCAAGCGTTGCGACAAGCGTCTTGCCTTCGCCCGTGCGCATCTCGGCGATTTTCCCGGAGTGCAGGACCGAGCCGCCGATGAGCTGCACGTCGAAGTGGCGCATTCCAACCGATCGCCACGCGGCTTCGCGGACGCGCGCGAAGACCTCCGGAAGGATCTCGTCGAGCCCTTCGTCGAGGATTCCTCCGCGCTTGGCCTGCACGCGGGTTACACGGGCCGGGTCCTCGCCGAGGATTCTGAAAAGTCGCTCGCGGTATTCCGGCGCCGTGCGAAGCAAGTCGGCATCCGAGAGCTTCTTGACCTCCGGCTCGAGCTCGTTGACCTGTTCGACCAGTGGCCGGAGCCGCTTGACCTCGCGCTCGTTCGAACTGCCAAAGACCTTCGCCAGCATCTTGTTGATGTTCATATCGCTCTCAGCGCACGAGGCGCAAAACCTCCACGAAATTCGAAACGACGAGTGTAGCGCGTTCGGAAAAAGTCGGAAAGGGGGACAACAGAACCCCGAGCGGTAGCGAGGGGCCCTTACCCAGAATCGAGTCGGCTGGACACGGGCAGTTGTGTCGGGGCCGTGCGTTTCCCGTCCAGTGGTGGGTCCGCACGGCCGGCCGCTCACTGCGTTCGCGGTTCCGGGTCGGCCTGCGGCCGACGGGGACCGCTCTCCCTACCGCACGTTACGCTCGCGGTTCCGGGTCGGCCTGCGGCCGACGGGGACCGCTCTCCCCACCGCACGTCCCAGAACCGCGAACGCAGTGAGCGGCCGGCCTTGCATCTCCCGCCCAGTGGTCGTACCGCGCGACCGATCCGCCTGCATCCGCCGTCACCGACGTGAGCGCTCTGCGCGCGCAGAGCGGTAGCGACGGGCCTCACCCACCTCGTGTTTCGGGGAAGATGGGAGGCCCCTCGCTACCGCTCGGGGTTCTGGTCCTCGGCAGGCGCGCTACTGCGCGTACTGCATCGGATCGACGGGCTGATTGTTCAGGCGCACTTCGTAGTGACAGTGCGGGCCCGTCGACCGGCCAGTGGAACCGACCTTGCCGATCTCCTCGCCGCGGCGCACCCGCTGGCCGGGCTGAACGCCAATCTGCGAAAGGTGGCCGAATCGGGTCGACACGCCGTCACCGTGGTAGACCACGACGATGTTGCCGTAGCCGCTCCGCGAGGCGGCGTAGACGACGAGGCCGTCGGCCGTCGCCTTCACGGGCGATCCGAATGCCGCCGCGATGTCCTGTCCCTCGTGGCCTTCAACACCGCCGCCACCAAACGGATTGTTCCGAATACCGTAGCTGTCGGTCAGGAAGCCGTTGACGGGCCAACCCGACGGAACGCTCGAGAGCTTCAACTGCTCGTCGCGGTAAAGGTCCGCCATCTGACGGATCTCGCGCTCGAGCTCCTCGGTGCGCTTCTCGAACTCGGGCATGCTGTCGACGGAATCGGGGCCGCCCTGGCCCACATCGACTCCATCCTCGACTCCCTCGTTGCGCATCTCGCGCGCAAGGTTCTGCGACATGTCCTCGACGACGGCGATACGGTTGTTCAACCGGTCGTAATTCGCCCGAAACGCGTCATTTTCACGCCGAAGCTCCTCGTTCTCGGACGAGATACTCGCCATCTGCAATTGGAGCGCGGAATGCTGAGCGAACCGGAAGAGCCCGAAAAGGCTCAAGATGGTGATGGCTGCGAGAACGATGAGCGAGGAACGGATGAGCTTGAGTGAGATTCGAACCTTGCGCAGCTTTGACTTCGCCGACGGAGCGACAATAAGAGCGTAAAACTCCTGATCCTGGGCCATTCAGTCTTCTCTCCTTGGCTCTATTGAGAGTATGGGGATACGCGACTTGTGCCTTCAGATGGAACCGACATCAGATCTGCGTCGATAACACATCAAAGAACTGCCCCGCGCTGGGGCGCACAATACTCCCGAACCGATTCCGATGAATCACATGACTCCTTCTTGGAAGGAGCCAACCCAATTTGATCTGTGAGCGAGAGCCGCAAGCTACCACGCCACCCCGGCACATGGCAACCCCATGCGGCACAGCAAGATGCAAGACTTTGTAAACTCTGTCGGAACCGGTTTGGATGGGTGTCAAAACGCCCCACGACATCCTTCGGGATGCCGTGGGGCGTCCGTGCCGACGAGCCTTCTGCAACGTGCCTAAATTGTCTCGGACTGGCTCTTCGAGGACAGCAGTCGAGACACCGCCCAGATGATCAGGGCAACGATGCCGAGGATCAGGGCCAGCTTCAGCGCAAGGAACACCAGTGCCAGAGTGAATCCGACGATTCCGAGAATGAACGCCGCGATCTTCGTGGCGAGGGCGAGGGCGACGATGGAAACGATGGTTCCGATGACGAATTTAATGATCTTCATGATTCCCCTTCCTTGACGTGCGGTCAGGCCGGCTCACCAGCACTCGACGAATTCACGACCGGCCGAATCGTGATGTCCTGATTTTCCGACGTGGTGATTGCCACCCGGAAGGGAGGCGCCGTTCCGTCGGCCACGCGACCGAAGCTCGGATCGATCCGAACATCCCCGCTCGTCTCGAAGCGATACAACCGGTCCGCGGGTAGCCGTACGTCGACGGACCCGCGCTCGTTCTCGATAATAACGTCACCGGCCTGATCGCGAGCCGCGGCCAGCCGCACCCGCTCGAACGTCGTTCGAACGGTGATGGCGCTGCGGAAATCGGTGACCGAGACCTCGCTGTGATCGGCATCGACGATGACCGGACCGGCAACGTCCTTCGCCTTCACGTTTTCGTGATCCGTCTTGACGGTGAGGGCGCCGGCGCCGGTCACGTCCACGCGGCTATTCGACGCTTCGATGTCGAGCTTGCCCGTGATGCCGTTGGCTCGGACGTCTTCGTGCGTCGTGCGGACCTTCACATTCGCGCGAATCGACTTGAGCGTCACCCGAGTGCGCTCGCCGGCAATCAGGACCTCGGCCAGCGGTGCAGCCGGGTCGACAGTCGCCTCACCGGGCGCCGCACCGAGGTTCTCCATCGAAACCCGTGCGTGATCGACGCTTCGCAATTCCACGCGTGGCGCTACGATCGCTGTGAGGTTGACGCTGTCGGAATCGGTGAGCAGGATCGAGCCGGTGTGGCTCGAAACAGTCACATCGCTGCGTCCTTCGATCTCGAGAGATCCCGTACATCCCGTCACACTGACGGACTGATGGCTGTTCTTGACGGCAACATCAGCCCGAACGCCATGCAGATCAAGGCTCGAGTGGCTGCCGCCGACGGTTACGCCGGCAGCCCCGGATTCCAGACCGGCGATCGTGACAGAACCGTGCGACTGTTCGATCCGAAGTCCTGCCACCTTCGGCACCCGGACCTTGAGATTCGTGGTCAAGCGGTGCTCGACCGCATCGCGGTTCGTCGCGACCGAAACGACCTGGCCCTCGGAGGTCACACTCAGCGCAAGCTGCTGCATCACCGACGTGGCGGTCTCGCGGTCGTAGGCGCGAATGGTGGGTGTGAGCTGCACCTCGACCGATGAGCCGTCATAGGCCTCGACCGACAGATCACCAAATCGATTCGTGACCGAGACAATTCCCGAGACCGGGAGCTCGACGGTCTGAAGCACCGGATCGAACGTGAACTCTTCGCCGAACAGGTCGTCGCGGACGTTGCCGACCCATTTGGGCATCGCGGTGTTTGCGAGCACATTTGGATTCGTCTCGGCGAGACGGTTTGCCCCGAGACCGGCGACTGCGATCAGTCCGACGAGCGCGATCTTGCCGGGACTGAAAAGCGCCGGACGTTCGCCCATCTCGGGACGATGCGTGTATTGACGAAGGACCTCGACGAAAGCGACGACGACGACCATGACCGGCCAGTACTTGCCAAAGAGCACGAGCGGATTCGACGTCGCCTGGAGTGTCACCGGCAGTGCGAGAGCGCCGAACGAGATCAGGACGGCGCCGACCCACGGGCGTCGCGGCTGCCGCTTGAGGGCAAACCCTACGAGGCTCGCAATGCCCACGAGGATCGGCAGCACCGGCCAGAGGCGAACGAGCCAGCTGACGAGGGCTCCCGAGCTTGGTGCCAATGCAATGGCCGCAGCTATCACGCACAGAGCGAGACCGAATCCGAGCGTTCCACTCCGCTTCATGGGCTTCCTTCCCTTTTCCCGACCTTGCTAACGGTCGACAAACGTCGACGTCGAGCGTGTATCCGAGTAATTCGTGGTCATGCCCGGAACTTCACCTGGAAGCATCGACGACACCACGGATCGCGGCGGTGGACCGCCGGCATACGATCGGGACTCTTCGGTGGACTTCAGACTTCGGAAGTACGACACAACGAGATAGGTCCCGGCGAGAAAGAGCATTACGGCCCAGATCTGAACGATTGACAGGCCGAAGGGCAGCACCGACAGCGACGACAGCGCCGCGATGAGCGCCACCACGAGCAGGGCCACACCCCAGACTGGCTTGTACCGAGCGAAGAGCCACTGAAGCCTGCGTTCGTCCTCTCGAGCGTCCACGCCGGCGGCAATGGCCTTCGCCGACCGATTCGCGTCGATGACGGTGTAGAGAAAAAACACGAGGCCGCCGAAAACGAACATGCCGATGTTCGTCACGTCACCGAGCTCGATCAATCCCACCGTGCCCACGAAATGGAGCACCGCCTTCAGATTCTGACGGTTGTAGACAGCGCCGAGTCCCGGAACGAAGGCGAGAATCGTCGCCTTGACCGAGCTCGGGCCGTTCGAGTCCGCGGGCGGGTATATTGGCGATTGCACGATCACCGGTGCGACAGGCCTTCGTAGTGCGTCGACGCCTCGAACGATGCAGTCCTCGCAGAACGGAAGCGCCTTGATGCGATGGTCGCACGCGGCGCAGAGCGAGCGCCCACAACCCGAGCAGCGGGCCGCGGCGGCGTTCGTTGGATGGAATACACAGTACATTCGCGCCTCTCGAGCTTTTCCGTCTCCGCCTACGCTCCCGTGGATCCGGCTGTTCCCGGTTTCGCACTGGTGCCCGACTCTCCACCACTCGACGGCGCCCCGTCCGGCGTCGTAGCCGTCGGCTCGTCGAAGATCTCATTGACATCCGAGCGGAACCGCTCGACTTCCGAAAGGACCTCATCGGTCCTGGCCGCGAAATCGGCCGACCGGCTATAGACCCTCGAAGTCACCCGCGCCGCGTTGTCGTAGATCTCCGCCGGCGCCAGCCCACCTCGCATGACGAGCATCGAGAAGGTAGCCAGGATCACGGCGGCCGTCGCGACGCGAGGCGCCAGGGCCGGACCCGCGAAGAGTCGAATCGCACCGACAATCCGGCCGGCGAGCCCTGACTTGGCGGCCGCTTTCGCGAGTATTCCGCTTCCACTCGTCTCCGCGAGTATGCTGGCAATCAGCGACTCAGGCACCTCGATGTCCTCGCTGAAATGGACGCTGTGGCACGCCGAGACGGCCAGGGCGACGCCCGCGAGCGTGTCCGAACAGCCATCGCAGCTCTGCGCGTGGTTCTCGAACGCGTGGTAGACGCTGGCCTCGAGGAATCCATCGAGGAATTCCGTGACGAGCGCGGCAAACCGGTCGCAATCGATTGGCGGATAGAGCGCCGGGATGACGAGCGCACGCGACAACAGCTCTAGCGGCGGCTCGGCCTCCTGAAGCTCCATACACACTCCGACCGCCTCCGACACGGCGTCGAGAAGCGAGCGGCAGGTCGGGCAGCTCATCTGGTGCGAGCGAAAGGCCGCGGCCTCGCTCCCCTTGAGCTCACCGTCCAGGTGCTCGGAAATCAGTTCTTCGAATACTTGGCAATCCATGGTTTTTCGTTCACGCGAATCACAGGTCGTCAATGGCAACGTGCATTCGCTTCAAAATCTTCGCCAGCTCGATGCGGCCGCGATTGATCCGCGACTTCACCGTGCCCTCCGGGATCTTCAGCAGATCCACAATGTCCGCATACGTTAGCTCCTCGATGTCGCGGAGAATCACGCATTCACGCAAGTCAGGACTCAGTTTCTGAATGGCCCGGTGCACCTGGAGGCGACGCTCCTCGCGCTGTAACGCCCGCTCCGGACCGTCGGTGCTGCCGTGCAGATGGTATTCGTGATCATCGAGTGCGTCGCCACCGTCCGTCGGCGTCCTTTGCCGTCTACGGTAATCGTCGATGACCAGATTTCTTGCGAGGCGCATCAGCCAGTTGCTCAGGTTTCCCTGCCCCGCGTCGTATTGACCAAGAGCCCGATAGACCCTGACGAACACGTCCTGTGTCAGATCCTCGGCAGCTTCGTTGTTGCTTGTGAACCGGTAGGCAAGGTTGTAGATGCGTCGAGAGTAATCCCGGACGATCTGTTCCCACGCTGCGACGTCGCCAGCGATACATCGCTGGACGAGCGCGCTGTCTTCGGTTATCAATGCAGCCAATGCTCCCACGGCGCCTCGCTCTGGTGCTTTCTCGTGTCAAGAATCCGACACTGGCCCTTAACGAAGCGATTTCAGCGAAAGTTCATACCGAGTGGCGGTGCGGCGAAAGCCGGTTGTCGATGGGTCGAATCGGCGTTCGAAGGGCCTTTGGGCCATGGGACCGTTTCTTGACCCCCTTCCGCCGTGTGATGTAGAGTCCGGACGCTTTCATAATCCAAAACCCTTGTGATCGTAAAGGTTTATTGTGCGTAAGCGCCTCCAGATCCTGGTCGGGGCACTCCTCGGAATCGGCCTGATCTGGCTGTTTCTCAGGGATCTCGACGGTCAGGCCGCGCTGCAAACAATTCGAGGCGCAAACTGGTCCCTACTGGGAGCGGCGACGCTGCTTACGATGTCGACCTACCTGATCCGCGCGATCCGGTGGCGAGCGCTGCTCGAGCCTGTCAGTCCCGGGGTCAGACTCGCGAACCTCTTCAATGCCACTACTTTAGGGTTTCTGGCTGTTTTCCTGGTCGGCCGAACCGGTGAGATCGTCCGACCCGTCGCGCTCAGCTCCAAGGAACACGTCCGGCCATCCGCCAGCCTCGCGACGATTCTCATGGAGCGAGTCTTCGACATGGTGACGGTCGTAGCCTTTTTCGGTGTCGACCTCCTCGTCTTCAAGCCTCCCCTGGCCGATGCCGAGACGATTACTCGCATCCGGACGGCCGGCGGCGTACTCATGGCGATCGCGGTCGGAAGCATCTTCGGTCTGCTGATGCTTCAGCGACATCGTGTCGGAGCCGTCGACTTCCTCGACCGGATCCTGCAACCCGTCGGCAGGCGAATCAGAAAGGGCGTGACGAGCCTCGTTGCACACTTCGCGGAAGCACTATCGATCCTTCATGACCGCCGCGAGCTGTTCGTGGTCAGCGCGTGGAGTGTCCTCCTCTGGACGGTCTGCGCTATCACGAACCTGTTGATTTTCAGGGCTTTCGGCCTCGACCTGACGGTTGGCGCGGCCATCTTCGTGCTCGGGTTCAGCCTCGTCGGCTCACTCGTCCCGACACCTGGGGGAGCGGCGGGAGCATTCCACGTCGCGACGGCCGGCGGTCTCATCCTCCTCGGTGTGCTCGAAAACGAAGCCAAGAGCATCGCGATCATTCTTCACCTCATCGTCTTCGGGTCGGCGCTTCCACTCGGCGTGCTCACGCTCCTGCGGGGCGGATATTCGCTCTCGAGGCTCCGCACGGCGCTCAGTGAGGACCTGAATTCCATCCACGATTTCTCGAATCCGGTCGACTTCGAAGCACCGATCGCGCCAATCGTCCCGGCCGACGGTGCGAAGGTCGATCCCTGACTTTCAACAGAAACCGCCATGAAATGTCCGTTCTGCGCCCATATTGAAGACAAGGTGGTCGACTCGCGAGAGAGTCGCGAAGGCGACGTCATCCGGCGACGCCGTGAATGCCTTAAGTGCGAGCGTCGATTCACGAGCTACGAGCGGATCGATGAAGTGCCGTTCATGGTCGTCAAGAAGGACGGTCGGCGCGAGCCGTTCGACAGGAGCAAGGTCATGGCCGGCCTCTCTCGCGCCTGCGAGAAACGTCCGATCCCTACCGCCAAGCTCGAATCGATCGTCAATGCCGTCGAGAAGTTCGTTCAGGACAGCAAGGATCGCGAACGCCCGACACAGCGCATCGGGGAGTTCATCATGCGACGCCTCAAGGAGATCGATAAGGTTGCGTATGTCCGGTTCGCGAGCGTCTACCTCGACTTCAAGGATGTTTCGGAGTTCATGAGCGAGCTTCGGACGCTCGTTCGTGCAACCGGACGCGTGAAACGCAGCTGACATCCATCCCGCCGATCCATCGCCCATGACACACGACGAGAACGACACAGATCTGACAGCCAGCCAGGTCCGAATACCCGACACGTTGCCGGTACTTCCGCTGCGCGACATTGTCATCTTTCCGTTCATGATCGTCCCGCTCTTCGTGAGCCGGGAACGGTCGATGCGGGCCGTTGACAAGGCACTTGCGGACTCGCGGATGATCCTGCTCGTTGCGCAGAAGGATGCAAAGGCTGAAGAACCAACGGGTTCCGAGCTGCACACGATCGGCACTGCCGCGATGATAATGCGCATGCTCAAGCTTCCCGACAGCCGGATCCGGGTGCTCGTTCAGGGCGTGTCTCGCGTGCGCGTCACAAGGTACGAGAACGCCGGTGAGTACCTGGTCGGGACGGTAGAGCCGATCGCGGAACCGGACTCGCCCAAGGGTCTCGAGACCGAGGCACTCGTTCGAAGCGTTCGATCGGATATCGAGCAGGCGATCGCACTCGGGAAACCGATTTCTCCTGAGGTCATGACGATTGCAGTGAACATGGACGATCTTGGTCGCCTCGCGGACCTGTCGGCGTCCAATCTCGAGCTCCGGGTGGACGAAGCCCAATCTGTCCTCGAGCGCATCGACCCGCTCGAGCGAATCACCCGCGTCCACGACCTGCTGCGGCAGGAGATCGAGCTGCTCACCGTCCAGCACCAGATCGACACCCAGGCGCGTGGCGAGATCGACCGATCGCAGCGGGAGTTCTACCTTCGTCAGCAACTCAAGGCGATCCAGATGGAGCTCGGTGAAGGCAACGAGCTCGCCGAAGAGGTCGCCGCCTATCGGGAACGCGTGGCCGAGGCAGGTATGCCGACCGACGTGCGCGAGGAAGTCGAGAAACAGATCAAGAAACTCGAGCGAATGCATCCGGATGCCGCTGAAGCGACGACGATGAGGAATTACCTCGATGTCATCACGGGCCTGCCGTGGTCGAAACTTTCCGATGAATCGCTCGATCTCGAACGCGCGCAGCAGGTTCTGGACGAAGACCACTACGGACTCCCGAAGATCAAGGAGCGAATCGTCGAGGCACTCGCCGTTCGAAAGCTCAAGAAGGACACGAAGGGGCCAATCCTCTGTCTCGTCGGCCCGCCCGGCGTCGGCAAGACCAGCCTTGGCCGCTCCATTGCCCGCGCGACGAATCGACAGTTCCAGCGTCTATCCCTCGGCGGGCTTCACGACGAGTCCGAGATCCGTGGACATCGCAGGACCTACATCGGTGCCATGCCGGGTCGCATCATCCAGGCGATCCAGCAGGCCGGCACCCGGAATCCCCTCATCATTCTCGACGAGATTGACAAGGTAGGAGCCGACTTCCGCGGCGATCCGTCGTCGGCACTCCTGGAGGTGCTCGATCCCGAGCAGAACTTCTCGTTCCGCGACAACTACCTGAACGTGCCGTTCGATCTGTCGTCGGTCTGGTTCATGACGACCGCCAACGTGCTCGACACGATCCAGCCCGCCCTGCGCGATCGGATGGAGATCATCCGGCTGGCCGGGTACACCGAGGTCGAGAAGCGTGAAATTGCGAAGCGGCACCTGATTCCGCGTCAACTCGAGGCCAATGGCATTTCCGACAAGCTCGTCGCGTTCTCGACGAGTTCGCTGAAGTCGCTCGTGACGGACTACACCGCCGAGGCCGGACTCCGGCAACTCGAGCGCGAGATCGGAACGATCTGCCGGAAGGTGGCGCGCCGCGTCGCCGAAGCTCAGGAGGCCGGGAACGAAGTTCCGCAAGCTGAAGGTGACCGCTTCAAACCTCCGCGAGCTCGTCGGCCCACCGAAGACACGCCACGACGAGGCACTCGACAAGAATGAGATCGGGGTGGCCACCGGTCTTGCGTGGACTGCGGTCGGAGGAGAAGTCCTTCACGTGGAGGCCCTCCTGATGCGGGGCAAGGGCGGTCTGCAGCTCACCGGTCAACTCGGCGATGTGATGAAGGAGTCCGCGCAGGCTGCGTTTTCATATGCGCGGGCTCGCGCGGCGGATTTCGGCATCGAGCCGGACCATTTCGACCGGTCGGACATCCACGTGCACGTTCCCGAGGGCGCCATTCCGAAAGACGGACCTTCGGCGGGAATCACCATGGCGACGGCCATGATCTCTGCGCTCTCCAACCGTCCCGTCCGTAAGGACGTCGCGATGACGGGCGAGATCACGCTGCGCGGACACGTCCTGCCGATCGGCGGCGTGAAGGAGAAGGTCCTCGCGGCGCACCGCGCCCGTTGCCGGACGGTGTTACTGCCCGCCGACAACGAGCGGGACATCGAGGAAATCCCGGCCGAAATCCGCGCCGATCTCGAGATCCTGCTCGTCTCGAAGGTCCGCGACGTCGTCGATATCGCGCTCCTGAAGCAGCGCCCGACGCCCAAACCGGCCGCGAAGCGCTGATTCCTGCGCAATGCTTGTGAGGGACCTAACTCTCCGAGACGTTGACGAAGACTGGCTCCGGGACGAGCGTGACTCCGAAGCGCTCCAGGACGCGTCGACGGATCTCGTTCGCAAGCGCAACGACCTCTCTCGCGGTGCCACCGCCGCGATTCACGATCGCCAGGCAATGTTTTGTCGACAAGCCGACGTTTCCCGCAACGTGGCCCCGTGAAAAACCGGCGCGCTCGATGAGCCAGGCCGCCGAGAGTTTCACGCCTCCCGTCTCCACATACCTCGGCATTCCCTCGACCTCGATTCGATCCGCGACGTCTGCCGGGACGATCGGATTCGTGAAGAACGATCCGGCGGAATGCGCATCCGGATCCGCTGCGTCGACGACCATCGATTTTCGACGGCGAATCGCCAGCACCGCCTGCCGAACGTCCCGCAGGTTCGGGGACGTCAGGCCCTCCGATTCGAGGTAGCGCTGCAATTCGGGATAGCGAATCGTCGGCACTCCTCCGTTCACGAGCCGGAATGTCACCGCGGTCACGATGAAGCGGTCCCGGTCGGACCGCTTGAAGCGGCTGTCCCGGTAGCCGAACTCGCATTCCGTATTGGTCAAGATATGCGGCTCAGCCTTAGCCCGATCGACGACATCGACTCGAACGATGGTTTCGGCAACCTCCTGTCCATAGGCGCCTACGTTCTGGATCGGCGTGGCGCCGACGTACCCCGGAATACCAGAGAGGCACTCAACGCCGGAAAGTCGATGTTCCACCACCTTGGCGACGAGGTCGTCCCACGGCACGCCGGCGCCGGCGATCACCTCGGTCGTCTCACCCGATTCGACCAGTTCGACACCGTCGATCACGACGTGCAGCACGAGACCCGGAAAACCCTCGTCGCCGATGAGCAGGTTGCTGCCGCCGCCGAGGACCAGCGTCTCGACTCCCTTATCCTGTGCCCAGGCGAGAGCCCTGGCGAGTTGCGCCGGAGTTCCGATTCGCGCGTAGTGACGCGCCGCACCCCCGATGCCGAGCGTCGTGAGCGGAGCGAGCGGCACTCCGTCGAGAATCGTGAGCCTCGGCGTCATGGACGAAAGCCTCCCGCGTTGCGCGGTTCTAGGACCATTCCTTTCCGGAAGCCTCGGCGATCATTCGCGCGAGAAGAAAGCCATCCCGGTAGGCGTCCGGCGAGAACGTGATCGTGCCCTTCCAACCTTTCACTCGGCAGATCTGTCCCGAAAGCACGCCCGTCCGCCGCCCTGATTCGAGGGCTGCCACGTCTGGCCAGGGAATGAGCCTCGTGCGCAGCATGCCCTGGTACTCGATTCCGTCCGGCCCAAGCGTAATGTTCTTGCGAAGTGCTGAAACGCCGAGCAGTCCAAGCGCCGCCGCACCGAGGGCCAGGGGAACCACCGGCAGGAAGGACTCCCAGTAAATGAACAAGACGGTCGATGAGGCAAAGAGGCCCGCTGCGGCCAGCATCGACCACGCGAATCGCGCCTTGAAACTGAATTCGTGCGGCTCATCGAGCGAGGGACGCACGTCCGGCAACTCCTCGAAGAAATCGAAGCGCAACTGCGGTCCGCCAAAGCCGAACGTCGCAGCGTCGCCGCTAGAGAGCTTGAGCCTTTCGACCCGCTTTCCATGCGAGAACGTGCCGTTCGTCGAGCCGAGGTCGCGCAGAACGTAGTGGTCACGCTCCGCAATGAGCTCGGCATGCTTCGATGACGACACGGTGTCGTGCGGGCCGAGTCGCACCGAATTCACACGCGCGCGGCCGATCGTCAACCGGTCGCCCTCGAACAGTTCGCGTTTGCCTTGAAAGGCGCCCGACAGGTGCGACACGACCACGCGCATGATCGATTGTGCCTAGTCTTCCACGTCGTCGAGTTCTTCGATCTCGATATTGCCGTCAGCGTCCTGCAGAAGGACTTCAATGCGCCGGCCTGCATCTTCAAGGAATGATTCACACTCCTTCGAGAGCCCGACGCCTTTCTCGAAGAGCGCAATCGTCTCTTCGAGCGGAAGATCGCCGGACTGCAGCCGCTCGACGACCTTGGTCAACTCGCCAAATGCCTGCTCGTAGGTCTTCTCCGTTCCCTTCTTCGTCATCCTTTCTTCACTCCGACGACGATGTCGGGCCCGGAGGCGCCTAAGTCGAGTTTTCGAATGTTCGAGAGTCCGGCCTGCTTCATCCATGCCCGATACTCCGGAAGCGTGAAGACGTCACCTTCGGCCGTATTCACCAGCATGTTCAGTCCGAAGAGTTGGGCGTTGATCGGCCCGGTTCGCGAATCGTTCGGAATGAACTCGCCGATGACGAGGACTCCGCCGGGTCGAAGGGCCTCGGCACTCTTGCGAATGAGCTTCTCGGACCAGTTCCGGCCCTCGCTGTGGCATATGTGACCGAGCAACACGAGATCGAACTTCGCGCGGCCAAAGCCGACCTTGCGCAGATTCCCCGCCTTGTAGGCAAATCGATCGGCAACGCCGAAGCGGTCGGCGAACTCGCGGGCGACCGGGAAAACCTCTTCGTAGTCGAGCAGCGTGACGCGAACAGCCGGATTGGCGATCGCCCACGGCATCGACCACGCGCCGGAACCGCCGGCGACATCGAGAACGTCGACGACCTTCTCCTGGATTCTCGGTGCCAGCGCCGTGCGCGCCAAGGTCGATGCTCCGAAGCTCGGTGCAAAAATCGATGCGACGAGCTTCGGGAAAAACTCGCGGCCGCCGGACTCGAGGTCCACGGTCTGGGTAGGTTTCCCGGTTCGGACCGTTTCCGCGAGATTCGCCCACGCGTGGTCGTGAAGTCGCGTGTGCAGGATCATCGGTCCCATGTATCCGGGGCTGGTGCTGACGAGAAAGGCGCGCGACGTGGCATTCAGCGCATATCCGCCTTTCGACTTTTCGAGCAGCGACAGCGCGCAGAGCGCATCGCCGAGCATCCTGACTCCTCGCTCGGTCGATCGGAGCGCCTTCGCCAGCGCTGCGGCCGAAAGTGGTCCGGCCGTGAGCGCGTCAAAGAGCCCGAGTTCGGTTGCGGCATGTAGCGCCCGGGTGCGCCCGTAGGCCCAAAGGTGATCTGCGATCAGGCCCATGTTCGGGTCCGATGTCGTTGACTGAGCTTTGGTGGTCATTTTCGAACTGTCCCCTCCCCATCGTGTGTATCGTCGGTCCTTGCAGCTGAAAACGAGCCGCCTTCAACGCGAATGTCGATCCCCTGACCTGGCGCGACGTCCGACGGTGAACGGACGATTCGCCCGGTCGCGGTGCGGACCACCGCGAACCCACGCGACAGGACGCCGAGCGGATCGAGCGTTGACAACCGTCCGCGCACATCGGCAAATGCGTGTCGACGCACATCGAGCGCCCGACGGGCAAATGCCGGGATGGCGGCCTTCATCTTCGTCAGACGTTCGCGCTCCACGAGAACCCGCCGGCGGGGATCTCTCGCGGCGAGTGCCCGGGCGTGAGCGTCGAGCATCGATCTGGACATTGAGAGGCGCGCCGCTGCCACCCTGGAGATCTCGTCGCTCGCCTCGTCGACCGCCTGCATTCGGCGATGTACGAGGGCGGGAACGTCTCGAAGGGCGTCCGACGCCACGACGTGCCGCAGATCCGAGCGGAGATCGAGAAGTCGGTACCGCACGACCGCCGCTGCCTCGCGACGTCGCCGGTCGATCGCAGCACGAAGCTCTACGGAGGCTGCGGCCACGACCTCGGCCGCGGCAGACGGAGTTGGCGATCGGAGGTCAGCGACGAAGTCGGCAATTGTCACGTCCGTCTCGTGTCCAACAGCCGAGATGACCGGGACCGTCGAGGCCGCAATCGCGCGGGCGACTCGCTCGTCGTTGAACGCCCAAAGATCCTCGAGCGAGCCGCCTCCGCGTCCGACGATCATCACGTCGACCAGGCCGCTCTCCGACAATCGGGAGATGGCTGAGACAATTTCGGCGACGGCACCTTCGCCCTGAACCCGCGCCGGTGCGACAAGCACCGAGATCGCGGCGTTCCGGCGACGAAGCACGCGGAGAATGTCCTGCAGCGCGGCCCCGGTGCGCGACGTCACGATGCCGACACGCCTCGGTACCTGCGGAATCGGACGCTTCCGCTCCTCTCCGAACAGTCCCTCCGACGCAAGCCGGGCCTTGAGCTGGTCGAAGGCCAATTGCAGCGCCCCGAGGCCAACCGGTTCCATGGATGAGACGAGAAGTTGGTAGTCGCCGCGCGGCTCATAGACGGACAAACGTCCACGTACTGTGACGACGAGGCCGTCTTCTGGTCGGAAACGGATCGAACGATTGGCGTTCTTGAAACTCGCGCACCTAACCTGCGCGCCTGCGTCTTTCAACGTGAAATACCAGTGCCCGGACGTGTGCCTCTTGAAGTTCGAGATCTCGCCCTCGACCCAGACGTCGCCGAATCTCCGTTCGAGAAGTCTCTTGACGTCAGCCGTGAGCTCCGAGACGGTGACCGGGCGCGGCGGTTCCTCGAAGAGATTGTCGAGAAGTGACGGTTGGCGGTTCATTGCAGGTCCGGAAACGGCAAGGAGCGCGAGCCGCGGCGCGGCCCGCGCTCCCTGGAGAAGCGCCGCGTGGAACGAATCGCTACGGCATCCGTGCGCCTGGCGGAACGATGGCAATCTCGATGCCACCCTCGGGCGCCGTGCCTTCCTGAGTTCGGATCTCGACGCGCGACGCATCAACGCCCTTCTCACTCACGAGGTAATTCCGTGCGTTCTCGGCACGGACCTTCGCGAGACCCGGGCGCTCACCGGCCGTCGACTTGCCCGTCACGATGATGCGAGCCTGAATGTCGCGCTCGCCGCGAAGCGTCACGTCATCGAGCACGGCCTTGTTCGCATTGTTGAGGCGACCGCCCGTCATCGGGAAGTTGAGAATGTCAGGCAGAATGACCGGCGGCTTGATGACCGCAATCGTGATTTCGCGCGAGCATTCTGGAATATCGAACGACGCAGCGCGGATGGTAATGGTGTCGGCGCCCACGCCGGCCGTGTCGACGCGAATCGCGCCGCCGTCACCCGTCACGCGCCCTTCCGAAGCCGACCATCGAAGACCGAATCCGTTCGGAAGACCGGCCGCCGAGATAGAGACCACTTCACCGGCGTTGACCCGGACGTTGTTCGCCACGAGTCGAAGGTCCGGCGGACAGCCGATTACCTCAATGGTCTTGACGACGGTCATCGGGTTGCACTTTCCACCGCGGCCCATGAGGAGCACGTCATATTTCCCGGGTGCGAGGCCCGCCGTGTCGAACTCGACGGCAGCTCCCTTCCCGAAGATCCGGCCCCGGTCGGCGCGCCACATATACTCGAGCGGCTCGCCCTTCGACCCCTTCCCCGACGCCGTGAGCTTGACCTTCGTGCCCGAGAGCACCGCAACAGAGTCTGCATCCAGCGCAACACTCGGCTTGTCCTTGTCTGGATCGTCGCAATTCAGGCCGATTCCCGTTTCCGTCTGGTTGGAAGTCTGCTGCGCGGTCGCCGTCATGGCAGACATTCCGAGGGCGGCAAACAGAGCCAGCGGCATCACTCCGATGCGGAAGATCGTCGACATTGGGGCCTCCAGAGCGGCTTTACTCGAGTTAATGGTGGGTTCGGCAAATTCACGCTCGCCGAAACACGGTGTTCGTACCACAAGAGTTCGTTCGAGATCAAGCGTAACATCAGCATCCCGTTGAGCTTGACATCAACCGGGCCGTCGGTTACCTTCGCCCTCGGATTCTTCCCTATTCGCTTGCTCACAAGAGCTCCCGGCTAGTTGCTGTCACCTGACAATCAGGAGTGACCATGACGTTCAGTTGGAAACGATGTCTTGCCTTTGTGGCGTTCTCCGCGATGTTCGCCGTCGTAGTGCCTTCGACGTCGGCGCAGGGCCAACTCGGAATGGCCGTCATCAGCGGCACGGTTCGCATCGATGGCCAGGTCGCGACGGGATCGGTGCCTGTGGGCGCGGTATCTCGAATCTCGACGAGCAAAGATTCGACGGTCACCTTGCGACTTGCCAAGGGCGGCGAGATCAAGATCACTGGACAGGCCGATATGGCCATCACGCCGGGTGCTACGGGCCCGCATATTCAGTTGATTTGCGGCGAGATTTCGGTAACGAGCACGGTTCCGGCGACTGTCGTTGCACAGGGCGGCGGACGCGTCGAGCCAGAGATCGGGAAAGCGACTATCACCCGATCAGGCAAGTCGACGACGGTCAAGAAAGGCAAGTCGAAGGATTTTGACGATGCCGACACGGTCACGGTTCCGACCTCGGATTCCGTTGTCATCGTGAAGTCCAAGGCGAATTGCCACTGCAACTGTTAGCGGAGGACCTTCGAATGCGTTTCCTCAATATTCTTCGCCCTGTCTCATTGATCGTTGCCGTGACGCTTTTCTGTCTCGGCCTTGTGAAGCCCGTGCCGGTCGCGGCGCAAGCCGCGGGCGCCCAGATGACGGTTGTCGGCAACGGCTCGGTTCGTATTGACGGAGTCCAGGCTGCGACCGGAGCAACGGTCTACGCCGGAAGTCGTATCACGACCTCGTCGGGCGCCCAGGGCGTCGTTGCGAGCGGCGGCACGCGTCTGACGATCAACAACGATTCGGACGCCATCGTCTCGCACGCCGGCGGCTTTATGCGAACCGACCTCGTGTGCGGATCGATCACGGGCGTTCCGGCAGCCGGGTCTCCGTTCGAGCTGATCACGCACGGTGACACCAGCATCTATTGCCAGAGCGGCATCCTCAAGGTCGAGGCCGAGGGTCGTGTCGTCGAGTTGATTGCGAATCAGTCTCAGTCGTTCAATGGCGGCGTACGCGTGACGACCACAGGCCCCGCAGCCTTCGAGGCATCGACGATCCTGTGCTCGTGCCTCTGCGCGGCTCCGATCGTGTTGCCCCCGGTTGCCGCGGCTTTCCCGACGGCCCTGCTTCTGCTCCTGATCGGTGGAGCGGCGGCGATCATCGTCCCGGTGACGGTGGTTGGCGGTGACGATCCTCAGGTGATCATTTCCACGGTACAGCCGCGACGATAGCCGGTCCGGCCCGAGCCTGCTCTTCTACGGAAGGCGCCGCTGCAGCGGCGCCTTTCGTTACCCGGTCCGACGTTTGCACATCAGGACCGAGGGCGTAAGGTCCGAGCCATTGGGTTCGTGAACCGAATCGCGGCTGCGATTCTGGTTACGGTGTTCCTCCTCTGCACGGCGTCAGGTCGATCCCGCTTCCGGCCCTCGCACGTGCTGGTGCCCTCGATGAATCGACGTTGGGCCGTTACTCTTGGCCTCGGGTCCCTCGCCGCGTGTCTCATGCTGGCGGAGCGAACCACGGCCACGACGATCGTTCCGCTCACGGATGATGACCTTGCCGCGTCGTCATCGGTCATCGTCGAAGGTCGATGCCAGCGCCTTCGTGCGGAATGGAACGAAGACCGTACCTGGATTCACACGCTCGTCACCTTCAAGGTGACGAAGGTGATCAAGGGAGACCTGCAACCAGGAATCATCGAGCTTCGGCAATTCGGTGGCCAGCTTCCGGATGGCGCGACGATCATCTGGGGCGCCCCATACTGGCAGAAGGGTTGGGAAATGCTGCTCTTTCTCAATCCGGAAACCGACGGCACACTTCGTGTCGCTCACCTGTCGCTCGGCTATTTTCGGATCATCTCCGACCAGAGGACGGGAGAGAAGCTCGTCGTGCGATCGATGCCAGGACCGAACGTCCGCGTCATTGGACCGCAGCCGTTCGCGCGCTGCGAAAAGAAGGACGACTTCGTCGCGCGAATCCAGTCACTCGTGATTTCGGGCGCAGCCGGACAGGCTCCACGTTCTCCGAGGATCGAGCCGAGACGCGCCGTCGGGCGCTCGCCAAACCGACCTCCGTCCGATTTCCGATTCCTGTCCCCCGGATTCCGCTGGTTCGAGCCCGACACCGGAGATCGAATTCGATTCCGCGTGAACCGCGACCGGTCACCTAGTCCCTCGGGAGGAATGGATGAGGCGATCGCAACCGCAGCCGCGTGGTCAGGAGTTCCGGGAAGCAGCTTGCGCGTGGAGATCGCCGGCGAGACGACCGCGTGCGGGCTTCGCGCGGACGGCACGAACGCAATTTCGTTCAACGACTGCACGGGACGATTCGATCCACCCGTAAATTGCTCGGGCGTCGTCGCCATCGGCGGAGTCGCCCAGGCCGTGACGAACCAGAGCGTGTCGATCGGAGGGCGGACGTTCGCACGAATCCAGGATGGCGATCTGATCTTCAATCCCGACTTCGGCTGCATCCTCTCCGACCCGCTGTTGCTCTCTGAGATAATGACGCACGAGATGGGTCACGCCCTCGGATTCGGCCATTCCTCCGATCAGGCCGACGAACCGAACGAGATTCTTCGCGACGCCTCGCTTTTCTTCATCGCACACCTGGACGGTCGCGGGGCGAGCCTTCGAACCGACGACATGGACGGGGCGCGATTCCTTTACCGGGCGACGCCGTCCTCCGCGCCGCTCGCGATCCTCACCGACGCGCTTCCTGACGCCGTGACCGGTTCCCCGTTCGACTTTGGACTCGAAGCGACAGGCACAGGGCCGTTTACGTGGTCCGTCATCGACGGCCAGCTACCGGGTGGTTTGAGCCTTTCCTCCAATGGCCGCATCCTCGGCACGGCGACCTCCGAAATGACGACGGCCTTTACGGTCTCTGTTCGAGATGTAGCCAACTTCGAAATGTCGCGGTCTCTCGCGCTTCGAAGCACCGGCAACCCGGCTCCTTTCGTCGCCGCGGCCAAGTTCATGTCGGCAAGCCAGAAACTGATCATCACGGCGTTCAACGTCGATGCGTCTGCCTCGATCTCAGTCAACGGCGTGCCTGTCGTGCCGCCACGCGCGGTCAAGTTCAAGGCGGCGAAGAATCGACTGATCCTCACCGGCTCGCCCGCGGACCTCAACATCCGAACCGACGCGCCGAATACGATAGTCGTCGGGATTCGTGGGCAGATCTCGAACTCTTTCGTTTTCTAGGTGGGCTGTCTGGTGGGAGGGCGACCCGCTCGCTATCGCTCGCGGTACTGATCCGGCCACGACGTGTATGGCGACGTGCCGGACGCGATCTGAAGGAGACATTCCGCTGACCGATGCGGGTGGTCCCCGTTTTTCGAGCCGCGAGCGGTAGCGAGCGTCCCACGGACGGTCGAACGGTTCAGATTACTTCTGTCCTTCCGCAACGAAGAGCCTGCGAGTTCAGTCACCGTCCGTGGGACGCTTCGCCATCGCTCGCGGTACTGATCCTGCCACGACATGTATGGCGACATGCCGGACGCGATCTGAGGGGTACTTTCCGCTGACAAGGGATCAACACCGCGCAAGGTACTTGCGCCTTGAGCACGCGTGGGCACAGCGGCCTATTCAGTTGATTTCGGCTTTGCCGTGTCGACACTTCCGCCCGGACCTCCGGACCCGGGCGCAGCCGCCGGAGGCTCCGCCGGCTGCGCCTTCCGCGGCTTCCGGAGCGTCGACGCGAGGCTCGCAAGTGCGGAGGCGACGTCGCGCTCGACACTGCGACTCGTTTCTCCGCCAAACCTCACGCGATGGTAGTGCTCGGTGATGGTCCGAACCTCCTCGAGACCGCATTCGACGCCAAACTCCCTTGGCGTCGTGAACGGTTGCCGGTGGATTCCCGCTTTGTCGAGCATCGCGCACATCTGTTCGTAGAAATGCACCGCGGCCTTCTGTGACGGCTCCGATGAGCGGTCCCACCATCGACGCCATCTCCAGACCGGAAAAACGAAGCGGCCAATGCGCCATCCTCGGTGGTGCAACAACATGCCCGAAATCGACAGTGCCCCGACGCCAAGCATTGCAACAACGATGACCGTCAGCACTCCCGGCATCGACATCGTTCCCGACCGACCATCGAACATCTCGGCGATCGAACGCCGGAACGAAGCGAACTTCGTAGTCACCCACGTCTTCGCCTCGATGAGCCCTCCCTGTATGGAACGGAAGATCGAGAGCTGCTCGTGTGTGTCGAGCGCGACGACGTAGCGAATCCAGATGAGCTGCATCGCCTCGATCGACTTTCGGAGATCCGCCGCCAGACTCGGGTCGTACGAGTTGAGGCCCGCAGCCGGCGTCGGGTCGAACTCTATCCATTCGTTCGATCCTGCGAAGTAGACCTCCACCCACGAATGAGCATCCGCCTGTCGCACCGTGTAGGTCTCGCTGATGGCGTTGTATTCACCCGTCTGGAAGCCGTTCACCACGCGCGACGGAACACCCACACTGCGCAGCATGATCGCCATCGACGTCGCGAAATACTCGCAATGTCCCTGACGCACATTGATGAGAAAGTCGGCAACCGGGTCGATCGACGTGTCCTGCCGCGTCAGCTCGAGCGAGTACTCGAACTCGTTCTTGAGGTACAACTCGATGCGGCGTGCCTTGTCATGGGGCGTCACGGCATCGTCGATCACGCTGCGGGCAAGTTCGGCGACTCGAGGATCGATCTCCGGAAGTTGAAGGTCCAGTGTCCGCACATCCTCGGGGTAATCCGTCGAGGTGTCCTTAGCCAACTCGCTTTCCGAGGGTCCCACGACGTCCGAGGTCACCACGTAGGAAAGTCGCGAGGTGTGGTGCCGTGGTCCACGCAGACTGCCCGTTGCATCGACAGCAACCTCGCGCGGAGCATTGTCGATCCGTTTCGCGCGCGACGCAGCGAAGAGCGTCTGATTGCTCATCGGCTCGAGGTAGATCGTCTGCTCGAGAAGGTCGGACGCCACGGTGCCCGGAGCCAGCGGCTCCACGTCGAAACGGGACGGCACGCCCGGCACCCGCTCCAATGTCGTCCCGCGGAACGGACGCACGGCCCTCCACGCCCCCCTCACCCCATCGAATTCCTCGAGAACCAGTCCCCGCCATCGCAGCGGCCGGTTCGGAGGCCGGTCGAGCTTCACATACATCACCACGGTCCGGTTCAGCTTGATGTTCTCGAGGTCACCGAGGTTGACGCGCTCGCTGAAGCCGGAAAGCGTCTGCGACTGGCTGTAGGCACTGCCGAGATATCCGCCACCAAAGCGCGGGAGGATGAAGAAGATAGGCACCGCGAGAAGCGCCACCAGAACCATCTGACCGCCGCCGATCGCCGACACGAACCATCCGCGGCGCAGCGGACGCGGACGGTCCGCTCGCATCGCGAATTCCTCTTCCTCGACGCGATTGAGTTTGCGGTGGGTGCGTTCGATCTCGAACGCAGAAAGCGTCGTGACGAGAAAGAACAGGAACAGCATGAGCGAGACGAGGAATGTCGCATCGACGGTCAGCGACGCCGCAAGGAGCAGCTGGCCGAACGCCAGTCCGTACAGCCAGACCCAGTCGCTGTCGTCCTTCTTCTGGAAGAGCTTGATCGCCGCCAGCAGGAGCGCAAACCTCGCAAGCCCGAGGAATGGATTCCGCGTCACAATGAGGATGTCGACGACCGTGAGCGGAATGGCAATCGCCGAAATCATGGCCGCGCGCTTCCGGGCGATGAGCAGATCCGGACGATTCCGCTCGATCCACCATGCGCCAACGACGGCCGCGATGTAGAGCACGGGCGAAATGATGTCGAGCCTGCCGGTCAGAACGAGCGCGAGGAAGCCCGTTGCGACGAACGCAAATGACGAGAGGAGGAAGTAGTTCCGGAACTTCATGCCTTCAGACCAGTTCGTCCGTATAGATCACGTGGGCCGCGCGCCAGATTGTCGCGGGAATCGTCCCTCGAGGCGCCGCCGTGAAGAGCACCTTGAAGCGGTGCGCGTCGCCTAGCCCCTTCAGCGTGTCGACGAGATCCCACGAGACCAGCCCGGGAGCCTCGTCGCCTGGCGCCTGAGACTCGACCACGGCAAGCTCCGTCAGGATCTTGTAGAGATGCCCCCTTCCCTGGCCCGGAGCGACCCGAACGTCCGGTGTGACGAGCTCGACCTCGGCGCCTTCGCTGACGAAGTGCTCGGCGAGCGACGCCGCGAGTGTCACGGCTTTCTCGAAGCGCTCGTCGAAATCCGCCGCCACATCCGCCACCGGCCTTCGGGGATCGAAGAAGATCGAAAGGCGGAAGTCTTCCTCGCGAACGGTTTCGCGGACCATGACGCGACGAGCCTTCGCCGTCGCTTTCCAGTCGATGAGCCGGATGTGATCGTTCTGGTTGTAGTCGCGGATCGCGAACAGATCCACGCCGTCGCCGCGCATGTGGCTCGCCGCCGCTCCCGTGAGAATGGGCAGCGAATGAAAGAAATCATCGACGGGCTCGGTCGTCGGGAAAACGACGATGTCACCCGAAGACGAGACATTGCGCCACTTCCGCAGGAATCCGGCCGGAAACTTCGTCGACAGGGTGAGGGTGTCGAAGCGGTATCGCCCGCGGCGCTCGAACGTGTGTTCGACGACCTGCTTTACCGTCGACCGAGGTGGGATGACGATGAAGTGTGCGATCGGCGACTCTTTCGGTCGTCCCCGGAAGCCGAAGAAGCGCCTCTTTGTCGCGGAAGGCGAGTCGGCGCCGACGCGCTGCGGAAGCGCCTCAACCGAGACCGAACACGACGGCAGCATGAATTTGCGATTCACGACCGAAATCGAGAGATGGGCCGGCTGACCCGCGCGAAGGTGGTCCGGAAACCTGAGTTGCACGCCGACGTCGTGGAGCATCAGCCTGGCGAGGTTGCCCGACACGACTACGAATGCGAGCAACGCCGCAAGCACTAGATACAGGAGATTGTTCTCGGTGTTTAGCGCTGCAACGCCGACCACGACGACGATGACGCCAAAGAGCAGGCCGTCGGTCGTCACCGACGTACGAATGCCGAGCCCCCAGAGGTCCCACCGGACGCGCTTCGCAAGCTTCGGGACGATGTAGAGTCCGCCCCCGATCGCAAGGACGAGCGACATCACGGCCGAGAAGGCGCCCAATGCCCAGTCGCCCGTCTTCGAGATGGTCGACGAGAGAAACGCGAGAACGAAGGCTGCGCCAAGCAGGCTCACCGTCAGCGCGAAGTCGACCCAGGCGCGGCGATCGATTCGAAACTTCAGGGCCATGGCCGAGCCCCGCGTCAGATCGGAACGTCGACGCCGCGAAGGATCTCGCCGAGCGCCGTCTCGTTCTCGTTGGTCCGCCGCATGCCCGTCGAGTATCGCGAGTTCACGACGACGCGATGCGCGAGCACCGGCACCGCAACGCCCTTGATGTCGTCCGCGATGCAGTAGTTGCGGCCCTCGAGGAAGGCCACTGCCTGTGCAGTGTGAAAGAGCGCCAGCGAACCGCGAGGACTGATGCCGAGGTCCAGGATTTCCGTTTCACGGGTCGCCTTGACGATCCGGAGCAGGTAATCCGCCAGTGCGTCGTCGACACGGACTTTTCGTGCTTCGGCCTGCATCTCCATGACGTCGGCGGCGCTCATGACCGGATCGATTTCGACCGCCCGTTCCATCGACGTCTGGCGGCGCAGAATGTCGCGCTCGTCCTCGAGCGCGGGATATCCCATGCGAAGCCTCATCAGGAACCGGTCGAGCTGCGATTCCGGCAGCGGATATGTGCCGTGGTACTCCACAGGATTCTGGGTTGCAATGACCATGAACGGCCGCGGCAACGGATACGTCTCGTTCTCAACGGTGACGTGGCCCTCGGCCATGGCCTCGAGCAGGCAACTCTGCGTTTTCGGCGTGGTGCGGTTGATCTCGTCCGCGAGGATGAAGTTCGCGAAGATCGGCCCGCGCCGGTACTCGAACATCGCATCGGCCTGATTGAAGATCGTGAGGCCAATCACGTCCGAAGGAAGCAGGTCGCTCGTGAACTGGATGCGCCGGAACGAACAGTCGAACGATCGGGCCAGCGCCTGTGCGAGGGTCGTTTTGCCAACGCCCGGCACGTCTTCGATGAGCAAGTGACCGCCAGCGATCAACGCAGCGATCGACAATCGCACGACATCGGACTTGCCGCGAATGACGGATTCAATGCGATCCTGAAGCTGCTCGAGTTTCGCTGCGCTCGTGATCACGTCGAATGTGGCTCCTTGGCGGCGACCGCGACCGTGGTTCGAAATTACCACACAGACACGCGCGACCGCTGGAAAAGTTTCCCCGAAAACCTGTCGATCCAGAGTTCCTTACGACGGATCCGGAGTCACCGGATTTGACCTCCCCCCGGGGCATCACACACGTAACGCATCAGTTACCGGGCGCGGTAGCGCTCGGGTCGATCCCGACCGAGTGTGACGACACAAGGCGCGGACGAATGGAGAGGCTGACCCGAGCGCTACCGCGCCCGGTATACTGATGCTTGGACCGCCCGTCCTCGAGAGGGGTCGAGACCAACCTATGGTCTTCTCTGTAAGGGCAATTCGACGCGAACGGACTGTGTTCTCCGCCGGGCCCGCTACGATCGCCCCCGCGTCGGATGAGGGCGAGACGCAGGTGGCTTCGCCTTTGCCTTCACCTTCACGCGTGCCCTGGCCTTTGCCGTTACCGATCTCGCCTCGGCGGCCTTGAGCCTCTTCGCCAGCGTGTTCCGATGCAGCCGCAACTCCTCGGCTGCCTTAGAGAGGTTCCCTCCGTGTCGCTCGAGCACGATGCGGATGAAGTGCGTTTCGAACTGAAGGCAGGCATCCTCGAGGAGGATTCCCCGTTCCACCATCTCCTCGACGAGGGCCGCAAGGCGGTCGCGCAGTGTTTCGAGTTCGGTCATGGGAATGCGTCGCGTTGGCCCCCTCGCACGTAGAGCGCGTGTTGGCACAGGCGCCCGGCATCTACTGGAATTTACGTGAGCCGGGAGGGCACCGGCCGGAGAGCGAGAGGACGGTTCGAATCTCGCGCCGCGCGCGATCGTCAGGAGGTGACGAGGTCGCGCCCGGTCAACAGGCGATAGGCTTCAAGGTACTTGGCGCTCGTTCGCGCGACGACGTCGTCAGGGAGCGGCGGCGCCGGAGGTCGCTTGTCCCAGTCGAGCGTCTCAAGATAGTCCCGCACGAACTGCTTGTCGAACGATTCCGGGGATGTGCCCGGCGCATAAGTGTCCACTGGCCAGAAGCGCGATGAATCCGGCGTGAGGCACTCGTCGATGAGAATGACCGAATCGCCGATCAGACCGAACTCGAACTTAGTGTCGGCGATGATGATGCCGCACCCGGCGGCGTGAGCGACCGCGCGACGATAGATTTCGAGCGCCGAATCGCGGAGCCGGCGCGTAAGATCGGCGCCGACGAGCTCCGCCATCTTTTCCTCGGAAACGTTGACGTCGTGCGCCCCCATGGCTTCCTTCGTCGCAGGGGTGAAGATCGGCTCCGGAAGTCGATCGGCGATCCGAAGACCGGGCGGAAGCTCGATGCCGCACACGGCACCAGTCTCGAGGTAATCCTTCCAGCCCGTTCCGATGAGGTATCCACGAACGACGCATTCGACCGGGACCACCTCCGCGCGACGGCAAAGCATCGACCGCCCCTCGAGTGTTTCGGCAAAAGGATGGAGAACGTCAGGAAACGCGTCGATGTCCGTCGAGACCAGATGATTTTCGACGACGTCGGAAAGCCGTTCGAACCAGAAGCGCGAGAGGGACGTCAGAACGCGACCCTTGTGGGGAATCGGCGTCGGCAGTATGCAGTCGAATGCCGAGATGCGGTCGGTCGCGACGAGCAGCAGGTGCTCGCCGACCTCGTAGACGTCGCGCACTTTGCCGCGATGCAGCAGTCGAACGCCGTCTGCAACGATGGAAGTCTCTGGGACCGGTGTCGAAATGATGGTTGCCTCCCGAGATGTCTAGACGCGTCCGAAGTAGGCCTTTGCATCGGGCTTCAGCCAGAAAATGAGCAGCGGGATCGTGGCCGGCAGGCAGCACACACTCGTCATGCCGAGGGCGATGAGAACTATTCCCATGATCCACCCCCAGGGCTTGCGCGGAAGGAAGAGCCCGACGGCGAACACGATCGCAAAGACGAGGCCCATGATCGCGTAGATGACGCCTATCACGATCGGGGAGGCGTCTCCCTGGAGTTCCTCCATTCCTTCGAGCGACGCGCCGGCGACGACCATGAAGATACCGAGTCCCATAAGGAGCAGGTACACGAGAGCCATCAGCGCCGCGTAGACCTTGAACCACGTCACGACGCCCGGGGTTCCGTAGGACGAGGGAGGCGGCGGACCTCCGTACCCGGGTGTGAATCCGCCGGGCGGTGGATACTGCGATGGATTCGGGTTGTACATCTTCGATTGACCTCGACGTCGTGAATGACCTGCAGGTTGAAAGTACGTACCGCATCACGAGTCACGCGGCAAGGGCGCCGGGCACGTCGCGACGCAGTTACAGAAGAGCGCGACTTCAAATCGCGCACAGAACCGCGAGCGGTAGGGAGCGGCCAGCGGACGGTGCCTGAAACCACAGACTCTTCCTTGCGGAGGGACAGAAGGATCGGAGCCGTCCGACCGTCCGTGGGACGCTCGCTACCGCTCGCGGCTCGAGGAACGGGGATGACCGGTAGGGGGTGCTCCCCGTTTTTTGAGCCGCGAGCGGTAGCGAGCGTCCCTCGGACGGTGGCTGAAACTCTGACTCTTCCTTGCGGAAGGACAGAAGGATCGGAACCACTCGACCGTCCTGGGACGCTCCTTACCGCTCGCGGCTCGAGGAACGGGGATGACCGGTAGGGGGTGCTCCCCGTTTTTTGAGCCGCGAGCGGTAGCGAGCGTCCCTCGGACGGTGGCTGAAACCACAGACTCTTCCTTGCGGAAGGACAGAAGGATCGGAACCGTTCGACCGTCCGCAGGCCGCTCGCTACCTCTCGCGGTTCTGTAACTCGAGGCGGCCGACTGTGCATTGCCGGGCGCATGTGACTCGCGGAAGAAGATGTGACGAGCCCGGGGCTGTCGGGGTAGCACGAAGTTCGCGAAGAGTTCAACCGAGGTTCATCGGACCGTCGCGTTCCCTGCCGAACATGACGAGTACGCGGTTGACCTGGAGGAGAGTCGAATGCCCCTATCGTGGATCGGTGTCTCTATTGCCATCATTGTACTGTCAGTCCCGGCGGCAGCAGTTCAGGAGGCTCAGACGTGGGAATCGTTGGCCGTCGAGGGCCGTCGAGCTCTGAGCTCCGGACGTCTCGACGGAGCGGAGACCGCCTTCGTGGCTGCCCTCGCTTTGGCCGAGTCCAATCCGTCCGACGCCACAAGACTCGCATCGAGTCTCGAGAACCTTGCGTCTGTCTATGAGGCAACTGGCCGAGCTCCAGAGGCCATCGCGCTTTATCGGCGCGCCCTGCCAATCTGGGAAACAGAGCTCGGTCCGCGCCATCGGCAAGTCGCGGCTTCGCTCAACAATCTGGCAGTGGCGATTCACCTGCAGGGTTCGTATGCCGAGGCCGAGCCGCTGTACCTGAAGTGTCTCGCATTGTGGGAAGACCTTCTCGGCAAGGAGCACGTAACAGTCGCCTCGTGCGCGAGCAATCTCGCAGCGCTCTACATCGCCGATCGGAGAAGCGCCGACGCCGAGCCACTGCTCGTTCGCGCCATTGCCGTTCGCGAGAAGAATCTCGCCGCCGACGATCCGGCCATCGCAGAGTCGATCAAGCTCCTCGCATCGGTCCTTCGCGCTCAGAAGAAGTTTGTCGCGGCCGAACGAGCCTACGGGCGCCTCGCCGCGCTTACCGAGAAACGATTCGGTCCGTCGCATGAGGCGCTCGCGCAGACGCTCGAACAGCAAGCGGCGGTGCTTCGCGAGCTGAATCGCGTCCCGAAGCACTTCCGATCGAGGAGCGCGTTAAGTCGATCCGCGCGCATTCCGGATTGAACGACCAGGCACGATAGATCGGACTGCAGGATTCGAAACGCTGTCGAAACCGATCGGACAAACGATGGAAACATGGCTCGCGTAGGTTCACGGCCATGAACATCCCACGCATTCTCGTTCTTTCCTTTCTCGCCTCCGTCGTCCTCGGCGTATCGGCCACACGTCCGACTGTAGTTCGTGCCGAACCGAGGCTGTCGTTTCGCACGGCGACGATCCAGCTGCCACTCGGCGGAGCCGAAATCGTCGCTGCCTCGCCGAACGGGAAGCTCGCGGTGGTCACGCAGTCCGGAGGCAAAACGGTTCAGTTCCTCAAGCTCCCGAAAGGTAAAACGAAGAAACGAATCGACGTTGGCGCCATCGGCGAGCCGACGTCGGCGGTGTTCATCGACGACCGCTACGTTTTCATTGTCTGCAAGGACGATCCGGACAACGGAACACTCGTCGTCGGCGATTCCAAGAAAGGCAGAATCGTCTCGCAAACCTCCATTGGCATCGGTCCGGACGCCATTGCCGTCGACCGCGGCCGCCGACTCGCGGTCATCGCTCTCGAAGACGAGGAGTCGGAAGTCGAAGATCCAACGGCATGCCCTGCGGAGAACACGCGGCCGGGCGCCGTCGCGATAGTAGACTATTCCGCCGGGACCGGAACCGGCCAGATGCAGGTCACGACCGTACCCATCGACCTTTCGGAACTTCCCGGAGCCGGATGCCCGGGCGACCCGCAACCTGAGTACGTCGCGATCGACCCGGCCGCCGGTATCGCATTCGTGACTCTTCAAGAGAACAATGCGATCGCCGTGATCGACCTCACCGGCCGTACCGTTGTGTCGGTGTGGGACGGCGGTACGACGGAACATCTCGCCGATGCCATGGACGACGGCGTGGCGAGCATTACCGAGAGCTTAGTCGGACGGCGCGAGCCGGACGGCGTCGCGTTGTCTCCCGACGGCCGCTATCTCTTAACGGCAGATGAAGGCGACACAGGGATTACCCCAGACGGCGCGTTCGGGGGTGGCAGGACCATGAGCGTTTGGGACGCGGTGACCGGCGAACTGCTGACCGACACCGGCGATGCCATCGAGCGGGCGCTCGTCGACGCCGGTTTCTTCGATGACGGTCGCTCCGACCGGCGCGGACCAGAGCCCGAGGGAATCGTCGTTTTCGTGATTGACGGAATGACCATTGCCGCCGTCGGCATCGAGCGCGGCCGCTCCGTGATTTTCTTCGACGTGTCGAATCCGCTCGAGCCGGTCATCGTGGACGTCGTCGGGGTCGGAACCGAACCGGAGGGCCTCGCGTGGGTGCCTTCAACAAGGCAGTTGCTCGTGGCGAACGAGATCTCGGGCAACGTGACGGCGATCGAGCTGACAAATCCGTAGACGCCGGGAAGCGCCAGCGGCTGCCGGTGCGGCCGCTGGTATACTTGGCGGCTTATGCCGTTTCGCATCGCATCCGATTTCGCACCCGAGGGAGATCAGCCGCAGGCAATCGACAAGCTGGTTGCCGGTCTCGATGCCGGGGAACCCGCGCAGGTCCTGCTCGGCGTCACCGGCAGCGGCAAGACCTTCACCCTTGCCAACGTCATCGCGCGGCTCGACCGGCCGGCGCTCGTCATGGCGCACAACAAGACGCTCGCGGCGCAGCTCTACCAGGAATTCAAGTCGTTTTTCCCCGACAACGCCGTCGAGTACTTCGTCAGCTACTACGACTACTACCAGCCTGAGGCGTATATCGCCTCGACCGACACGTTCATCGAGAAAGAAGCGACGATCAACGAAGAGATAGACCGCCTCCGAATGTCGGCGACGCGGGCCCTGTTCGAACGGCGCGACTGCGTCATCGTCGCGTCCGTCTCGGCGATCTACGGTCTCGGCGACCCTGATGCGTATTACGGGATGCTCATATTCGTCGAGAAGGGGCAGACGCTGTCGCGGACGCACCTGCTCAAGCGGCTCGTCGAGGTCCAGTACTCGCGCAACGACGTCGAGTTTCAGCGCGGAACGTTTCGGGTTCGCGGCGACATC
This sequence comes from Blastocatellia bacterium, assembly GCA_016705245.1. GTDB lineage: Bacteria > Acidobacteriota > Blastocatellia > UBA7656 > JADIYM01 > JADIYM01. The sequence goes on along the minus strand of JADIYM010000008.1, from coordinate 69,395 downwards.
GTCGAGGTCTACCCGATCTATCAGGAGCAGGCAATCCGGATCGAGTTCTGGGGCGATGAGGTCGACTCGATCTCGACCATCGATCCCCTGCTCGGCGAGGTCATCGCCACACACGACCGGGTGCCGATCTACCCGCGCTCGCACTACGTGTTGCCGCAGGAACGGCTGAAGCAGGCGATCCGGACGATCCGCAAGGAGCTCGACGAGGTCGAGCCGAAGATGATCGACGAGGGGTTGATCCTAGAGTCGCAGCGGCTGCACCAGCGGACGATGTACGACATCGAGATGATGAAGGAGCTCGGGTTCTGTCGCGGGATCGAGAACTATTCACGCCACCTGACTGGTCGCGCGCCTGGTCAGCCGCCGCCGACGCTCTTCGATTACCTGCCGCGAGACGCCATCGTGATCGTCGACGAATCGCACCAGAGCGTCCCGCAGATTCGCGGGATGTTCGCCGGCGATCGCTCGCGGAATGACAATCTCGAGAAATACGGGTTCCGGCTTCCGTCGGCGCTCGACAACCGTCCGCTGACTTTTCAGGAGTGGGAATCACGTCCCAACCAGCGGATCTTCGTAAGCGCGACGCCCGGGCCGTACGAGCTGACGCGTACAGGCGGCGAGGTCGTCGAGCAACTCATCCGGCCGACGGGACTTATCGATCCGCGCGTCGAGGTCCGACCGGTCCGCGGCCAGATCGACGACCTGCTAAATGAGATTCGAGAGCGCACGGAGAGCGGCGAGCGCGTGCTCGTCACAACGCTCACGAAGAAGATGTCCGAAGACCTCACCGAGTACTACTCGGATCTCGGTGTGAAGGTCCGGTACCTGCATTCGGAGATCGAGACGCTCGAGCGCGTGAAGATCCTCAGGGACCTGAGGCGCGGCGAGTTCGACGTCCTGGTTGGCATCAATCTGTTGCGCGAGGGACTCGATCTGCCGGAGGTTTCGCTCGTCGCGATCCTGGATGCCGACAAGGAAGGATTCCTGCGCAGCGACATCTCGCTCATTCAGACGATCGGGCGGGCCGCGCGAAACCTGAACGGCACGGCCATTCTTTATGCGGATCGCATCACAGACTCGATGCGGCGGGCGATCTCCGAGACCGACCGCAGGCGGCAGGTGCAGGCTGCCTACAACGAGGAATTCGGGATCGTGCCGCGGACGATCATCAAGTCGATCGAGTCGACCCTCGTGACGGCGGCGGAGGCGGACTACTTCAAGGTGGCGCCCGAGATCGACCTTGCGGAGTATTCGTCGCCGAAGCAGTTGAGCGAAGCGATCGAGCGACTCGACTTGGAAATGCGTCAGGCGGCCGCGGGGCTCAAGTTCGAGCTCGCGGCGGAGATGCGTGACAAGCTGAAGATCCTGCGCGAGCGGCAGCTGACGCTGACATAGTTCGAGTACAGCCCACCAGTCTGACTCTGTGTCTCCGTGACTCAGTGCCTCTGCGTGCGAAGCGTCTGAAGAGCTTCGCGCACAGAGACACGGAGGCTCAGAGGCACGGAGTCACTAAGTCGAGTGGCTTCCGACTGCGAGGTGCCGCAGGCTGTCCGACCCGGTCAACTCACCCGTGAACCACGGAACGACTGCCATCCGAACGGCATGCGTTACCTCCACCGCCCGAATCTGCTCGAGCTCCGCGCGAGCTCGGGCTGCCAGCAGCGGATCCGTTGGACGGGCTGCGGCAAGACTCGCGTTCACGATCCACGCGAACGGTTCGATGCCGGCACGGCGCAGATCCGCCTGCAGCTCGGCCGCCTCGTGAACCGGCGTGGTCTCGGGCAACGTGACGATCAGAACCCTCGTGTGCTCGGGATCGCGAAGTCGCAGCATCGGCGTGCCGATCGTCCGGTTCCCGAGCTTTCGGACCATTTCGCGATGGTACGCACCCGTAGCGTCCAGCAGCAGAAGCGTGTGGCCGGTCGGGGCGGTGTCCATGATCACGATCTCGCGCCTTGCACTCGTGATGAGCCGCGAGAATGCGTGAAAGACGGCGACCTCCTCGGTGCAAGGCGACCGCAGGTCCTCCTCGAGCGTTTCGAGCGCAAGAGCATCGCTGTGTGGCCGAGCCACTTCGAGGGCACGCGCGATGTACGCGTCCGTTTCGGCTTTCGGGTCGATTCGGCTCACGCGGAGTCCCGGCACCTCTTGACCGAGCGTCCCTGTCAGATGGGAAGCGGGATCCGTCGTGGTGAGATGCACCGGCAGTCCTCGGGCCGACAGCTCCACGGCGATTGCCGCTGCGATCGTAGTCTTGCCGACGCCTCCCTTTCCGGTTACGAGAACTAGCCCGTGGCCACTCGCGCCAATCTCGTCGACGAGTGACTTCAACGACGGCAGTTCCGGAATCGATTCGGCTGCCGCCGACAACACGTCAATAGCCTCGTTACCACTGAGAAAAGATCGCAGAGCATCGCAGCCGAGTATGTTGTGCCCGCGCAACGGAATCTCGACTCGAGGCAGCGTTACGAGACACGCGGGCATGGACGACATTGCCCGCGTGCCGCGCGCTTCGAGCGCCGTCGCGATCGGGTCACCAACATCGCGCGCGTTAAAGACGGCATTGATCACGAGCATCTGATTCCGAAGACCGAGCGCGGCGAGCTCCGAGCTCGAACGGGCCGCCTCGCTGAGCGACCCGGTGTCCGGCCGCGCGACGAGAACGAGCGTCGTCCGCCGCGAATCGCCGAGTGCACTGACCGCGTCGGCATACAGACCCTTCTGAACGGTCAGTCCTGAATGCGGGCCCAGGCACGACGCACCGCTCGTATTCGTCTCGAGAAACGTCGACCACGCCGTGGGAAGAGCGAGGAGTCGGAGCGTGTGACCGGTCGGCGCCGTGTCGAACACGACGTGGTCGTATTCGGGACTGCCTCCAGCGAGCATTCCCGCAAACGCATCGAATGCCGCAATCTCGACCGTGCACGCGCCCGATAGCTGCTCCTCGATCCGCGAAATCTCGGCCTCGTCGGCCTTTCCGCGATAGGGATCGACGACTCGGTTTCGGTACGCCGCGGCCGCGGCAGCCGGGTCGATGTTGACCGCGACGAGTCCGGGGACGCCGTTGACTGGAACTGGTGAGGAACCGATTGAAGTGCCGAGCACGTCAGAGAGATTCGACGCCGGGTCTGTGCTGACGAGCAGGACGCGTTTCCCGGTGTCCGCAAGCGCAATGGCCGTGGCGCACGCGACGGAGGTCTTGCCGACACCTCCCTTTCCGGTGAACAGGAGGGTGCGCGTTGTCGACTCGTTGACGATCATTCGTGAACTCCGTGCCTCTGTTCTCTCTGTGCTCTCTGTATGCGAAGCCCAATGGAGAGCTTCGCACACCGAGGCACTGAGGCACAGAGTCACGGAGGCGGAACGTCACGGCCGCTCAGTACCCGCCGTTCTCCCGCACAGCCGCGTTGTCGCACGCCGACGGCCAGCCCGCGCCGCTCGTAGTGTCGTTGTAGTCAACGCCCGACGATCGCGTCATCACGGAGGATCTGTACTCGCACTCATCACACTCCGCGAGGCCGAACGTGTGGCCAATTTCGTGTACTGCCACTTGCAGAAGCGCAAGCGGGTTCGTCACGCGCTCGTCGATGACGCACGAGGCTCGGACAATCGATCCTGAGGCGCTCCACAAGCTCACACGTGCTTGTCCACCCGTTCGCAGGGTGCCCCGTGAGATACGAAGCGTGGCGCCGACCGGCGGGGCAGCTCCGAAATCGAGCACGTCGAATGTCACGCCCGAACCGTTGCCGTCGCCGCTGCCCGCCGATTCCCAGCGGCGAAGCGCCTCAACGAGAGCCTGGTAGCCACCCGGTATGTCGATGAACTCAGGATCAATCGTGACGCTGACTCGAGCTCCTTGCGCCCAAGTCCAGCGCGAGCCCTTTACCGGAGGCTGCACACAATCGGCCGGCTTCGTTGCCGCGCTCGTCCCGCCGACCGCGAGGATGACGCCGATGACGATGGTCGTCAGTCGTGCAATTCCCCGTTGTGATCGACGATACATCATGTGAATTCCGTGCAAACTTCGCCTCGATCAGTCAGTCGATGACGTGGCTGAAGAGCTTGAAGCGACCATCCATCTCCAGCATTGACCCGAAGAGCTTCACTTCGAATTCGTGACCCGACTCGTCCCGAACGGTCAGTCGCGAGTCGTAGTGCACTCGATATGTCGAATGTTCCTTCGCACCTCCGGCGAAGCGAATGCTCACGAACTCGAATCGTCGGCCGGAGTACTGGTTGAGCAGTCCGCCGAGTCCGGAAAGACTGTTCAGCGTGGCCTGACTCCACGCGAAATCACTTGTCACGTTCGGGAGCCGGCTTGCTGGGAGTTCTGGCCAGACGTGCCAGGTGAACTCGTCCTTCGTAATTCTCGCGCGCTTTAGCGCGGGAATATCTGAAACCGAGAGCGCAGCCAGAAAGTCACGGCTGAGTGCCTCGGGACTTTCTGCGGCGTGCGCGAGGTAGCGCGGCACAGGCGGGATCCGGAAACTCGCCCATCCATCCGTCCAGGCCGGCTCGTCTCCGGGGCCGAAAGCTCCGGCGAAGCTAACAGGCTCGAGCGCAGCATCGACGGGGGCCCGGAACGCGTCGGAGACTGCCGGCGAACCGGCACGAGGACGGAAGTTCGGCACGACCTCGTCGAACCCATTGACGAGCCCGGGTTCGACTTCGAGGACCGTGGCGCCGACGGTCTCAAGGGCTCGGCGCAGAGAGTCGTCCACGTTCTCACCCGCTCCGTTGTCGTACAGCACCACTCCGTCGATCGTCGCTTCTCCACGAGCGATCGCCGCCGTCGTTGCGGCATCGCGCGACTCAATTCCACTACCATGGCCCCGCGCTGCAATCAGGTTGAATACACGCCACGAGTCCCCGCTGAACCGCAGCCCCGCCCCTCCGCCGACTATCGTGGCGTTGGCGATCGTGGCGTTGCAATCGCGAAGGTCGATTCCGGCACCGGCGTGTGCGGGCAGGTCTCCGCGCACGAGCGACAGGACGAACTGTGCGGCGCCGGCCCAACCTGCCGTCGTGAGAAGTCCATTGCCCGAACAACCCACGGCCGCAATCCGCGTCACGTTGACCGCGCCGCCAATGACAGCAAAACCGTCGCCGTCACCGTTGATGGCCTGAACCCGGTAGACGATGGTTCCGCTTCCGACGCCTCGCAGTGTGATGCCCGCCAGTCGGTCGGGCCCGAAAGTCGGGAATCCGGCGTATTCGACGCGCACCGAGCGAAGGACACCGCTCGAATCGGCACGGTCGGCACCGCCGAAGGCGCCGGTTCCGTCCTGCGGTTCCGTCTCGAGTCCGGAATCGTCGACGGGCGCGGCGCCGTTGAAGACAATGCCGCCCCAGTCGCCGCGACGTCGTTGAGCCTCCGGCTGCGCGCTGGTGAAGACGACGGGGAGCTCAGGCGTCCCATCGGCGATCAGTTTCGCACCGCGTTCGACCACGAGCGCCGAACCGGACCCTGCCAGCACTGTCGTCCCGGGTCGCAGCCGAAGCGTGGTTCCCGAAGCGACGACGACGATGCCGTCGATGACGTTCGTCCTCGTGGGTTTGAGCGTGACGTTGCGCTCGAGTCTGCCGCGAAGAACCGTGATCCGCGAACTGCCGGCCTGCGTAGGATTTCCAACCGCTCCAGACAACGCAAGCACAAGGCTCGCGAAGATACACAGCGGAGTGCGAAGCGGCATTGCCCACCTCCCGGCACGAATTGTTCAGCGAATGCGGGAACCTCCAGCCTTGATTGCAGACTAGCACGGGCACTCAGTTGTCACAGAGTTAACTCTCTGTGAACGGGGTGTTACACGGCGAGATCACGCGCGACATCCCTCTTACGCGAAGCGCCCTGGAGTGCGGCGTGAATCGCCGCTTTGGATCGATCCAAAGCGGCGATTCACGCCGCACTCCAAAGCGCTTCGCGCAATGATCGACAGTCGGTCTACTCGACGACGAAGCTGAACAGCTTGAACTGTCCGTCCATCTCGAGGATCGACCCCGAGATTCGTACCTCGTGCACGATTCCCTTCTCGTCGCGCAGTGATACCGTTGGCGCCTTGTGCACGACTATCGACTCGTGGTGCTCGGGCGCGCCGGGGTAGCGCAGCGATATGAACTCATATTTTCGCCCGCGATGCTGATCGAGCAATCGCGTCAGTCCGCTCAGACTCTTCAGGGTCGCCTGATCCCACGCGAAGTCGCACGAAACATTCGGTACCTTGCTCCCTGGAAGCTCGGGCCAAACGTATTGGCAGAACTCGTCCTTCGTGATCCGAAGGTTCTTGATCGCCGGAACGTCGTCTCGCGACGTTGCGTCGATCAATCGGATCATCAATTCCTCTGGGCTCGCCGCCGCATTGGATAACGGCCTCGGTCCGCGTGCCGAAAACACCGACGTGCCGCATCCGGTCGCGACGAGCATCGTCAGCAAGACGATGAGGGCCGCCGCACGGTGTGCGGCAGCCCCCTTCGATGAACATCCGAAACGCACTACTGCGCCGGACTGGCGAAGCTCGTCCATCCCGCCATCCAGTCGTTCGTGCTGTCGAACGCGCCAACGTAGTTCGCCGTGACGAAGAACGAATCCGAGAATTTCGGCGCAACGTTTGCCGCATTGAGCGCTGGCGATGCTGCTGCCGGTCGGAGGTCCGGCGCCGTCTTCGAGAACGGGTTCGCGAGCTGAGGATCCACCTGGTTCAGGATCTTCTGAGCTGCGAGACCTTCGCTCTCGAGGGCCGTAAGCGTCGTGCCGGCAAGGTTGTCACCGTTCTTGTTGTTGAAGAAGATGAATCCCTGCAGGTCGAGAGCATTCGACGTGTACTGATCGTACGTAGCCTGATCCGTGATGCGGAGCCCGTTGTTCTTGAATCCCTGTACGATGAAATTCCGGAACTGGCCCGCCGTGCCACGACGGAGCTCGATACCCTGCGTACTGCCCGAAAAAGTCGGATCCGGATCGCCAATGAACGTGACGTTCTGGAACATCGGGGCCGAGCGCGGCGTCAAGCTGAAGTCCGTTTCGTTGTTGTCGGCTTCGATCGCGCGATCACCGACGCCCGAGCCGTCCGCGCGCTGCTGAACGACAGCGAACTGAACCATGCCGGTCCATCCGAACGTCCAATCGAGGCTGTCGTCCTGCGCACCCACCGAGACGATGTTGCGCGCGTTCACCGTGCCACCGAACCACTCGAAGCCGTCGTCGCCGCCGTTGAGCGCTTCGACGAACTCGACCGTCGTCCCGCTGCCGGTTCCCTGGAACGCGATGCAGTTGAGCTCGTTGTCCGGGCTGATCGGGAAGCCGCCGTACTCGACGCGCACGTAGCGAAGCGTGCCCTGGTTGTCTTCAGGGTTCGTGCCGCCGTACTCGCCTGTGCCGCCTTCGCCCTGGGCAACGCCGCCGGGGATGTTGAGTGGCGCATTGCCGTTGTAGATCAGGCCGCCCCAATCACCGCGACGGCGCTGGTTGGCCGGCTGGGCGCTCGTGAAGACGATCGGCTTCGTTGCCGTGCCCTTGGCAATGAGCCTCGCGCCCTTGTCGATCACGAGGAAGGATCCGGTGTCACCGAAGATCGTCGTGCCCTTGTTGATCGTCAGTTTGGCACCCGACCGGACGAAGACGCCACCCTGCAACAGGTAGGTCTTCTTCCGCTTCAGCGTCAGGTTCTGTGTGATGTCGCCCGAGAGGACGACGACTTCGCCGCCCTGAGCGAGCGCCGGCTCAGTTGAGGTCCCGACGAACGGGACCGCAAAGGCCGCCATCAGGACGAGAGCAGAAAAAATGCGATTCATGTGAACTCTCCAAGATTTAAAAGATGGTGTAGGAAACGCCGAACTGGAAGTCCCTTCCCGACCGGTAGATCCGGAAGGGCAGGCCGCCCTGGCGCTCGTCGTGCTGGCGATTGAGGAGGTTCTGCATCTCGAAATCGATGCTCCAGCGCTTGACGTCGCCTCCTCCAAACTTCTTCGAAAACCGTGCATCGAGCGCCGGAAATCCGTGCTCGAGAATGTCAGGCAGCCCGAGCGAACCGACGTCCGTGATCCGCTCGCCCGTGTAGTTGAAGAACAGCCGCGCGTCGAACTGCCACTTGGGAATCTCGTACGCGATGTTCGAGTTGAAGATGTGCTTCGACTGGCCCACGAGCGGACGCTCGGTCGACGTCACGATCGAGAGGTCCTGCTCGCCGATCTCGACGTTCGAATCGACGTACGTGTAGTTCAGGCTGACAGTCGCATTCGCGAGGCGGTTCCAGACGAACCCGAGGTTCTTGCGGAACTCGAACTCGAGGCCCTGGTTCTTCGCGCGGTCGGCGTTCCGGAACGACGTTCGAATATGCGCGCCCGGCTCGACGACATTCTCGATCGGATCGTCAAGTCCCTTGTAGAAGTAGCCGACCGAGAAGATCTCGTCCGGCGAAAGGTACCACTCGTATCGCACGTCGTAGTTGGTGATGATCGTCCGGAGCAGGTCCGGATTGCCGACCGACGACCGCCCGCCCGTGACATCGGTGAATTCGAACGGGCTGAGCTCGCGGAACTGCGGGCGAGACAACGTCCGGCTGTATCCGGCCCGAATGTTCTGCGTCGGCGTCAGCGCATAGACGGCGCCGAAACTCGGCAGCCAGTCAGTGTTGTCGAGGTTCGCATTCACGGACGGCGTCGAGGCCTTGAAAGGCTCGAACGTCCGGACTTGCTGGATCGATCGCTCGACGCGGGCGCCGCCGATGAATCGCCACTTGCCGAGCGTGACGTCGCCCATCAGGTAGCCGGCAGTGACGTCCTGCCGCGCGACGAACGTGTCGGTGTTTCGCGTTTCTTCGCGAATTTCGAACCCGCGCGTCGGGTTGATGTTGTCGTAGGCGAGCAGTTGCTCCGGCGTCTGCGTCAGGTCGATGCCGAACAGCGAACGCGGCGTGAACCGGAAGCGGCGCGACTCGAAGAACCGGTCGCGGTTCGAGTACGAGGCGCCAGCCTTCAGGCTGAACGTGACCTTCGAGAGGAACCAGAAGCGCGAGACGTCGAATGCCGGCTCGCGCAGGTTCTCGCGCATCGTGTTGAAGAGCCGGAACAGACTCTGGTTCTGGTCGAGGTACGTGAAATCGCCCGTGATCGGGCTCTGCTCGTAGAGGGCTTCGCGAAGGTCCGGCTCGTCGAGGCGCGCTCTCGAATAAGTGAAGCGCCAGTCGAGAATCGCATTGCCGATAGCCGAGAAGAGATGGTTGCCGGAAACCTGGCTCGTCAGGATGCGCTCATTGATGTAGCGGAGTCGCTGATTGCGCAGGATGTTGCCACGGTCGCCGTTGAGGCCCTCGAAGATGCGCGCCTCGTCGGTCGACTGGTTCGAAAACAGGTTCTTGAAGAAGAGCTTGTGGTTCGTCGAGAGCTGGTAGGCGAGGTTCGCCGTGGCGCCGAGTCGCGACGTCTCCTCGCTCACGTCGTAGTCGTAATTCGCCTGCTCCGTCAGCTCGCCGCCCGTGTCGATCTGGTAGAAGATCCGCCGCTCCCGCTGCGAGCGCTGCTCGTTTTTGAGCCCGATTGCGCCGACGACGCCGAGCTTGCCGAACGTGTTACCGCCCGAGATGGTCCCGCTGAAGTCCGGGCGCGTGCCCTGGGCTTCCGGTGACCAGACGTTCTCGAACGACTGACCGAACACTTGCAGTTCCTCGGGCGTGTATCCGCCCGGAACGAAGATGTTGCCGCGCAACAGGCGCTCGTCGGTCGGAATGATCGAGGGCAGCGCGCGACGGTTGAGGCCAAAGCCGAAGAAGTCGAGGCTGTCGCCGGGATAGCTAAGGAAGTCGAGGTCGCCACCGTGCGTCTGGTCATTGAAGCCGATCGAATATCCGACGCTGAGCGATGCCGACTTCGGAAGCTCGACCGTCTCGAGCCGGACCAGGCCGCCCGAGAACTCGCCGGGCTGGTCCGGCGTGAAGGTCTTGAGGATCTTCACGCTCTGGAGCAGGTTGGTCGGGATGAGGTCCATCGGGACGACCTTGCGGTCAGGTTGGGGCGTCGGGACGAGCGCGTCGTTGATGACCGTGTTCGAGTAGCGTTCCCCAAGGCCGCGCACGAACACGAAGTCGTCCTGCACGGTAACGCCCGTCACGCGCTGCAGAACTCCCGAAGCGCTCGACGACGGATCCGCGGCCATCTCGGCCTTCGACACGGCGTCCGAGATCGTGGTGGCCGGCTTGCGATCTTCGTACTGCGCCGCGATGTCGCCGCCGGCGCCCGCGACGATGGTCACTTGCTCGCCGTATCCAACGGGCTCAGCACGGCGTCGAGCTGTATCGTGTCGCCGGCGACGATCTCGATGCCCTCACGAGTTTGCGAGGTATACCCATCGAAAGTGAACCGCACCGAGTACGTGCCCGCAGGAAGCCGACGTTGAAGTCTCCGTCGACTCCCGTCGTGACGGTCTTGGACGCCGACGATCTCGACGCTCGCGCCACGGATGAAGTCGCCGCTGCGCGCGTCGCCGATGAAGCCGGTCAGCGTGCCCTTGGCGTCCTGTGCGAGCGCCAGGGTGGTGAAAACGGGCAGCCCGGTGAGCAGAAAACAGAGGCTGGCGAGTGCAAATTTCCGAATCATAAATTCCCTTGAAGTCCTCGGACCGACTCCTTCGTGTAATTCAGCCTGAACGAAGAGATGGAGTATTCCGGCGGGCGGTGAGCGGACTGTTTCGATCGTATGAAATCTGTCTTAAACATGGCTTCCCGCGTGCAAACGCCGCCTCGGACGGGAGTCCGAGGCGGCGTCCGACGTGCCTGCGGCGGGGTTAGTCGGCGTTGGAATCACGCCGGGCGAGACTTTCGAGTGCGCTCGAGGCCCGAATCCCGATTACGCACGGCTTAGGAGGAGCGTTCAACTCGCTCACGCTTGGGAAGTTGCTTCCGAGCGGCACGGTACGCGACTGTGTGAACGGCGTTCCGGTGGTCGTCATGAGACTGAACTGACGGCTCTCGGATTCAGGAAGCACACGACCTCGAACGCCATTGACTTCGCCGGGATGCTGAACCGAAGCGATGAGTTGATCCTCGGCCGGCGTCAGCGTCGGGCCCGTAACCTCACACTCCGACGGTCCGTAACCGACACAAATAGGCGTTCCGGCATCCGGCCCGGACGTCGGAATCAACCAGATCGTGTTGCTGCCGAATATCCCGCGGAACGCTTCCTTTCCGGGTGCCGTTGTTCCCGTTCTCTGCGGAACCGCCTGGTTCAAGTTCTCGGTCGACATGTCCGTCACCATCAACATGTTGCCGGCACGGTCGAACATCAGGTTGTCGGCCGCGGCGAACCCGCCCCCGCCCTCGAACGGCTCGCCCGATTCGACAAAGGCGCCCCACGCGAACGTCGTCGCCGCCGGGTCGTTGCCCGACTCTGCGATGCGCAGCAGTCTGCCGTACTGACGGGAATTCGTGCTCGCCGAATCGACGAAGATCCGCTTATCCGGACCACCGTCGCCGCCCGACGTGTTGTCGGTAAAGGCGATATAGACACTCTTGTCGATCGGATGCACTTCCACGTCCTCGGGACGGGCGGACGGAGTTCCTCCGGCGGCGTTTGCAGCGGCAAACGCATCAGTGAGAATCGCACCCAGTTGCTCTTCGGGAGTCGAGCCAACGTAGAGCGATCCAAGTGTCGGCCAGGTTGCGGCGAACGTATCGACCGTTGCGTCGGTCGAGAACTGGGTCGTACCGCCATCGGCAGCCACGTTGATTGGGTTCGTCCGCTTCGGAAGCCGGATGCGGCCGCCAGCGAGATTCGACGGCCGGACGGGATTCACCGGCGTGCTCGCGACGAGCGGGATCCACTGTCCGGTGAAGTCCGGGTTGATCCTCGCCACGTAGAGAGTGCCCTGCGCGAGCAGCGCGCTGTTGCGCGGTTTGCCATTGTTCTGGCGAAAGAGGCCCGCGCTGACGAACTTCCAGACATGTCCTCCGCGACGATCGTCGGCCATGTAGACGGCCAGCGGCCTGCCTTCGTCAGCACGGAACGCAGCATTTTCGTGCCGGAACCGGCCAAGCGCAGTCCTCTTGGATGGGCGCGATGTCGGCCGCGCCGGATCGATCTCGACGCACCATCCGTATTTGTTCCCCTGCAACTTGAAAGGATTGCCGGTGCCGTTGATCTGGTCGGCCAGTCCCGTCGCAGCATTTCGCGCCGCGAGCGCGAATTTCACGGTTGAGCTGGGGAAAGCTCTCCCGTTTGGCCGCACGTCCTCGGGTACGACGAACTGGAAGTTCTCTTCGCACGTGAGCACCGTTCCCCACGGCGTCGTCGCTCCGCTGCAATTGCCATAGGTCCCTATGACTTCGCTGCCGAGCAGATCGTCGTTGAAGCGCGTGAAGACGGAAACCGCCGGCCCGTCGGACGTCAGACGCTCGGACGGATTGTCGAGGCCCGAGATTCCGGTGATCCGACGCTCCTCGGCCGCTCCGGCCACGCGGAAGAGCCTGCCGGACGCATCGGGTCTGAGCCGAACGACTGACGCGCCCTGATCGATCATCGCCTGCCGGCAAAACTCGACGATTGCCGCGCGTTGGAGCGACGTGAGTGTCGGGTCGTCGATGTCGACCGAGTTCGAGGCCAGTTGCGTTCCAAGTACGACGAGCTTGTTCGACGCGTCGAGTTGTACCGATGGAAGCGCGATGCCCGTGACCTCATGAAAGGTCTGCTGCCACGGAATGCCGCTCACGTATTCGTGATTGACCGTCAGCAGCAGATCGCCTTTCTGAAACGGATTGATGACGCGAACGAGTGAGGTGTAATCGGCGTTGTAGCCGAAGCGCGATCCGGCGACGGACTCTCCCCATTCAATGATCACGTAATACTCGAGCCCTCGCGCGAGCACGAAGTCGTCTTCGACAGTGAACGTCGCGAACTCTGTGGCCTCGTCGGCAGCGTCGACCCCATCGCGGAGCAGCGGGATCGGGCACGTCGCGGCGCGCTGGCCGAGGCCGCGCGAGGCAGCGATGGCTCGAGCAAATGTAACTGGCGTTTCGTTCGAGAAAAACGTGTCAGCCTGTGCGAGCGGGCCGAGCGCGGACGAGGTCGCGAGCCCGGCAACGCCGGCGCCGGAATAGACGAGGAATCGACGACGAGAGAGTGCGGAATCGGTCATGGGTAGAACTCCTTGGTGAGCCACACGAATTGAGCAACGCCGCCGCGCTGCCGCAGGAAGGCCGACGGTAGCCGGACTGCCTTTCGGAGCTCTGACGTGATGGTGAACGGGGGGTGAACTTGCGGTGACTGGGGAGGAACACTGTCAGGATCGCGTCGGTCCAGAACCCGGAGCGCAGCGACGGGTCGACCGTTGCCTCACTCGCCGTGGATTCCACCCGCTGTGGCCTCTAACTGCTTTGGGGCGTACGTCGGCCCGTCGCTGCGCTCCGGGTTCTGGGTCAAACGGGACGCGTTGCCACGGCCCGTCAAACAGGCTCAGCCGCTGTGGCCTCCAACTGCTTTGGGGCGTACGTCGGCCCGTCGCTGCGCTCCGGGTTCTGGGTCAAACGGGACGCGTTGCCACGGCCCGTCAAACAGGACCATCGCCGACCCAGAACCCGGAGCGCAGCGACGGGCCGACCGTTGCCTCACTCGCCCCGGGCTCAACCGTCGGTTCGCGGACCCACTGACCAATCCGACTGTCTACGGCTTCACGACGGCAGCACCCACGATTTTCATCGACATCTGGTCCTGAACGAACGCGACGACCTCGAGCTTGTCCGACTTCCACGACGGATCCAGGTCGAACGTCACCGAGCCCTCGGCCGCACTGCCCCGCTTACCGAGCATCCGGATCGGCATCTCGAGCCGTCGCACGACGTGATCGTTCACGAGCGTGCGGCCAGAGTTCTCCCCTCGCAGGACCTTCGTCGTGATTTCGCGCTCCGCGAGCGCAACGTAGACGAAGTACTCCGCAGCGTCGACGGCTTTCACGAGCTCGGCGTTGACGGACACGCGCACGCGCGCGCCGTCGCGGACCGCCGACAGCTTCACCTCGGCGAGCGGCGCGGCGGCCGACGCGATGGCCCGTTTCAGTTCCCCGGCGTCGGACCCGACGAACTGGTGTTCCCCGTTGACGACGGCCTGCGGGGTGTAGACGTTGCCGAGACTCAGCACCCGCGCGTACGCGTGTTGCCGCTCGGTCCACGCCGGCGACGAAAACGGGTCCTCCCAGCCAATCCGGTTCCAGTAGTCCACGTGGAAGGACAGCCCGATCACGCGGCCGGCGTACTTCGGGTCCGAACTGACTTCCGCAAGCAGTTTGTCGGCCGGCGGGCAGCTCGAGCAGCCCTGCGACGTAAAGAGCTCGACGACGACCGGCGCAGTCGAATCCCCGGCAACAGGCTCGGTCGACTCGGTTGCGGCTGGCTCCGGCGCGACCGCGGGTCCTGCCGACTGCGACGACGCCACGAGCACGGCCGTCGCGATCCCGATGACTATGACAACCACAAGTCCGATCTTCACAATCGCGTACCTCCTGTCCAACCGAAGTGTATCGCGGCCAGAGGACGGCGTATTCCCTCTTGCGCGAAGCGCCTTGGAGTGCGGCGCAAAGCGCCGCTTTGGATCGATCCAAAGCGGCGCTGCGCGCCGCACTCCAAGGCGCTTCGCGCAAGAGGAAAACATGCGGTGGCGATTCGGCGAACGTTCGGGTCATTCACTGGGAACTTCATCCACCCGTGCGCTATTACTCACCCGAGACTTGGAACCCGCGACGGAGGAACCACCGATGAGATCCCGCAGACGCTCCATCAAGCCGCGCATGGCCTTTGCCTTCGCACTCGTCGCCGCAACGGCGCTTCCCATCCTCTTCATGCTGGCCCCGGCCACGGACGTCTACGCCGCCGACGACCTTGCCGCCGTCTGGCGCGACGGGACCTTGACGGTCACAGTGCCTTCGAAGGAAGCCCCCGGTGGCGCCCCGAGCGTTTCGATCCTCGACGCAGCCGACAAGCCGCTCGCGCCGACGACGCGCGCCACGCGAGACTCCCGCGGATGGAAAGCCGCGCTGCCCGTCGGCAAGCAGGTCGCCCTCGAGGACCTCGCCTGGGCGCGCGTGAAACTCGACCTCGGCAACGGGCAGACGAAAATCGTCTCGGTCTCCGAAATCCTCCGCGTTCCGGTCGTCCGGTTGTTCGGTCAGAATTCGTACGCCGCTGGCTCGAACGCCTCGATCCGTCTGATCGCGGTCGATTCGCACAACGGCGAGCCGCTGCCGAACTCCGAGTTCCGGGTCGACCTCGTCGACGGCGCGAAGACCACGCGACTTTTCGTCGGACGGTCCAACAACCAGGGCACGGCGCAGGCCGATTTCCTCATGCCGAAGGGCGGGTATGGTTCGAAGCAGCTGAAGGTCTCGGCCATCACGCCGCTCGGGCCCGTCTCGCTCGAGCAGGCCATCCAGATCGTCCGGCGCGACCGCGTGCTGCTGACGACCGACAAGCCGCTCTACCAGCCTTCGCAGACGATGCACATCCGTGCGCTCGCCCTCGACGGACCGACCAAGAACGCGATTGCCAACACCGCATGCACGCTCGAGGTCGAAGACGCCAAGGGCAACAAGGTCTTCAAGAAGAAGGGCACCACCGACGCGTTCGGCATTGCGTCGACGACGTTCGAGCTTGCCGACGAGGTGAACTTCGGACCCTGGCACGTGCGCGCGATCGTCGGTGACGGCGATGGCGCGACGACCGTCGACAAGACGGTCACGGTGGACCGCTACGTCCTGCCGAAGTTCAAGGTCGACATCGAGCTCGGCGACGATGCCGCGCGCAAGCAGTCCTCCTACTACGCGCCGGGCGAAAACGTCGCGGGCTCGGTCACGGCGAAGTACCTCTTCGGCAAGCCAGTCGCAGGCGCGACGCTCACGCTCACGATGACGACGTTCGACGTCGAGACGAACGAGATCGCCCGCATCACCGGCAAGACCGACGCCAACGGCAAGTTCACGTTCTCGTCGCGGCTTCCGGACTTCCTCGCCGGCCGCTCGACCGAGCAGGGCAGCGCGCCCGTCTCGATCGAAGTCGAGGTGAAGGACACCGCCGATCACATCGAGTCAAAGTCACGCGACATCCTCGTGTCGAACACGCCCATCCTCATGATGGCCGTGCCCGAGGGCGGCGTCCTCTTGCCGCGCCTCGAGAACCGCGTCTACCTGCTCACGTCGTACCCGGACGGCACGCCCGCCGAGACGACGATCACCGGCAACATCGTGCCCGCGTCGCTCAAGACCGACGCGAGCGGAGTGGCGATCGTGACGATTTCGGCGGGAGTCGATCCGGTCACACTCAATCTCCAGGCGACCGACCTGCAGGGGAAGACGGCGAAGGCCGCGCTTCGCCTCGAAGCAAAAGCGCAGGCCGACAGCCTGATCCTCAGGACGGATCGCGCCATCTACAAGGTCGGCGAACGTGTCTCGCTCGAGACCTTGTCAACGAAGCAGCGCGGCGCGGTCTACATTGACGTCGTCCGTGACGGGCAGACGCTCATCACTCGCGCCATCGATGCGCAGAATGGCCGCGGTGAAATGACGCTCGACCTTTCGCCCGAGATGTACGGCGTCTGCGAGATCCGCGCGTACCAGATCACGGCCGATGCCGATCCGATCTCAGACCGTCGCCTGATCTACGTCGACCCGGCCGATGACCTGAAGGTCGCGGTCACCGCCGAGCGTGATTCGTACAAGCCGGCCGAAGAGGCGCGGATCGACTTCCTCGTGACCGACCCCGCGGGCCGCGGCGTCTCGGCAGCCCTCGGCATCGAGATCGTCGACGAAGCCGTTTTCGCCCTGGCGGACAAGCAGCCCGGATTCGCGAAGGTGTTCCTATACCTGCAGAAGGAACTGCTGACGCCCCGCTACGAGGTCCACCAGTTCTCGATGGAGAAGGTAATCGATCCCCCGCTCATCCTCCCGGGTCCGCAGCCCGAGCCCAGGCCGATTCCGATGGCGCGCGAGGATCGCGACAAGCAGGCGCGCGTGCTCTTCGCCGCGGCCACCGCGGTCACGGACAAGGACGTGCGACTCGAAGCCGGACGAGAGCAGCTCCAGGCCAAGCGTGACGAGTTCATGGCTATCTACCAGGGACGCGTCTTCGAGCAGGCGCAGAAGGCCGCCCCCGAGATCTCGGCGTTCTACGCGAAGCAGCCGGCATCGGCCGAGGGCTTCGCTCGCGACGTGAACCTCTTCCGGCAGTCGTCGCCCGCAGCGGGGCGCCTCGTGAACGACCCGTGGGGCAACCCGATGGTCGGCGTCGGCTCGCTCGCCGGGCAGCAGGTCGGTTACCTGACGCTCAGGTCGCTCGGCCCGGACGGCCGCGATGCCTCCGGAGACGAGATCGACATCCAGTTTTACGCACAGCCGGCAGCCGCGACGTCTGTCGCGCGCACCGCGCCGTTCAAGGGCGTCGCGTCGGTCGAGACCGGTGTCGTCCCCGGTGGTCGCGCGGCGATCGAAGGGACGATCTCGAACGAAGCGGGCGCGGTGCTCGGCAGCATCCGGGTTTCGGCGAGGCGGACGACGAACGGCAAGACCCTCAACGTTTACTCGGACGCGCGAGGCCGCTTCACGATCACGGATCTCGCGCCAGGTCGGTACGACGTCGTCATCGAAGGCGCGCCGTATCTTTCGACGGTCTACAAGTCTTTCAACCTGCTGGCCGGCTCGCGCGGACGGCTCGAGGCCAAGCTCTCAATGCGCGGCGCGACGCCGATCACGCTGACGGCGATGGACAATTGGCAGTTCGACGACGTGAGGGCGTTAGGCGGCGTACGAGGAAAGGACGGCCGGGTTCCGATGCCGATGCGGGCTCGCAACGAGCGTCGGATGGACATGGCCAAGGCCGGGGCAATGCGGCCTGAGGCGCCGATGGCGGCCGAGGCGACCGGTATGGCCCAGCCGATGGATCGCGAGATGGTAGTGGCGGATGCCGCGGGTCCTGCGGGTGGCGAAGCCGGCGGACCGCGCGTGCGCAGCTACTTCCCCGAAACGCTCTACGTGAATCCATCGCTCATCACCGACGGCACAGGCCGCGCCTCGATCAAGGTCTCGCTCGCGGACTCGATCACCACCTGGCGCGTGACGTCGCTTGCCTCGACGGCAAAGGGCGCGCTCGGTTCGTCGACGGCGCCGGTCAAGGTCTTCCAGGACTTCTTCGTCGACCTCGACGTGCCGGTCGCGCTCACCGAAGGCGACGCCATTGCCGTTCCCGTCGCCGTCTACAACTACCTGCCAACGCCGCAACGTGTATCGCTCGAGCTGCGCCAGGACCCCTGGTTCACGCTCGACAACGACGTTGCGAACAAGCAGGTCGACGTCGGCGCCGGTGAAGTAGGAGTCGCCTACTTCCGCTTCAAGGCCGTGAAGATCGGCGAGCAGCAGCTTCAGGTCACGGCGCGGCTCGACGGAAACGCGGGCTCGCCCGGCGACGCCGTCGCGCGCAACGTCGAAGTGAAGCCGAACGGCGAGGAGCTCCACGTCGTCATCAACGAGCGGCTCGAAGGCTCGGCGATCAAGGACGTCGTCCTGCCCCCGAATGCTCTTCCCGACGCTTCGAAGATCTTCGTGAAGTTCTACCCCGGCGCGCTGTCGCAGGTCGTCGAAGGCCTCGACTCCATGCTCAGAATGCCCGGCGGCTGTTTCGAGCAGACGTCGTCGGCTACCTACCCGAACGTGCTCGTGATGGACTACCTGAAGACGAGCAAGAAGCTGACGCCCGAGATCCAGGCGAAGGCCGAAGGGTTCATCTCGCTCGGCTACCAGCGGCTGGTGACGTTCGAAGTGCAGGGTGGCGGCTTCTCGTGGTTCGGCGAAGCGCCGGCGAACAAGATCCTCACGTCGTATGGACTGCAGGAGTTCTACGATATGTCGAAGGTCTCGGAAGTCGATCCGCGCCTCATCGAGCGGACGCAGCGGTGGCTCGCGTCGCAGCAGAAGCCGGACGGCAGCTGGGCGCCCGACACGAACTTCATCAACGAGGGCGCGACGAACCGCTACAACACGGACGTCACGCGCATCACGGCGTACATCGGCTGGTCGCTCGCAACGACGGGCTACCAGGGACCGGAAGTGGACAAGGCCCGCCAATACGTCGCCTCGCACATGACCGGCAAGGAAGACGCCTACACGCTCGCGGTAATGGCCAACTTCGCGGTCGACAGCGGCAAGGACAAGGCGTTCACCGATCGAATGATCGAGACGCTCGCGGCGAAGGCGACCGACGACGGCAAGATGGCGTTCTGGAAGCAGGACACCGAAACGCCGTCGACGGCGCGCGAAGGCTCGGCCGACCTCGAGACGACGGCGCTCGCAATCCAGGCGCTGCTCAAGTCGGGACAGAAGGGCGCGCTCGCGAAGAAGGGCCTCGACTATCTGACGTCGAACAAGGACGCGTTCGGCAACTGGCAGACGACGCAGGCGACGATCCTCGCGCTCAAGGCGTTCATCCTGTCGTTCACGAAGGGCGCGAACGCCGACACGTCGGGCACGATCGAAATCACCGTGGACGGACAGACCGTCGACCGGCTCGAGATCACGCGCGAGAACAACGACCTGCTGCACCTGGTCGACCTGAAGGCGTACACGCACGGCGGGACGCACAAGGTCGGCCTGAACTTCAACGGCAAGGGCAGCATGCAGTACCAGCTCATCGGCCGGTACTACGTGCCCTGGCAGCGGATGGCCGGTGCGAAGGAAGCGCTCTCCATCGAGCTCGCGTACGACCGCACGACGCTCGCGCAGGACGAGATCGCAACGGCGACGGCGAAGATCCGCAACAACACGCCGGCGACGGCGAAGCTCGTGATGGTCGACCTCGGCATCCCTCCGGGATTCGAGCCGGACGGTGCGGCGTTCGCAAAGATGGTCGACGACACGCGCGGAAAGAACGGCGGAAAGCTGCAGAAGTACACGATCACGGCCAAGCAGATCATCCTGTACTTCGACGCGCTGACGCCGAACCAGACGGTGGAGTTCAGTTACCCGCTCAAGGCGAAGTTCCCGCTGCGGGCGAAGACGTTCGCGTCGAGGGTCTACGAGTACTACAACCCCACGGTTGAGGACTTCGTGGTCCCGGCGGAGCTGACGGTCTCGGCGAAGAAGTAGAAGAGAGAGAGTTGACAGGATTGCAGGATTTTCAGGATTAACAGGATCAATGCAGGTTTGTTCCTGTTAATCCTGAAAATCCTGTAATCCTGTCAACTCTCCTTCCCGTGTTAGAATTTCCTGCCTATGAAATCGATCCTTGCGACCCTCGTTCTCGCCCTCATCCCCCTCACCGCCCAGGCTTCAATGGATCCAAGAACTCCTCCACCCCGCGACGCCCATTCGTACGCCAACCCCCAATCGATCCGGGTCACACACGTCGACCTCGACCTCGTCGTCAGCTTCGAGAAGAAGACCCTGGAAGGCACTGCCATGCTCGACGTCGAGCGCACGGTGCCCGGCACGGGACCGCTCATCCTCGACTCGCGGGCGCTTCGCATCGCCAGAATCGAGGCATCGGTGAACGGCCGCGCCTGGGTTGATGTGAAGCACACGCTCGGCGGCAACGACGAGATTCTCGGGGCCCCGCTCTCGATCGACGTACCGGCGAAGGTGAAGAAGGTCCGCATCACGTATTCGACGAGCCCCGAGGCGTCCGGCCTCCAGTGGCTCGAGCCGTCGATGACGGCCGGCAAGAAGTCGCCGTTTCTCTTCTCGCAGTCGCAGGCCATCCACGCGCGAAGCTGGATCCCGGTCCAGGACTCTCCGAGCGTGCGCATGACCTACACCGCCCGACTCAGAACGCCAAAGGATCTGTTCGCGGTCATGAGCGCCGAAAACGACGCCAACCTGAAGGGACAGCGCGACGGCGACTACACGTTCCGGATGCGGCAGCCGATACCGGCGTACCTGATTGCGATCGCGGTCGGCGACATCGCTTTCAAGCCGATGAGCAAGCGCACTGGCATCTTCGCCGAGCCGAGCGTGGTCGAGTCAGCCGCAAGCGAGTTCTCCGACACCGAGAGGATGATGGTCGTTGCCGAGAAGCTCTACGGCCCGTACCGATGGGGTCGATACGACATTCTAGTGCTGCCTCCGAGTTTCCCGTTCGGTGGCATGGAGAATCCGCGAGTGACGTTTGCAACTCCGACCGTCATCGCGGGTGACAAGAGCCTCGTTTCGTTGATCGCACACGAGCTTGCCCATTCGTGGTCCGGGAATCTCGTGACGAACGCCACGTGGAGTGACCTGTGGCTGAACGAGGGATTCACCGTCTACGTCGAGCGGCGAATCGTCGAAGAGGTCTACGGACGCGACTTCGAACAGATGGAGGCGGTGCTCGGTATCCAGATTCTTCAGGGCGACCTGGATCGTCTCGAGGACCGCGACGAGTCGCTGCGCCTCGAGTTGGCGGGACGCGATCCGGAGGACTCGTTTTCGCAGGTCGCGTACGAGAAGGGCGGCATGTTCCTTCGTCACCTCGAAGAGGCGTTTGGCCGGGATCGGTTCGACCGCTTCCTGCGCGGCTACTTCGATCACTTCGCCTTCAGGAGCATCACGACGAACGACTTTCTCGCCTATCTGAAGGCGAATCTTCTCGACAAGGACCCGGCTGCCGCGGCGAAGGTCCCCGTCGAGGAATGGGTATTCAAGGCCGGAGTGCCCGCTGGCGCGCCGAAGCCGCAGTCCGATGCGTTCGTGAAGGTCGAAGCGCAGGCGCGTCCGTGGCTGGACGGGAAGGCCCCGGTCACGTCAATCGACACAAAGGCCTGGACGACCCAGGAGTGGCAGCACTTCCTCAAGTTCATGCCGGAGGGCCTCGGCACCGCGCGAATGGCCGAGCTCGACGCGGCGTTCGGTTTGACGAACCGCGGAAACTCGGAGGTTGCGTTCGAGTGGTTGCTGCTGTCGATCCGGAACGGGTATGCACCCGCTGACGCGCGACTCGAGCAGTATCTGGTCACGATCGGTCGACGAAAACTGATTCGGCCGCTGTACGAAGAGCTCATGAAAACAGAGGCCGGAAAGAAGCGCGCGAGCGAGATCTACGCGAAAGCGCGGCCCGGGTACCACCCGCAGGTCGTCGCGACGATCGACTCGGTCCTCGGCACCGGTCAGAACCGGTAGCGGTAGCGACCGGGTGGCCGTGCGACCTTGCTTCGACTGTGGCTGAGATCACCCGCTCGCTGAACGAAACCGCTGCGCGGTAGGAAGCGAGCGCACTCGACCACCGGCGTATCCCGTCTCCAATGCGACCCGCTCGCTCGCTGGCGGTACTGATCCTGCCACGGCACGCACGGCGACCTGCCGGACGCGATCTGAAGGAGACATTCCGCTGACGGAGGATCAGTACCGCGAGCGATAGCGAGCGGGTTCTGTTCTAAGGCCGGAATTCCGAGAGCAGGTAGTCCGTGCCGGCGCTGTGGCAATCTGCGCAGATGCCGATGCCGCGGCCGTAGAAGTCGGCCTGCGTGCCGTTGAACGTCTCCATGTACAGCCAGCCTTTTCCAGTGGACCCGGCGTTTTTCTTGACCTTCACCATCACCGCATAGCCGCGGACGGTGTCGGTCGATCCGAAATACAGCTCCTTGACCATGGTCGCGCCCTTGCGGAATGTCGTCCGGCCGGCGCTCAGGTCCTCGACGAGAATCGAGTTGAAGAACGTGCGGACGTTGCCGCCGTGCGGTCCTTCGGACGGATGCACTGCAGGCTCGGCAGTGTAGCCCTCGAGGTAGCGCTTCTCGGCGAGCCAGGCGAGCATCGCCTTGCGCTTCGTCGGAGGGATGTTCGGATCCGCTCCGAAGAGCTCGACGTCGTCAGCAACGGCCGGCGCGTCCTCAACCCCGAGCACGTTAGCCTCCGGAGCACCCGGCACGGCAAACACCGCCAATCCGAACACTGCCGCAATCAACCCGCCAACTCGTCTCCGCATGTCTGTCCCTCCGCTCTCGACAGTTCTCGGGGAACAGAATGACTCAACTTGGCCAGGATATTCCACTGAATGCCGAATCGGTGCAAACGGCGGATCAGTACCGTCCGCGGAAGACTCGATCCGAAATCTGTCCGTGGGACGCTCGCTACCGCTCGCGGCTCATAAAACGGGGACCACGCGCAGCGTGCGCTACCAGGAAGGACTCTCCGCCGGATCCCCGTTCCTTGAGCCGCGAGCAGTAGCGAGCGTCCCAAGGACGGTGCCTGAAACCGCAGATTCGTCGTTGCGGAAGGACAGAATTGATCGGAACCGTTCCCCGCGGCCCGCTGTCTACAGCGCAGCGGTTTCGTTCAGCGCACGGTACTGATACGTTCCGCCGCTCGCCCAAAAACCGCATCGAGCATCTCCTCCGTGAGCCGACCCGTGAACGTGTTCTGCTGGCTGGGATGGTAACTGCCGATCAGGTCGAGCGCCGGCGCAACCGATACCTCGACACCGTGGCCAAAGGGCTGCCGTGGCCGCTCGTTGGCGCTTCGGGACGCCTCGAGCGCCCGGCACGTCGCGTCGTAGGCGATCCTTCCAAGCGCCACGATCACGCGCAGCCGCGAAAGCGCGTGCAACTCTTCCACGAGAAACGGCTGGCACGCTGCCAGCTCGGCGGGAAGCACCTTGTTGGCTGGCGGCGCGCAGTGGCAGGCCGCCGTGATCCAGCAGTCGCGCAGGCGCAAACCATCGTCCCGCTGCTCAGACGACGACTGGCTGGCGAATCCGGCCCGGTGCAGCGCTCGATAGAGCCATTCGCCGCTGCGGTCGCCTGTGAACATCCGCCCCGTGCGGTTCGCTCCATGAGCCGCCGGCGCCAGGCCAACTACGAGCAGCCGCGCCTGCGCGTCGCCAAAGCTCGGCACGGGACGGCCCCAGTATTCCTGGTCGGCGAATCGCCGGACCTTGCCGACCGCGATGGCCTCACGCCACTCGACCAGTCGCGGGCACGCCCGACAAACAACGACTCGCCGCTCGAGCGCATCGAGAGTACGCTTGGCCGCCGAATCAGCCACGCGGCCTCACACTCCACATCCTGGGTATCCGAATGTTCATCGCGTCACGCCGACTCTTCGCCACCTTCCTTCTCCTCGTCGCCTTTGCTCCCATCGCGGGCGCCGATAATACCCCGAAGACCACCGTCACAAGCCCGTCGATGAAACGGTTGCTGCTCGGCCGCCATCACCTTTCGCTCCAATGGGTGAGTTGGGACCGGTTCGGCAGCGTCGTCGTCACCGATCAAGCGGGAACGCTCACGATCAAGGGCGAGCAGAAGTCGCGTGACGGCGTCGACTTCGTCCGCATCGACGGCGTGGTGACGCGCGTCGATGCGAAGGAATTCGGCTTTCGCGGCACGATCGTCACTCAGGTCTCGCACATCAACGGCGGCAATCCGTGTGTGCGAGATGGTGAGTTCACGTTTGCGATCAAGGCGAACCGGCAATACTGGCGCCTGCAGCAGATGGACAATCCGTGCGAGCCGGTGACCGATTACGTCGACGTGTATTTCCGGAGGGGGTGAATCGGCCGTCAGTCGGCCTGGAGTTACTGCTGAGGCGTGGGGAGCTCGGCGAGATCCGGCAGGACGAACCCGCTACGGGCTTCGTCGGAAGCGAGCAGTTCCGGGCTGTAGTAGTGTTTCGCGACGTTCTTGTCAGCCAATCGCTCGATCGCGGCGTTTGCCCTTGCGTGCAGGGGCTCACTCGATTCGAGCTCTGCCGCGACGACCGCGACCATTCGCATCCAGAATCGCGTGAGGGTCTCGTGGTATCCGCGGCCGGGCGACGGCACGATGTTGTTGACCTTCGTGAAATGCAGCAGTGCGGTGCGCATGCGATCCGTGGCAGCGTCCTCGCCGAGCTCGGTTGCATAGACGAGGGCCACGGCGATATGGCCGGCGTGGTCCCACGCCCCTCGTGATATTTCGCAGGTCTCGAACGCGCGGACGAGAGCCGTCAGCTCTTCGTCGCACGTGAACCCGCGCGTCACTATGGCTTTCTCTTCATTCATGACTTCTGTCCAAAAACCTCTGTGCTCTCCGTGACTCTGTGCTCTCTGTATACCCACGGTTCGTGCCGTTGGCATACAGAGAGCACTGAGTCACGGAGAGCACAGTGGCTTCTACAGTTGTGAACCCACTTCCACGTTCACCCCGAGCGCCGCATCAAGCTCCGCCGCGACATCACCGGACATGGCCACGCCAAGCCCCTTGAAGTCGAACAGCCCGGCGTCCAGCATGTGCGAAGGCACGACACGTCCCATCGCCGCCAGCAGCGAGCTGCGCACTTCGGGGATCTCCCTCTCCAACTCGTCGACCAACCGCCCGACCCGCTGTCGCTTCAGGTTCTCCTGCGATCCGCACAGGTCACACGGGATGATCGGATACGCCATCTCCGCCGCAAACGCCGCGACGTCGGACTCTCGGCAATAGATCAGCGGACGGATCACCGTGTTGCGGCCATCGTCGCTGCGCAGCACCGGCGGCATCGTTTTCGTCGTCCCGCCATAAAGCAGGTTGAGCAGCAGCGTGTCGATCGCATCGTCCGCGTGGTGCCCCAGCGCAATCTTCGTGCAACCTTCTTCGACCGCGACGTTGTAGAGGATTCCCCTCCGCAGCCGCGAGCAGAGCGCGCACATCGTCTTCCCTTCCGGAACGTTTGCCGCGACGATCGAATACGTGTCGCGCTCGACGATCCGGAACGGCACGCCAATCCCTGCCAGGTACTCCGGCAACACGTGCTCGGGGAAATTCGGCTGCTTCTGATCGAGGTTGACCGCGAGCAGTTCGAATCGCACCGGCGCCCGCCGCTGCAGATCGAGCAGCAGCGACAGCATAGTGTAGCTGTCCTTGCCGCCGCTCAGGCAGACCATCACACGATCGCCTTCTTCGATCATCCCGAAGTCGTCGATCGCCCGGCCGACGCCTCGCAACAATTTCGTCCGAAGCCGCTCCAGCACTCGCGTTTCCTCCGACGGCGGAGTATACACGACGGGCGCCTTCACCTGCGGACGCACCTCTTCTCGCTCTACTGCTCACGGCTCCTCGTCCGCGCCTGCCACCACCCGGACGGCTCGCTTGCATGCCTCCCGGGCGGACAGTATCATCGCCAGTTTTCACATGAAGTTTACGCCTTCAACGCATCCGGGTAACCCACCCCCGGCATGCTTACCGGCTTGATGTTTGGCGCGGTCATGCGTCCCCACGGAGACTGCCGTGGATCCACAACACAGGGACACCAATCGTGATTCTTGGAGGAGAAGTGAGAATGCTGGGAACCAATCACACCATCGTGCGTCGTCTGGCGTGCTGCCTGGTGCTCGCGACACTCGCCCTCGGGTTCGTCCCGACGGCGGCGTTCGCGCAGTCGCAGGCAAGCTCGGGCCAGATCACCGGCACGGTTCGGGACTCGTCGGGCGCCGCCGTTGCGGGCGCGACCGTGACTGCGAAGAGTGAGGCGATCGGCCTCGAGCGCGCCGTCACAACCAACGACGAAGGCACCTACACCATCGTGACCCTTCCGCCGGGCACGTATTCGGTCACGACCGAAGCCTCGGGCTTCCAGACCTCGACGATCAACAACGTCCAGGTGGTCGTCGGCCGCACCTATTCGCTCCGGATCGAGCTCGGAGCCGGCGGTGTTTCGGAAGAGATCACGGTCACGGCCGGCGCAGTCGACGTCCAGACGACGCGCAGCGAGCCTGACGCAGTCATCAACGAGCAGGCGATCCGCGACCTGCCGATCAATGGCCGCCGCTTCCAGGATTTCGTCACCCTGACGCCTACCGCGCAGGTTGAGCCGTCCCGGCAGCAGATCTCGCTCTCCGGACAGCGGGGCATCAACGCGAACATCAACGTCGACGGTGTCGACTACAACAATCCGTTCTTCGGCGGCATCAAGGGCGGCGAGCGCAGCAACTTCGCCTTCACGATTCCCCAGGAATCGATTCGCGAGTTCCAGGTCGTCCCGTCGGGCTATTCGGCCGAGTTCGGCCGCTCGACCGGCGGAATCGTCAATGCCGTCACGAAGTCGGGCACGAACGACTTCCACGGTTCGGCGTTCTACTACCTCCGCCCGAAGCAGCTGTCGCGCGACAACGACTTCTTCCGCGCGGTGGAAACGGCTGACCCGACGAGCTCGACCGACACGCGCGACTTCCAGTTCGTCCCGACGCAGCAGCAGTGGGGCGGATCGATCGGCGGTCCGATCGTGAAGGACAAGCTCTTCTTCTTCGGCGCCTACGAGCAGCAGCGGGTCCGTATTCCGCGCCAGGTCGTCTTCGCGAACCTGACGAACCTCGTCGCGACCGACAACACGGCCGAGGCGCTGAACTTCTACCGATCCGAGCAGGGTCCGTTCGAGGCGACCAACGATGCCCTCGCCATCCTTGGCCGGGTCGACTGGGAAGCCAGCTCGAACCATCGCGTCAACGCCCGCTACAACTACTCGCAGAATGAAGGCCTGAACTCGACGAACACGGGCGGCGCCGTCCTTCCGACGACGAACCGTGCCGTGTCGAACGACGGTACTGAAGAAAACAACACGAACACGCTCATCGGGCAATGGACGTGGATCATATCCCCGGCGGTGCTCAACGAGTTCCGCGGACAGTACTCGCGCGAGGAGCGTCCGCGACTCGCGAACTCGATCAGTCCGAATCTCTCGACCTCGTTTGCCAACACCGGCAACCGCAACTTCATGCCGACGACGCAGGACGACAAGCGCCTGCAACTCGCCGACAGCATCAGCTGGACCGTGGGCGATCACGCCGTCAAGTTCGGTGTCGAATACAACTACATCGACGCGTTCCAGACATTCGGTTTCAACCAGTTCGGCCAGTACAACATCCCGTTTAACGCCGACGTGAACGTTACGCTCGAGCAGCTCTCGGTGGGTGGTCCGAATGCGAACCGCTTCGACAACAGCGGCTTCCGTTACATCCGCCAGATCGGCAACCTCGAGGCTGGCCTGAAGTCTCATGAGCTCGCGTTTTTCGCGCAGGACTCGTGGCGGATCAAGCCGAACTTCACCCTGAACTTCGGACTCCGCTGGGAAGGGCAGTTCAATCCGCAACCCGAAGCGAACAACACGGACCTGATCGAGAAGGTCCAGAACTTCAGGTTCCCCGTCGGCATCACGACCGACCCGACCCAGATCGATGATGCGACGAACCAGTGGGCGCCGCGCCTCGGTTTTGCGTGGGATCCATTCAGCAACGGCAGGACGGTGATCCGCGGCTACGGCGGCATCTATTACGCCCGCTCGCCGCTGCTGATCTTCGCCGGTCCGATCAACAACTTCCGGCTGCCGCCTGGAGACGTTTCGGTCACGCTGCCGTTCCCGGTGGCTGCCGGACAGGCTGCCACTCTCTACGATCAGTTCGCGCTCATTGGCGTCGACCTGAACCAGTTCGATCTCGGCAACCTCCCGAATGTCACGCCAGAGCAGATCGCGCAGATCGCAGCGGCGCTTGGTTTGTCGCCTGACCCGTTCCTCGGTGCGAACGTGACGGCTATGGCCAACGGCTTCGAGAATCCGCGGTCATACCAGTTCGGCGGCGGTGTCGAGCATCAGCTCGCCGAGGGACTCGTTGTCGGCGCGGACTACACGCAGGTGAAGGCGGTTCACCTCCAGCGGAACGTGCAGGCGAATCTGCCGTCCGCCTCGTTCGATCCTCTCGACCTCGCGCAGCGTCCGCAGTACTTCGTGACGGGTGCCGTGCGCCCGATCCCGTCGCTGCGCGACGTGACGATTCGTGATTCGTCCGCCAGTTCGCTCTACCAGGCGCTGACGCTTCGTGCGAAGTTCCAGCGCGAATGGGGTCAGGTGAACGTGTTCTACGTTCTGTCCCGGAACCTCTCCGATGACGACAACGAACGCGATTCCGGCGGCACGACCTACGAGGACGCGTTCAACTTCCAGCCCGAGTACAACTATTCGAACCTGGATCGACGGCACCAGTTCACCGCCAACCCGGTGTTCTACATGCCGATGGGCTTCGAGGTCTCGGGCGCCATCCGGCTGCAGTCGGGAGCCCCTTTCGATGCGCGCTTCGGTTCGGACGCCAATCGCGACACGGTGAACACGGACCGTCCGTACAGCGCGCCCGGCGTGCAGTTCGAGCGGAACGCCTACCGGAACCGCGCGATCTACAACGTCGACGTGCGCGTGCAGAAGCGGTTCGAGATCAGCGAGAACCAGTCGGTCACGGTCCTCGCGGAGTTCTTCAACCTTTTAAACATCGAGAACATCACGCTCAGTCAGGGATTCTCGACGGTTGCGAACTTCTGCGCGGCCCCGGTCACGTCGGACTGCGGATTCGGCGGCAAGCCGAACGTGAACTTCCTGCAGACCGTGGATCAGAACCCGACGAGCCGGACATTCGGTCGTATCCTGACCGGAAACAACCCCGGCGCCCCGTTCCAGATGCAGATCGGCGTCCGATACCAGTTCTAACGAGCTGGCGGAACGGTTAACCAACGAGCGCCGCCTTCCACACGAAGGCGGCGCTCTTTTTCGTTGAGGCGAATCGACATGCAACGCCGTGACATTCTTGCACTGCCGCTCCTCGCTCCCTTCGCCGGACTCGCCTTCGCGCGTCAGGCGTCGCTCGATCCGCGACCCTGGCTGAGGTCCGGTCCGATGGTCGGTTTCGCCGAGACAACCGAGGCGGCCATCTGGCTGCAGACGACCAGGGCCTGTCGCGCGCAGGTCCGCTACTGGAAACAGGGGCAGCCGGCGACGGCGCGGTTGAGCGAACCGTTCGACACACGAGCCGACGGCGATCACATCGCACGGTTCACACTCGCACGGCTCGATGAAGGATTGCGGTACGACTATGAGGTCTATCTCGACGGTCTTCGCGTCGAGCGGCCGCATCCGCTCACATTCCAGACGCAGAAGCTCTGGCAATACCGGACCGATCCGCCAGCGTTCCGACTGGCGTTCGGCTCGTGTGCTTTCGTCAACGACGCTCCCTTCGATCGTCCGGGGGCGCCTTACGGCGACAAGATGGAGATCTTCACGACTATTGCCGCCATGAAGCCGGACCTCATGCTCTGGCTTGGCGACAATGCCTACCTGCGCGAGGGCGATTTCAACAGCGAAGCCGGATTTCGGTACCGTTACGCCCACACGCGCCAGCTTCCCGAGATGCAGGCTTTGCTGGCCGCGACGCACAACTACGCGATCTGGGACGACCACGACTTCGGCCCCGACAACAGCGATCGGGTCGCGGGTCAACGAGGCGCATCGCTTCGGGTCTTCAAGGATTACTGGGCTAATCGGGAGTACGGCACGCTCGAGACGCCAGGCGTGTTCGGCCACTTCCAGTGGCAGGACGTCGAGGTGATCATGCTCGACAACCGGTTCCATCGTTCACCGAACGACCGGCGCGGCGATCCGGCGAGGCAGATGTTCGGCGGGGCGCAGATGGACTGGCTGATGGACTGCCTGTCGTCGAGCCGCGCACCGTTCAAGCTCGTCGCTGCTGGTAACCAGATGCTCAACGTGCCCGTCTGGGGCGAGTCGTTCTCGGATTATCCGGTGGAGCAGAAGCGTCTCTTCGAGTTCCTGCGAACAGAAAAGATCCCCGGCGTCGTTTTTCTGTCTGGCGATCGTCACCACACGGAACTGCTCAAGAGCACGTCCGTGACGAGTTACCCCCTCTACGAATTCACGTCGAGCCCGTTGACGGCCGGCGGGCGTCGAATCGAGGAGGAGACGAACAACCCGCTCCGAATGCCAGGGACCTGGGTGACCGAGACGCGGAACTTCGGAATGCTGGAGTTCTCGGGACCCAGGAAGGAGCGCGTGATGACGATGCGGACGTACGACTTTGCGGGACGTGAGTTGTGGAAACACACGGTGACAGCGGCGGAGTTGAAGTAGGGATCAGGGGGAAGACGCTTCGCACACAGAGACACGGAGTCACGGAGTCACGGAGGCCGGCATTCACGATTGACTCTGTAGTGACTGACTCTGTGTCCTCTGTGCCTCTGTACGCGAAGCCCATTCCCCAGAACGTCGCGCCTTCAATGGTCTGTGCTACCCTTTGCACGTCCGCCCCCGGAACCCACGCCCCCAGCGAGTTCCCCATGATCCGACGACTCCTTCCCCTGTTCGCCGTTCTGTTTTTGTGCGCGGTGGCCGAGTCCGCAAGCGCCGCCACCACCTACTACGTCTCACCGTCCGGCTTCGACACGAACCCCGGCACGTCCGCGCAGCCGTTCCTGACGATTCAGAAGGCCGCAAACGTCGTGCTCGCTGGAGACCTGGTGATAGTCCGGCCCGGCACCTACGTCGGAGCGAAGTTCACGCGGTCCGGGACGTCGATCGCACCCATCGTCTTCCGCGGCGAGCCTGGTGCAATCGTCAATGCGCCGGGACCCCAGAACACAAACAACGACAACCTCTGGATTCGCGATGCAAGCTGGATCACTCTCACGGGCTTCGAGTCCCACAGCGCAGGCCGATCCGGCATCGCAGTGCAGGCCGAGCCGGATGCCGAATCGCACGGCGTCGTGATCTCGAACAACTACTGCCACAACAACGGAGTGTGGGGGATCTTCACGGCTTATGCCGAGGGCCTGACGATCACGGGGAACGAGACGTCGTTTTCCGGGGCCGAGCACGGAATCTACGTCTCGAACAGCTCCGACAACGTCGTGATTCGACGCAACCGCGTGCACCACAACAGCAATTCGGGCATCCAGATCAACGCCGACCCGGCGCTCCCGGGCGACGGCATCATTTCGAACGCCGACGTGTCTTACAACGTCATCTGGGAGAACGGCACGGGTGGCGCGGCGGGCATCAACCTCGCGTCGGTGATCCAGTCGAAGTTCACGAACAACCTGCTCTACAACAATCACGCGTCGGGCATTGCTGCCTGGGACGACGGCTTCGATCCTGCATTTGGAACCCACGACAACCAGTTCCTGCACAACACGGTAATTCAGGCGTCGAACGGCCGATTTGCCTTCTCGCTGCTGAACGGTTCGATAAACAACACGATTCGAAACAACGTGCTGATTCATCCCGGAACTCGCGGCTCGATCAGCTGCGACCCGTCGAGCGAACCGGGTCTTGTTTCCAACAACAACGTGATCGTGGACCGTTTCGAGTACAACGAGACCTTCATCACGGCTGCCCAGTGGAAGGCGCGCGGACACGACGCGGCATCCGTCATTTCGAACATCGCGGCGACCGTCGTCGACGCCGCCGCCGGGAACTACCATCCAAAGGCCGGGGGGCCGTGCATCAACACGGGTGCCGTGCTCGCCTCTGTGACGGACGACCTCGATGGAAAGAAACGTCCACAGGGGACGGCGCGCGACATAGGCGCTTACGAATTTCGAGGCGACGATTCGGTCGGAATCTATGTGTCGGCGTCGAGCGCGTGGTTCCTGCGAAATACGAATACTCCCGGCGGTGCCGATCTCGTCTTCGGCTTCGGAGCGCCGAGTGCGGCCTGGGTGCCGCTGCGGGGCGACTGGAATGGCGACGGCAGCGACACGATCGGACTCTATGACTCCGTGACGGGAGCTTTCTTTCTCAGGAACACGAATGCCGGGGGTGGTGCCGATCTGGTCTTCTCGTTCGGAGCCGGAGGACTCGGCCTCGTACCCGTCGTCGGCGACTGGAATGCCGATGGGCTCGACACGGTCGGACTTTTCGATCCGGCCAACGGCGTCTTCTTTCTTCGAAACTCGAACTCGAACGGCCCGGCAGACGTGGTATTCGGCTACGGCCCGGCCGGTGCCGGATGGAAGGCAGTTGTGGGCGACTGGAACGGGGATGGCTCGGACACGGTCGGGCTGTACAGCCCGGGTACGGGAACGTTCTTTCTGCGCAACTCGAACGCGTCGGGCGGGGCCGACATAGTGTTCGGCTACGGTCCGGCCGGGGCCACAGCTCTGTCCGGGGATTGGAACGCCGACGGCGCGGACTCGATCGGGGTTTACGTGCCGGGTTCGGGCGCGTGGTTCCTGCGGAACTCGAATTCGCCTGGCGGTGCCGACGTCATCGTGACGTATGGTCCGCCGAACGTGGTGGCGGTCCCCGGGGATTGGAACAGCCTGTAGTAATGGCGCCAGCATCAGACCCGCGAGCGGTAGCGAGTTGGCCGGCGGACAGTCGCACGGATCGGTCCGCCATCCGTGCAAGAGGTCAGGGCAATCTGCTGCGGACGTTTGTCCGCGGGACCGCTTCGCTACCGCTCGCGGCTCCAGGTAGGCGATGGTCCGATTTGACGACTCGTCAAATCGCGTCACGTTTGACCCAGAACCCCGAGCGCAGCGAGGGGCCGTGGTGTGCTTCGCGTGCGGTTTACTTGACGGGCCGTGGCTTCCACCATCCGCAGACTCACCAAAGGCAGCGCCATTGAACGACGGCCCCTCGCTGCGCTCGGGGTTCTGGGTCGGCGATGGTCCGTTTTGGCGGCCGGTCGGATCGCGTCACGCCTGACCCAGTACCGCGAGCGAGGGACCGGCCGGCGGACAGTCGCACGGATCGAGTCGCCGTCTGAT
The DNA here is from genome assembly GCA_016705245.1 of Blastocatellia bacterium. Taxonomy (GTDB): domain Bacteria; phylum Acidobacteriota; class Blastocatellia; order UBA7656; family JADIYM01; genus JADIYM01. The sequence continues at coordinate 35,912 of JADIYM010000008.1, read as the reverse complement.
GCTTGGCGCACCTAGGCGCCGACCTAGCGCAGGAACGCAACGCCAAAAACGATCATCAACACGGCGACGATCGCCAGCAGCAACAGCACCGCAACGGCAATCCATATCCACGCCGAGTGGCCGCCCTTCCTTGCCTCGACGACCTCGCTCGGTACCTCTGGCGCCTTAACGGCGGCGCGCTTAGCCGTCGCTTTCTCGACGTCCCGTGCACTCATGGCGACGGTCTCGCTCGAGACCGGGAGCACCGGCGGCGGTGGCGGCGGTGCGACCGGAGCCGGTGCGGCCGCCGGCGGCGACGACCGCTCGAGCAGATCCACGTCCTGAATACTCTCAAGCGTGCGCGTAATGCCGTCCGAAGGCTCGACCGCAGGTACGCCCTCGCCCGAGACTCTCGCCAGCACCACCGTGATGTTGTCTTCGCCACCTCGTTCGTTCGCGATGGCGATCATCCGAGTCGCGGCCTCCGGAAAGTCCGTCGAAGATTCGACGATGTCGCGCATCTCCGCCTCGGTCATCTTCCCTGACAGGCCATCCGAACAGAGCACGAAAGTGTCGCCGCTGCGCAACTCGAGACGTCCGACCGCCACCACAACATCGCCCCGATGCCCCATCGCCTGGAGGATGACATTGCGGTGCGGCGACTTCTCGGCCTGTTCGCGGGTCACCACCCCCTGCTCGACGAGCAACTGGACGTAGCTCTGGTCGCGCGTAACCTGGCGGATCCGGCCCTGCCGAATCAGATACGCCCGCGAGTCTCCGACCTCGGCGATGTGCGCCATTCTTCCGCGGACGAGCACCGCCGTCAGCGTCGCCCCCATTCCCCGGCGCTCGGTGTCCTGGGCCGCGTCGAACACGTTTCGATTCGCTTCCTCGACGGCTTCCTTGATCAGGACGTGCGTCCCGACGCCTTCGTGATTATCGCCCAGCCACTGTCGAAGCGAGCCGACGGTCATCGCACTGGCAATCTCGCCGGCCGCCGCACCCCCCATACCGTCCGAGACGGCAAGCAGGATGCCTTTCGAGCCCACCGGGGCGTCGTGCCAGGCGCGATCCGCCTCGGTCTCGCGTTCGAGATCGGCGATCAGAAACGAGTCCTCGTTGTTCTTGCGTACGACGCCGACGTCGGTCAGGCCAAAGGCCGACAACAGTACCTGGCCGTTCGTTTGCGACATGGTTGCGGGCTCCGTGCGGGGGATCAACAAACCCGGCGAGTGTACACTGGACGCGCGGCCCGCTCCAACGCTTCGCCACCCGGGGTAGTGGGTCTCGTTCGATCTCGCCGTCTTTGCGTCTTCCTTTGCGCCTTTGCGAGAAACTCTTCGACGGCCTGAAGAGTTTCTCGCAAAGGCGCAAAGGAAGACGCAAAGACGCAAAGCAGCAGCTGATATCTGAAAAACCGAGTCACCGCGAGAGAAGTCGGCTCGGACCTATTTCAGGTCCTTGGAGGTCGCCGGTTTCTCGAAGACTCTCGCATCCACGGCCGAGTTGAAGATCACTGAGTCGTAGACCACGCGCGCCGTCTGCACGTTGTCGCGATAGAGATCGACCGTGCGCGGCGACTTCACGCCGCCGTAGTCGAGAAAAAAGAAATACCTCGTCTCGAGCACAGCGCCCGGGGCGCCGCTCTCGGCCCCCTCGAAATACTTCGTCAGCGTCGGCAGGTGAGTCTGCGCATCGAAGAACAACTCGACGCGGAGTCCGTCGCCGTACGTCAACGCGACCCGGTCCGACCACTGGCGCGGTGACAGCTCGGCCTTTCCAAGATACTCGAGCTGCGCATCCGGCGACCGCCATAGTCCTCGCAGGACGTTATCGAGGTTCGCCCGGATGTACCGCTTGAACAGCGCGACCTCTTCGGACGTCTGTGCGGCGAGCATGTCTCGCTGGGCGTCGAACTTCCAGCCGGAATCCCCGACATTCGTCTGCACGACTCGCGACTTCTTCTTGCCGAACTCGGTCCGGTTCCGGTCGGATAAACGAAAGTGTCGATGAAGTCGACGGGCGCACCGCGCTGCCCCTGAACGAAAGCGGTGAATACGCCCGTGGAAACCTGCGACGTCACGGCCAGGTACTTCGGACCGCCGAGCGCCGCGGTCGCAGCCTCGAGGACGCGAGCCGCCTCGGCGGCATCCGGGCTGGTTGGAGGTGGAGGCGGAGCCACTCGCGTCGACTGTGCCGACGCCGCGACAATCGCCGCCAGAATCGCTGCGAGCATTCCACCGATGCGGAGCCCGTCGAATCGTCGCATCAGACCGAGCCCTCCACGACGACCGCACCATCACGAACCGAAACCGTGAACCGATCCGAATCCGCCCACAGCTGCGTGATCAGGGAGCTTCACGAGCTCGTCGATCGTTCGTTTCAGGAACCGCGCCCCGTACGCCGGGCTGAAGCCCTTCTGCACGAGCAATTCCGCGGCGTCCGGCAACACGACGAGTGCCTTGCCGAAGTCCTCCATCTGCCGCCGGATCTTTCCTATGTAGATCTCCGAAATCTCGCTCACTTCTTCCTTGGTGAGCGGCGCGAAAACGACGATCTCGTCGATCCGATTGCGGAACTCGGGCGAGAACCGGTCCTCGGCTGCCTTCAGCACGTCCCGCTTCACCTGCTCCATGTCCGATTTCTGGTCGTTCGCGAATCCGAGCGGCTTCAGGTACTTCTTGAAACTGTCGCTTCCGAGGTTGCTCGTCATGATGATGATCGCATCCGACAGGAAGACCTTCTTGCCGCGACCATCCGTCAACCAGCCCTCGTCGAACGCCTGCAGGAACAGGTTCAGGAGGTACGTCGATGCCTTCTCGACTTCATCAAGCAGCAGAACCGTGTACGGGTTGTCGCGCAGCCGTTCGGTGAGAATGCCGCCACGCTCCGATCCCACGATGCCGCGCGGCATGCCGATGAGCTTCTCGACGGCGACCGTGCCGTCCTGGTACTCGCTCATGTCGATCCGCACCATTTTCGAGTCGTCGCCGAACATGAACTCGGCGACGGCTTTCGCGAGCTCGGTTTTGCCGACCCCTGTGGGCCCGAGGAAAAGCAGGACGCCGTCAGGTTTCGAGTAGTTCTCCTTGAGCGGTCCCTTGTTGAGGCGCAACCGGCGTGCGACGGCCTTGATCGCGGTCTGCTGACCCACGACGCGCTCGGCGATCTTCGCCTCCATCTCGGCGAAGCGCTCGTTCGTGTCGCGGAAGATCATGTCGCGGGGAATCTGCGATTCCTGCGAGATCACCTCGATGACGTGCTCTCGGCGAACCTCCGGGACCTCGGGACCGGCGATCTCGACCTTTACCGCCGCGGTGTCGAGCCAGCCGATCACCTTGTCGGGCAGGTGATGGCTGCGTATGTAACGCGGAGCCATCTCGAGCGCCGCATTGATGGCGTCATCCGTGATCTGTACCGAGTAGTTCTTCTCGAGGCGGGGCCGCACCCCGTCCAGGATCTGCCGCGTCTCGTCGATCGACGGTTCGTTGACGCGCACGAGCCGGAACCGGCGCGAGAGCGCTTCGTCCTCCGATATGAACTCCTTGTATTCGGTCATCGTCGTCGCGCCGATGATGCGAAGCTCGCCGCGCGCAAGCGACGACTTGAACATGTTCGCGGCGTCCGACGAGGCGCCGATGGCCGACCCGGCACCCATGATCGTATGCACTTCGTCGATGAAGAGGATAAGGTTCTCGCGCTCCTTGACCTCGTTGATGATTCCCTGGATTCGTTCCTCGAACATTCCGCGCAGCATCGTTCCGGCCACGAGCCCGGACATCTGCAGCTGAACGACGTGCGAGTTTCTCAGCCTCTGCGGCACGCGCTCGGGCTCGAGCTCGATGCGACGGGCGAGACCCTCGACGACGGCGGTTTTTCCGACGCCGGCTTCACCGACGAGCATCGGCGAGTTTGCCCGCTCGCGATGGCAGAGGATCTCCATCATCTGGCTGATTTCTTCGTCGCGACCGATGACGGGCGGCAGCTTGTCCTGTCGGGCGAGCTTGTTGAGGCTCACGCCGAAGTGCTTCAGGTAGGACGGCAGCTCGTAGCGTCGACGATAGCGCTCCTCACGCTCCTCGCGGGTTCGAACACGGGTCGAGATCTTCTCGCTCACCATGTCGGGCTCGGCGCCGAGCTTGCGGAGAATATCGACGGGACTGCCGGCGCGGTCCTGGAAGAGGGCGAAAAACAGGTCGGTTGAATCAATCGTCCGGCGGCCGCGCGTCCTCGAGCGGTCGAGGGCGTGCTTGAGAAGCTGCCGGAGACTGTCGCTCATCTTGAGCCCGCGCCCGAGGTACTCACGCGCCATCAGTCGACTTTCGAGCGACGATGATACGGCCTGCGGGTCCACGTTCAGGCTCTGCATGAGCTCGTTGAAGAAGTTGCGCTCGAGCTCGGCGAGCGCCACGAAGACGTGCTCGGGCGCGACCTGGTTGTGGTCTCGCCGCCGGGACTCGTCGTAGGCGCGTTTCATCACGCGCTGGCCACTGTCGGAGAACTTGTCCTGAAACTGCTCGAAGTCGATCATGGTGACTGCTCTGTTCGACCGAGTGATGGCGGCCGCCGCTCCGCCCATTTCCCCGCTGCAACTATGCTCCAGCGCCGCTTCCAATCGCCAGCCGTCAGTATAACAAACGGCCCAACGGCAGAACCTGACAGGCGCTTCCGGCGAAACGCTGATGGACTTCTCAGATGATCCACGACGACACTGAGATTGCTTGCCTCTCGCATCGGTACCGTGCGCGGTAGTAGTGCGATGCGCTCGGTCCCCGTTTTTCGAGCCGCGAGCGGTAGCGAGCGTCCCACGGACGGTCGACCGGCTCCGATCGCTTCTGTCCTTCCGGAGAGATCCAGTCTGCGGTTTCAGGCACCGTCCGTGGGACGCTCGCTACCGCTCGCGGCTCAAAAAACGGGAGCCGGCGTTGCGTCCTGACTGCTAGTGCACGTTATCGCTCGGGGTTCTCACCCGTGCCAGCGCCCAACCCGGACAAACGCCGGTCGCACGAGCCGGTCGGACGTCCGGAACCCTCGCTGGAGGACCTCCGCTATCCGTCCGTCCATGGCTTCGTCTTCCACGTCGACGGCATCGAGGGCCTCATGACTCTCCGGGTCGAACGGTTCTCCGACTCCAGGGACGGGCTCGATGCCCATGTCAGCGAGCTTGCGGATGAAGAGGTCGCGCGTCGTGGCGATGCCTTCGTAAAGCGGGCTGTCAGCAGCGCCGGGAACTCCGAGCGCCCGATCGAGGTTGTCGAGTACGTCCAGCAACCCGGCGGCCATCTCGGCGCGCGCCGTCACGAGGCGCGACTCGAAGTGGCGCTCGAGCCGGGTTCGCGCCGCCTCGACCTCATCGCGCGACGCGGACTCTGCCGCCTCGACGCGCCGCTTCAACTCCTCGACGTACGACGGGAGCCTCGAATCGGAATCCTCCGCCCGGCCATCGTCGGGTGGATCGTCCTGGCCGCCAAACCCGAGCAACCGGGCGAACCGCCGCTTGTCGACGACCTTGACCTCGACCGGAGCTGCCGGTTCGTCGGGCTCGGCATCTACGACCGGCTTCGGTTCCGGAGATTCCGTGACAGCCTCTTCAATGGCGTCGTTTCTCTTACTTTTTCGTCGTCCCATGACTTGCCGCCCTAATCGACCGTGATCTGTATCTTCGGGCCCGACGAGGCGTCGACTCGCGGAAGCCGAATCGTCAACACGCCGTTTCGCTGCTCAGCCTTGATCGACGCCACATCGATGCCAACCGGAAGCTCGAAAACGCGGTCAAACGAGCCGTACGCGCGCTCCTGACGGAGCACCCGGACCGGATCGAGACCCGCCGGCGTAGCGCGGTCTCCGCGCAGCGTCATGAGGTTGCCGTCGACCTCGAGCGTAACGGAAGACCGTTCGACTCCCGGGATCTCGACGACGACCACAAGGCCTTCGTCGGTCTCGAAAGTGTCGGAGTGCGGTCGCCAGCCCACGCGCTCAACCGGTTCCCTCACGTCGAAGACCGCGCGTTGCGTCTCGGCGAGCAGGTCCGCCATACGGTCCCTCATCGCCTTCAAATCCCCAAGCGGATCGTTCATTCCCGACATGACTGCCTTCACTCGCCTCCTTCGTACAAGGTCTCGAATTGATCGAAAGAGGAGGATACCAGAAACGTTTTCGACGATGTCCGCGTGTTAGACTGCGGCCGAATTTCCGGTACGGGAGGGGCATGGATGGCTGGATATGGAGCGGTCAGGAAGGTTCGCGGCAAGGAGTCGTCGTCGGTGCCACGATCGGGTCCCTCGTGCTTTTTTCCCTGATCGGATGGTTCATCTGGAGCGAGATCTCGAAGCAGCGCGCGCATGACGAGGCCGACCTTCCGGCGCTCTCGAGCGAACACGACGCACTTACCGAGGTCGCCACGGCGCTCGACGAGGTTGCCGCCGTCGCGAAAGTCGACACGAAGCCGGACGATTTCCGGAAGCCGCTCGATCGCGCGCGCCGCCGTAAACTCAGAGGCCAGCCGTCAGTCCTTCTCGGCGCCGCTGCCAAGCGGAAGGCCGTGGCCGGGCCAGTTCGCCGCGGCGCGCAAGCAGGCCCGCAGCACTCTCGATTTCTACGAGGGCCTCGCGGTTCACATCGACCGTCGCGCCGAAACGGCGCTCAAGACAAAGGACGAGCGCGACTTCGTCCTCGTCGAGACCGACATCCGAAACGTCACGCGGACTGCGGCCGAGTCGCTCGCGACATTCAAGGAATACCTTGTAGAGATGCAACGGCAGCGCGATGCGAAGACGTGGACCTACGGACCGGCGCCGCGCAAGGCGAACTGAACGGCTCGTCCCGTTCGCTTTCGCTATACCGATAGCTGCTCGTTTGCGACTTTGCGTCTTCCTTTGCGCCTTTGCGAGAACTTCTTCGACGGCTTGAAGAGTTTCTCGCAAAGGCGCAAAGGCGCAAAGGCGCAACCCTACCGTGGCCCGAGATCGCGCGAATAGAGCGCCTGGTAGGCCCAGAAGTTGTTCATGACCTTGAACACGTAGCCCTTCGATTCCTTGAAGCTGATCTCGGCCACGACCAGATCGACGTCCGACGGATCCGCCGAGCGCTTCATCCAGCGGGCGACGTTGTCCTCGCCGCCGTTGTACGACGCGGCGACCGCAGCGTGGTTTCCGGGAAAAAGCGCATATAGATCCGCAAGGTAGCGCGCCCCGATGCGAACGGCGATCCGCGGATCGTAGAGATCGTCCTGATCGAACGGCTCGAGCTTGAGCGACACCGCGATCCGGCTCGCCGTTTCGGGGATGAACTGCATGAGACCGCGAGCAGCGGCCGGGCTCTTCACCCACGGCTGGAAGCGGCTCTCCTGGCGCGCGATCGACAACTCGAAGCGCGGATCGACGTCGAGCGGAATGGCGTACGCTCGAAGTGCGTCGGCGTATGGCGCCGGGTAGACGAGCTCCGCGACACCACGCGGCAGCAACTCGACGCGAAAGTCGGAAGGCAGCTTCGCCACGATCGATTCGCCAAGTTGCATCGCAACGTCCGCCCTCGCTCCGCGGGCGTTGTACACGGCCATCGAAAAGGGCGAGCGCGAACCGAAGCCCGCCGCGGCGAGCTCGGGCGCAGCCTCATCCCAGAGTCCAAGGAATGCGAGCTCGTCGGCGAGGACCGCGTGGGTGCGCTCGGATGCAGGGCGAGCGCTCGAGACCTCGGCCCGGCCCACCGCCTCGAGCGCCGGGGCGCTGACGCGCGAATAGGCCGGGAGCTGCCCATATGCCCACTGCAGGATGTCGAGCATCGATCGTCGCGTCGCGGGATGGTCGGTCAACCGCAACGCGCGCTCGGCGGCATCCTTGGCGGCACTCGCGGAGCCCGAAGCGCGCGCCGCATTCGCCGACGCCGTCGACGACTGCAGGAGCCGGGCGATCTCGCTTCGACCCTTGGCCGACTTCCCGAGCGAGATCAGCCGTTCGGTCGCACGATTGCCGAAATATGCATCGCGACCAGCGCGAATTGCGAGATACGCCGCGATTGCCTCGTTCGTCCGCCCCATCCTTTCCAGGCAGACCGCCCGCAGGAGGTCCGGTTCGCCAGCCGCCGGCAGTCCGGGCCCTGTCTGGCGGAGTGAATACGCCTGCTTGAGCCGGGCAAAGTCGGCAAGCGCGCCGGCCGTGTCGCCGGTGGCCAGCTTGATCTTCGCGCGGTTGAACGCGGCAAACGTCGCCAGGGCGCTGCCGGGCTTGGCCGCCTCTGCGCGATTGCACCACGAAAGGGCTTTTGACGCCTCGCCGGCCGAACGCCAGGCATCCACGCCATTCCGGTAGGCACTCTCGACCTGCTCGTCGCGCGGGTAGCGCGCGATGAACGCATCGTAACGCGCGACGGCTTCGGCGAATCGTCCGGCACGCTGCAGCGAGTGGCCGGCCCACAGCGCGGCCCGGATTCCGCTCGGATGGTCGGGGAACTCGGCCGATGCGGAATCCCAGAAGCGGACCGCCTCGTCGTGCTCCTCCATTCGGTAGTGCGTGAGTCCCGCCGAGTAGAGCGCTTCGACGCGGTTGAGCGCTTCGGGCATCTTCGTCACTTCGATGAAATGGCGTCGCGCACCGAGCCAGTCGCGGTTGTTCAGGTAGACGCGACCGCGCCGGACGCGGTCGAACTCAGTGAGGACGAGTTCTTCGGCCGCGTCGAGCTCGTCGAGTCCCCGCGCCGCCACGACGGCGGCGTCGTCCGGTGGACCGTCGAGCAAACGCTGGAAGTCGCGCCGTGCTCCGGCCGAATCTCCGAGCCGCATCCGGCACGTGGCAACCCTGTCGAGCGCGTCGCGAGACCCGGAACCACTGGTCCCGGCCAGCGGTTGAAGCTTGAGGAGCGCGAGTTTGTAATCGCCGGCGTCGTAGGCGCTACGGGCCGCGCGCTCGATGGCTCGAACGGTCAGGAGGCTGCCGGGATAACGACCTGCGAGCCGCTCGAGAAACTGTCGCTCGAGCGCGAAGTTGCCCTCGAGACGGGCGAGGCCAGCAAGTCGCCAGAGCGCGTATTCGGCGAGGTTCGAGCCTCGATCGAGAACGACGGTGTACCGCGCCGCTGCTCCCGGGAAGTCTCCGCGGACTTCGAGGATTCGACCGAGCAGGTAGTCGTAGTTGTTCGCGCGAAAACTCGCCGGATCGCTCGTCTCGAGAGCCGTGAGTCGATCGAGCGCCGATGCAGTGTCTCCGGCCCGGACCGCGGCGAGAATCTCATCGCGCGTGCCGGCTGATCCGGAGGTAGCGCACGCAGCGAGAACAGCCGCAACCGCAATGAACTGAAGGACTACTCGTTGAAATTGAAGTTGCATGACACCCGATTCCCGATGATTTTGAGAGCTCTTCGATCGCGCCCGTTGAAGTATCGCACCAGCGTCCGCGCCGCGGTCAACCCGTGTTGACGCTCAAAAGTGCATCTGGTACCTTGACGGTCCGTTGCGGCAGGCCGCAGGCGGCCAGTAACGACTTCGTTGACATTTTCGGGCGATTAGCTCAGTTGGTAGAGCACTGTGTTCACATCGCAGGGGTCACTGGTTCGAGTCCAGTATCGCCCATTCCGTTTCGATTCACCCTCCACAAGCGGATTCAGAAACCAAAGTCCGAGCGAGCGGTCCAGCAAGCGATCCGCCTCGTCACACCGGGCGATATCGGGAGACATACCGATCATGCAGCGTCCCAGTCGCGTCATTACGCGTGAGAGCGGAAACGTCGGCGTCATCATGGTGCGAGGGCGCCTTGACCCCAACGGTCCGATCGATCCGCTCGAGAACGCCGTCAACGCGCTTGTCGAGAAGGGGCTCACGAACATCCTTCTGGACCTGCGGAGCGTGAGTTACATCTCATCGACCGGAATCGGCAGCATCATCAAGGCGTATCGGTCCGTCAGCAAGCTCAAGGGGCACCTGAAGCTGCTCAATCCGTCGCAGTGCGTGCGGAACATCCTGACGATCTCGAAGCTCGATGGGATGTTCGAGATCTTCACGGACGAGCAGCAGGCGCTGGCGAGCTTCGCGTAGACGGTCCGTCAAACCCGGCACCGATTGACCCAGAACCCCGAGCGCAGCGAGGGGCCGAGGTCCAATACAACTCGCGTGAATCGCACCGTGCGTGATTCTACACAGCTCTTGGAAGCCACAGTCGGCCCCTCGCTGCGCTCGGGGTTCTGGGTCAAACGGTGTGCGTGCCGACGGCCCGTCAAAAGGCAACTCTGGGTCAAACGGTGTGCGTGCCGACGGCCCGTCAACGGCAACTCTGGGCCAAACGCCGTGCGTGCCGACGGCCCGTCAAAAGGCAACTCTGGGCCAACCGCTGTGCGTCCCGACGGCCCGCCAGAACGCAACGACGGCCGCGAGTCCGTTCAGGATTCGCGGCCGTCGCGCTGTCTCGATCTCGAGACTGGTCTAGAAATTGTCCGGCTTCTTCGGCTTGCCGCCGCGATCGCCACGGTCGTTTCCGCCGCGATTGTCGTTCGCCGGCTTGTCCGTCTTCGGCTGCTGGCCGCCGCGACCCTGGTCGCCCTTCGGCTGACGAACGATCTCGGACGGGCGCTTCCCTTCGTCGTTTTTCGGCTTCTTGCCGCCGCCCTGGGCCGACGCCGAGAACGCGAGCGCCACGACCAGCGCCAGAGTCCCAACCGATTGCAGCATCTTCTTCATGTCGAGTCCGTTCCTTCGACCGTACTTGCCGTCTCGGGTCTCCTTAACGCAATTCCGATGCCACCGACATTGCCCCGCGTTTGCCGCCAAGTCCAGCAAAATCGCAACTTTCAAGCATCATTCGTGGGGCCCAAATCCGATATCGGCCAGTTCCTGCACGAAATGGTGTAGTCGCCGAGCCAGAGACCCCCTAGCGCTTCCGCTTGTTGACGACCTCCTTGAGCTTCTTGCCAGCCGAGAATCGAACACCCTTCGTCGCCGGAATCTTGATCGCCTCGTTCGTCTGCGGGTTGACTCCGCGTCGGGCCCGGCGCTGCGACACCCCGAAAGTACCGAATCCGACGAGCGTCACTCGCTCGCCCTTTCGAAGGCTGTCGGTGATTCCCCGCAGCACGGAGTCGATCGCTCGATCCGCCTGCGCCTTGCTGATGCCAGCATCCGACGAGACCCTGTCGATCAGGTCACCCTTGTTCATCGGACCTCCCGTATCGAATTGATCGCGGACTGGTTTGCGGGGACGCGCGGGTTATAGCACCGTGGTTTTCGGTGAGTCAAACCGGGCCTCCAGTCACGGTCGACGGTCGTCCCGAGTCCCTGTGGTACCCTGCCGGCGCCGAGTTCCCCGGGACCGAATTCCGCCAATGGCCAAAGCGCGCACGACCGACGGCGCCGACCGGCGCACCGACCTAGAACCCGTGGAGCTCGCGACGCCAGTCGCTTCGCTCGATCGCTGCGGCATTCCCTTCCTCGGACCGAAAATAGCGGCGAAGCTCGCGGACGCCGTTGGCTCGCACGCCGGCTGCCCAGCGGCGATCGCAACAGTCGAGGACCTGCTCTCAGTCGTCCCCTGCGGTACGAAGATCGCTCGAACCTGCTTCGGATCAACGAGTTGGACAACGAGACGGACGCGTCGATCGAGGTCCGCGTGGAGCTCTCGGGAGGATATCCGGTTGCCGGGGGCCGGTTCCGGATCTTCGAGATCTCCGGAGTTGACCCGACGGGAAAGGTCCGGGCGTTCTGGTGGAACCAGCTCTACCTTGCAAACACGTTCAAAACGGGTGCACGCGCGATTCTCTTCGGTCACTGGAAACGCAACCGCAAGGGAATCCTCGAGGTCGAGAACCCGGAGTACGAGATCCTCCCTGACGACGACGACGAGTCGGCGACGATCCACACGGGACGTCGCGTTCCCATCTACCGGAAGTTCGGCGAGTTTCGCACGCGACCGCTGCGGCGGATGATCTTCGAGATCCTCGCGCGAATTCCGGAGGGCGCCATCGAAGAGTCGTTGCCGGCCGAGATCGTCGGGCGACGGCATCTCGCGGATCGCGAGTCGGCGCTTCGCGGCGTGCATTTCCCGTCGGCCGAAGAGCCGCTCGCGCGATTCGCCGACGCTGCGAGCCGGCCGCATCGGCGGCTCATCTACGAAGAGTTCTTCTGGGTCGCACTGGCACTCGCCGCAAGAAGAAGCGAACGGGCGGCACAGCCGAAAGGCCCGTGCTTCGAGACTGGCGACCGGGTTCGCGCCGCGGTCCGGGCGATCCTGCCGTTCAAGCCGACCGGCGCGCAGAAGCGCGCGCTGCGTGAAATCGTCTCTGACATGACGGGCTCGAAACCGATGAACCGGCTGTTGCAGGGCGATGTCGGCAGTGGAAAAACCATCGTCGCCGTGCAGGCGATGGTTGTCGCCATCGAGAACGGCTACCAGGCTGCATTGATGGTTCCGACCGAGCTGCTGGCCGAACAGCACGCCCGCAACATCAAGCGAATCCTCGCGTCGACGCCGTATCGGGTTGAGCTCTTCACGGGATCCGCGACCGCGAAGCGCAAGCGAGAGCTCCGCGAGGCGCTGGCAGCCGGCGACGTCGACCTCGCAATCGGCACGCACGCGCTGATCCAGGAAGGCGTCTCGTTCCCGAAGCTCGGCCTCGTCGTGATCGACGAGCAGCACCGGTTCGGAGTCGTGCAGCGTGCCGAGCTGGTCCGTCGTGGATATTGCCCGGACGTTCTCGTGATGACGGCAACGCCGATTCCGCGGTCGCTCGCAATGACGGTGTACGGCGACCTCGAGGTGTCGGTCATCGACGAGTTGCCGCCGGGACGGACGCCGGTCACGACAAAGGTCCGGGGCGAGGATTCACGTCGGAAGATCTACGGGTTCCTCGGTGACGAAATCCGCGCCGGGCGCCAGGTCTACGTCGTTTATCCCCTCGTCTCAGAGTCCGAGAAGCTGGATCTGCTCGACGCAACGGCGATGGCCGACCACCTGCAGCGCGACGTGTTCCCGTCGCTGATGGTGGGTCTCGTGCACGGACGGATGAAGGCGGACGAGAAAGACGCGGTCATGCGCAGATTCGTCGCGGGCGAGGTCGATATCCTCGTCGCGACGACGGTCATCGAGGTCGGGATGGATGTGCCGAACGCGTCGATCATGCTCGTCGAGCACGCCGAACGATTTGGCCTGTCGCAGCTCCACCAGCTCAGGGGACGGGTTGGTCGCGGCGCGGCGCAGTCCTACTGCATTCTGCTCGCCGGGCTGAAGCGAACGACGGAGGCGCGCGAGCGACTGGCGATCATGGAGAAGACGACCGACGGCTTCCGCATTGCGGAGAAGGACCTCGAGCTTCGCGGGCCAGGCGAGCTGCTCGGGACCCGACAACACGGGATTCCCGCGTTCCGCATCGGCAACATCGTGCGGGACCGGGAGTTGCTCGAGGCGGCAAAAGCGGATGCCGACGTGCTGCTCGGGCCGAAGCGAAGGACGCGCGACGCGGCCCGGTGCCTGGAGCGGCTGCGGGCCATGGCGCGCTTCGAGCTTTCGCGGATTGGTTAGTCATTGAGAATTGAAAGAGAGCTTCGCACACAGAGACACGGAGACACGGAGACACGGAGACTCCGCTCGAGTCTGGTCTCCGGGTCTCCGTGTCTCCGTGTCTCTGCGTGCGAAGCTCTCTCGATTCACCTACTTCGCGTATTTGACCGAACACCCGTACGGCTTCGTTTCGGCGACCGACACCGGCTTGCCGGCGGTCACCTCCGCGAGCGCCGCGTCGACGTAATTCACGGCTGACGCACCTTTCGTCCCGCCATTGTCGTCGTCGATCGCGCCGGCATAAACCAGCTTGCCGGTCGTGTCGATCACGTACATGTGCGGCGTCGTCTTCGCGTTGTACGCTCGTCCGACCGCGCCGGTGTGATCGTCGAGCACCGTGTACGGGAGCGCCCTGTCGGCGATCCACTTCGCATTTGCGGCCGAGTCCATGTAGTTCGTGCTGTTGATCCCGATCCACACGACGTTGCCGCTGTATTTCTGTGCAAGCGATTTCATCGTGCCGGCATTCGCGTGGCGCACCACGAACGGACAGTCCGGGTTGATCCACTCGAGGACGACGACTCTTCCGGCGAAGTCCGACAACTTCACGGGTTGACCCGAGGCGTCCGGAAGCGTGAACCCGGGAGCCGGCGCACCGATGGTCGCCGAAACGGGCTCGACCGCCGGTGCACCCGTCGCGGCCACGGCCGATCCGGTTGTGCCGGTTCCGCTGGCGCACGCTGCACCGCCAATCGCTATTGCGAGGGCCGTCACGAAAGAAAACGTCTTCATTGCTTGTCTCCTTCTGAATTCGCCGAAGTGCCGGCGGTTGTTCCGCCGGACAATCGAACGGGAACCGCGATGCCGCGTCGCGTCCCGCGCGCATCGATCGCCACGACGAGCGTTTCGAGATCGCCCGTGGAAAGCTTCTGACCGGAAAGCACGGACGCCTTGAATCGTATCGTGCTCGAGCGGTCCTTGTGCTCGACGGTCACGTCCGAGACGCTTAGCGCCGCTTCGGGGACTGGAAAGAACTGCACGGAGCGCACCGGCTCGGACCACGCGACGGAAACCGTAACGGTCCCGCTTCCGACTCCACCTACCGATTTCACGGTTGCAAGGCCCGAGTCGACGGGCAGTCTCGCCTGCCATTCGTCAAAGGTTGCAGCATTATCCGAGACGGCCTTCGCCCCGACCGGAAGCTCGAGCTCGACCATGGCGCCGCCGGGAATGCAGACGTCGCGACACGCAAGCCACGACGATTTCACCGACAGGCGAACCGTCGAGCCCTGAGCAAGTGTGGCTGGCGGGCGGACTTCGAACGGAAAAAACACGACATCCGTGTAGCCGTAACCGGCGATGTCGCCGGGCTGGTTGAATTCGACTGGCAGCGGCCACTGCATGGCACCAAAGCCAAAGCCGGGCGGGCCCGACGGATCGAGCGTCACAGGAAGCCCCGAGTCGCCGGGGTTCTTCCAGTAGACGTGCCACGCGTGCTGCATCTTCAATCGCAACCCCAGCCGAAAAGGCTTCCCGGGCTCAATTGAGGTTACGTCGGCGAGCAGCTCCGCCCGCACGGGATGTTCCACCGGCACGCGTCCCTGGGGCGTCGCTTCCGTATTATTGTCGATCGCCGCCGCCCCACAGGCCGTGACCGCCAGGAGTGTCAACACTAGAAGGCTTCGCATCGTCGGTTCATACGGGCGAGGCACGGAAAGGTTTGCGTCGAGAGCCAGGTCCGTCGTGACTCTGTGTCTCCGTGTCTCTGTGTGCGAAGCTCTTCGGGCGACGAGTAGAGCTACGCACACAGAGACACGGAGACACAGAGTCACGGAGACCCTCCATGCTCGATCCCCTTCCTCCATTGCCCGACCGGGTCTCTCGCATCGCGATGATCGCGCGGTGGAAACCCGTGCACCTCGGACACGCGGCCGTCCTCGAAGCCCTCGCCGATCGTGCCGATCACGCGATCGTCGGGATTGGAAGCCCGAACAAATACGACGCCTCGAATCCCTTCACGGCCGACGAGACCGCATCGATGATCCGGCTCGTGCTCGACGGGCGTGACAACGTCGAGCTCGTCGAAGTCCCCGATCTCGGCCACGGGCCGCGATGGCGTGCGATGGTCGTCGGGATGTTCGGCCCGCTCGACCTCTTCGCAACGGCGAACGGATACGTCAGGAGCCTGCTCGAACACGATTACCGGGTCGTGCACCCGGTCTGGCTGATCGCGCCCGAGCGACGAGTCGCCGTCAACGGAACTATGGTCCGGCGGCTGATGGCGCGCAGCGAGCAGTGGAGAGATCTGGTGCCCCCGGTGATTGCCGGGTACCTCGACGCGAACGGACTCGTCGAACGTTTCCGATCCGAGTTCGGGGACGAGACGAAGGCTCTCGAAGACGCTGAAAAAAAATCCGAACCGACCTGATCGTGTATGTCGTACAATAAGTCAGCGAAGCCCGGCAGGGCTCTACGAGAGTCGCCGGGCGGCGGGTTGGTTTCCGGTGCTTCCTGCGGCCTGTAGAATGGCGCAGCCGGCAACTCTCCGGCGCCTTCCCGAAGACGAAAGCAGACGACAACCTTTGAAGGAGACCCCGTATGTACAGCTGGTACGACGACACCAGTGATTGGGCGAAGCCCGGCGCCTACGTCTATGACCCCTCATCCAAGGACGCGCGCGAGGCGGAGGCGGTCCGCGCGAAAGCCTCCGGCCCGCGAACGTACACGGCGACGTCAGGTCCGAACACGCAGCTCATCGACCCGAAGAAGCGCGTCCACTCCGCTTCGAAGAACCCGATCATCATCGCGGTGGACGTGACGGGATCGATGCAGCGATGGCCGTTCGAGATCTTCGACCGCCTTCCACTCCTCTTCAATACCCTGTCGAGCTACCGCCCGGATCTCGAGATCTGCTTCTGCGCGATCGGCGATGCGGTGTGCGACTCGTGGCCGCTGCAGACGACCGAATTCGCGCGCGGCTTCGATCTCGAAACCCACCTCAAGGCGATCTACGGCGAAGGCGGCGGCGGCGACGAGCCAGAAAGCTACGGGATGTTTGCCCACTGGATGGATACACACGTCAGCGTGCCGAACGCGACGAAGCCGTTCCTCATCGTCTTTGGCGACGCGACGATGCACCCGACCGTGCCGGCCGGCCAGATCAAGCACCTGCTTGGGGATTCGTGGAAGGGCGACGTGGATTCGGTCGAGGCATGGCAACGCGTCGCCTCGAAGTGGAACACGTGGTTTCTGCGCCGGCCGGGCGGCCGTCCCGACGACGCCGTCGGCAAGCAGTGGGCCAAGGCCGTCGGCAAGCAGCAGGTCGTGCAGATAGACGACGAATTGCGCGCGGTCGATTACGCGATGGGCCTCGTCGCGCGGACGTGGGGCCACTTCGGCGACTTCAAGGAGAACATGCTCGCGCGGCAGGATGCCGACAAGGTTTCGGAGCTCGAGGGCCGTCTCGCCGAGGTCACGCCGCGACTGCTCGTCTGTCCGAGCTGCGGCGCCACGATTCCGCCCGAGGCGCGCGGCCGATTCTCGTGCGGCTACTGCAAGTCGACTCTGGAGCTCTAGTCATGCACGGAGTCCGGGCCATTGTGACGGTGCCGCCCTACGCGGCGTTTGTCGAGGAAGTCGCTCGGCACCCGATCGTCGGCGGGCTGCGACTCAATACGGTGATGCCGATCAAGGGGCCGCTCGAGGACGTCCTCGAGCGGCTCTCGTCGCTCGGACAGCCGCTCTGGGTCGACCTGAAGGGGCGGCAGCTCCGCGTAGTCGAGGCCGCCGTGCCTCCGTTCACCTCGGTGCGTCTCAGCCATCGCATCTCGGTCAAGACACCGGCCGACGCGTTTTTCTCGGACGGACGCGAATACGCGCGCATCGTCGAAGTGGATGGCGACCGTCTCATCCTCGACGAAAGTCCGCACAGGGTCGTCGGGCCGGGCGAGTCAGTCAACGTCATCGCCGACGACCTCGAGATAGAGGGAACGCTCACGGCGACAGATCGCGCATACCTGGCCGCGATGCGAGCACTGGGACTCAAGGACGTGATGCTCTCGTTCGTCGAGCGGCCCGAAGACATCACCGAAGTTCACGAACTGCTTCCCGATGCGAATCTGGTGCTGAAGATCGAGAGTCTGCGCGGACTCGACTACGTGAGAGAACACGGACATGCCCGCGGCCGGCTGATGGCGGCGCGCGGCGACCTCTACGTCGAGGTCCTGCAGCCGCATCGCATCGTCGGCGCGATGCGCGACATCATCGGGGCGGATCCGGATGCCATCGTCGCGAGCCGGGTTCTTGCTTCACTCGCTGTCGACGCGGTGCCAAGCTGCTCGGACATCAGCGATGTAGCGTTTTGCCTCTCGCTCGGGTACCGGACGTTCATGCTTGGCGACGAGGTTTGCCTGCGTCGCGAGTCGGTGATTCCGGCGCTCAACCTGCTGTCGGAGATAGCGAGGGAGAGTTGACAGGATTTCAGGATTTTCAGGATTTTCAGGATTACTGTGAAGGAAACGACTTTCGGCTCTATCGACGTGTGCGATGCGCACGTACATTTTTTCTCGCACGGTCTATTCGCGAAGTTAGGCGGCGATCCCGTCGGATTCGACGTGCCGGGTGTCGATCCGGCTGAACTGGCGGACAGGTGGGTTGGGGAGCTCGATGCCGCCGGAGTCTCGAGGGCGATGATCATTGCGAGCGTTCCAGGCGACGAAGATTCGGTGTCGGTCGCCGTGGCGCGGCACCCGGGGCGCTTCGTCGGGGCGTTCATGGTCGATCCGACCGCTTCGGACACGGAAACACGCGTCAAACGCGCATTCGACGAGCTTGGACTCAAGGTCGCGTGCCTGTTTCCGGCAATGCACCAATTCAGTGTCGCCGAGTGTGAAGGCGTTCGCGCTGTTTCGGCGCTTGCAGGCGAGCAGGGCGGACGTGCGGTCTTCACGCACTTCGGCGCACTTTCAGTCGGGATTCGCGGCAAGCTCGGGCTTCCGAGCCGCTTCGACATGCGGCGATCGAATCCAATCGACCTGCATCCGCTCGCTGCCGAGTTCGCGTCGACGACGTTCATCGTGCCGCACTTCGGCGCCGGCATGCTCCGCGAGGCGCTGATGCTCGCCGACCTCTGCGCGAACGTGATGCTCGATACCTCTTCGAGCAACAAGTGGATGCGCTACACGTCTCCTCCTGCCGATCTCGCCGGCGTCTTCAGGCAGGCAATAGCCGTTGCCGGATCCCGTCGACTCCTCTTCGGCACCGACTCGTCGTTCTTCCCGCGCGGTTGGGTCGCACCGGTATTCGACGCACAGGTCGCGGCGCTCGAAGTTGCCGGTGCCACGGACGACGACGCGCGCGCCGTCCTCGGCGGCAACTTCCGCAGGATCTTTGAAGAGTAGACAGGATTAAAGGATTTTCAGGATTAACAGGATTCTCTTGGGGTGGCCGAACGTCGTCCGTCAACCCAAATGAATCTTGTTAATCCTGTAAATCCTGTAATCCTGTCAACTCTCCTTCTCCATCGGAATGTTGATGCCTTTTTCGCGGGCGGTGGCCTTTGCCTCGTCGTAACCCGCGTCAACGTGGCGGGCGACGCCGATGCCCGGGTCGTTCGTCAGCACGCGATTGAGCCGCGTCGCGGCCTCAGGCGTGCCATCGGCGACCGACACCTGGCCTGCATGAAGGCTGTAGCCCATGCCGACGCCGCCTCCGTGATGGAAGCTGACCCACGATGCGCCCGACGCCGTGTTGAGCAGCGCGTTCAGGATCGGCCAGTCCGCAACGGCATCCGTTCCGTCGAGCATCGCCTCCGTCTCGCGATACGGTGAAGCCACCGAGCCCGTGTCGAGGTGGTCGCGCCCGATGACGATCGGCGCCTCGATCTTTCCGCGCTTCACGAGGTCGTTGATGGCGTCGCCCATGATCGCGCGGTCGCCGTATCCCAGCCAGCAGATGCGCGCCGGCAGTCCCTGGAAATGTACGCGCTCGCGCGCAACCCGAAGCCAGCGTTCGAGCACGTGGTCGTGCGGAAACAGCTCGAGCGCGAGATCGTCCGTCGCCGCGATGTCGGCCGCATTTCCGGATAGCGCCGCCCAGCGGAACGGGCCGCGCCCCTCGCAGAAGAGCGGCCGGATGTATTCGGGCACGAAGCCCGGAACGTCGAACGCATTCTCGACGCCCGCCTTCTTCGCGTGTCCGCGGATGTTGTTGCCGTAGTCGAACGTCAAGCTGCCCATCTTCTGCAGGTCGAGCATCGCCTGCATGTGCACGGCCATCGTCGCAAACGCCCGGCGCTGGTACTCGTCCGGATCGTCCTGACGCAGCCGCAGCGCATCGGTGAACTCCATGCCGTTCGGCACATACCCGTAAAGCGTATCGTGCGCCGACGTCTGGTCGGTCAGGATGTCCGGCACGACTCCGCGGCGCGCCAGCTCGGGCAACACGTCGGCGCAGTTTCCGACGAGGCCGATCGACAGGGCTTCTCCTCGGTCCTGCGCTTCCTTCGCCATTCGCAGCGCGTCGTCGAGGTCGAAGCTGATCCGATCGCAGTAGCCCGTCTCGATCCGCTTCTCGATGCGCGACGCATCGACGTCGATGCCGATGAACACCGCGCCGTTCATCGTCGCGGCAAGGGGCTGCGCGCCGCCCATTCCGCCCATCCCGCCCGAAACGACGAGCTTGCCGGTGAGGTCTCCGCCGAAGTGGCGATCCGCCGCAGCAGCGAACGTCTCGAACGTCCCCTGCACGATTCCCTGCGAACCGATGTAGATCCAGCTACCGGCCGTCATCTGGCCGTACATCATCAGGCCGGCGCGCTCGAGGCGGTCGAACTCGTCCCAGTTCGCCCAGTTGCCCACGAGATTCGAGTTCGCAATGAGCACGCGCGGCGCGTATTCGTGCGTGCGAAAAATCGCGACCGGCTTGCCGGACTGCACGAGGAGGGTCTCGTCGTTCTCGAGCTCGCGCAAACTGCGGACGATCGCATCGAAACACGCCCAGTTGCGCGCGGCCTTGCCACGGCCACCGTAGACCACGAGATCGTCGGGCCGCTCGGCCACGTCCGGGTCGAGGTTGTTCATCAGCATTCGCAGGGCGGCTTCCTGGTGCCAGCCCTTGCAGCTCAGGGTCGTTCCCCTGGGCGCGCGCACGACTCGTGATTCCGACATCCGTCTCCTCCCGTCCGTCAGTCCTGTCCGAGCTCCGCGACGATCAGCGTCAGCGTGGCGATCTTGTCCGCGAGCACCTCGTCGTGCTCGAAGAACGGCACCTCATCTCGGATCCGAGCGTGTGCGCGCGCAACGCGTGGCGCCGGCACAAGAGGCGCGAGAAAGTCGATTCCCTGCGCCGCGCAGAGCGCCTCGATCGCAAGCACGGACCGCACGTTCTCGACGCACGTCGAGAGCTTGAGGGCGCTCGTCATGCCCATCGAGACGTGGTCTTCCTTGTTCGCCGACGTAGGCAGGCTGTCGACCGAGGCCGGGTGCGCGAGCACCTTGTTCTCCGCCAGCAGCGCCACGGCAGCGACCTGCGCGATCATCAATCCCGAGTTCGTGCCAGCGTCGCGAATGAGGAACGCCGGAAGGCCCGAGAGATCCGGGTTCACGAGACGCTCGACGCGCCGCTCCGAGATCGATGCAAGCTCGGTTACCGCAATTGCCAGGTAATCGAGGACGAGCGCCACGGGCTCGCCGTGGAAGTTGCCGCCCGACAGCACTTCGCCCGTGTCGGGAAACACGAGCGGGTTGTCCGTCGCACTGTTGAACTCGGTCTCGAGCACGCGTCGAGCATGCGCCGAGGCATCGCGAACGGCGCCGTGCACCTGCGGCATGCAGCGCAGGCTGTAGGCATCCTGAACGCGGCTGCAATCGCGGTGCGACTCGCGGATCCCGCTACCTGAGAGAATCTCGCGCAGGTTCGCAGCGACTGCGTTTTGCCCGTCGTGTGCACGTGCCGCGTGAATACGAGGATCGAAGGCGACCGGCGTGCCCTGCAGCGCCTCGAGCGACATCGCGCCGATCACGTCAGCGGCGCGCGCCAGCGCCTCGATGTCGAGCAGCGCGAGAGCACCGACCGCGGTCATTGCCTGCGTGCCATTCAGGAGCGCCAGTCCTTCCTTCGCCTCGAGTTGCAGTGGCACGATTCCGGCTGCCGACATCGCGGCGGCGGCAGGCACGCGCGCGCCGCCGTAAACGACCATTCCTTCGCCAATCGCGCCGAGCGCCAGATGCGCCAACGGCGCGAGGTCGCCGCTCGCCCCCACCGAACCCTTCGCGGGAACGACCGGCAGGACGTCGTGGTTGATCATCGCAACGAGCGTCTCGAGCACGATCGGACGCACGCCAGAGAAGCCCTTCGCGAGTACGTTGGCCCGAAGCAGCAGCATCGACCGCGTCGCTTCGCGCGACAGCGGCTCGCCGACGCCGCACGAATGCGATCGGACGAGGTTCAGCTGCAAGGCGCGCAGATCCTCGGCCCGGATGCGCATGTCGCTCAGCTTCCCGAATCCGGTGTTGATGCCGTAAACCGCGGCGTCGCCCGTCACGATCTGTTCGACGACCGCGCGCGACGCCGATACACGCTCGACAACGCCGTCGCCGATTGCCACACGCGCGCCGTTGGCCACGGCGCCGACGTCTTCAATGGTCAGGGAATGTCCGTCAATGGTGATCAGTGGCACATGAACTCACGGGGGTTGGAATGGCCGGCATCAGCCGGACGGCTATCTCTCGACGAGCAGCGTCACGCCCATGCCGCCGCTGACGCACAACGTCGCCAGCCCGTACCGCCCGTCGCGACGGGCGAGCTCGTGGACAAGGGTCGTGAGGATTCGCGCGCCGGTGCAGCCAATGGGATGGCCCAGCGCGATGGAGCCACCGTTGGGATTGAGTCGCTCACGGTCGAAGCCCAGGTCACGATCGCAGGCGAGCACCTGGGCGGCGAAGGCTTCGTTCAATTCGACTACGTCGATGTCGACCATGGCCAGACCGCGACGCTCGAGAAGCCGGCGGGTCGCCGGCACGGGGCCGATGCCCATTCGCGCGGGGTCGACGCCGACGATCTCGTAGTCGACCACGCGGCCGAGCGATTCGGCTCCGGCCGCTTCGAGCGCCTCATCCGTAAGCAGAACCATCGCGGAGGCGCCGTCGGTGATTCCCGACGCATTGCCGGCAGTGACCGTGCCGGTCTTCGAGAACACGGGCGGAAGCTTCGCCATCGCGGCCATGTCGGCGTCGGGACGGACGTGTTCGTCGGAGCCGAACTCGATCGCGTTGCCCTTCCTGTCCTTGAGCGAAAGCGTCATTCGCTCGGCGGCAAAACTCCCGGCGGCCTCCGCGGCGACGGCGCGTCTCTGGCTCTCGGCGGCGTAGGCATCCTGCTCCTCGCGCGGAATTCCATATTCGGTCGCAAGCGTCTCTGCCGTTTCGCCCATCAGCTGTTTCGCCAATGGGCACATGAAACCGTCCTGGTACATGCCGTCTGTAAGAGTCTGGTTGCCGAGTCGAGCGCCCCAGCGCGCGCCCTCGACGAAATACGGCACGCGACTCATCGACTCGGTTCCGCCGACGACGATCGCCTGCGCCCGTCCGAGCAGCAATTCCTGCGTGCCGAGGATGACCGACTTGAGCCCCGACGCACACGCCTGGTTGACCGTGTAGGCGGGCGACGATTCGGGGATACCGGATCGGACCGACACCTGGCGCGCGACGTTCGGGCCGCCCCCGGCCTGGCGCCCGCAGCCGAAGATCAGCTCGGCAACTGAGTCCGGGGCAATGTTCGACCGCGAGAGGGCTTCCTTGACGACAGCGACTCCCAGGTCCGCGGCTGTCCAGCCGGCGAGCGAGCCGCCGAATTTTCCAATTGGCGTCCGCACGGCGCCGGCGATGTGCACTCGAGTCATTCGTTCGTTGTCGGGGTGATGGTTACTTCAAGACAGGATCGAAGCCGTCCTTGATGTCGTAGGTGACGCCAAAAACGAGGCCCGTTTGCGGGCTCCAGCGGGTCAGGCCAAACGTCGCGGCGGCGTCCCACTTCAGACCGGCGGCGTCGAACTGGACGCCAACGCGAGCCTCGGAAAGATCCTCGGTGCCGATCGGCGCTGAGCGCGTGCTATGGCGCCCATTGACCTCGCCGACTACGCGAAAGCGCGGAGTGACCGGATAGCGGAAAGCGACGGCGTACCGCAGCACGTCGTTCTGGGCGAAGGTCTGCGCTGGCGACTCGAGGATTCCGATACCGATGCTGCCGAAGATCCGGATGCCCGAGATTGTCTTCGCGACGAGGACGTCGGCGAAGACGTTCGTCGAGTTCGTTCCGATGCCGCGGACCTGGTTCGTGTTAGGCAGCTCGAATCCGAAGCGGACGCCGAGCGCGGGAAGACGCTTCGTTTCGTTGCGGATCTTGATCTTGGTGGCGATCGTGAAGTCGCCGACGTCCTGCGAGTCGGACGACTTTGCGCCGAGCTCGAGAGGCACGAACGGGTCGCGGAACGAGTTGTTGATCGAGAGGAACTGCTGGACGGTGCCGTCGATCTGCAGTTCGACGTTCGGAGAGACTCCGATGCGGATGCCTATGTCGCCGATCTTGGTGATCTCGCCGTTGAGGCCAGAGATTGAGAAGTCCTGGTCCTGCTGGAAGGCGATGCCGGCCTGGAGGCGGATGGTGCCGGGACGGATGATCTCGACGTCCTCGGTGATGAGCGGACGGGCCTGGGGGGATTCGGCGTCGGCGTCCTGGGCGTAGGCGGCGGACGCCAAGGCAAGGGTGACGAAAGCAGCCAGAATCAGTCGTTGCAGCATCGCGGCCGGATTCTACGGCAAGGCAACAATCATGGCCAACCTTGGCGCTGAATCCACGTTTGGGCCAGGGGCCCGGAGCGCGGCGGAGTGGCCGATGTTGGACCCGAGCCGTGGAGCTCACCGGGGTGCCTGCGGCTCTGATATCACGGCGGGTTGTTTTCAGGGGCCGAGCCAGTGCGGTCGTATCTGTCTGGAGCCAGCGCCGGTTCGGTTAGAGCGCAGGCTGGTGAGGGTGCGCGTGTTGAACGTCGGCCCCTCGCTGCGCTCCGGGTTGGGTCAAACGATCGCTAGCGATCAGGGCCCGTCAAAACAACCCACGTTTGACCCAGAACCCCGAGCGCAGCGAGGGGCCGACGTGGACCCGAGCCGTGGAGAGCACCGAGGGGCCAACGATGGCCTGAGCCAGGGAGCCCACCGAGGGCGACGTGTGGACCCGAGCCCTGAGCGCACCGAGGGGCCGTAGGCCAACTCGAGCCGCTGCTGTCCCTTGCCTCACCCTAGTCGAGATCCGGTCCCTGCCGGTGCAACACGTACCGCACTGCTCGCTCCAGCTGATACGCCGACCAGATCAGTCGCGCACTGCCGCCCCTGGACCACGGGCCGTCATCGCGCGACCAGCAGCCGGTATCGCGCATCATCGCGGTGGCTCTTGCCTTGAGCAACGCCATCGCCCGCTTTGCCTGGATGTCCGGCTTCAGCACGACGTGGACGTGATTGGTGCGCACGTTGAGGGCGTGGAGCGGCCACCCACGCAAGTCACACGTTGCGACGATCGCCCGGCGCGTCGCGTCACGACGACGAGGTCCCAGGAGTATTGGCTCGTGCACGAGTTGTCGCTCGAACCCGCGGCGCGCTGGATTCACGGGAATCCGCGGCGTTCCGTATGCATTGTGCAGGTTGTCGACGGAGCCGCGGTCGTCACCGTGCAGCCACGATCCGTAGGTCCGAAACGTCAGGAATGCTGCAGCGGGCAGCGCAAAACCGGAAAAACGGGACCCCCCCCCCCCCCGGGGGATCCGGGGGTGGGGGGGTGCGGGTTTCGGGCCGCCCACCCCCCGGCCCCGGCCCCCCCGGGGGGGGGGGGGGGGCCCCCCGGGGGCCCCCCGGGGCCGGGCCCCCCGGGGGGGCCCCCCCGGGGCCCGGGGGGGGGCACCCCCCGGGGGGGCCCCCCCCGGCCCCGGCCCCGGGAACCCCCCCGGGGGGGGGCCCCCCGGGACCCGGGACAGTGGAACTCACCGAGGGGCGTCCCTGTGGACCTGGCGTGGACTCACCGAGGGGGATCTGTCTCGGTTCGGGTTGCGTGTGGGTGTCGGTGAAATTGCGCGCATCGATCGTCGGCCACCGCTGCGCCCCAGGGTTCTGGGTCCACGATCTTCGGCCCGCATCGGCCGCCGCTGCCCGAACCCCAAGGCAGCGAGGGCCACACGTCGGTCCCTCGCCGCTGGGGTTCCTGACGGACCATCTGCGACTGCCCGACCGGTCGGCCTCCACTGGCCACACCGTCCGGCCCTCCGGTAAGCTCGCTGCGCCATGACTGATTATCTTTCGCTTCCGGTCGGAGCGAGCGCGCCGGACGTCGTCAACGCGGTTATCGAGATTCCGCTCGGCGAGGTCAACAAATACGAGTGGGACAAGCAGCTGCACGTCTTCCGGCTCGATCGCAACCTGCACTCCCCCGTGCATTACCCCGGCGACTACGGGTTCATTCCGAGCACCCTTAGCGGTGACGGCGACGCACTCGACGTCCTCGTTCTCGTCGATTCCCCGAGCTTCTCGGGCTGCCTCCTCGAGGTCCGACCCATCGGCATGCTCGAGATGCTCGACCAGGGCAAGACCGACGAGAAGATCCTCGCCGTCGGACTCAACAATCCGCGATACAAGGACCTCAACAACTACACCGAGGTTTACACTCACATCCTTCGCGAGATTCAGCACTTCTTCGCGATCTACAAGGATCTCGAGGGCAAGCGGACCGAGTTGATCAGCTGGCACGACACCGAACAGGCGC
Organism: Blastocatellia bacterium; assembly: GCA_016705245.1. Taxonomy (GTDB): domain Bacteria; phylum Acidobacteriota; class Blastocatellia; order UBA7656; family JADIYM01; genus JADIYM01. The sequence goes on along the minus strand of JADIYM010000008.1, from coordinate 9,654 downwards.
GAAGGACCATCGTTGAGTCGGCACAGCGTTACCGCAACGCTCATTCACAGGGACACGAGACTGGTGCCTGATCTGGTCCACCTCGGGCGGGCCCGGCCCCGGGCTGCATCGGCGATTGGATGCGCTCTACTGCTCGTCTCGAGCTGCGGCGGCGCCGACTTCAGCGCCTGGAAGCCGTATTCGCCGGAAGGCGCCGCGTTCACGGTTTCGCTTCCGGGAACGCCCGTCAAGGAGCATCAGCTCGGCATGAACCCGCGGGGCAATATCGAGACCGACATCTATTCGCTCGACCTTGCGGACGGCGGCTTCCTCACGATCACCGACGGCGTCATGCCGCCTGGAATCGATATCGAATCGGGTGCGAAAGAGATCATCGACAGCTCCGTCGGCCGCATTGTCGAGAGCGCGTCCGCACGCGTGCGCTACACGCGCGACATCACCATTGCCGGTTACGCCGCTCGTGAGATCGACGCCGAAGTTCCCACGGCCGCCGTGCCGGGCGGAGGTCGACTCAGGGCTCGAGTGGTCCTCGTCGGCACACGACTCTACGAGCTCATCGGCGTCGTGCCGAACCGGCCCACGGCCGAGGTTGAGCTCGACCACTTTCTGAATTCGTTCACGCTCCGCGATGCGCGGAAAACCAACTGACGATCGGAACGCGAGGCCACGGCCCGCCCGATCACGGAGTTCTTTAAGATGAGGAACCGTTCGCACACATTCCTGCTCGTCTGCGCAATCGCCACGAGTCTCACCGTCACCGCGTGCCAGACCGAGCCGGCCAGGCAGACCGCCGGAAACAAGCCAGGAGCTGCGGCCGGCGCCCGAACGAACCCGCCGGGCTCGGTCGAGGAGCGCGAAAACACGACTCTGCACGCAGTCGAAATGGTCGACGCCAGGACGGCCTTCGCCTATGGAACCAACGACGTCGGGTATACCGGAAGCGTCCTGATACGGACGACCGACGGCGGCGCAACGTGGAAGTGCGTGCTGCGCACGGAACAGACCGAGCTCGTTGGCATCGATTTCCTCGACGCCAGCAATGGCGCGGCCATCAGCGATGGCGGCGTTGTGTATACGACGTCCGACGGCGGAGAGTCGTGGGTGGCCTCGAACGACATCGATCTTTTCTCGCTGAAATACACCATCGAGACAAAGCCCGTCGCGCCGGTCAAACCGCCTACGGGCGCCGCGAATCGGAACGCGCCGCCGCAGATCATTGCCTCGGATTACGTCGAGATGCTCGGCGTCACGTTCAAGTCCGAGAAGGACGGCTGGGCCTTCGGCAGCCGCGAGGAATCGTCGCAGGGTGCGAAACCGGGTTCCATAACGACCAAGACGCGACCGGTGGTCGTGCGAACCACAAACGGCGGTGAGACGTGGCAGCCGGTGACGCTCGCCGCCGATCTGCCTTCCTATGGACTGTCGCGCAGTTCGTTCACCGACTCGACGAATGGATGGGTGGTCGGTGGCTCGATCGACGAGGACGATACCGGCGCCGTCCTGCGAACGACCGACGGTGGATCGACCTGGAACATTGCGACGATGCCGGAGGCGAAACAGGTCCCGCAGTCCGTCTTCTTTCTCGACGCGAACAACGGCTGGATCGTCGGGGCAACCGAGGACGATGCCGGAGATCCCGGGCCGAGTGCGATCCTCGCAACGAAGGACGGCGGCGCGACGTGGGAGGTGAAGACGAAGGTGGCGGCGTCGCTTCGATCCGTGCATTTCATCGACGCGCAGAACGGCGTGGCTGTCGGGAGCGGAGGAAAGGTTTTCCGAACCACCGATGGCGGCGCCACGTGGTCGGACGCATCGACGCACGACTGGACGACCGGCACGGTCGTCGAGACGACGGATCCTCTCTACAAGGCCGGGGAGCCGCAACCGACATACACGGCATTCGTCCTTGTCGCTCCGGGCCGCGGCTTTGCGACGAGCGACCTCGGCGTTCATGCATATCGGGCGAAATAGTCTGTGGCGTCCTCCCGTGGCCGCGGTGCTTGCGGTCGCGGGCGTCGTCGCACTCATCGCGCCACAATCGGCTGGCGGACAGGGCTCGGCCATCGTCGAACGCTTCACGCCTGACTCGGGAGGGTTCACCGTCTCGGCGAGCGCCCCGCCGGTTGCGCATCCCGGGGGCGAGTTCGGGTTCGCGGTCGCGGGGAATCGACTGCTGTGTACGTTCGAGCTCGCAACGGGCGAATACGTCCGCGCGGTGGACCTCGGGCTCGAGACCTTTGCCGCGCTCGAATCCGATGCGGCCGCTGCCACGCCGCTGACGCTTTCGTCGAACGGACGCGTCCTCGCGCTCGTCGCCGCCGGGACCGCGCGGTTCTACGACGTAACGAACGACGGAGTCGTGTCGGCACGAAGCGACCTCGGCGAGGCGTTGCCGGTGATCGTCCGGCTAACGGATGACGGCGCGCTCGCGGTCGTCGCCCTCGGCGGGACAGCGCCTCGAATCGCGACGGTAGACACAGACACGGGCGAGGTGCTCGACGCGTTCGGACTCGGGGCCTTGGAAGTGCCGATCGAAGTGCGCTACGCAGCGGATCGCCGCGCGATCGAAGTTCTGACGTCGGAGCGTCTCGTTTTTCTGCGCCACAAGACGAACGGCAACCTGTCGCAGACGGGCGAATACGTCCGGGGCGGTTTTTCGGGCGACGCGTATTCGCAGTTCACGACGCTCGGCAAGCGGGGCCGGGTTGCGTTCACCGTCGACAGCGGCGGCGCGGCGCTCGTCGGCCTGAGCCTGAAGGGAAAACAGACCGCTCGCGCACCGGCGCCGCTTCCCGATCGGTATTCCTCGCCGGTGGCGGCGACGCCCGACGGTTCGACGATTGGCGTCGCGCGTGTGAGCGCGTCGACGGGACTGCCGACTTCCATCGCCTTTTTCGAGGGCGACGGCCGAGGCCTGGCCAAGGGCGATCCGAAGCTTCTGCCGCTCGGTGACGGACTCGGCGAAATCGGAAGGCTCGAGTTCGACCCGACCGGAGCTGTCGCCGTCGCAAGTTTTCCCCAGTCCTCGACGCTGCTGCTAATCGACGTCGAGACGCGACGGGAGCTCGACCGCACGACGGCCATTGGCTCGGCCGACGGTTTCTCATTCACGTCGGATGGCAAACGCCTCCTCGTCAGCGGAAGCCCGAATGTCGGGCCGCTGGTGCCGATGGGCCCGGGTGGAGTGACGGTCCTTCCGATCATTCGCCGTGAGTTCGACGACCCAGGCGCGGTCCGCTTCGAACGCCTGCCCGGCGTGCTCGTGCGGCCGGGCGATCGCGCGGTGAGTTTCGCGAACAGGTTCTACGCCGTCGTCGCGTCGGACGCCGCGGACGCGCTGTTCAGCTTCAATGTGAGTGCGGGCAGCCTGCTGGATCGGGTGGAACTGGGACCGTCGATGGGGCTCGTCGCGGTCGCACCGGATCGCCGGACGCTCGTGGTATCGGCCGGGGGCGGAATCGGAGTATTCGAGGTCGACGACGATGGACGCATCTCGCAGGTCGGCTCGTCGACGCCGGGCGCCGAGCCGCCGTCCGTGGCGCCGTGTATCGTGTTTCATCCGTCTGAGCAGCTTGCGTTCGTGACCGCGGACGATGCGGTGTGGAGGGTGAACCTCGTTACCGGCTTCTCGACCCGGTTCGCGATTGGTGGGGCGGGGTCGCGGCTGACGAATCCGGCGATTGGCTCGAACGGAACGCGGTTCTACGCACTCGAGGGCACGGACACGATCGTGCGGTGCGCCCTTGGCGAGGGTGGTGGGGTGACCGTGATCGACCGGATGGAGCTGCAGGCGACGCTCGATCCGGTGGCGCCGAGGGTGGCGTACGACGGGGACGCGACGCGCGTCTGGATGATGAACAGGATGCGGGTGCTGCAGCAGAGTCTGCTGACGGGAGAGGTCGAGGATCTGTCGTCGAACGTCGCGACGGGACGTGGAGTCGTGTTCGTGAGGGACCGATTGCTGGCGGTGCTGCCGGAGGGTGGCGGACCGATCGCGTATGTGGAAGTTGCGGATGGGGGACTGCGGCTGGACAGCGCAGTTGATGTTGGTGGGGATCCGTTTGGTGTGTTCGGCGGGGGGAGTCTGTCGATCGATGCGGCGACGGAGAGGATGTTCCTGCCGGTGGGGACTCGGGTGTTGTCGGTGACGGGAGGCGGGGTGGTGGTCGACATCGATGGCGACTCGATCGCGACTCACGTTTCATTCGTCACGCCGTTGCCGCAGCTGGCGTATCCGGATCTCGCGCGCTTCCCGGGCTCTGTTGTCGTGGCGAGGGGGTTCTGACCACAAGCTACCGTTGACCCAGAACCCCGAGCGCAGCGAGGGGCCGACGTTCAACGGCGTACTCTCACCGAGACAGGCTCTTGGCGCTACCGGTCGGGCCGTGAAATCGGGGAGTCCGCTCCACGACTCTCTCTCTCCACGACTCGGGTCCACACGTCGGCCCCTCGCTGCGCTCGGGGTTCTGGGTCAACCGTAGCGCTTTCGATCAGGCCGTGAAAACAAGCTACCGTTGACCCAGAACCCCGAGCGCAGCGAGGGGCCGACGTAAATCTCGCAAACACTCACGGAGACAGGATCCTGGCGCTACCGGTCGGGCCGACATATCAGGCAGTCCGCTCCACGACCCTCTCTCTCCACGACTCGGGTCCACACGTCGGCCCCTCGCTGCGCTCGGGGTTCTGGGTCAAACGTGGCTCTTGCTCACGGACCCTGGCTACAAGAGAGTCGTGGCCCCCCCCTACTCCACCACCGGGAACGCCAGATCCACCTCCATCCCCCGTCGTGCCTCGAGCGCCCGCGCCGCCGACGCCTTTGCAACCGCGATCTCCACAAACCCCTGCGATCCAATATAAGCAAACGGCGCCTGCCCCTGAACCTCGGCGTAATGCGAGACGACCTGGTGGATCTCCTTTCCGTTAACGCGCAACCTCGCCCTCGCCATTCGTTCCTCCGGCAGATGCGCCGCCGTAAAGTTCGTCACGAGATTTCCAAACCGATCCACGTGCATCACCGCGCCCTTGAGCATCGTCGGCGCGACCTGCTTCGGCACCGGAGCGTCGAGCCGCACATAATCCGAGATCTCGTCGCCCATCTTTCGCGGATCGTTTCCCTTCGCGACCCACGCGGCGATCGGCGCGAAAATGTCTCGACCGTGGAACGTCGAGCTCACCGGCTGGCGGAAGTAGTAGGGAACGTGCAGGTGAACAAGCCGGTTCACCGTCTCCAGCTGGTAGATGAAGCTGGACACGCCATTGTCGGGCCCGATGAAGTTGTAGCTGTCCGTCATCACCAGTATCGGCCGGCGCGTGGATCCGACGCCCGGATCCACGACGACAACGTGCAACGTGAACCTCGGAAACGTCGAGTAGGCTCCCCGAAGCACATACGCGGCGCCAAAGATGTCGTGATTCGGCACTTCGTGCGAGATGTCGACGAATTCGATCTCCGGATAAACCGAATACGCCGCGCCCTTCATCGCGCCAACATAGTGATCCGCCGTTCCGAAGTCGGTCAGCAGCGTGATCAACTGCCGCTTCTGGGCCATTCGTCCTCCGCGTTGTCGTTCGCTTTCGGCCGGCAATGATACCAGATGGGCAGGTTGCGCAAAGGCAACGGGATTCGACCCTGTCCGGCATCCGACCCGCATGAGAAACCACTTGCCAACGATTCGCGTCACAGCAGATAATCGGCCGTTGAACAGCTTGATAAATATCTGCAACGCAACACGTTCCGTGGCGATGCCCGCCGTCGCGGTCATCGTTCTCGCCGCCGCCGTCGCCGGCTGCGGCTCTCCGATCCAGACGTCCGTGTCCGCAGGAACCGATACACCATCGAACTACCCGCTCACGCTCGTCGAGTCACGCGAACATCGCGAGACCATGAACGCCGAGTGGGCCCGGCTCTTCGAGGCCCACGGCGTGCCTCTCGAGCGCCGTCGCGTTCCCGAGCTCACGCCCGTCCTGCACACGCCACAGTCGATCCTCGGCATCGGGCCGATCCGACTCGGCACGTCTGCTGCCGGTGCGCTCGACGACGGCGAGATCCGGCTGCTCCTGCGCAAGTTCATTGCCGATTATTCGCAGTTGCTCGGCGTTGCGCCGTCGACGCTTTCGCTCGAGGGCGTCAGGACCCTTGGTGGAATCGGCAATCTGTACACGTTCACGCAGAACGGATTCGCGCATCCGATCGCCTCGCCGGCGGGTCGGCTCGAATTCACGGTGTCGCCCGACGGTGAGTTGATCCAGATGTCGGTGACGACGATTCCCCTGGCCGAGCTTCCGGAACCTCGCCTCACGCGAGTGACCGCTGGCGAGCGCGTGGTCGGGACGTCCTTTACTTACGGAGACAAACGCGGGGTTCCCCAGACGCTGACCGTCTCGGACCCCGCACACGTCCAGGTCAAGCGACTCGTCGTGTATCCGCACGAAACCGAGTCGACCGTTGCCATCCGGCTCTGCTGGGAAGTCGAGGCCGGCGATGGTATGACGTGGACAGTCTATGTCGACGCCATCACGGGCCTGATCGTGGGAACCGTTCAGAATTTTCAGACCTGAGACTGCCGAGAAACGCCATGCAGACCGAAAAGCGCCTCGACGGCGACGCCGACCCGATCCAGGACTACATCGCGATGCTCGATCGTGACGCATCGAGACCGATGCCGTTCCGGAAGCTCGCCGCCCTCGTGAAGATCGGCACGCTGCGACGACGCCTCGCCACGGCCGTGTCGCGGTACCCGGACCCGGCCTCGAGCGGGCAAGCGCCGCAGCCGAGGTCGAGACCAGGACGTCGTGGTGGCGCCGCATCACGACGAACTTCTGGGGCAGCAAGCTGGCAATGACACTTCTGCTCGTCGTCGCACAGCAGGTAGCGCTCGTGGCCATCCTCATTCTCGGCGTCGCATATGCCAATGTCGCCAACCGTCCTCCGTCGCCCGAAACCGGCTACATGCCCACGGCGGCTCGCTTCTCGGTCGTCTTCCTGATCCTGTTCGTGTTCGCGTTTTTCTTCGTCACGCCGTTCGTCTCGTTCGTGATGCTCTGGGCAGGGCGCTACGTTCGATCCTGGAGGGTCTCGGTCCCGGCAACGGTGCTGCTGCTGCTGGCGTCGGCCGGAGCCACCTGGTACGTGTTTGCAGCCGGCGGCACGCAGAATCCGGCGTTCGCGCCTGACGCCATCCACCAGTTCGTCGAGTCGCGAAAAACCGCCGAATACGACGCCTACGTGAAGTGGCTCGACATGAACTGGCTGCTCAAGGATCCGAAGTTCCGGGCCGACTACGAGCAGTACCTTCGAACGGGTCCCGGTCGGTGGCTGACGAACCGGTTCGACACGAACGATGCGGCGGCGTGGGCGAGCCCCGATGCGCTGGCGCACATCGGCCAGTTCGTCGACCAGGAGCACGACCAGGTCAAGTTTCGAGAGTGGCTGAAGGATTACATCGAGCGGAACCGCATCTATTCGCGCGACATCGACGTGGACGTCCTGGTCGGCCCGGCGAACCAGCGGTTCCTGTCGATCTGGCAGGCCGAGCCGTTTCTTCGGGACCGCGACGTAAACGTTCGACGGGCATATTACGGCGAGTTGTTCCGCCGGATTCGCATTGCCGGACTCGTCTTTTTCGGCGCAATGATCGCGGCATATCTCGCCGTGTACCTCTTCGGGCCGTTCCTCCTTCTCGTGGGGTGGATCGCGGCGAAGGCGAAGCTCGTCGGGCTGATCGCCCGGATCGAGTCAATGCGCGACGCGTATTACTCGTATCCCGAGCAGCAGGAGCTCGAGGGCCATCCAGGCTACTACGGCAATTCCTCGGAGGTGGTCTGCCGTGTGCATCGCGGCTTCGTGCGCGCGGTGGCGATCGTCACGATCCTGGTTTTCGGCCTCTGGGCCGTCTGGATGGCGACGCGCAGCACCGACGGCCGGCCGATGGCCACACAGGCGCGGCTGATGAACCGCTTCGTCATGCTTCCGACGTCGTTGCGGTCCGCGGGCGGCGGACCGGGCGCCGCGTTGAACTCGCCAGTGCCGGGGGAAGGCACGGACGTCGGGCCGGGAGGCCCGGGGGCAACGATCGACACCGATGGTGATGGCGTGCCCGACGAGGCTCCGCTGCCGCCGATCGACGTGCGGGTCGCTTCGCTCCAGAAGGCTTTCGACGATGCGGACTACGACACGCGGAAGAAGCTGAAAGCGCTCAACGAGGAGCTCGAGGCGGCGAATCGCGAGATCGAGGAACTGCGCCGGATGAACAGGTCGCTCGAAACCGGGCAGTCGCAGCTCGAATCCACGGCCGGAATGCTCGGCGGCCGGATTGTATCGTCAGAGGGCGCGGCGCGGGATGCGTCGAGCCGCGCGGTCGAGGCCGCCGATCTGGCGCGCAGTGCGAACACGAGGATCATCAACCTTGGAGATCAGTTCGAAACGAGGACGGAGTCGCTGGATCGGCGCGCCGATGCGCTCGAGAAGAGGGACGACGAGCTTCAGGGAACGGCGGAGGCGATCGCAGAGGATCTGGACGAGACGGCGAAGGATCTGACGGCTCGCACGGAGCGGCTGGGAGATCGGGCGACGGACCTGGCCGAACGTGCCGAGCAGATTGCGGATCTGCAGCGGACGGCGTACCTGTCGATCATTGCGGAGTTCACGCGGCAGATCGATTCGCTGGAGAGAAGGTCGGAGTCGAGGTTGGCGAGGATGTTGGGGAAGGGCGAGGCGCGGGCTGAGATCGTGGATTTGAGGAGACGAATCCAGTCGGTGCGCGGGAGGCTGCAGGCGAGCGGGAATCCGGATGCGCCGGGGTTTGACGCGCAGTTGATCCATCTGCAGGAGCGCATCGGGCCGATTGAGGCGAAGTGGCGGTAGGGCGCGAGTTGACAGGATTGCAGGATTTTCAGGATTAACAGGATTCGCTTTGGTATTGCGGACGGAGTTCCAGCTTATCAAAGCGGCTCCTGTTAATCCTGAAAATCCTGTAATCCTGTCAACTCTTCCACAAACCATGAAATTTCTTCCCCCGTCTCGCCGTTTTGAGCGTTGACGCTGTAGGCTTCCTGGTACCCGACCACCCACAAACCGAGGTGAAGCACGCATGATTCGACGGACCGCGGTTGTTCTTGCAGTCATCGCACTCCTCGCCGGCGCCGCGTTCGCGCAGCAATCCGGCGGCGGCGACACCAAGCGCCGGACGCTTGCCATAACCTATCCGCCGAAGGGCAAGCTCCGCGTTCAACTCGCCGGAACCACCCGAACGCCTCGCGCCAACGCCGGCGCCGAGGTGCTCCGCATGCGCGGCCTGACCCAGGTCGAGATCGAGCTCGATGACATGGTCCCTGCGTACCTGCTCGGCGCCGACTACACGACATACGTGCTCTGGGCCGTCACGCCGGAGGGCCAGGTCGAGAACATGGGCGAGTTTCTCCTCTCCGGCAGCCGCAGCAAGCTTCGCGCGACGACGCGGTTCGAGACGTTCGCGATGTTCATCACGGCCGAGCCGCATTTCGCGGTCTCGAAGCCGAGCCGGGTCGTGATCCTCGAGAACGTACCGCCAAAGGGTCCGGCCGCGCTCCAGTCCACCGACGTGTTCTTCACCGGCGATTCGGGGCGTTACTACTCCGACAACCAGCTTCCCGAAGCCGCGACGAAGGAATACGCCA
>JADIYM010000007.1 GCA_016705245.1 Blastocatellia bacterium | reverse complement strand
GGCGGATCGGTCCGGATCGCATTCATCGGACTGACCGAGAACAATCCCAACCTTCCGCTGCATACGGGCTTCAAGGTCGTCAGTCCCGAGATCGCGCTCGAGAGGGTGCTGCCGAAGGCGAGGGCTGAGTCCGACGTCGTCGTCGTGTTGCTCTACGGCGGACCTGAGATCGCACAGTCGCTCTCGAAGCGCACGGTGGGACAGGTTTCGACGTTCATCGTTTCGCACCCCACCTCGCGAGACAAGGAACCGCAGCTCGGTCCGGTAAACATAGTCTATGCGCGGTTCCAGACGAGGAATCTCGGTGAGCTCAGGATGAAATTCGACGGAAAGAGCCTCGCGAGTGTGACGAATCGGTACGTGTTGATGAACGCGAAACTTCCCAAGGATCCGCTCGCCGAGGCGATGGCCGCCGAGGCGGAAGAGGCCATCAAGAAGGCGCAGATCGAGCGTTTCAACAACACGAATCCTTCGGCGGGGGGCGCGACGTCCTCGGCGCCGGTGCCTGCCGACGTGCCGGCGCCGGGAGGGAAATAACGTGGGCGACGCGGAGGCAACCGACAGCGCGGAGCTCGAGCGCGAGGCGGTGGCCGCCGCCGATCGTGTGGCAGGCGAATCGCGCGGAGTCTGGCTGGCAAAGCTTTGCGGGCGAGTCGCTGGCCGAGGTCTCGGACTGCTCCTGCTGACCGCCGGGATCTTGAAGGCCCTCGTTTCCGCTCGAGTTTGCGAAGGAGATCGGAGGCTACGGCATCGTCACCGATCCGGTTGCCTCCGGGGTCCTTGCTTTTGTCCTGATCGTCGTGGAGTGCGGACTCGGGGCCGCACTTTTCGTCAACCTGCGGCCGCGGCTCACGCTCGTGCTCGCGCTCGCGCTGCTCACGGTGTTTCTCGTGGCGATCGGTACGGCGTGGGCAACTGGAAGTGCGACCGAGTGCGGTTGTTTTGGGCCGTGGAAGCGATCGATGCCGGCCGCGTTCGCTCAAGACATGCTGCTGATCGTCGTGGCGGGTTGGGCGCTCTGGGCCCAGGCTGGCATCCCGAGCGTGGTCAACGCGCTGAAACTCGGCATCGTCGGCACTGCGCTCGCGGTCGGCGTGATGTTGCCGGCCATTGCGGCCATGTCGTCCGCGGCGACGCCAGGATCGCTCGGAGTCGTCGGTTCGACAGCGTTCAGGACGATGGAGGTCACCGAATCTCCGGTCAGTCTCGCGACTGGCGAGCATCTCGTACTGCTCATGAGCACCGAGTGTGCGCACTGCAAGGAGGCGGTTCCGTCGGTCAACGCGCTTGTTGACGATTCTCGCCTTCCGAAATTGACGGCGGTCGCGATGGAAGATCGCGTCGAGCGGGGATTGTTCCGTCAGGACCTCGGCGCGAAATACCCGGTCGCGCAGATTTCGAAGTCGTCGGTCATCGGTCTCGTCGACAAGGAGTTCCCACGGCTCTTCCTGATCCGTGAAGGCGTGATAATCGCGGTCTGGGACCGTGAAATCCCGCCGGTCGACGAGATCCTAGCGAAGAAGGAGAGTTGACAGGATTTTCAGGATTATCCTGTCAACTCTCCATCCCGCTGAGCGCAAGGACCGCTTCCGCGTCGGTGTCGAACGTGTCGAAGACATCGCCGAGCTTCGTGATCCGGAGCATGTCCACGAGCCGCGGGCTAAGATGGGTCAGCGCCATCGTGCCACTCTCACGGCGTAGCGAACTGTAGCACCGCACGAGCTCGCCGAGACCGGAGCTGTCCATGTACGGCACTTCCGCGAGGTTCAGCACGATCCGCTTGTACCCTCGGTCGCTCAGATCTTCGATCCGCGCCCTCAGTACGCGCTCGCCGTCCACCCGCGTCACCTTTCCCGTGACGTGGAGAATCCGGATACGCCCGTCTGCCCGCTCCCTGATCTCCATTCCCGGGCGCCTCTCCTTCTGGTTTCGACGGCCGCTTGCGACGCGTCGCGAGCCTAACACCGGGCCGCAAATGCTGTCAAAAACGGTCGCAACACCTCAAGCCCGTGCGTGTTACAATCGCCGCGCCGTTCCGATTCCGCTACTTCATGGGTTTCCAGATCGTCATCTTGGTCGGCGTGGCTTGCCTCGTGGTTGGCTTGTCCATCGGTTGGCTCGTAGCACGCTCTCTCAGCTCCGGGACGGGCCATGCACGGCATACCGACCCGTGGGCGAGAGCGGCCGAGACGGTGCCGTTCAGCGCATCACCTGACGAGGTTGCGATTGCCTTGCGAAACCTCCTGAGCGAGCGGACCGAGCTGGAGCTGCTCGCGGTGTATGCCGGCCGAGGTGACGAAGAGTCGCTCGTCGCGTGCTGGCGGGACGGCGCGGCCCACGGACGCGGACTTCCGGTCGAGGCGCCGGCAACCCTTGTGCTGCAATTGCCAGGGCCGACGCTCGTCGACGCGGCGGAGCTCGGACGCGGCCTTCGGCCGGGACTGCCGCCTGCCGATCCCGCGACCGAAGCGACGCAAGTGGAGGCAGAGCGCATCGCCGACGAAAAGCAGGTGGCGGACTCGATGTTCGAGAATCCCTTCGAGCTCGAGGACGAGGCCCTGACCGAGTCCGCACGGCAGGCGCCCCCGATGCCCCCGACAGGAAACGGCCCGGCGCCGGAGTCGATCGATGAGGCGCAGATCGCAGCGCGACTCGTCGCCGTTCCCTGGAGCGGCGCGTTTGCGTGGCGCGGCGTCTTCGTGGCAAGGCCGGGAGCCGATCCGATGCGCAATTTTGCCGATGCCGAGCGCGTTGCGGTATCGTTCGGACGTCGGCTCGCCATTCACTGCGAGCTCGCGCGCGCCGCCAAGGCGGTTGCTCGAGCGGCGAGCGTACGACCTGTGACGGAATTCGTCCTGCCAGTCGTCGAAGAGCACCACGTTCCGATCGAGCTGCCGCCGATTCCGCCGCCGCCGGTCCCGACACCGTCTCCGGCTGCTGCGCGACTGCATCGCGCCGAGGTCCGGATGGCCGACGCGCTGCAGTCCCCGCGGCGAGAGCCGGATCTGCTGCGAAACGCCGTCGGCCTGCTTGCGGAGGGACTCGCCACGGACCGCTGTTACGTCGTCGAGGTCGAAGGTCTGCACACGAAACCCGTGATGCACGAGCGCCGGTCCGAGGCGGTCGGCTCGGCGGTGGGCCTCGACCTTGGAGTTGCGTTCCTGTCGACCGTGAAGTCGCGTAGCGCGACGACCATCAAGGCGATCGCGATGGCGTCAGGCAGCTCGAGCGAACTGCTCTCCGAAGAGGCGGCGACGCGGCTCGGGCCTATGTCGCGAGTACTCGTTCCCGTCGTTGAGAAGGGACACATCTCGGCGGTGTACGTCTGCGAGTGGATCGATCCTGCGAAGCGGCTCACCGACGACGACATTGCCTTTGCCGAGCGGGTAGTCGCCCGCGCGTCGGTGGCCTGCGAGCGCCTTCATCAGTACGACGCGCTGGCCCAGCAGGCGGCGCACGCGCGCCAGGCGCAGGAAGAGGTCGAGGATGCATTGATGCAGATCCAGTCGCTCGTCTCGGCGCTGCCTGAGGCTCTCGTCGGCCTCGACACGGACGGGAAGATCACGTTTGCGAATCGTGCGGCGGGACGTTACTTCCGCAAGCAGGAGTTCGAGCTCATCGGACGATCGGTCGTGGACCTCGTGCGAAGCGCAGGGGGCGATGCCGCGGCGTGGGAGCGCGCGATCAGCGCGACTGCGGCCGACCGGTTCGCCGCGACGATGACGACGACCGATGGCCGGTCGACGATCGACATCACCGTGGTCCCCGGACTGCAATCGGCGATCTGCGACCGGCTCATCACGCTGAGCGTCCGGGCGTGAGAGAGGACAGGATTTCAGGATTTCAATCCTGAGAATCCTGCAATCCTGTCTACTCTTCTCCCTCCGCGATGGTGACGGTGCGGTAACGAGAGACGCGGATCGACGGGGACCAGCCGCGTTCGGGCAGGCCCGCCTTTCGCTTCAGTTCGTGCACGAAGTCGGCCGGGTCGGGAATCGACTCCCACACGACAGGCAGGAACGTCCCGCGACGCCCGCGGTCCTCGAGCGTCACCCCGTCGATTCCGGGTTCGAGCCGCGAGACCAGGTCCTCCTCCGACGACACCGCCATTGGTTCGGACGGCGTGAGCAGCGAGATGTCGATCCGAATGGACGAAACGTCGCGCGGTAGCAGTACCGGACATCGCGGGTCACGAAGGACGACCGCCGCGGCATTCTCGACGACATCGATCACGAGCGGCCGCGCCGGCACGAGCGAGCCGATGCAGCCTAGCAGTTCGTCGCCGCGATGCAGCGAAACGAAGGTCGCCGCCGGTGTTCGTAGCTCGGGCGCCGCTTCGGAGAGGTCCACGTTCAGAACTCCGCCCGACCGCACCACGTGTTCGAGCCCGGCGCGGGCGGCGCTGAGCAGCGCGGGTCCGAACCGCCGCGCAACATCGCTCGAAGCGTCAGGCGACGACATAGGCACCGTACCCGACGACCTGGTCCCGCGGACCCGCCGTCTCACCGGAATTCCGCAGGTCGACCGTCCGCACCGTCAGTCCGCGCCGTTTTGCGACCGTGAGAAGTCCCGCGATGGGAGTGCGACCGCACGCCCGATCCGACGAGATGAGGTCAGGACGCAGGAGCTCGATGGCGCGTGACGTGTCGGCGTCGAGTTCCTTCGCCGTCTCGAAATCGTGGTAGTGCGACAGGTCAGAACTGACGACGATCCGTGTCTCGTCGCCTCCCCAGAGCAGGTCGAGGACCTCTGCGACCTCGTCCGATGTCGCGTCGCCGACGGCAAATGGAGCGACGGCAATGTCGCCCAGCGCGATCTGGAGGAACGGCAAGTGGACCTCGAGCGAATGCTCGCCGGAGTGCGCTTCGTCGAGCACGCCGACCTGTGGCAAGTGGCCGACCGACGCAATGGCTTCGGTGTCGATCCGCACATTGCCGAGCGGCGTTTCGAAGATCGTCGCGCTAGGTGCCGCGAGGCCGTGGAATCGTACTCGATGGCTCGGTCCGAGCAGTACGACACGAGAGATCATTGACCGATCGATAGCGAGTCGCACATACGCCGTTGCCGCAATGGGGCCCGAGTAGACGTAGCCGGCGTGCGGGGCGATGACCGCCTTTGGCGCCACGGTCTGTGGAGGCATGTGCGCTGCCGCCTCGGCAAGAAACGAGCGGACCTGCGAGTCGAGTTCGTGAGGGGAACCGGGGTAAAACCGGCCGGCGACGGCTGGGTGACGGACCTTCTCCATCGTGAACCTCCGGGCGGAACTCCGTTTGAGTCGAAGCGTGTGAGGAGAAGCGCGTACCCAGTATAGCGCAGACAGGGGGACCCGCATGCCGTGTGCTACACTGCCATCAAGGGCTCCCAGTCAAGGAGGTCGGCACGTGAGCGGAACAAGGGACAACGAGAAGCACGGCCATTTCGTCGACGCAGGTCGAGCCGAAAGCGAAATCTACGAGGCCGATCCCGAAATCGCCGAGGTGTTCGAATCCGATAAGCACGGGCATGGCGCTCGATCCGGCGGCCAGCAGATGATGCGCGAGATCGAGGAGCATTCCGGCTACAGTCGCGAACTGAGCGGCGGCGACATGGATGCCGACGTCGTCGATGCCGAGTTCGTCGGCGACGAGGCCGTCGGTGGCGACAACATGTCTCCGGATCAGGACATCGTCGAAGAAATCGGACTCGCGGCCGGACTGGCTTACGAAGACAACGAACCGCTTCGGACGACCGAGAAGGTCGAGGAGCGCGACAAGCACCGGTGGGAACTGGACCCGGCATCTGCCGAGGACTACCAGGAACGCATGCGGCACAAGAAGGATTGAGGTCAGCGGCACCGTTCGATACAACGCACGCCGGAAACGGTGGCATCGGACCGCTTGAATGCACTGTCGTGCCTTCGAGATCACCCGTGGCCCAGTCCGGGCCGATTGAAGGAGTCTGAGTTCCATGCGTGATGTGCTGCGCGCGGTTGGCGTATTGGCGATGGCGGCGATGCTGGCGACGGGCGCCAGCGCCGACACCATCTACATGAAAAATGGCAGCGTGATCCGGGGTACGGTGATCGGCTACGGGAACGGCGAGTTCTCAGTTCAGTTGACCGGGGCCGGAGGCTCCCGCAGCCGCGCGACGCTCGCCGGAGACGACATCGACCGCATCGAGTTCGATGGTGAAGGCGCGGCCAACGGAGCGTCGTCGGGCGGCTACGATCCCATGCCGGACAACCAGGGTGCGACTGATGCTGGCGGAGCCGGCGGCGGCACGATTCCGGACGATACGGGCTCGGGCGGTGACGTCGGCGGCGCGTCCTCGACTGGCGGCAGCCGGCCGTCCCAGCCGCCGCTTGCCGCCGGCGGATCGGGATCCGGTGGTCGTGCTGAGACGGCGAGTCCGGTGACCGGACGCCAGGAGACGACAGTTGCCGTTGCGCCAAATGCCGATTGGACCAGTTCCAAGCTGCTGCTGCGCCGAGGCATGCGGGTTCGGATCACGGCGACGGGAACGGTCAAGCTCGACGCATCGGGACGACGGACCGCCGGACCTGCCGGAACGGATCTGGCGGACCGGACAAGCTCATGCCAAGCAGGCCGACGGGCGCCCTGATCGCCGTCATTGGCGACGACAATGACGACTTCATTTTCGTCGGGGCGCAGGCCGAGTTCGTGTCGCAGCGCGATGGGTTTCTGTTCCTGAGCGTCAATGAAGGCGTGTTGCGCGACAACACCGGATCTTTCTCGGCGAGAGTTGTCGTCGAAGCCGGGCAGCCATCGGCTGCCGCCCCTCGAACCAGGGGAGGCGCGGCTGCGCCAGCGCCCCGAAACACGCAGCCTCCGGTTGCTCGCGACAATCCGAAGCCGGTGGCTCCGCGTCCGGTGCGAAATTCGGCGCCGCCGACCACGACACCGGCCAGAACGGACGTGCCGTCCGCGCCGGCCGCGGGTTCTTCGGTACGCGAGGTGGACGTGACGGTCCAGTCGAACATCGATTGGACGAACACGAAGGTCAGGGTTCAGCGAGGTAACGTGGTTCGAGTCTCGGCGACCGGCACGGTCACGCTGAAGCCTGGTGGCGGGAGGACCGGTCCGGCCGGAATCGAGAGCTCGGATTCCGACAAGTTGATCCCGAACGGACCGACCGGCGGGCTCATCGCTGTTGTGGGGGATGACAACGACGACTTCGTGTATCTCGGTGCTTCCGGGCAGTTCACGTCGCTTCACGACGGCGTGCTTTTCTGAGCGTCAACGAAGGGAATCTGCGCGACAACGTCGGCACTTTCAGCGCGAAGGTTGCGATAGAGCAGGTGCAGGTCGAGGGTCCTGCGTCTGGCGGTACCAGAGGGTCCAGTGTGCCGCCGCGGACGGCACCGGCAGGAGGCGGTGGCAGCGCGGCCCCCGCGCCGAAGCCGGCGGCGCCTGCGATCGGTGCGAACGGCGGCACCGCGGAACTGACGATCCAGGCTAAGAACGACTGGACCGGCACGCAGATCGCGATCAAGAAGGGCATGAAGGTGAAGATCACGGCGAGCGGGACAGTGAAACTGGACCGCGCGGGCCGGGTCACTGCGTCTCCCGCCGGGAACAGCTCGGCCGATCCGCTCAAGCTGATCGCCGACAAGCCGACGGGCGCGCTGATCGCGGTGATCGGCGACGACAACAGTGAGTACATCTTCATTGGAACGGGAGTTGAGTTCGTCGCGGAGCGGGACGGAATTCTCTACCTCGGCATCAATGAGGGCGAAGTCGCGGACAACGCCGGGGCGTTCATCGTCCGGGTGGTGGTGACGCGGTAGGCCGGCGCGAGTCTTCAACAATGCGCGAAGCGCCGCTTTGGTTTGTTGAGCAAGGGCGCTCATCGCCAATCCAAAGCGGCGCTTCACGCCGCACTCCAAAGCGCTTCGCGCATTGCTTCCGATAGGTGAGGGCCGGGCGACTTGCCGTGCAACGCACAACGGCCGCGGATCCCCGTCGATCCACGGCCGTTCATCATGCGCAAGTTGGCCCACGCCCCTCAGTTCACACAGTGCCGTCAGGGCTTCCGCTTGCCGCCGCCTCCGCCCCCCGACTTGGTGCCACTGTTGTCCGGGGCCGGTGCAACGTACACCTTGGGCTCCGGACGCGGCGCCGGCCGCTCGACTCGCTCGGGCTTCGGCGCACGTTCGACAACTCTCGGCGCGGACCGCGGCTCGGTTTTCGGAGTGACGCGCTCGGTCCGTTCCACGCGAGGAGCCCGCTCGCTCTTCGGCTCGATCTTCGTCGGACGCTCAACCGGTTCGCGCTTCGTCGTGCGCTTTACCGGTTCAACGCTGCGATCCACCGGCTTCACGGGTTTCTCGACGCGTTCGGTCGAGTCGACGCGCGGCGCCGATTTCGTCGTCGTCGGGCGCTTGACCGGCTCGCGTCGTCGCGGCTTCTCGACCGTCGTCGGTTCGTCGCCTTCGACCGGTTCAACCGTGGTCAGCGGCTTCGTCGACCTCGGCTTGATGCCGGTTCCACGGCCCGTCACCGGACGCTCGGCGCGCACGGTCGGTACATCATCTGTTGTGGCCGGCTTGCGCGGCGTCGGCTTGACAGCCACACCGCTCGCTGCCGGTCGGATCGGTCGGGCCGTCACCGTGCCGCCGCCTGCGGCAGTGCGCGGCTTAACGACGCCGTTCGTGACCGTGACGTCCTTCACCACCACTGGCCGATTGCGGATCGAGTCCGTGACCGTTGGCTGACGCGAGCCACGGCGACCTTCGGATCCCTCGGAGCACCCGGGATCACGACGGCAGGCGTTCGTCCGCCGAACGTGGACTTCACGCCACCGGGGAGAATCCTCGCGCCCGAGCCGGGCTTCGAGACTCCGATGCCGCGTCCCTCGCGCAGGTGCCGCGGTACGAAATCGCCGTCGTGACGGCGATGAAGCCTGCGGATGCCGCTGTACGGCTCACCCGGAGCCAGGGGCACCCAAACGTAGCCCGACGTGTTCGGGTACTGGTACCACGACACGAGTCCGGGGCTCCACGGGTAGTAACTGTTGCCCCAGCCGTAATCGTAGCCCGAATAGTAGGAGCCGTAGTTCGATCCGTAGTTCGAAAACGGCATCCACGCCCAGCCGTAGCCGTTCATGTAGGTCCAACGGCCGTAATGGAACGGCGCCCATCCCCACGAATCGGCTGAGACGAACGTAGCCGTAGCCAGGGTAGTACTGCCAGTAGCCGTTCGAATACGGCGACCATCCGGAGCCGACTCGTGGCACCCAGCAGTTCCCGAACGAATTGCTCACCCAGCTTCCGTAGAGCGCGAGCTCCGCGAGTCCGTATATGTCGCTTCGGTTGAACGCCGAAGAAACGTCGCCGGAGCCGTGGTTCTGGTAATCGTAACGGGCGTAGTCCTGGTCGAGTCCCGTCGACCATGAATCGAATGAGTCGTAGCCTGTCCACGCGACGAGGTCGACCTGGGACGGGTCGCCGTACAGCATCGACGCCGTCTCGCCATCGTCCACCTGGACCGATCGGTCCGGCGTGCTGACGAGCGCCTTGCCCTCGTGAACCGTCACCCGCGTGTCACCATCGTCGTTGACGTCGATGCGATAGACGCCTTCATCCTTGACCGTTACGGCTGCGGACGGAGCGCTGATCTCGAACTCGTCGCCATCGCTGAAGTTGCGGAGCGAGACGATCACGCTGCCGACCGTCAACTCGAGGCGGACGCTGTCCGTGTCCAGCTTCGCCACTACGACGTCGGTGTCTTCTCCAAGTCGAACGTAGCGACCGCCGCCGAACTGCATCTCGAGCCGCGAATTGTCGGACGAGAAGAACTCGTCGCCTTCGAACACCGGCGCGTTGCGGTCGACGTCGGCCCACTGGCTCGAACCGGGTTGCCGAAGCGCCGCGTCGCCGTCAAGCCTCGAGATCCGGCCGACTCTGGACGGCGGCTGATCCTCGAGATCCTGATCGTACGCATAAGACTGCGCCAGGGCAGATTGTGCGCCCCAGAATGGCAGCGCGAGCGCGGCAGCAAGCAACGCCGCCGGGATTCGAAACGAGAAGCGGGGGAACAACATGGCAACCACCTCGCGAGTGAGCGTAATCCTTCAACCCCGGATGAGCAAAATCCGTGCCTCGCATTGCTGCACGACATTGGATTCAGAAGTGCCATTCGCGGGAGTGAACGTCCTGGTTTCGACCATTGCGACTTTGCGCCTTTGCGTGAGTAAACCTGCTGAGAGCTACGACTTACGGGGACATCGCGCGCAAAGGCGCAAAGTCGCAAAGGCAGGACCGAGCACGGGCAATCCGGGTAACTGCAGCGCTTGTCTAGTTTGTCCGGCTCAGCTGCAAACGGGGACTACACGATATGGTGCAGCCCCCGTCGGATATGCAGCAGGCTTTCCTGCGACCGGCCTTCGTTCAATAGGCCGAGAGTATGCGGAGCGCGTTCGCGATCCCGGATGTCTGCGGCAGAATTTCGTCCTCGAGACCGGGGTAGTAGGCGACGAAGGTGTCGGTCGCCGCGACCCGGCGCACGGGTGCGTCGAGGTACTCGAACAGCTCGTCCGAGATCCTCGCTGCGATCTCGGCGCCGTATCCCCACGTTCTCATGTCCTCGTGGACGACGAGCACGCGGCCCGTCTTCTTCACTGAGGTGGCAATGGTCTCCCAGTCGTAGGGCCTTAGGCTGCGCAGGTCGAGCACTTCGACATCGAGCCCTTCTTCCGCGAGCTGCTTGCACGCGACGAGCGTGCGTTGCACGGTCGCGCCATAGGTGACGACCGTGACGTCGTGACCCTCACGGGCGAGGCGCGCCTTGCCGAACGGAATCATGAAGTCGGGATTCGCGTAGGCGCTCTTGTTGTACGTCTGCCGATACAGATGCTTGTGCTCGAGGAAGAGCACGGGATCATCGGAACGGATTGCCGTACGAAGCAGGCCTGCCGCGTCGAGCGCCGTCGATGGCATGACCACGCGCACGCCCGGAGTGTGCGTGAAAAGCACTTCACCGGACTGGCTGTGGTAGATCGCGCCCCCGGTCAGGTACCCGCCGCAGGCGACGCGGATGACGATCGGACACGAGAAATCACCGGCTGAGCGCCATCGCATCGTCGCGACTTCGTTGCGCAGCTGCTGCATGGCCGGCCAGATGTAGTCGAAAAACTGGATTTCGACGAGCGGCTTCAGGCCACGGGTCGCCATGCCAACGGCGCGGCCAATTATGTTCGCTTCGGCGAGTGGCGAGTTGAAGACGCGTTCGTTGCCGAACTCGCGCTGCAGGCCGTACGTGACCTTGAAGACGCCGCCCTTGCCCTTCACCTGTTCGAGGTTCTCCTCGCGCGAGCAATCGGCCACGTCTTCGCCGAACACGATGATGCGCGGATCGCGTCGCATCTCTTCGTGCATCGTGCGGTTGATGTGATCGAGCATCGTCTTCTCGCCCGTCTCCTCGAAACGAGGGTCCGACTCAGTGTCGAATGCGGCAGCCGTCGGATCGACGTCCGGGGAATAAACCCACTTCAGGTGCGAGCCGGGCTCGGGCTTGACCGAGATGAGGGCACGGTCGCTCGCTTCGCTGATTTCGGCGTCGACAGCCGATCGCAGGTGCTCCAGGTCTTCTTCGGTCGCGATCCCTTCTTCAACAAGGAACTTCGGGAACCTGACGAGTGGGTCTCGGTGGGCATCCTCTTCGAGCTCCGAAGCCGGCCGGTAGAGCCTCTCGTCGTCCGAAAGCGAGTGCGAATACGGGCGTACGACCTTCGCGTGTACCAGCGCGGCGCCCTGGCGCGTGCGGCAGAACTCGACGGCTTCCGTCATCGCCGCGTAGGACGCCAGCGCATCGCAACCGTCCACCTCGATGATCCGCAGGTTCGGGAAGCCCGAAACGAGCTTCGAAACCGATCCGCCGGCGGTCTGCACCTCGACCGGCACCGAGATCGCGTAGCCGTTGTCTTCAACGAGAAAAACGACCGGGAGTTTGAGATTGCAGGCTGTGTTGAGGGCTTCCCAGAACTCGCCTTCCGACGTGGTGCCGTCACCGGTCGAGCAATAGACGACCTCGTCACCCTTGAACAGGTCGGCGCGATCCTTCAGCGCATCGATCAGCCCGAAGCGATAACCGGCCTCGGCGCACCCGACCGACTGGAGGAACTGCGTTCCGGTCGGCGAAGACTGCGAGACGATGTTGAGCGCCTTGTGGCCCCAGTGCGAAGGCATCTGGCGGCCGCCAGAGTTCGGGTCGTCGGACGATCCGACGGCCTCGAGGAACATTTCGTAGGCTGACATGCCGAGCTGGAGGCAGAGCGCACGGTCGCGGTAGTACGGGTAGAACCAGTCGTAGGCGGGCTTCATCGCAAGGGCGGCCGCGGTCAGGATGGCTTCGTGGCCGGCGCCGCTGATCTGGAAGTAGATCGCGTTCTGGCGCTTGAGCTGGATCTCCTTGTCGTCGATGCGCCGGGACGCATACATCGTGCGGTAGATCCCGACGAGTTGCTCCGGGCTGAGCCCGTGTAACGAGTCGACGGCGGGCTTTCTGCGAGTCGCCATACCAGCGGTCCTCCACTACGGATGAGTTTCGGCTGCTGCCGAAAAAGACCTCAGTTTAGGGGCCGGAAGGCGGTTCCCGCAAGGTCAGGGTGCCAGCACGATACCGGCCGCTCTCCGTGTCTCGGAGTCTCCGCGCCTCTGTGCGCGAAGCTCTCTTCACGCCGGCGAGAGCTTCGCACACGGAGGCACGGAGCCACAGAGTCACGGAGCGGCTATGGCGTGACCATTCGCAGTTCCGTGCGCGGTGCCTATTCCGACGCGAAGCTGCCAGTCCGTTTCAGGTACTCCACGAGCCCGGGGAGCTTGAACCGCCTCCCGATGTCGTCCGCGACGTCCTGCTCGAGGGGCTTGATCAGCCGCTCCTCCGGGGCGAGTAACTCGTTGAGCTCGTCGCTCGGCAAGAAAGTCACCGGGACCTGCGCCGAGAGCACGCGCTGACCTCCGCGAAGCGCGAACAGGTGCGCCAAAAGGCGGTACCCGTTCCAGGCAAAAAAGACGTTCGGTCCCGGCACCAGCGTCATTGCTGCCGTCAACGGCAGCATTGCGCCGTTGATGAACATCCACCGCCTGTGCGAGGCCGTCTTGTTGAGCAGCAGGAGTCTGAGTCGCCTGCGTGCGTATTGAGGACTGATGCCGCTCGGGTAGGTGACCACCACCTCGGGCGCCTTGCGGAATCGACGCAGCATCGGTTCCGTGGGATCCACCCGCGCGTTCAGGGTGTCGAGGACGCGCCGCACGCGAGACTTCGTCCCGTCGGCCCGCGGTCGTTCCACGGCCGCCCAGGTCTTCGAGACTTTTCGGCGAAGCCAGGGCATCCACCCGGACTGAGTTGCATCGCCGTCCGCCTCGACGAGCGAGTCCTCGGCCTGTTCATCGGGATAGAACTCCCAATGGCGCCTGTAGACGTGGATGAAGTACACACGCATGCTCATTTCATTGGCGCTCCGGAGCCTGCCGGCCAATTGCGAACAGGAAGACGAGCGCCATTCCGGCGACAAATCCGCCGATGTGAGCCAGATACGCGACGCCTCCACCGGCCGGACCCTCGGCGAGCTGGCTAACGAACTGGAAGACGAACCAGAGGCCGAGGACGAACACGGCCGGAACGGACGTGATGATCCGGATCACAAGCACGCGGACTCGATTCTTTGGGAACTTCACCAGGTATGCGCCGAGGACGCCGGCGATCGCTCCCGACGCGCCGAGTGTCGGTATGACCGACTGAGGGTCCGGCAGAATGTGCGCGAAATCGGCAATCAATCCGCACAGCAGGTAGAAAACCGCGAACCGCCAGTGGCCGAGCAGATCCTCGATCTGATCTCCGAAGATCCAGAGATAGAGCATGTTCCCGCCGATGTGCATCACCGAACCGTGCATGAACATCGACGAAATCAGTGTCAGGTAGATAGGCGTCGGTCCGGGATACTGGGGTATGCGGAACGCCTGTCCGCCGGCTTCGATAGCCACCGGTCGAACGAGGTCGATTCCCGTCGTGATCTCGGCCGGAACTGTGGACCACGCATACGTGAATGAATCGCCGATCGTCATCTGGAGCAGGAAGACGAGCACATTGATGGCAATCAGGCCGTACACGACGAACGGCACAGTTCGCACATCCGAGTTGTCATCTCCGAGGGGAAACATGAATTCGCGTCGTCCTCGATCGTCGCGTTTCGGGCACCAAACCGGCCTGTCAGCCGGCGTTGACGATGGCTTCGTGGCCCGTCATTCGTCGTCGCCTCCGATGCGTCCTCCCCAGCGGAGTTTCCCTCGCAGAACCTCGAAGTAGTTCCGGTCGCGAGGCGTAATGACGTTAAACGTGGCCGTACTCTTCCGCAAGCGGATGCGATCATGGATGGCAAGGTTGATGCCGATCTGTCCGTCGACCGTCAGCGTCACCGGCTCGGCCGTCGGACGAAGCGCGAGCTCGATCGAGACCGAATCCGGAACGACGAGCGGCCGGTTCGAAAGCGTGTGCGGGCAGATCGGGTTCAGGACGAAGGCTCCCATCGACGGCATCAGGATCGGTCCGCCGGCCGAAACGTTGTAGGCAGTGGAACCTGTAGGCGTCGATACGATCAGTCCGTCAGCCCGATAATAAGTGACGTACCGTCCGTCGATCGAACAGTCGACCTCGATCATGCGGGCGAGTGCCGAAGTGTTGACGACGGCGTCGTTGAGTGCTGTCGTGTGCTCGATCCTTCGTCCCCGACGCAAGACTTCGCAGTCGAGCATGACACGGGGATCGAGCTCGTATTCACCGTCGATGATTGCGTCGAGTGCCGGAAACAGGGTCTCGTCCGTGTATTCGGTCAGATAACCGAGGGTACCGAAGTTCACGCCGAGCACAGGAGTGCCGCGCTCTCCGAGCATTCTCGCGGCGCCGAGCATTGTGCCGTCGCCACCGAGAACGATGACGAGATCGGCGGTTGACGCGATCTCGGACGAAGGCACTTCACGCGAGCGGCCCGTCGGGTCGGAGCGCTGCCCCTGGATGACGACGTCGATTCCGCGATCGGCCGTCCAGTCGAGCAACCGGTCGACCACCGGTTCGGCCCGGGGCTCGCGCCGCTTCACGACGAGCCCGATACGTTCAATGCGTGTGAACTCCGCCACGCGCGGATTGTACCGCAGGGGGAACCCGATGCCCGCTCGCGACTGCAGACCCGTGCACGGGTTCATGACCCTGTGGCTCTGTGGCTCTGTGACACTGTGTGCATAGCTTTCCCGAGGTTCAAGAGAGCTTCGCACGCAGAGTCACAGAGCCGCGGAGCCACGGAGATCGCGAATTCGACCGCGGCGATTCGGCGACTTTGCGGCATTTCGGTACCAGATTTGACCCTGATGTCCATGGGGAGTACGCTTCGCGTAACTTTTTCGTGGTTCTCCGTAGACGTTTTTGCATAGCTTTCGATCGCTCTCGAGGGGGAAGGAATCCTGAGCGCACGGCCGAGGCGTATTCCCCACGACATGTCCGAAACGCCGATGAATCAGCATGCGGCAACCGCTGGTGAGGGTGATGTTGCTCCGGACGACTCGAAGTCCAGACGACGCGCCACTTCACCACTGGTTCTGCCGGGCAGTCTCGCGGTCACGGTCCCGGCCGCGGTCGACGACCGGTCGCTTCGGCGCGAGCTGCTTCTGGGAGACCTGGCCCGCCGGACGCTTAGCGATCTCGATCCCCGGGCGCTGGCGCGCGTCGCCGTCGAGACCATCGGGCGAGGACTCGGGCTCGACGTCTGTGCGCTACTCGCGATGCGTGGAAATCGGCTCATGTCGCGTGAAAGCAGGATGTTCCAGACCGAGGGCTCGAAGGTCCCCGTCGATTTTTCAATCGACGGCGCCAACGAGATATTCAACGCCATTCGGCTCGAGGGAGAGGTCGTCGTCGCTGACGTTGCCGGCGAGGTCGCGGTGGACACTCCGCTCGCACATCTGGCCGAAGCGTTGTCGGCGCGCGCGCTGCTCGCCGTTCCGATAGTCTTCAGCTCGCGGATGCGCGCACTGCTCGTCATGGCAATGCAGACCACGACGAGGGAATGGACGCTCGATGATCGTCACCTCGCCCGCGAAGCATCGACGATCGTCAGCATCGCGCAGCGGCAGGCCGAATTGCTCGATGAAGCGCGACGTGTCGGTGAGCGTGAGTTGCTCATCCGCCAGATTGGCCGGGCGCTTCGCAGCTCGCTCGGCCTCGACCACGTGCTGCGAACGGCAGCCGAACGCGTCGGAGAAGCCGTCCAGGCCGACGGACTCGTCGTCTGGAGATGCGAGCACGGCGTCGATCTCCTGCCGCTCTGGCGATTTGCCGGAGGAGACGCCGACCAGGGTCTCGTCGAGCGAGCCGCAAGCGAATCGGTGCCGGTCACGGTTTCAGACTCGGTACTCGACGAACTGCTGGCCCGGCACACCGCGCAGATCGTCGAAGACGGATGGATGGCGGCTGGCTCGATCGATGCGGCGTCGCACACTGCGGACCGGCGGGTGGTCGTGTGTCCGATCGTCGTCCGCGGCGAGAGCTGGGGATTGCTCGAGATCGACCGCCGTTCGGCCGGCTGGGTCTGGCGTGAGGGCGAGCTTGCCTTCGTCAGCGAGGTGTGCGATGGAGCTTCGCGAGCGCGTCGTGCTCGAGATCCTCTCGCAGCGAACGTACCACGTGCTCCACGTGACCGTGGATCCGATCGTCAACGAGCACGGAGACATCATCGGCGTCGTGCAGCTAATCCGCGACCTCGACGACCTGCGTCGGACCGAGGCGGAGCTCCGACGACAGCAGCACTTCCTCGTGAACCTCGTCGAGTCGGCCCACGACGCGATTTTCGTCATCGATCTCGCAGGACGGCTCGTCTGGTCGAATTCGCACCTCTCGACGCTGTCGGGCCGACTCATCTCCGAGCTTCTGGGCCAGTCCTATGCATCGTTCGTTTCCGAGGACCAGCAGGAGGAGTTCGACCTTCATTTCAAGGCGACGACAACCGGAGAGACGCGGCGTTTCGAGGCGTCGATCTACAACGCAGCCACCGGCGACGAACGGCGGGTCGTCCTGACGTATTCGCCGATCAACGAGGACGGCAAGATCGTGAGCGTACTCGGCGTGGCGCGCGACGTGACCGAAGAAAAGAGCATTGCCGAGCGCTCGCAGCAGGCCGACAAGCTCCGCGCTCTCGGGCAGCTCGCATCGGGTGTCGCCCACGACGTGAACAATGATCTCGCCGCGATCCTCGGCCGCGTGCAACGGCTGATGCGCAATCCGGATTACAGCGAGATGCGGCAAGAGTTCGAGGTCATCGAGACCGCAGCCCTCGACAGCGCCCAGACTGTCCGGCGAATTCAGAACTTCGCCCGGCAGCAGGGCCAGGCCGATTTCGAGCCGGTAGACCTCAACGGTCTCGTGCGCGATGCCATCGAGATCACGCGCACGCGCTGGCTCGACGACGCACATTCGCGCGGCATCAAATATACGGTCGAGTTCGAGGCGGCGAACTTGCCGCCCGTCCTCGGCGACGGATCCCAGCTTCGCGAAGTCTTTGTCAACCTCATCATCAATGCGATCGACGCGATGCCGGATGGAGGCCCCCTGCGCGTTTCGTCGACTGACTCGAACGGCGAGGTCGTCGTGCGGTTCATCGACGAGGGAATGGGCATACCGCGCAGGATTCGCGAGCGGATCTTCGAGCCGTTCTTCTCGACAAAGGGCGCTTCGGGGACCGGGATGGGACTTGCGGTCAGCTACGGCATCGTCACGCACCACAACGGCCACATCGATCTCGAGAGCGAGGTCGGCAAGGGCACGACGTTCACATTGACGTTCCCGATGACGGAAATGCCGGCCGGAATCGCGCCTGCAAGGGCCGCCGGATTCGTCGGGCCGTTGAAGGTGCTCGTCATCGACGACGAAGACGTGGTGCGCGAGGTCCTGTCGGACCTGCTCGACGAGCAGGGCCACACGGTCTTCCAGACCGCGACCGGAGTGGAGGGAATCAGCATCCTCGAGCGTGACGGCCCATTCGACGTGGTTTTCACGGACCTCTCGATGCCCGGCATGGATGGATGGGCGGTGGCGCGTCATGTGCGTGAGCGATTCCGCGTGGTCAAAGTCGTGCTCGTCACGGGCTACGGCGTGTCGGTGACGGCGCCGAACGACGAGACGGGCCTCGTCGACTCCATCATTGGCAAGCCGTTCGAGTACGACGACATTGCGAACCTGCTCTGGAGGCTCTACCAGAAGTGAAAAAGCGTGCGCTTGAACAGCGCCCGCATGGGCACGGCCGGCCGTCGGCTGATCCCGGAGGCTGCCGATAGTGGCAGCCGTCGTCGCGGTCCAGTCGGTCACGAAGCGCTTCCCCGGAATCGCGGCCGTTGACGGCGTCTCGCTCGACATCGAGGACGGACAGTTCGTCACTCTCCTCGGACCGTCGGGGTGCGGAAAGACTACGCTGCTGCGTCTCATAGCGGGATTCGAGCGTCCGGACGAGGGGCGTGTGCTCTTCGGTGAAGCGGACGTCACCGACGTGGCGCCCCACGAACGCGACGTACACACGGTCTTCCAGCAGTACGCGCTTTTTCCACACCTGTCGGTCGCAGACAACGTCGCCTTCGGCTTGCGGCGCGGCAGAGTGCGCCGCTCACGTGACGAGATCGCCCGGCTCGTCCGCGAGGCGCTCGAGCTCGTTCGCCTGACGGGATTCGAGGATCGGATGCCGGCGCAGCTCTCCGGAGGTCAGCAGCAGCGAGTGGCGATCGCTCGAGCGGTGGCGCCGGGCCCGCGAATCCTCCTGCTCGACGAGCCGCTCGGCGCCCTCGACCGGAAACTGCGCGAAGCGATGCAACTCGAGTTGAAGCAGCTCCAGCGCAGGCTCGGTATCAGTTTTGTCTTCGTGACGCACGATCAGGACGAGGCGCTCGCGATGTCGGACGTAGTCGTCGTGATGAAGGACGGGCGCATCGAGCAGATGGGCACGCCGTCCGAGATTTACGAGCATCCGCGGACGAGATTCATCGCCGAGTTCGTCGGGGTCACAAACGTCATCGAGGGCAGCGTCGAATCGATCGACGGCTCGACGGCGTCGGTCCGGACACCGGCGGGACTCGTTCCGCTTTCGGCTCGCGCCAACGGTGGTCCGGCACTCGCGACGGGCGACCGCGTAACCGTTGCCGTACGGCCGGAGAAGATCCGGTTTGCCGATCTGGACGGCGCGGGCGTCATTGCGGGCCGGGTCGAAGACGCGCGGTACCTTGGCGACGTGACGCATTGGCGCGTTCGGCTCGTCGATGGCTCGGCGTGGACCGTGTTTGCGCAGAACGATGGAACGCCCGAAGCCCTCGCGCCGGGAACGGAGGTCGGGCTCGTGTGGGATACGGGTCACGGCGTCCGGCTCGAGCCATGAAGACCGTGCGGCGGGGCACATTCCAGGCAACGGGATCAGTACCACGAGCGGTAATGCGCGGGTTGGCATCGCTGGTAATGACGACGTGCGAGCTCGGAGGTACGGACGACCTCCGCGAGATCAGTACCGCTCGCGGTACTGATCTGGCTGTGCGCCGAGGATCCAAATCGGGCGCCTGGGATCTTTGGACGGTGACGAGTCGATGAGCGATTCGGGCAATCGCGGTCGCTCGGATGGCGCGCGCGCGGCGGCATTGCTCTCGCCGAGTCTGCTGTGGATTGCCGTCTTCTTCGTCGGCCCCCTGCTCGTCATGGCGGCATACAGCCTCGCCCGGCGAGGCGCATACGGCGCGGTGAACTGGACGCTTGGACTCCAGAACTACGTGCAGGCTTTCGATCCGCTCTACCTGTCGGTTTACGGCCGGTCTCTGTGGATCGCGACGGTCACTACGGTGCTCTGCTTTGCCGTCGGCTACCCGACGGCGTACGCCATCGCGATGAAGGTGTCGCCGCGGTGGAAGTCGACGCTGCTCGTCCTAGCCGTCGTGCCGTTCTGGACGAGCTTTCTCGTACGCACCTACGCCTGGCGGTTCATGCTGCAGGACGACGGCCTCGTGAACGCGCTGTTCGCCTGGGTCGGACTGCCGGCGCAGAAGCTGCTCTACACCGACACAGCCGTGATGATCGGACAGGTATACGCCGAACTGCCGTTCATGATCCTGCCGCTCTACGCGGCGATCGAGCGGCTGGACCGGAGGCTGCTCGAGGCGGCAAGCGACCTCGGCGCATCGCGAGTGTCGCGATTCATCCACGTCACGCTGCCGCTCACCAAGTCGGGGATCATCGCCGGTATCGTGCTCGTGTTCGTCCCGTCGCTTGGCGCGTTCATCACGCCCGACATGCTCGGCGGGGCCAAGTCGATGATGATCGGCAGCCTCATCCAGGAGCAGTTCGTGCAGCGGAACCAGCCGTTCGGTGCAGCGCTCGGCAACGTGCTGGCGATTGCGGTGATCGTCCTGCTCGTGATCGCCTGGCGCGCCGGCGCGCGCGACGAGGCCCGCGCTTGAGCGCTGCGGAGTCGGTCGGAACCGGGAAGCGCGCGTTCGGCGCGTGGCTTGGCATCGGCGCGGTTTACGCGTACCTGTACCTTCCGATCCTCATCCTCGTCGTTTTCTCGTTCAACGCGTCGAGGCAGATGGCCGTCTGGTCGGGATTCTCGCTGGACTGGTACGCGAAGGCGTGGCAGGACGACGCCGTCATCCAGTCTCTGCGTACGAGCCTATTCGTCGCCTTCCTGTCGACGGTCTTTTCGGTCGCTCTCGGCACTCCGGCCGCGATTGCGCTCGGACGGCACAGGTTCCGCGGACGCGGCCTCGTCGACGGGCTTTTCTATCTTCCAGTCGTCATTCCCGAGATCGTGCTCGGCTTCGCGAGCGTCGTTTTCTTCGGCCTGGCCGGATGGAAGCTCGGTTTCTGGTCGGTCGTCGTCGCCCACGTGGCGTTCTCGATCTCGTACGTCGTGTTCACGGTGCGCGCGCGACTCTCGATGCTCGACCCGAAGCTGGAGGAGGCCGCGGCGGACCTGGGCGCACCGCCGATCGACGCGTTCGTGCGCGTGACCCTCCCGCTGCTTGCGCCCGGGCTCGTTTCAGCCGCGCTGCTCGTCTTCACGATCTCGCTCGACGATTACGTCGTGACGAGCTTCGTCGCCGGGAGCGGCGGCACGACGTTGCCACTGCAGATCTACTCGATGGTCCGAACGGGCGTGACGCCCGAGATCAACGCCATCTCGACGATCCTGCTCCTGGCGACGTTCGTGCTCGTCCTGCTGTCGCAGCGCTACGAAACGGGCGTGGCCGGACGAGGCACGTCAGCAATTGCGGCGAGCGTCGTCATCGCGCTTGGAGTCTTTTCGATCGGCGGTCCGGTGCGCGACGCGGGAAAGCGCGAGCTGAGCGTCTACATCTGGTCGCAGTACCTGCCGGACGAGCTCGTGGCAGAGTTCGAGGCACGCTACGGCGTGCGCGTAAACGTCGAGCTGTACGACTCGAACGAGGCGATGCTGGCGAAGCTGCAGACGGGCGTCGCGAGCTACGACATCGTGGTGCCGAGCGACTACATGATCGAGGTGCTTCGGCAGAACGACCTGCTCGAGGAGATCGACACTCGCCGTCTGACGAACCTCGACAACCTGAATCCGCGCTTCCTCGGTCTGCCGTTCGATCCTGAGAACCGTTACTCGATTCCGTATGGATGGGGAACGCGCGGGATCGGCTACCGGAAGGACCTGGTCGCGAAGCCCATCGAGAGCTGGGCGGATCTCTGGGACCCGGCGCTGCGAGACCGGCTCGGGATGCTCAACGACGCGCGCGAGAACTTCGCCGCGGCGCTCAAGCGCGAGGGGAAGTCGCTGAACTCAACCGACGAAGCGGAGATTGCACGTGCCGCCGGGCTCGTCGAGGAGCTCAAGCCGCTCGTGCGCACGTTCGAGAGCGACACGTTCGCCGAGAACCTGCTCGCGGGCGAGGTGTGGGTTACGCAGGGCTACAGCGGGCAGATCGCGCGTGTGGCGCTCGAGGATCCGAACATTGTTTACGTGATTCCGAAGGAGGGCTGCACGCTTTTCGTCGACAGCATGTGTATTCCGAAGGGCGCGCCGAACGAGGATCTCGCGCACCTCTTCATCGATTTCGTGCTCGAGGGACGGTCGGCGGCGCGGATCACTGAGGTCATGGGTTTCGCGACGCCGAACCGCGCGTCGCTCGAATTCCTGCCACCTGAGTATCGCGACAACCCGGCGATCTTCCCGCCGGACAAAGCCCTCGACAACTGCGAGTTCATGACGGACCTCGGCGAGGCGATGGAGATCTACGACCGTTTCTGGACGAGGATCAAGTCGTGATGCAGGAGAGTTGACAGGATTGCGGGATTTTCAGGATTAACAGGATTTTCTTTAATCCTGATAATCCTGTAATCCTGTCAACTCTCTATGACCCGCACGATCCTCGATCTTGGAAGCAGCGAGGCCACGCTCGAGCTGGCCGGCGGCAAGGGTGCCAACCTGGCTGCGCTGGTGCGAGCGGGCTTTGCCGTTCCCAGGGGATTCGTGATCTCGACCGCAGCCTACGTCGCCTTCGTTGAAGGAAACGATCTGCGCGCCTTCGTTCGAGAAACCGCGGAGTCGGCCATCGCGGACGATCCGAACGCGCTCGAAGTTGCGTCCGTGCGAATCCGGGAGCGATTCGAAGCCGGCACCATGGCAGACGACGTCGTGCGGGAGATTGTCGTCTCATACGCCGAACTTGGGGCGGTGCCAGTCGCCGTCCGGTCCTCCGCAACCGCGGAGGATCTGCCGGACATGTCGTTCGCCGGACAACAGGACACGTTTCTCAACGTCATTGGAGAAGCCGCCCTGCTCGGGGCGGTCGTGCGTTGCTGGAGCAGCCTGTGGACGGCACGCGCCATCGGCTATCGCGCGCGCAACGCCATCCGGCACGACGACGTCGCGCTTGCCGTCGTCGTCCAGGAGATGGTGCAGAGCGAGGCGTCGGGCGTGCTTTTCACCGCCAATCCGCTGACTGGTAAGCGAAGCGAGACCGTCGTCGACGCAACGTTCGGACTGGGAGAAGCGCTCGTCTCGGGTCTCGTCGAGCCGGACCACTTCGTGATCGATGCCGACCGGATCGTTACGAAGGCGCTTGGTGCGAAGGCCGTTTCGATCGAGTCGGTCGATGGCGGCGGCACGCGGACAGTCTCCATCACCGCGGCCCAGCGCCAGTCGTTGGCTGACGACGACGTCCTCGAGCTGGCGCGGCTGGGCAGGCGAATCGAGGCGTTGTTTGGCTGTCCGCAGGACATCGAGTGGGCACGGGCCGGCGGTCGTTTGCACGTGCTTCAGTCACGGCCGATCACCTCGCTCTTTCCACTGCCCGAGGGACTGTCAGCCGTACCGCTCCGGATCCTGATTTCGTTTGGCGCCATCCAGGGCATGCTCGCGCCGATGACGCCACTCGGGCGCGATCTCTTCCGGACGTTGGGCTCGACGCTCGCCGGTCGATTTGGCACGGAGACGACGCTCGAGACTCAGTGGTTCGTGAACGTGGCGGCGGAGAGGCTGTTCATCGACGCAACACTCATTGCACGCCACCGTCTCGCGAGAAAGATGTTCCGAGAAGCATCGGCGAACGTCGAGCCGGGCATCGGGCAGGCGGTCGAAGCGGTGGCCGATGATCCTGCGATCGAACGATCCGTCAAACGAGTCCGGTTCTCAACGGTGCTGACGCTGGCGACCTTCGCGACCCAGCTCGCCTTTCGCATCTTCCGGGTCCTGGCCCGGCCAGAGGCAAGCCGGCGACGCGCGCAGCGCTCGATCGAGTCTTTCATTGCGTCGATGAAGGAAACGAGTCTGGCCGCAAAGACGCTCGACGCGCGGCTCGATCTGTTCGAGGCGCTTCCCGGGGCCGTGTTGAATTCCCTCGTGCCGCAACTCGTCCCGGTCGTCGCGGCAGGAGTCGGGAGCCTCGCTTTCCTTGTCCGATTCGCGTCGGAGGTCCCGGAGGGAAAGCGGCTGGCGCTCGAGGCGACGCGCGGGCTCGCGAACAACGTGACGACCGAAATGGACCTGGCGCTGTGGGACGTGGCGCGCACGATCCGCGGCGATCCGGCGTCGGCTGCCCATTTCGAGGTTGCGAGCGCGTCGATGCTGGCTGCCGAGGTGCTCGACCGCCGGTTGCCACAGGCGTCGCAGGCGGTAGTGGAGGCCTTCCTCGCCCTCTACGGCGCCCGAGGTGTAGCGGAGATCGATCTCGGGCGGACACGATGGCGGGAAGACCCGACGCCGCTGATGGAGGCGATTGGAAGTTATTTGCAGATCGAGGACGACGAATCCTCGCCAGATGCCGTGTTCGCGCGCGGCGCAGCTTCGTCGGGCGAATCGATACGGGTGTTGGCCGATGTTTTCCGGAGGACGCGATTCGGGTGGTGGAAGGCGCCGGTGGTCAAGTGGTTTGCGTCTCGAATGCACGCGCTTGCGGGAATGCGCGAGAGTCCTAAATTCACGGTGATCCGTACATTCGGATTCCTGCGCGATGCGTTGCTCGAGAGCGGACGTGACCTGGCGGCCGCGGGAATTCTGGATAGACCTGAGCACGTGTTCTTCCTTCACGTCTCGGAACTGCGGGAGGTCGCTGCTGGAGACCGGCGCGACTGGCGATCCATTGTCTCGGACCGGCTCGCGACGTTCGATCGCGAGATGAAAAGGCGCCAGATACCGCGCGTGCTGCTCTCGGATGGCCGGGCGTTCTTCGGTGGCGGCGTGTCCGCTGCGGAGGCGGCCGACGGGACGCTCGTCGGCACCCCGGTGTCTCCCGGAGTCGTGGAGGGGCTCGTCCGCGTCGTGCTCGACCCCCATTCGGCAAGACTCGAACCGGGCGAGATTCTCGTGTGCCCGGGAACCGACCCATCGTGGACGCCGCTGTTTCTGGCGGCGGGCGGTCTCGTGACGGAAGTCGGCGGGCTCATCACGCACGGATCGGTCGTCGCGCGCGAATACGGCATCCCGGCGGTTGTCGGCGTCGACGAGGCGACGACGCGACTGACGACGGGGCAGCGCGTGCGGGTGGACGGGTCGGCAGGCCGGGTGACGATGCTCGATGAAGAAGGAGAGTGGACAGGATTGCAGGATTCACAGGATTAACAGGAATGCAGATGGAAATCCTGTCAATCCTGTTAATCCTGTCCACTCTGACTTATTCTGCGCGAAATTCCCTCCCGGAGGTTCCCGAATTGACCATTCGACGGGCGGTTGTCGCGATCGCGTGCGTGTGTTTGACGATTGGTTCGATGAATGTAAGGGTCCTGGCGGACACGACAGGCTCGATACGCGGGACGGTCACCGATGCGCAGGCTTCCGTCGTCGTCTCAGCGACCGTCACGGCGCGCCAGACCGACACGAACCTCACGAGGACGACGACAACGGACGACGGCGGCGCGTACCGGTTCTCGTCCCTGCCGATTGGTCCATACGAGATCACCGTGACCGCGACGGGATTCTCCGATGCGAAGCGATCGCTCCAGCTCAGCGTCAACCAGGAGCCGAGGGTGGACGTCGAGCTTCAAGTGGCCGCCGAGGCAAACGTCGTCGATGTGGTTTCCGTGGACCTCATCCAGTCCGAAACCTCCGCTGTCGGCACGGTCATCGACAACAAGAAGATCACCGACCTGCCGCTCAACGGCCGCAACTTCCTGCAACTCGGAGCGCTGATTCCCGGCGTCGCTGCGGCGCCCGGCGGAGGCGGGGCTGAAGGCGGGACCTACGTCGGCGCGTTCAGCGTCGGCGGACAGCGCGACCGCGGCGCGAACTACCAGCTCGACGGCGCGGACAACAACCAGGGAATCAACAACAATGTCGCGGCGTTCGTGAACGTCGACGCGATCGAGGAGTTCACGATCCAGACAAGCACGTTTTCCGCCGAGTTCGGGCGCAACTCCGGGGCCGTCGTGAACGTCGCCACGCGCTCGGGAACGAACGAATTCCACGGCACGGCGTTCGAGTTCCTCCGCAATCGAGTCTTCGACGCGCGCAACTTCTTCGAGAACGCGGGCGGCGCGCCCGACTCGGCGTTCATCCTGAACCAGTTCGGCGGCGTCTTCGGCGGGCCGATCCGGGCTGACAAGGCGTTTTTCTTCGTCAGTTACGAGGGCAGCCGCTCGCGCGTTGGCAACACGATCTTCACGAACGTGCCGACACTCGACCAGCGGATGGCCGCAATCACCGGCAGGCTCGACGGACGTCCGATCGACGTCGACCCGGTCGCGGCGCGACTGCTCGAGTTCTACCCATTGCCGAATGCGAGCTCGCCGTTCGGCAACTACCTGTCGAACGAGACCATTCGCGGAAGCAACGACAACTTCCTCGCGAAGATCGACCTGAATCCGACGGCGAGCGATACATTCTCGTTCCGGTACCTCATCAACGACAGCGATTCCTTCACGCCGGTCCAGTCGACATCGGGCACGGCGAGCGGCGCGGCGCAGGTGCCGGGCTACGGGCTCTTCTCGAAGGTGAGGGCACAGAACTTCGCGGCGTCGTGGACGCACGTGTTCGGGGCTTCGGTCGTCAACGTCGTGCGTCTGGTCGCCGCGCGGGCCTTCGACGACTACACCGGCGAGGACCGCACCGACCCGGCGACGATCGGGCTGCCGACGAACGTGCTCGAGGACGACAACCGCTCGCTGCCCCAGGTCAACGTGTCGGGCCTCACGCCGATCGGCAACGCGAACCTCTATCCGTTCGGCGACGCGCTCAACACGTTCCA
This sequence comes from Blastocatellia bacterium, assembly GCA_016705245.1. Classification (GTDB taxonomy): domain Bacteria; phylum Acidobacteriota; class Blastocatellia; order UBA7656; family JADIYM01; genus JADIYM01. Next base: position 259,037 of record JADIYM010000007.1, on the reverse strand, counting down.
GGCGATCGACAACGTGACGTGGACGCGCGGGGCGCACACGTTCAAGTTCGGTGTCGACGTGCGGTACGTTCAGCTGAACGGCTTCCAGGACTTCAGCTTCGCCGGGACGATCGGATTCGACGGCGCGGTGAGCGGAATCAGTCCGTTTCACGACTTCCTGCAGGGGACCGCTGCGCCGCAGACGACGTTCATAGGCCGCGGAGTGACTGCACCGCCGATCCGCCAGCAGAACTACTACCTGTTCGCGCAGGACGACTGGCAGGTCGTTCCGGGACTGACGCTCAACCTGGGACTCCGATACGAGCTCAACACCGTGCCAACGGCTAGTGGTCGCCTGACGAACTTCACCGTCGAGCGCGGGTTCTTCAACGACGACGTCGGATTGCACGAAGGCGACCACAACAACTTCGCGCCGCGCGTCGGATTCGCGTGGACGCCGTTCAAGGACGGCCGCACGGTGGTCAGGGGTGGGGCGGGGATGTTCTACGACCTGGTCTTCGGCAACGTGCCGTTCAGCCTGACCTTCAACCCGACGGCGTCGGTGCAGTTCTACCCGATCTTCGGAACCGTCCCGGATCCCGGCCTGCTGGGCGACATCTTCGCGGAAGTGCCGCTCGGACCGGACTACGAAGATGCCGGTCCGGCGCTCATCACGATCGATCCCGAGATCCGGACGCCGTACGCCATCCAGTGGAACCTCAATGTCCAACAGCAGATCGGCCACTCGGTCGGTCTCGAGGTCGGGTACTACGGAACGCGCGGGGTGAAGCTGCTGCTGAACCGCGACGTGAACCAGCCGGCGTATTTTCCGGGCGAGTCGGACTCGAACAACATCTTCGACAGGCGACCGACGCAGCTCGACGGGAAGACGTTCCTGCTCGAAGGCATCGACGTTGGCGGCATCGACCTCGTACAGCAGCAGGAAGCGTCTGCCGCGTCGATCTACCACTCGCTGCAGACGCGGCTGACCGGACGAGTCGGTCCGGACTTCTCGTTTCTCGTGTCGTACACCTGGTCGCACTCTATCGACAACGCGTCGGACATCTTCGGCTTCACGGGAAGCGCCGGAATTCCGCAGAACAGCATCGACCTGCATGCCGAGCGGGGGAACTCTCCGTTCGACGTCCGGCATCGGTTCACGTCGAGCTATACGTGGGATCTGCCTTTCGGGAAGGGAAAGGCGTTCGGAGGCGACGTCGGGGAAGGGATGAATCGTCTCGTCGGCGGCTGGCAGGTGAACGGCATCGTGACGGCGCAGTCGGGCGCGCCTTTCACCGTGCGGCTCGGGACCGACGCGGTGCTCGACGGAAACGCGTTCAACGAACAAAGGCCCAACGATCTTCCGGGCGCTTTCCAGCCGGATGGAAAGGGCGGCTTGATTCTCACTGTGCCGCGCGAATTGCTGATTCCAGCGGAGGGAAGCTACGGCAGCCTGGGACGCAACACGTTCCGCGGCCCGAAATTCACGAACGTCGACTTCTCGGTGTTCAAGCGGATTGCATTGACCGAAACCGTAGACCTGCAGTTCCGGACAGAGATCTTCAACATCTTCAACCATCCGAACTTCGCCCTTCCCGAGACGAATCTGCTTTCGCCGACGTTCGGGACGTTCTCTCGGACTCCCGACGTCGCGGCGGGCAGCCCGCGCATTGGCTCCGGCGGCCAGCGCGTCATCCAGTTCGCCCTGAAGCTCACGTTCTAGAAAGTGAGTGGACAGGATTCACAGGATTTTCGGAGAGGATTGACAGGAATGCTCAATGGATGAGTGCTCGCTCGAAACTCACAAATCAGATCCTGTCAATCCTCTGCCGAATCCCGTGAATCCTGTCCACTCACCTTTGACATAGCGCGCGCGCGTTGGTTGAATGACGGCGTGAGCCATACGAAACCCAAACAGTTGAAGGGACGAGGAACGGCGGACGCTCCGAAGAACAGGTTCGAGCGGCTGCACGTAGAGCCGGACCTCGACGGCCTCGGTGACGACGAGGCGATCGCCCCAAAAACGAAGTTCGTCCGCGACGCGTCGAAGTCGATCATCGCGACGAACGACAGTCCCGACGTGGGCTTCGACGCGAGCATCAACCCGTATCGCGGTTGCGAACACGGCTGCGTCTACTGCTACGCGCGTCCATATCACGAGTACCTCGGACTCAATGCCGGGATCGACTTCGAGACGACGATCCTCGTGAAGGAGGACGCGCCCCAGCTCCTGCGGGCCGAAATGATGGCGACTCGCTGGAAGCCGCAGAAACTCGGCATCAGCGGGGTGACGGACCCCTACCAGCCAATCGAGCGCAAGCTCGAAATCACGCGCCGGTGCCTCGAGGTGCTCGCCGAGTTCCGCAATCCCGTCTCGATCGTGACGAAGAACCGGCTGGTGACGCGCGACATCGACATCCTCTCGGAGCTCGCCCGGCACGACGCCGCCGCCGTCGCGGTGTCGATCACGTCACTCGACAGTGCGCTCATCCGGAAGCTCGAGCCGCGCACGTCGCAACCCGAACTGCGGCTCGACGCCATCGCGCGCCTTTCGGATGCCGGCATCCCCGTCGTCGTGCTGATCGCGCCGATCATTCCCGCGCTGACGGATCACGAGCTACCGGCGATTCTAAAGGCGGCTTACGAAGCCGGGGCGCGGTACTCGGGATATACCGTGGCGCGTTTGCCCGGCGCCGTCGCCGGGCTCTTCGACGGATGGCTCGAGGAGCACTATCCCGACCGGCGGTTGAAGATCATCCACCAGATCGAGAACGCCCATGGCGGCAACGTGGCCGACACGCGCTTCGGGAAGCGGATGAAGGGCGACGGCGTCGCCATCGAGCAGATCCACAAGCTGTTCCACGTCACGCGGCGACGGCTCGGGTACCAAGAGTCCCTACCGCACCTCTCGACGGACGCATTCCGCCGGCCGGCCCGGCACGGACAGCTCGAGCTCTTCGACTGAAGGCTCGGCGTCTTCGCGAGTTCTTTGCGTCTTTGCGCCTTTGCGCGACCCTGTTCCCTCGACTAAAGAGAAGACTTCGCGCAAAGGCGCAAAGGCGCAAAGGCGCAGAGGAGAGAGAGCATGTCCACTGAACTTGTCGAGACCTGGAACATCCACGACCGGATCAACCGGTACCTGCTTGACTCGTTGCCCGGGAACGCGCTCGGCTGTGTGTCCGCATCGAAGGGACGCACCGTCGGCGAACAGTTCGCGCACATCCACAACGTCCGGCTCATGTGGCTCAAGCAGGCGGCACCGGCGCTTCTCGACGGGCTTTCGAAACTGGAAAAGGGAGCCGTAGTGAGCGTCGAGGACCTGTCGACGGCGCTCGAGGCATCGGGCGCCGCCATTGCGCAGCTCATCGCCGACCGCCAGGCCGACGGCTCCCGCGTGAAGGGCTTCAAGCCGCACACGACGGCGTTCGTCGGCTATCTGATCTCGCACGAGTCGCATCACCGAGGTCAGATCGTGCTGACACTCAAGCAGGCCGGCCATCCGGTCGACAAGAAGACCGCATTCGGCCTGTGGGAGTGGGGCTCGCGATGAACGAGGCCTGGCGCCGCGTCGCACTGTTCGTAGTTCCCGCGAGCGCGACGTTCATCGTGCTCCGCAGCTACCTGTGGTTCGCCCCGGACACCGACCTGAACGTCGGTGCGTACAACATTCATCACCTCTACACGGGACTGGTCGTCGCGACGATCGGAGGAGTTCCCCTCGCGGTGTTCGATTCCGCCGCGAACCACCGCGTCGTGGACCTCGCACGCGTCGTGTTCAGCGTCGGCCTCGCTATGGCGCTCGACGAGTGGCTCTATCTCATCGTCACGGACGGCACGAACTCGTCGTATTCGTTGCCGGTGTCGTTCTGGGGCGGGCTTTTCGCCGTGGTGCTAGCCTGCGCATATGCTTGGCTTCTCGTGGCGCTGGGCCGTCGCCGGTCGGACTGATGGCCCTCCGTGCTAGGATTCCCGATTCGGATCCAGCGCGGTACGGGGTTGAGAGCGTGTAGGTCACACTCGACCCGCTAGCTACCGCTCGCGGTACTGAACGGAGGGAATCGGCTGCATGGGCGCATCGGGACTGACGGTCGACATAATCACGGGCTTTCTCGGAAGCGGTAAGACGACGCTTCTCAAACAGGTGCTCGCGCGCGGCATGGGCGACAAGAAGGTCGCCGTCATCGTCAACGAGATCGGCGAAATCGGCATCGACGGACGCGCCATCGAGTGCATGAACGTCGAACAGATGATCGAGCTCGACAACGGCTGCATCTGCTGCACGGTCAATTACCAGTTCGGCATGGCCGTCCGGTCGATCATTGAAACAGTGGATCCGCACCTGCTCATCATCGAGACGACCGGGCTCGCCAATCCATACCCGCTCGCCGAAGAGATCCGCAACACGGGTCTGCGTCTCGACGCCATCGTGACGGTCGTCGACGCGGCAAACGTCGATCGCTCGATGAAGGAAGCCGCCGTCGTGGCGGACCAGATCGACGCCGCGGACTTCATCGTGATGAACAAGACGGATCTCGTCACCCCGAGGGAATTGAAGAAGGCCGAGAAACGCGTCCGCCGGATGAACGGACGGGCCCTGATGCTCGAGACGACGTTCGGGGCGCTCGACGCCGAGGTGCTCTTCGCTACGAGTGCAAGCACGCATCGTGAGAGGCTCGACCGCGAGGCCGCACACGCCTGCGCCGGCGACGAGTGCGGCCACGAGCAACATCATCACGGCACATCGGGGAAGGGACATCTCGACACCGACGCAATCTCGGCGTTTTCGTTCGAGAGCGCGATGCCGCTCGATCGAGACCGGTTCGAGCGGATGCTCCGGAAACTGCCTGACTCGGTGTATCGCGCCAAGGGCATGGTTCACTTCAAGGGAGAAGGATGGCCGTCGCTTTTCAATTACACCTGTGGCCGGTACGACTTCGACTGGTGTCCCCTGCCGCTCAGCGAACAGTTCAGGAGTCAGGGCGTCTTCATCGGAAAGCGGATCGACCGCGAGCGGAAGGGCATCCTCGGGAAGCTCGAGAAGTGCAAGATCCTGGGGTAAACGCTCAGTCTGCGAGAGTCTCGGCCTGCGACCCCTCAGTCTCGGCCAGCAGGTCGAGAATCTCGTCGAAGCGATAGTTGCGCACGAGATCTCGAAGCACGTCGGCAGTCTCGGCGTCCGTTTGCCGGATGCCGTCGATCGTGTCGAGGGCCGCTGACGCGTCGCCGATCGTCACCGCGGCCGCGAGCTCTTCCAGTTGCCCGCGAGGCACCGACGCGAGGGCGCGGCGCCGCGGGCGCGACAACGCCGCCGATGCCTGGCCAGACCCGCCATCGAGGTCGTTCTCGAAGACATACCTCGCACCGGCGTACACCGCGAGCTTCTCGAAAACCATGGCCTCTCGAAACGGTTTCGGAATGTAGTCGTCGCAGCCCGCGTCGAGGATCCTGTCGCGATCGTGATCGAACGCGCTCGCCGTGAGTGCGATGATCGGCGTCGGAGCGTCGCGATCGCCCGACTCATCCTCGCGCTCGCGACGCCGAATCTCGCGCGTCGCGCCAATTCCGTCGAGCACGGGCATGCACGTCCATGAGAACTATGTCGGGACGCATCCGGGTCCACACGTCGACCGCCTCGCGCCCGTTCGAGGCAGTCGACACGTCCATGCCTACCGTCGTCAGCAGTTGTTCGAGAAGCGTGCGGTTCTCGGCCACGTCGTCGACCACCAGCACGTGCAGCACGGGCGCGTCCGGATCGACGCCGAGAACACGCCGCGGCCCGGCGGACTCGGCCACGGCGTCGGTCGCCGGCAATGCCACATCAACGCGAAACGTCGAGCCGCGTCCGAACTCGCTTTCGACGGCGATGTCGCCGTCCATGAGCATCGCGAAGTCGCGGCTGATGACGAGTCCCAGCCCGGTGCCTTCGTGCGAACGGGCCCCGCTTTCGGTCTGCACGAAAGCCTGGAAGAGCGACCTCGTTTCAGCCTCGGTCATACCGAAGCCCGTATCCGCCACGACGAACGCAGCCCGGCCGTCGTGCCACGTTGCGGCGAGAGAGACGGTGCCGGTCTCGGTGAACTTCACGGCGTTTCCGAGCAGGTTGATGAGGATCTGGCGAAGCTTGCTCACATCCCCGAGGACCGAGCTCGGTACCGAAGGGTCGATCGTGAAGCGCAACTCGAGACCCTTCGACTGGGCTCGTAGCCGGAACATCTCCTCGAGGCCGCGCAACAGCTGGATGAGGTTGAAAGCGGTCACGTCGAGCGACTCGCGACCAGCCTCGATCTTCGAGAGCGACAAGACGTCGTTGATGAGCGCCAGGAGGTGCTCGCCGCTCCTCATGATGACCCCGAGGTTGGACCGCTGCTCGACGGTGACCTTCTTGTCGCGCTGCATCAGCTGCGCGAAGCCGAGGACGGCGTTGAGCGGCGTCCGGAGCTCGTGGCTCATGTTTGCCAGAAAGACGCTCTTCGCCCGGCTCGCCTCGATCGCCTTCTGCTCTGAAAGGCGGGCGCGACGTTCCGACTCGAGGGCCGAATTGCGGGCATCGAGGGCAAGTTGCTCGGAAGCTCGCAACGCCGAGACTTTATTCCCCAGCTCGCCCGTCCGCTCCGCAATGCGCTGCTCCAGCAGCCTGTTGCTTCGTCGAAGCGAGGCGATTCGAACTCGAATGGCCACGTAGACGATGGCCGCGGCGACGCTGACGTAGAGGAGGTAGGCCATCCACGACTGCCAGGGCGCCGGCTTGATCGAGAACGGCACGATGACCGGACCCGTGACGACTCCGCCGGCGTCACGGCCCCAGACCTTGAAGCGATATTCGCCCCGCGGCAGCGACGTGAACTCTTTTTTGTCGTCGTGGCTCCAGTCCGACGGGTTCGAGTCGAGTCCCTCGAGCTCCGTCCGATAGACGGTGTCCGGTTCGCGAAAGAACGACAGCAGGCTGAAGTGGAACACGATGTGGTTTTCGTCGAACTCGAGCTCGGCGAGTGGACTGACGGTTCGTCCGGTCACGGCAAGAACCGCCCGCTCGATGACCAGACGCTTGGGCGTCGAATCGATTACTTCGCGCGCCGGGTCGAAAACGGCGGCACCATTAATCGTTCCGGCCCAGACGCGTCCACGACGATCGACCATCGAAGCGCCCGTGTTGCACTCGTTGCTGGGCAGCCCATCCTCGGTCGTGTAGACGTAAATGCTCAGGTTCTCGTTTGATTCAGCGTCCGTCGACTGCCAGGTCAACCGCGCGATGCCCTTGTTCGTGAAGACATAGACGCGTCCGGCGGCATCCTGGCGAACCTGATAAACGGTGTCGTTCGGCAAGGCGGGCTTCGTCGTGACGCTGAGCGACCGCCAGGCCGCCTGCGGATCGTCGAGGTCAAGACGACTCAACCCGGCTCCCTGCGTGCCTACCCAGAGCTCGCGCGTTCCTCGGGCCGTGCGCACTTCCTGCGCGCACAGGACCGAACTCGCCACGAGGCCGCTGCGGGCGTTGAATACGGTCGAGACGCCGCGCTCGAAACGGACCAGTCCGCCGGGCGTTCCGATCCACAGCGTGCGTGCCGGACGCGTCGGTCGTTTCGGAGAGGCTTTGAATCCGCATGTCCGGGAGCGGACCGACGTCGAACTGCTCGACACGGTCCCCGACGATGCGCGCGATTCCGTTCGAGGTACCCGCAAAGACGGCTCGAAGGCCGTCGTCGAGCCGGGTTTCGAGCAGGCACGTGACCCGATTGTGCGGCAGCCCGTCGTTTTCGTTCGTCCACACCCGGATCGAGGAGCCCCGGATGCGCGACAGTCCCTCGTTGTTCGAGCCGAACCATACGTCTTCGGCGCCGTTCGGACCCGGCGTCGAGAGCAGGCACAGCGGAGTCTGCGTAACCGAGCCCGTCTTTTCATTGAGGACTGACCACTGGCCATCCTCGAACCTGGCGAGCCCTCCGTTGTTCGTTCCGAGCCAGTAGACGGGCTCGCCGCCGCGTCCCGTCGTCTCGAGCAACGCATAGACGGAATTGTCCGGAAGGCCCGTTTCCCGCGTGATCGCTGACCACCGCCCGATCTCCCATCGGGCGAGTCCTCCGCCGGACGTCCCGATCCAGAGCGTTCGCGAGCCGTTCGGTGTCGGCGTATCGAGCAGCGACCAGACGCCGCGCACCGGGATGCGAAGCCGGTCCTGAAGCATCTCCCATCGTCCGTTCGAAAAACGGGCGAGTCCGCGGTAGGTGCCCGCCCACAGCGTCGAGCTGCCGTCGAAATTGCGCGTCTCGCGCAGGCAGAGGACGAATTGCTCTCCAATGTTGGCGCCGCCCGGGAACCGCTCCCAGTTTTCGTTCGCGAACCGGACGATGCCGCCTCCGAATGTCGCGGCGACGAGCGACGGCTGTCCGTCGAGCAGACTGGTCTCGGTGACCTGGACTACGCGATTGTCCGTCAGCCCGGAATTGCCGGCGTCCCAGGTCGTCCACGCGCCGTCTGCGAATCGCGAGACCCCGCTGGCCTCCGACCCGGCCCACAGGACACGGTGTCCGTCAGGACTCCTCGATTCGTGAAGCGACTTGATGATGTTGCGGGCGGGAGGACCACCGATGATCGGTAACCGCGACCAGTTTCCTCGCTCGTAGACGCTGATGCCCAGGCTAGTTCCCGCGGTGATGACCATGCCTCCGGCATCGTTCCGCGTTTCGAGCAGTGCGTGTACTTCGTTCGACGGGAGCGCGGCGTTTTCGGCGTTGTAGACCGTCCACGCGCTGCCACCGTAGCGGGCGATGCCTCCGCCGATCGTTCCGAACCAGAGTGAACCGTCCGACGCAGCGAGCATCGCCTGCACGTGTGTCGTGCCGAAGTTGGGAGGGAAGCGGACCGTCGTCCAGCGACGGCCGTTGTAGTAGGCCGCACCGTCCTTCGTCCCGACCCACAGATATCCGTTCGAGTCGAAAGCCAGTGCGGTGATCGCGTTCTGCGGCAGGCCGTCCTGGTCCGTGTACACGCGGATCGCCGGGCGGCCCATCTCCGCGAGGTCCGGCGGTGAGATGACCGCCCGCGGCTCAGGAGCCGCTGCCGCCCACGGGGCGAATGCGACGAACGCCAGCACGGCGATGATGCAGCGGGGGCTGAGCACGACAGTGAGCGGTACCGGGATTTAACTGACGATGTGTATCGAGAACACGTTGAAAGTACATCGGACCCGCTCGGCAAGTAAACTCTGTGAAACGGGAGGAGGAGTCGGTACTTCGCTTCTCCGTGACTCCTGAAACGAAGGTCTTCAGGGCAAGAAGAGCTTCGCGCACTGAGTCATAGAGTCGCCGAGACACGGAGGGAAATAACAAAGGCACCGAAGGCACGAAGACTCTGCGTCTCCGTGGCTCGGTGCCTCTGTGTGCGAAGCCCTTCTGCTCTGAGGACTCTCGCGCGGCATCGGTGCCGTGTGACTACGTCGTCTTCTCGATACGCATTCCGTAGAAGGAACGGTGCACGAAGAAGAGCGAGATCACGAAGAACACCGCCGCGAGAATGTGCGTGATCGTCGCGCCCTGTGTGTTGGTCATCTGCACGGCGAGCTCGACGGCCAGGAGGCCGAAGAGCGTCGTGAACTTGATGACCGGGTTCAGAGCGACGGACGACGTGTCCTTGAACGGATCGCCGACGGTGTCGCCGACGACGACCGCGTCGTGCAGGGCCGTGCCCTTCTGCTTCAGCTCGACCTCGACGATCTTCTTGGCGTTGTCCCACGCGCCGCCCGCGTTGGCCATGAAGATTGCCTGGTAGAGGCCGAACACCGCGATCGAGATCAAGTACCCGATGAAGAAGTACGGCTCGACGAATGCAAACGCCAGCGTCGAGAAGAAGACCGTCAGGAAGATGTTGAACATCCCCTTCTGGGCGTACAGCGTGCAGATCTCGACGACCTTCTTGCTGTCCTCGACCGAGGCCTTCTCGACTCCCTCGAGCTTGATGTTCGCCTTGATGAACTCGACCGCCCGGTAGGCGCCCGTCGTCACGGCCTGCATCGATGCTCCCGTGAACCAGTAGATCACCGCGCCGCCGGTCACGAGACCAAGCATGAACGGCGCGTGGAGAAGCGACAGATTGCTGAGGTACTGCTGCTGCAGCCCGTCCGTGAGCGCCATGATGATCGAGAAGATCATCGTGGTCGCACCGACGACCGCGGTGCCGATGAGCACCGGTTTCGCGGTGGCCTTGAAGGTGTTGCCTGCGCCGTCGTTCTCCTCGAGCAGGTGCTTGGCGCGCTCGAAGTTCGCATCGACGCCGAAGTCCTTCTTCAGCTCTTCCTTGATGCCCGGCACCGACTCGATGAGCGAGAGCTCGTAGACGGACTGGGCGTTGTCGGTCACAGGGCCGTACGAATCGACCGCGATCGTCACCGGGCCCATGCCCAGGAAGCCGAACGCCACGAGGCCGAACGCGAACACTGCCGGAGCGAGCATCAACGCCGCGAGACCCTGGTTGGCACTTTCACCCTGGCTTGCGACGAGGTACGCGATCGACATGAGTCCGACGATGCTCATACCGATCCAGTAGGCCGAGAAGTTGCCGGCCGTCAGGCCCGACAGGATGTTGAGCGATGGTCCGCCTTCGCGCGACGACGTCACGACTTCCTTCACGTGGCCGGATTCGGTGGACGTGAAGACCTTGACGAGCTCGGGGATGATCGCGCCGGCAAGCGTGCCGCACGAGATGATCGTCGAGAGCTTCCACCAGAGGGTCGCGTCATTGCCGAGCGTCGGAATGATCAGGTACGACACCGCGTACGTCATCACCACAGAGACGATCGAGGTGATCCAGACCAGCGACGTGAGCGGCGCCTCGAAGTTCATCTTGTCGGCCGTGCCGTAGCGCGACTTCGCAACGGCTTCGTTCACGAAGTACGAGAGCGCGCTTGCGACGATCATCATGATGCGCATCACGAAGATCCAGACGAGCAGCTGAACCTGAACGGTCTCGCTCTGGACGCCGAGAAGGATGAACGTGATGAGCGCAACGCCCGTGACGCCGTACGTCTCGAAGCCGTCGGCCGAAGGGCCCGACCGAGTCGCCGGCGTTGTCGCCCGTGCAGTCGGCGATCACGCCGGGGTTGCGCGCATCGTCTTCCTTGATCTTGAAGACGATCTTCATGAGGTCCGAGCCGATGTCGGCGATCTTGGTGAAGATGCCGCCCGCGATGCGGAGCGCGGCCGCGCCGAGCGATTCGCCGATGGCGAAGCCGATGAAGCACGGGCCGGCATAGCTCGACGGAATGAAGAGCAGGATGCAGAGCATGATGACGAGCTCGACTGAGATGAGCAGCATGCCGATGCTCATTCCGGCCTTCAGCGGAATCGCGTAGATCGGGTACGGCTTGCCGCCAAGGCTGGCCATCGCCGTCCGCGAGTTCGCGAATGTGTTCACGCGGATGCCGAACCACGCCACGCCGTAACTGCCGCCGATACCGACGAGACTGAAGATCAGGATCATTGCGACGCGCAGGATCGGGTTGCGCTCGTCGGGCGGCATCGCGAGGAAGCCGAAGTAGAGCACGATGATCACGGCGATGAACGCCTCGAGAACGAGGATGAACTTGCCCTGCGTGATCAGGTAGGTCTTGCACGTCTCGTAGATGAGCTCCGAGATCTCGCGCATCGAGTTGTGCACGGGCATGTTCTTGAGCTGCACGTAGATCATCAGACCGAACGCGAGACCCAGGAAGCACACGACGATGCCGATGAGCAGCAAGGTGTGCCCGTCGGTGCCGAGAAACTGAACCTGCGAGAGGTCCGGCAGCTTCAGGTTCGCTTCGCCACCCGGCTGATGGCCGCCTCCAGGCGCGGAGGCGAGGATGGACGGTGCATTCAACAACACGGCTGTGGCGACAGCCGCAAGGGCGAGCACGCTGCGATGGGCATGCGACGCATACGACTTCATTCGGCGCATCAGCGCCTCTACTTGGCTCATGGCATCCTTCCTGGTCTTCGTTGGTGTCACGCCTGGACGACGTGCCCGTTCTCTCTGCGACAGTCGGGCCGCTGGCCGAACCGGGATCCGACAGTGTCGGAACGCGGTATGCGGCGAAAACGGCCTGTTCACAAAAGAGCGTAGGATGCCACAAGTCCCCTCGCGGCGACAAGCGAGGGTCTTGCCCTCCGTGCCTCCGTGTCTCTGTGTGCGAAGCTCTTCTTCAGCACTGAAGAGCTTCGCACACAGAGACACGGAGTCACGGAGGCGCGGAGTTGACGCTGCCGCTCTAGGTTCCGGTGGGGCGTTCCCCGCACAGGCCCCTGCTTGACTCTGCCAGATGCCGAAACCCATAATCCGGCGTCCTTCACACCCCGTCCTCGGGAGACCCACAACCTATGCCACTGCGCGTGCTTCGGACCAAGAGTCTCGACGCCATCCTTTCCGACGCTGAAGAGCCGGAAATAACCATGAACCGCACGCTGGGTGCCACCGACATCATCATGCTCGGTGTCGGCGCCATCATCGGTGCGGGTATCTTCAGCACCGTCGGAACGGCGGCCGCGGGCGAAGAGGGCGTGCGGCTCGGCGCAGGACCGGCCCTGATGGTCGCCTTCGTCATCACCGCGGTCGTCTGCGCTTTCACGGCGCTCTGCTACGCCGAGCTCGCGTCGATGGTGCCGATCAGCGGATCTGCATACACCTATTCGTACGCGACCCTGGGCGAGCTCGTCGCCTGGATCATCGGCTGGGACCTGATCATCGAATACGCGGTTGGCAACGTCTCGGTCGCCATATCCTGGTCCGCCTACTTCCGGACGCTCGTCGAAGGCGTAATGCAGCGCTTCTCGCCCGGATGGGCCATTCCGGACTGGATGGCCATGGACATCGGCGCCTACAACTCGGCGGTTGCGGCTGGAGCCATCGCCGATTCCGCTCCGAATATCGCGGGTCAGCCGCTCGTGTTCAACTTCCTGGCGGCGGGAATCGTCGCGTTGCTGACGGTGCTGCTCGTATACGGAGTCCGCGAGAGCGCGAAATTCAACACCGTCATGGTGATGGTGAAAATCGTCGTCCTGGTGTTTTTCATCGTCGTCGGCATCTTCTACATCCAGCCGACGAACTATCATCCGTTCGCCCCGAACGGCTTCGCAGGTATTTCGACGGCGGCGGCAATCGTCTTCTTCGCATACATCGGATTCGACGCCGTGTCGACGGTCGCTGAAGAAACGAAGGATCCGCAGCGCAATATGCCGCTCGGCATCATTGGATCGCTCGTCATCTGCACGGTCTTCTATGTGGCCGTTGCCGCCGTGTTCACCGGGCTCATCTCGTACAACGACCTGCAAGCGGCGTCGATTGCCGACCAGGCCGAGCCGCTCACCTACGCGCTCGATCACGCGGCGAAGGCTGCCGGCGCCAACATCGGATGGCTGAACTTCGCGAACACGATCGTCGCCATCGGCGCCGTCATCGCGACGACAGCAGTCCTGCTGGTCTTCCAGCTTGGTCAGCCGCGCATCTTCTTCTCGATGGCTCGCGACGGGCTGCTTCCGCAGTCGTTCGCAAAGCTCCATCCGAAGTACCGCACGCCGCACGTCTCGACGATTCTGACGGGCCTCTTCGTTGGCCTCATCTCAGGCGTCTCGGGAATCGCCGAGATGGTGGACCTGACGAACATCGGCACGCTCTTCGCCTTCATCTTGGTCTGCGCGGGCGTGATCATCCTGCGGATCAAGGATCCGGACCGGCCGCGTCCGTTCCGCGTACCTGGCGGACTCGTCCTGCCGGTTTTTGGCATCGTGTCGTGCATCTACCTGATGTCGTACCTGCCGTCGACGTCGTGGTTCCGGTTCGCCGCTTGGCTGAACCTTGGCTTCGTCATCTACATCGCCTATGGGGCGGTGCGGAGCCGGCTGACAGGCCGCCACATCGCTGTGGACAAGGCGCAGCACGACGCGGAAACGGCGTGGAGCGGAGCCACGCTCGGTCTCGCCGGGCTCGCAATTCTCTTCGCGGCGCTGGCGTTCGATATCTCAGTTCGATCGAACCAGCCGGGCGGGACCGACGAGTCGCTCATGAATCCATCGTGGTTCCTGATCGTTCCGCTCATCGTGAATGTCGTCTTGCTCTTCCCGCCGAACATTGCAAGAGCCAAACGAGCGCTCGACGCGGGAGTGACGGGCGCCTACAGGCAGAAGTCGTTCGTTTCCATGGCCCTGTCGGCGCTCATGCTCGTGGCGGGCGTCGCTTATCTCGTGATTATTCTGCCGCGCAAGTTCTGACGCGGCTGTAGCGAATGCGAACCGGAGCCGCCGTGCGTCGAATTGGCAAGCACATTTCGATCGCCGGCGGCCTCGTTCGCGCCCTCGAGCGCACACGAGACCTCGGGTGCTCGTCGCTTCAGTTCTTCTCGCGCAACCCCCGTGGCTGGGCGACGTCGCCCTTGAGCGAGGAGGACGCCGAGGCGTTTCGCGAGACGCGCGCGGCGCTCGACATCGACCCGGTCGTTATCCACACGAACTACCTCGTCAATCTCGCGGCGCCGGATCCGTTCATCCGCCAGCGGTCGATCGAGGCATTCCACGACGAGCTCGATCGGGCCGAGCGGCTCGGGGCGGACTACCTCGTCGTCCATCCCGGCAGCTCGCGCGGAGCGAGCGTCGAGGACGGAATCGCGGCGTGTGTCGACGGCATCCGGGTTGCAGCGCGGGGCCTGCGTCTCGATCAAGCGGCGGTGCTCATCGAAAACACTGCCGGTCAGGGAGACTGCATCGGACGAGCGTTCGAGCAGGTCGGCGAGATCATCTCCCGATGCGAGCGAGACGTGCCGATCGGAATGTGCCTCGACACGGCGCACACGTTTGCCGCCGGATATCCGCTGCAGACGGAATCCGGGTTCCGGCGAACGATGGGGACGATCGACGAATGCGTCGGACACGAGAAGGTTCGCGTGATCCACTTCAATGACTCGAAGGTGCCGTTCGGCTCGAACGTCGACCGTCACTGGCACATCGGACTGGGCGAGATCGGCACGGAGGCGCTCAGACGTGTGGCGAGGTTCCGAAAGCTCGCGCACGCGCCGATCATTCTCGAGACGCCCGAGGATGGCGACCGCACGGAGACGTGGAACCTGAACCAGCTTCGAGCGATGCTGGGGGTCGTCGAATTGCCTGAGCCTACTCTGGAGCAGGCGCGGCCGGCGAGTCGGGGACGAACAGCAGCAAGGCGACCTGCACGCCGTTGAAGAGCAGGTGCAGGACGACCGACGGCATTATCGAGCCTGAGACCGCACGCAGCGTCGTCAGGGCCACGCTTAGCAAGCCCAGCGGGAGCATGATGGCTGGAGCCGATGCGTACTGCTCGGCGTGGACGAGCAGGAAGATACCCGACACCAGCACGACGCCGGCGATGGCGCCGAATCGGCGCGCGAACGCGGGATAGAGCACTCCGCGGTAGACGACTTCCTCCGCGATGGGCGCGGTGAGGACGGCGACCACCCCGACCGCGATCCGCACGCCGTAGGACGTCTCGAGCATCTGCTTGAAAGGCGTGTCGGGCTCCTGCACGAGCACTCCGATGGCGATCGTTACGGCGTACACAAGGCCGAACGTCGCAAGCACGTGCCGCATGCCGATGCCGTTTCGCCAGCCCCACCCGATCGCTTCCAGAAACGGCTGCCGGCCGCCGTCGGTGACGACGACCCAGGCGAGAAGCAAGGTAATGGCGTGACCGACCGCCGACGAGAGTACGCCGGCGACGAGCGCGGGCGGATGACGCATGATGTCTTCGCCGCCGGGAATCGTGGCCTCGAACCATCCGGCCACGAACACGAATCCGACAATGGCGATTACCGCCGACGAGAGCATCGCGAAGTAACTCGCGAGCCACAGGAGCGCGGACTCAGGAATTCCCCAGCTGGGGTTCTCAGCCGATGGTGTCGCCCTCGGAGCGGCCCCCGGCAGCCCGACGAGCATGTGGTGGCAGTCCGCGCAGAGCGTCGGCTCGGGGCCGTGGCCGATCGGCACCGCGTCGTGGCCGCACGACGGACAGTGAACGAGTTTCGGTTCGTTCGGCACAGCGGGCTGGCCGGTCACGGCGCCGCCTCGACCGCTTCGGTCGGCGCGTGAAGAGGTTCGGCCGCCGCGAGGCCGAGCGGCTGGAGCGGAGCGGCCATTTCAGTCCACACGTCGTCCATCAGTCCCTCGATATCCGCAGAACGCAGGCCGGCCGTAGGAATTTCAGGATGTATGTGGAGCTCGACCGCGCCCGGATGAAAGAGGAGTGAGTCCTTCTCGAGAATCCTGCACGTGCCGATGATCGTCAGCGGGACGATCGGCACTCCGGCGGATACGGCGAGCTTGAAGCTCCCGGCCTTGAACGGCTGCAGGACGCCGTTCCGGCTGCGCGTGCCCTCGGGAAAGACGAAAACGGCAGTGCCCTCGCGAATCCGCTCCGCTGCCCTGGAAATGGAGCGCATGGCCTCACGTCGGTTCGATCGATTGATCGGAATGTTGCCGGCGCGCGTCAGGTGCCAGCCCATGAACGGTACGCGAAAAAGAGACTCCTTGGCGATGATCCGAAACTGCGCCGGAAGGAAACCGAACAGGACAGGAATGTCCATGTAGCTCTGATGGTTGGCCATGTAGACGACCGGCGCGCCGGGCGCCGGCAGGTGCTCGACGCCGTGAACCCGGACGCGCATTCCGGCGGTCGCGGCGATCAGACGGCACCAGGTGTGCGCGCACCAGTGCTGGCGGCGTCCGTCGGGGTCAAAGAACGAGATCGACAGCGAGATGGTCGCCAGCACCGCCGTGTAGGCGTATATCAGCGGAATCGCAACGATTGAGTGAAGAAGGGCCAGGGGCTGCATCGTCGTCTACCGGCGGCGAGCTGCCGTGCGCAGCAATGCGACGATTGTCTTGGCGTCGTCGATCTCGCCGGCGTCGATTCGTGCGATGGCCTCGTCGAACGGCATCCTCTCGACCTCGATTCGCTCGTCTTCGTCGGGGCGGGGAGGGACCGGCGTCAGGTCCGTGGCAAGGAAAATGTGGATGCGTTCGGTCGTGTAGCCGGGCGCCACGAGGATCGATCCGAGCGATTCGACGGTGCCGGCCGAATATCCGGCCTCCTCCTCGAGCTCGCGCCGCGCCGTTGTCGCGGGATCGTCGCCGTTTTCGATTCGACCGGCCGGCGCCTCGAGGAGTGTTCGTCCAAGCGCGTACCGCCACTGTCGGACGAGCACCACGTCGCCGTTCGCGTCGAGCGGGAGAATCGCGGCTCCGCCCGAGTGATGTACGACTTCGATCTCGTATTCGCGGTCGTCGACGTCGTCGTCGACGAATCGGTCGACCGTAAGATCAAAGACCTTGCCGAGGTAGATCTCGCGCGAGCCGGTCTGTCGGATGCGGGTCATCAGGCGCCCTCGACCGGGCTGAAGGGCACGCGGCTTGCGAGCCGGGCCTTCACTTCGCCAACGAGATAGAGCGAGCCCGCCACGCAGATGACCCCATCGCGTGGGGTGACGTGGAATGCCCAGGCAAGCGCTTCCTCAACCGAAGCGGCTACGATCGGCGCTCCACCCCCGCCGGCGGCAGGCAGTGACGCCGCGAGGGCGACCGGATCGGCGGATCGCGGCGAATCGACACGCGTGAGCACGACCGCTCGAACGGCCGGAAAGAGCTCCTCGGCCATCCTCACGATGTTCTTGTCGTCCATGGCGCCAAAGACGAGCGTGATCGGGTAGTGGCAGAACTCGTCGAAGTAGGCGCGAAGGGCGCGGGCACCGGCTTCGTTGTGGGCGCCATCGAGCAGCACCGGCGGTGCCCCGAGCACGAGTTCGAGACGGCCCGGCCACTCCGCGGCGCCGAGCCCCTCGACGATGGCGCTGCGCGTGATCCCGATACCTGCACGGCGGATGGATTCGACGGCGTGAATGGCGACGATGGCGTTCTCGACCTGGTGGCGACCTCGCAATCCGAGCGTGACGAATTCGTATCGGTCGGCCTCCGTCTCGTAGCTGAACGTGAAACGCCCGTTCTCGTTGTGATGGATGTCGGACTCGCCGGCAAACTCCGGCAGCACGTCGCAGGCGAGACAGCGCTCGATGAGCGGCTCGAGCGCCTCGACCGGCTGATGGGCGATGACCGCGCGGACACCCGGCTTGATTACTGCGGCCTTCTCGCCGGCGATCGCTGCAAGGGTCGAACCGAGATACCGCTCGTGATCCATCCCGATGGGCGTGACGACGGCGACGAGCGGCTCGACGATGTTCGTCGCGTCGAGTCGGCCACCCATGCCGACTTCGAGGACGGCCAGATCGACGCGCCGTTCGGCGAATTCGAGGAACGCGATCGCGGTGACCTGCTCGAAGAATGTCGGCGCGACGGTCAGGTCGCCACGATCTATGAGCTCCTCGGCGGCATCCCGCACGCGGCCGGCAAGAATGGCAAACCGGTCCCGGCTGATTGCAACACCGCCAATCCGAATCCGCTCTTCTATCGACACGAGGTGCGGGGACGTGAAGAGACCGGTGGTGAGCTTCGATCGCCTCGCAATCGCTTCGATCATGCACGCGGTCGAGCCCTTGCCGTTCGTCCCGGCGACGATGACGGACGGGAACTCGCGGTGCGGATCGCCGAGCTGATGGAGGAGCAGGGCGATGCTCTCGAGGCCGAGCTTCATGGCCGCAACCTCGTTGCCGAGACTCGTCAGGTATGCGAGTGCGTCGTCGAATGCGCTCGTCATACCGCCGGCTGCATGAAGTTGAGGCCGCGAATTATGTACTCGCGAAGCTGACCGCGCTCGACGACGTCGTCCAGCATTCCGTGCTCGAGAAGGAACTCGGCACGTTGGAATCCCTTCGGAAGCTTCTGTCGGATGGTCTGCTCAATGACGCGAGGGCCCGCAAATCCAATCAACGCACCAGGTTCAGCGATGTTGAGGTCGCCGAGCATGGCAAAGCTCGCTGTAACGCCTCCAGTGGTTGGATCAGTAAGGACCGAAATGTAGGGAATCCGCTCTTCGTCGAGGCGCGCCAGTGCCGCGCTGATCTTGGCCATCTGCATTAGCGAGAGGGTGCCCTCCTGCATGCGGGCACCGCCAGATGCCGAGACGATCACGACGGGCATGCGGTCCGAGATGGCCCGCTCGATGGCTCGAGTGATCTTTTCTCCGACAACCGACCCCATCGAGCCGCCGACGAAGTCGAGCGCCATCGACGCCGCTACGACCGTTCGTCCACCCATCCGGCCGACGCCGACGATGACCGCGTCGTTCTGGCCGGTTCGCCGTCGCATGTCGGCCAGCCGATCGGAGTACTTCCGCGTGTCGACGAATTCAAGCGGATCGGTCGCTGCGATACCGCTGTCGAACTCGACGAACTCGCCGTCGTCAAAGAGCTGTCGAAGCCGTTCCTTTGCGCCAACTCGCAGGTGGTGCCCGCAATCGGGGCAAACATTGAGGTTGGCCTCGAAGTCCCGCTTGAATGCCGTTCGTTCACAACCGGGACACTTTACGAAGAGTCCTTCGGTCTTGACGGTCTTGATCTCGCTGTCCGGCTGAACGGCCGGAATATCAGCGTCCTTCTTGCGGCGGAACCAGGCCACGCCGACCTCCAGATGACATCGCGTTCGAAACGCAGCGATTGTAGATGGGCTTGACAGACAAGGCAATGCGAGCCGTCAGGACGCGCCCTGACGTCGTGCCATTGCTCTGCGCCTCTGCGTCTCCGTGTCTCTGTGTGCGAAGCTCTTCTCAGGCCTGATGAGCGCTTCGCACACAGAGACACGGAGGCACAGAGGCGCAGAGATCCCGATGCGCGCCCCAAAGAAGCCCGTTCGCATCCGATCGCTCATAAATCTCCGTCAGCGCTGAAAGAATCGACGTTGACACTCGTGCGGCGCCCGCTTACACTGGCCCCGTTGTTACTCCCGGCAACGCAGTCTTTCCAACACGAAAAGAACTTGAAATGACGAAGGCGGATCTGGCGCGTGCGATCTATGAGCGTCACGGCGGACTGACAATCGGCGAGGCTCGGCGCCTCGTGGACACGATCTTCGACATTGTCCGGGACCGGCTCATTCGCGGCGAAGGCGTCCGAATCGTCGGTTTTGGAACCCTCGAGGTTATCGAAAGAAAGCCTCGTCGCGGGCGGAATCCCTCCACTGGAGAGGAGATTCGCCTGAAATCACACAAAGCCCTCGTCTTCCGACCTTCTCGGTCGATGCGCTCCGTCTGAACTCCGAGTTTCGGCTGAATGTGCTGAGGTACCCGATGGAACCGGCCAAGGTCATCCCCGACAAACTCTTCTACAAGATCGGCGAGGTCTGCGATCACATCGGCGTCCAGCCGCACGTGCTTCGATATTGGGAGTCTGAATTTCCAATGCTGGCGCCCCAGAAGAACCGTGCCGGGCAGCGCGTATACCGCCGAAAGGATCTCGAGATTGTGCTCCGGATTCGAGAACTTCTTTACGATGAGAAGTTTACGATTGCCGGCGCCAAGCGCAAGCTCTCCGACGAGCTGAGAAGTGGGCCGAGCGCGCGACTGAAGGTCGTGACTCCAGAGATGGCTGCGGACCCCGAGGCTGCCGGTCTTGCGAGCTCTCCGGCGCAGGCAAATCACGTCGGCAGTCACGCGAAACGGTCGATCAAGCGCATCCGACGCGAACTGGAGGCCGTGTTGACAATGCTCAACACGGATGGTAAGAGTTCCGACCGCCGTTGAGGCGGCGTGACGGGACGTGGCGCAGCCTGGTAGCGCGCTTGCTTGGGGTGCAAGAGGTCGCTGGTTCGAATCCAGTCGTCCCGACCAACTTTCGAGATTGCCGGTTGCCGACGAAGGACACACGGTCTTGAGCGCCGAGTGTCCTTCACGTGTTTTATGACCCGAATTCTTGTCACCAACGACGACGGCATACACTCCGACGGGATCATCGCGCTGGCCAGCGCGCTCGAGCGACTCGGCGAGGTCTTCGTGGTAGCGCCGGCGCACGAGATGAGTGCGGCATCGCATTCCCTTACGCTGACGCGCCCTTTGCGAGTCGATCGTATTGATTCCAGGCACTTTTCGGTCGACGGAACTCCGACCGATTGCGTTACGATCGCTATCGGTCACCTGCTGAAGGACCGAAAGCCGGACATCGTGCTTTCCGGAATCAACCGCGGGCCCAACCTCGGCGACGACACGACCTATTCCGGAACGGTCGCGGGAGCACTGGAAGGGACCATTCACGGACTTCCCGGGATTGCGGTCAGCCTCGTGACCAGGTCGAACTTCGATTTTTCGCACGCTGCGTCGTTCGCCGCCAGCCTGACGGAAAAGGTTCTTGCGGAAGGGCTTCCCAAGGGTACGTTGCTGAGTGTGAATGTTCCCGTGGGTGCGATTTCCGGGGTTCGAATCACCAGACAGGGCATCAAGACGGCAAAACCGTCGGTGATCGTCGGTGTGGACCCGCGGCAGCGACATTATTATTGGATTGGCGAGGACTACTCCACACCAATACATGATGATGGGACGGACTATGCGGCCGTAGCGGAAGGGTTCGTGTCGATCACTCCGCTACGCAACGACTTGACCGACTACCGTGCTCTCGACGAACTGCGAGGGAAGGGCTGGATGCCGACGCACGAGGCGCGGGCGGGAGAGCCGCGCTGATGTCGAGCGACAGGGACCGGCAGAATCCGGTCGCCGCCGCTCCGGTTGACCGTTACGCCCGGGCCCGAAATCGAATGGTCGAAACACTCATCGACCGGGGAATCCGCGATGAGAAGGTGCTCGATGTCATGCGGCGGATTCCGCGTCACGAGTTCGTGCCCGAGCCGTTCACCGACAAGGCGTACGGAGACCACGCGCTGGCAATTGGTTCAGAACAGACGATTTCCCAGCCCTACATGGTTGCGCTCATGACGTCGCTCTGCGAGCTGACACCCGAGAGTCGTGTGCTCGAGATCGGCTCGGGGTCGGGCTATCAGACCGCCGTCGCTGCGGCGCTTGCCAGGTACGTGTACGGCATCGAGCGGATTGCCGATCTCGCGCGCGAAGCGATGAACCGGCTGCGGAAACTGAAGATCACGAACGCGACGATCAAGTGCTTCGACGGAACGATCGGCTGGAGCGAACACGCGCCGTACGATGCGATCATCGTCGCAGCGGGTGGACCGGTGGTACCGGAACCTCTCGTGAAGCAGCTTGGAGTCGGGGGCAGGCTGGTGGTGCCGGTTGGAACCGAAAAGAGTCAAACCCTCATTCGGGTGACCCGGACCGAGCGCGGAACGGTCGAAGAGGACTTTGGCGGCTGCATCTTCGTGAAGCTGATCGGGCGGTACGGCTTCGAGAAGTAGCGGCCGGCGGTTTGACACCGCCGACTGTAGTCATCACGTCGTGTGTGACTAGGCTCGGCCCCTCGCTGCGCTCGGGGTTCTGGGTCAAACGGGGCGCGTTCCCACGGGCCGTCAAACCAGACCATCGCCGACCCAGAACCCGGAGCGAAGCGACGGGCGACTCATGGACACCACGTCGTGTGTGACCAGGCTCGGCCCCTCGCTGCGCTCGGGGTTCTGGGTCAAACGGGGTGCGTCCGGACAGCCCGTCAGCGCAGGCTACCGCCGACTGCGGCCGGGCGGCCCGGCAAATCGGCCCCAGATTGACCCAGAACCGCGTGGGAGCCACCGTGGGTGTCGGCCAGCGCGAATTTTTCTGGCCCGATTCGTATTTTGACTCCCTGATGATGCTCTGTGGGTTCGGCACGACAACAGGGTGAACGGATCCGCGAGGGCCGTTCGAGCGTCGGGGAAGTGGGCTCCGGCCTCTTTTCAGAGGCGCTCGCGGATCCGGTTGTCGCCGGTTCGAAGATACACGGAGGGTGAACGCGATGGCACAGCAGAAAATCGGTAACGCACGGAAGACATTGACTCGCGCCGCTACGGTGAGCGCTTACCTCGGAACGATGGCCATGCTCGTCATGTGGAGCTTTACGGTGCCCGACAGCGGAGCGTCGAAGGCCTATGCGCAGGACGGACAGCGGGCGAATGCGACTCGCCGAGTGACGAAGACCGGCGCCAAGCTCGAGATGGCGACGAAGAAGCTCGCGAAGCGCTCAAGCAACTTCCTGGCGGCCCACGTGCTTTCGGTGCACACCACCGTGCCGGAAGACGTCCTTCTCAGCCGGAGCGAAGGCATCGCCGTGGTTGCGCCGGCAGCGGTTGCAGCTCGCGAGAGCGGCCAGTCGCTCGGTCAGGTGATGTCGCGACTTGGCGCAGGCGTGTCGCTCGGCGACTTCTTCGTCGAGGCGGGCGTTCCGGCCTCGGTAGCTCAGACGGCGGTGAGCCGCGTGCTCGCTGGCGTTAACAACAACCTTCGGGCTGCGAAGAGCGGACTGTCGGATACGGATGAAGACGGTATTCCGAATGCTTCGGACGACGACGCCGACCAGGACGGCATTTCCAACGGATCGGACGTCGACGTGGACGGTGACGGCACGCTTAACAAGGATGATTCGGACGTCGACGACGACCGGATGCTGAACCAGTCAGACGACGACATCGACGGTGACAACCGGGCCAACTACGACGACAGCGACATCGACGGTGACGGACAGCAGAACCGCGACGATGACGACTCGGATGGCGACGATGTCGATGACGACTCGGACGACGATTCGAACGGCGACGGCGTCGACGATGACTCCGAAGATGACGGCGACGACAACGGCAACGGCAACGGCAACGGCAACGGGAACGGTAACGGTAACGGTAACGGGAACGACGACGACGACAATGGAAACGGGAACGGCAACGGGAACGATGACGACGACAATGGAAACGGTAACGACGACGACAACGGCAATGGGAACGACGACGACGACAATGGAAACGGAAACGACGACGACGATGACGACAATGGAAACGGAAACGACGACGACGACGACGATGATGACAACGGCAACGGCAACGGCAACGGCAACGGGAATGGCAACGGCAACGGCAATATGCCGTAACTGATCGACATCAACGCAGCACCGACGGGCGCCCGGTCTCGAGACCTGGCGCCCGTCTTTTCGTCCGACCAAAGAAACTTTTGACAGATCCCGATGGCACGTGTAGTCTGCGTGTTCCTTCGACGGGGCGTGGCTCAGCCTGGTAGAGCGCTCGGTTCGGGACCGAGAGGTCGGAGGTTCGAATCCTCTCGCCCCGACTTGCAGAGTCAAGACCCCAATCACGGGAACGTGGTTGGGGCCTTTTCACTTTTTCCGGCCGGAATGATTACCGCTCGCAAGTTCATCGTCACCGGACGCGTACAGGGCGTCGGCTTCCGGTACTTCGCCTGCCAGGCGGCGGCGAGACACGGAATTGCCGGAACGGTACGGAACCTATCCGACGGCTCGGTCGAGGCCATTGCCGAAGGGCTTCCCGCTGCCGTCGATGCGTTTCGCCATGAACTCGAGCTCGGTCCGCGCTACGGGCGCGTCGACCAGGTCGTCGAACTGCCAGTCGAGGCCACCGGCCGGACGAGTTTTGATGCCATATCCTGAAACGAGGAGCGACGAACGACTGTGGAGAACCTGAAGAAGCTGATCCGTGAAATTCCCGACTTTCCAAAGCCCGGAATTCTGTTCTACGACATCACGACCCTGCTCAAGCACCCGCACGGCCTGCGCACGACCATCGATCGGCTTACCGAGATGATCGGACCGGAGCACGAACACATCGACACGGTCGTCGGCATGGAAGCGCGCGGATTCATCTTCGCACCGGCACTCGCGTACCGTCTGGGTGCGGGTTTCGTGCCGATCCGCAAACCGCGGAAGCTGCCCGCCGAGACCGAGAGCATCGAGTACGACCTCGAGTACGGGACCGACATCCTCGAAGTCCATAAGGACGCGATCGGACCCGGGACATCGAGTGCTTGTCGCCGATGACCTGCTTGCGACCGGCGGAACAGCCAAGGCGGTCGTCGACCTCATCGAGCGGCTGGGCGGCGAGGTCGTCGCCTGTGCTTTCGTCATCGAGCTGACGTTCCTCGGCGGCCGCGACAAACTCGCCGGGCACCGCGTGGCATCGCTCCTGCAATACGACAGCTAATCGACGATAAAATTCAGGCATGTGATGAGATTCACATTGACTCGCGGAAGCCATGGGAATACTCTGCGAGCAATGACACGTGATCCCAACGCACCGTTTGGTCTGACTGGGCGAATCATCGCTCCAGCGATCACGGTGTGGCTCAGCGGGGCGCTGTGTCTCGTCACATGTCTGGCAGTCTGTGCAGCATCCGCGACGGCGTGTGAAGCTGCGACAAAGTCCAGTTGCTGCGAGCAGACGCGCGAAGAAGCGGACCGCGACGCCGAGCCGCCGGCATCGATATCGGCCGAGTCGGTTGACCGGGCCTCGGGCTGCTGCCTGATGTTCGGCAACCGCCCGACGGTCGAGCAGCCGCAGCGGCACGAGTCGTCGGTTGATACGGATGAACCTGCGAAGTTCATTGCGTATCTGAGGTCGAACCGCCCGGACGTCGAACGATTCGCGTCGGCACTTCCGGTGCGAAGCCGGGGCGATACATACCTTCGCTGCTGTGTCTTCCTGATTTAGAGCATTCGTTCGCCTGAGTCGGTTCTCTGCCCGTCGGAAGAACAGGCGGGTGGGAATGCTCCGTTCGAACGATTGTCTTCAAAGGAGACGCAGTCATGAAACGTATTCATTTGCTGGTTGTGCTGTTCGTGTTCGGTTTTGTAGGTCTGGCCATTGCGGCCGCTCCGCAGGCACCCGATGCTCCCAAGGACAAGCCGGCCGCCTGTCACAAGAAGGACGCGGCAGCTTGCTGCAAGATGGACGGCGACGTCGCCACGTGCAAAAAGGACGCGAAGGCGTGCCCGATGAAGAAGAACGCCGACGGCGTCGCAACGGCCAAGGACGGCTGCTGTGAGCCCGGCATGGCTTGCTGCAAGGATGGCAAGTGCTGCGCGGCCCACGGCGAGGAGAAGCCGGCCAAGGATTCGTCGATGGCTGCCGGTTCCTGCTGTTCAACCGGAGCGGCGTGCTGCGCACCGGGTGCCAAGTGTTGCGCGGACCACGGCGATGCAGCCAAGGCAATGACCGTGTCGGACGACGCGACGGCGACTGCCGGTTCCTGCTGTGCGGCTGGAGCGGCCTGCTGCACGCCGGGCGCCGCGTGCTGCGCCAAGGCAGCCTAGTCGGTTCTTATCCGATACGGCTGTTGCCGAATCGAAAAGGGCCCGCGGGAGTTGATCCCGCGGGCCCTTCTTTCATGGTTCGTCGAAGAGTCGGGCCATCGGACCTAGGATTCCGCGGCCGCCGTCAGAGGCTTCTGGACATGACGTCGTCGGTCTGGACGTCCTTTCCGAGCACGAAAGTCGTCGCGCCGCACCGCACGAATCCGTGCTTTTGATAGAAGGCAATGGCTCGCACATTGTGCTCCCAGACGCCTAGCCAGATCGTCTTCGCATTCTGTCGCCTCGCCTCGTCGAAACACGCCTCGATGAGCGCCCTGCCGACACCGTGTCCGTGAAAGCGTTGCTCGGCGTACAGGCGCGAGACTTCGATCGGCGCTTCGCCCGTCACGGACTCGTGCGCTGTCCCGGCGCGGACCTTGGCATAGCCCGCAAGCTCGCCGTCGACCTCGGCGACGAACCAGACATTCGCAGCGTCATCTATTTCCTCCGCGAACCGCTCGGTCGTGAGCGCGTCGGATACGTACGCGTCCATGTCGGCCGGATCGTTGAATTTGGCGAAAGTGTCACGAAACGTCCGGTCCGCCAGTTCGGCAAGTGACTCGGCATCGGTAACGTTTGCGAGGCGGATGGTCGTCTCGGTCATCGGCGAATTGTACACATGCAGTTCGACTCCTCGTCGAGACCTGACGTCTACCGCGCTCGCTCTCGAGACTTCCGATGTCCGTCCGCAAGCCGGCGCATCGCCGCCGCAAGCTCCACAGCCGTCAGCCGCTCGGCTGCGACCTTTGACATCGCCTGCATGACGATGGCTTCGACGTCCTCGGGTATGTCTGGAACCAGTCGCCGCATCGGGTACGGTTCCTTCGTCAGATGACTGAGCGCGATGGCGTATGGGCTCGCACCCTGCACGCCGCCGAAGTGCGGCAGTCGTCCGCTCAACATCTGGTACATCATCACACCGACGCTATAGACGTCGGCGCGTCCGTCGAACTCCTCCCCCATGATTCGCTCCGGCGCGACGTAGTCCGGCGTGCCGAGCAGTCCGCCGGTATCCGTCAACTGGCGCGCGTTGTCGACCACGTCATCGCCAAACAACTTCGCGATGCCAAAGTCGAGCACCTTGACGACCTCGCCATCTCTCGTGGCGTGTAGGAAGACGTTCTCCGGCTTCACGTCGCGATGCACGATGCCTGCCGCATGTGCTTCGGCGAGCGCCTCGCACAGGGGCTCGACGATCTCTGCCATTTTTTCCGGCTCGATGCGGCTCTCGCGCTCGAGCCGTCTCCCGAGGGTCTCACCTTCGAGCAACTCCATCACGAGGTAGGCAATGCCGGTCGACGAGATGCCGAAGTCGAAAACGGCCACGGCGTTCGGGTGCACGAACCGGCACGCGGCGATGCCTTCCTGACGGAACCGCTCGAGCGAATCCGGCGACTCGTTTCCAGGTGTCGGCCGAAACACCTTGATGGCCACCAGACGCGCCAGATCGATCTGGGTACCTCGAAATACCGCCCCGAAGCCGCCCGACCCGATCTTCGACTCGAGCCGATACCGGCCGTCGATGACCGTCCCCTGCAGCGTTTCGGATAACGCCGAAAACACGAGGTCGGTGCGATGCTGCGAGGCGACGAGCTCGGCGTTTCGCCGCTCGAGCGTTCGGGCCTGTTCCTCGAGTTCCGATTGCTTCTGCTCGAGCTCGCGTTGGAGTCGAAAGAGCCGCAGTTGCGCCTCGACGCGTGCGATGACCTCACGTCCGTGGAACGGTTTCGTCACATAGTCGACGCCGCCAACCTCGAACGCCCGCACCTTGTCCAGAACGTCGTCGAGCGCGCTTATGAAGATGACCGGGATCGACTGCGACGCTTCGTTCGCCTTGAGTTGGACGCACACTTCGTAGCCGTTCATCTCAGGCATCTGGACGTCGAGCATGATGAGCTCGGGCGGGTCGAGCTCGACCATGGCGAGCGCTCGCCGGCCGTTGTTCGCGGCCCGGACCTGGAATCCACCGTCCTGGAGAATGCCTGCAAGGACGGCGAGATTATTCGAGTTGTCGTCGACGATGAAGATGTCGCCACGATGCATGGGCTTCACGGTTGCGGATTGTACTTCGTGGACGAGCCGAACGGTTTGGAAACTGCTGACCCCCCCCCCCCCCCTCCCCCCCCCCCCGGGCCGGGGCGGCGCCCCGTGGTCCTGCTGCGTTGAGCACGCGACCTCGACACGGACCGGAAGCCGATTTCAGACGGTCCCGCCGGCCTCGCGAATCGCGTCGAGAAGCGCAATCAGGTCCGCATCCTTCGTCGCCGGGTTGATGATCGTCACGCGCAGGAAGACACCGGCCGGCAGTGCCGTCCGCACGAGATAGAACCCGCCGGCGGCGATGACCCTCGACCGCAGTTCGTCCTGCAGTGCGTCGAGCTCGATGCCGCCTTTCGATCCGTTGCCGATGAACCGGAAACAGACGATGTTCGCCTCGGGTTCAACGGCCAGCTCAAAGTCGACGGCGTACGCAACCCGGTGCGCGAACCGTCGCGCCATGTCGAACATCTCCGTCACATAGTCGCCAAACATTGCCGTACCGTGGATCGAGAGCGACACGTAGAGCTTCAGGCTCATCATCCGCTTCGTGCACTCGAGGGTTCGCGTCGCTCCGTTGAACCACTCGTCGGAAGGGTGGCGGCCCTCGAAGAGGTAGGACGCCTGCTGTGCGAACGCTTCATATGAGCTCGCGTCGTTGCGGAAGAGCACCGCGGTGACGAGCGCCGGCATGAGCATCATCTTGTGGGCGTCCCACACGACGGAATTCGCGCGCGCGATGCCGTCGACGAGGCCACGGTATTTTGGCGAGAGTGCTGCAGCAGCGCCGTGGGCACCGTCGACATGCAGCCACAGTCCGTGGCGCTCGCAGAAATCCGCGATGGGGCCGAGCGGGTCGAACGCGCCGGTCGACGTCGACGCCGCACTCGCGACGACCGCGATCACCCGGCGTCCCGATCCCGTTGCGCGATCGAGCGCGCCCTCGAGGGCATCGGGTCGCATCCTGAACCGCTCATCGACGGGAACGGCGACTGCTCCGCCCACTCCCCATCCCATGATCTGGACGGCGCGTTGAACGCAGTAGTGCGTCTGCCCGGATGCGAGGACTGCGAGCGGCGGACCGGCGTGTGATCCGTCGGTCCACGCGTCGAAACCGGCGCACGCCTGCCGAGCCGCGAGGAGTGCCGTCAGGTTGCCGACTGAGCCGCCCGACGTCAGGACGCCTCCCGCGCCCGGGCCGAAACCAAGCTGCGCGGTCATCCATTCGATCACCGCGCGCTCCATCGCGGTCGCGACGGGACCCATCTCGTAAACGGCCATGCCGTTGTTGAGGAGTGCCGAAACCATGTCGGCCAGGGCCGCAAGCGGCAGCGGCGCCGTCACCTGATGACCGACGAATCGCGGATGATGCAGGTGCGTCGACTCGGCGACGACGCGTGACAAGAGTGCCTGCACGGCGTCCGGCGACGGATCGGGACGTTCGGGAAACGCCGCAGGCCAGTGTTCGAGGCTCCGGCCCGGATCCACCCACGGAAGGACGGCGACGCCATCGCCGCGACGAACCGCGTGCAGGTAGTCCGCCAGACCGTCAACGAGTCGTCGTCCGTGCTCGCGAAACGCCTCGGGGTCGTACGCATCGTCGATCGCTGCCATCGGCGCACTCTAGCATCTCCGGCGCTTTGCCATCCGCGGATCTCTTCACGACGTGCCCGGTGGAGCTCGTGCTTGCGGCCCCGCATGCACTCGACGAGAATCGACCGATGTCGCTCACGACCGAATTGCCTCGAGCCTCGACGGCGTCACCGTCCGATCCGGCGATCGCCTTCGCCGTCAAGCTCGGGACCGCGCTTCACCAGTACGGAATGCCGGCGCATCTGCTCGAGGCGACGATGCAGGCCGTTGCTTCGCGCCTCGGGATTGACGGCCACTTCTTCGTCACGCCAACGGGGATCTTCGCATCGTTTGGCACGCCGGAGGAACAGCGAACGACGATGGTTCGCGTGCAGCCGGGGAGCGTGAACCTCGAGAAGACGATCCTTCTCGACGAGCTCACCAGGTCGGTGATCGCTGGCGAGACCGAGACGACGACGGCGTCCGGACAGATAGACGAGATCGTTGCGCGCCCGTCGCGCTACGGCCGGGCCGTTACTGCGATCGGCTTCGGCTTGGCGTCCGCCACTTCCGCGAGGTTTTTCGGCGGAGGGTGGCGCGAGATCGCCGGGGCTGCCGTGATCGGCGTCGTCACCGGCGTGCTCGCGGTCCTGCTCGAGCGATGGGGCTCGACGGCGCGCGTGTTCGAACCGGTCGCGTCCATGGTGGCCGCTGCCCTTGCCGTTCTTCTGGCGCAGGCATTCGCCCCGGCGTCGATATACGTCATGACCGTGGCCGGGCTCATTGTGCTTCTTCCGGGGCTGACATTGACGATCGCGATGCGCGAGCTGGCGTCGCAGAACCTCGTCGCCGGAACGGCGAGGCTCACGGGCGCGGGACTAGTCTTCTTCGAGATGGGGTTCGGCGTGGCGCTCGGCGGGCAACTCATCAAGCTGTTTCCGGGGGCGAATGCCTTCGCCGAGCCGATACCGCTTCCGGTCTGGACCGAAGGGATCGCGATCCTCGTCTCGAGCCTCGGGTTGACGGTGCTCTTCAAGGCGAGACCAAGGGACTACGGTTCGGTACTCATCGCCGCCATCGTGGCCTTCTGGGGAGCGCGAGCCGGAACGTCGTTGCTCGGTCCCGAGCTCGGGGTGTGCATCGGCGCCATGGCACTCGGCATCACGGCGAACGCGCTGTCGCGAATCGTCGATCGGCCCTCGGCGACGTGGGTGGTGCCCGGTTTGATGGTGCTCGTGCCCGGAAGTCTGGGATTCGGCAGCGTCTCGCAGCTCATCGCGAGCGACGTTGTGTCGGGCGTCGAAACCGCGTTCCAGATGTTGCTCGTGGCGGTCGGGCTCGTGACGGGACTGCTGCTGTCGAACGTCTTCGTGCCACCGCGCCGGGAAGTCTGATCGGCTAGCTCGCTCGAGTTGCCACGAACGCCGGAGCCGCGATCAGCCCCGGCGAGTCTGCGATTTCAGGCACCGTCCGTGGGACGCTCGCTACTGCTCGCGGCTCAAGGAGCGGGGACCCGGCTCTGAACGATGCGGGTGATCCCCGTTTTTGAGCCGCGAGCGGTAGCGAGCGTCCCACGGACAGTCGAACGGTTTCGATCACTTCTGTCATTCCGCAACGACGAGTCTGCGATTTCAGGCACCGTCCGTGGGACGCTCGCTAATGCTCGCGGCTCAGGGAACGGAGAGCCTCAGGGCCGCGCCGACCGGCGACGATTGGCGTCACCATCCAGGCCTCGCCGGCAACCGGCGCGTCTTCAATTGCCTCCGGCCGAGCCATCCTGCTAGCCTCGCAGATGTCCGCTCCCGTAGCTCAGATGGATAGAGCGAGCGCCTCCTAAGCGCTAGGCCACTGGTTCGAATCCAGTCGGGAGCATCCCGCCGCGGATGCGCAGCACGAACTCCCTATCGGCGCTCATCCGCGGCAACGATCGTCACCGGGACCTGCCGCCGCACGTCGGAGGGCATCTCGAAGTAGAGCAGCCCCTGTCGTCGACTGCCTGCCGGCAGGTCCGAACGCACGTCGAGCGCGTTCGCCTCGAAGTCGGCCCGGTACTCACGATCGCCTTCGCGATTGCGCAGCCGCACGCCATAGAACTTCTCGATGCGCTTGCGAGCATTCTTGACGTCGATCTGCTTCCAGGCTCTCCCGTGACCGTCGAGGGCGACGATTCGAACCTTCTTGAGTCGGACCGTCTCACCGGAAGTATTTTCGATCTCCGATCGCACCGGCAGGACCCCGGCCATCGCGGCATTCGCATCCAGCGTCGCGAGCTGCCAATCCTCGTCCCACATCGGCGCGAAGCGAACAGAAAGCCGTCCTGTCGATATCGCCGGACCGATCTCGTCGGGGGGCACCGCTTCGACGACCTTCACGTCGAACGTGCGCCGGGCGCAGCCCGCGAACGGGATCGTCACTGTCACGGCCATCGCGAGAGCCATGAAACCTGCCCGAAAGGTGGGTCGTGTCCGCACTTCGGCCAGTATGCTACGCTCCCGCCGCAATGCGAAGCGACTACACGGCCGAGTTCGAGTCCTTCAGCGAGCAGTTCACCCGAGCCTGGTACCGCTTCACCGCAGGCCTCGACACGACCCTGGATCTCGAGCCGGTTTTCGATCGCTTCGGATATCTCTTCACGCTCGAACAGATCCAGGAGCTCGCCGCAGAGGCGGACGGTGCGTTTACCGATCGCGATCGCAAGGCGGCGAGGTATCTGCGCGCGGCGGCGATCGAGGAGCACTTCGCGTTGACGACGCGGGCGCTCGACGAGGCCATTGCCGATCGCGATGCCGCCGCCACCGTAGCATTTAATGGCCAGGAGGTTCCGTTTCTTGCGATCCGGTCGCGCCTTCGCAGCGAACCCCGCGCCGAGGTCCGGCGAGAGCTCGCACGCAAGCGCGAACGGGTAGTGGAGGGAGCGAACGACCTTCGATGCGAGCGCTTCGAGAAGCACCGGGACGAAGCGAAAGCGCTCGGCGCTGTCTCGATGGCCGTGTTGTGGTCCGAGGCGCTCGGCGTTGACCACGTCAACGTGGCGGAGCGAGCGGGCGTCCTGCTCTCGGCAACGGAGGAGCGCTACGCATCCACGCTCGCGACGGTGCTTCGCGACCGCGTCGGCGTCTCGATCGGGGATGCGACTCGCGACGACCTGGCTTTTGCTCTTCGGCTCGGGGACTTCGACGCGGCGTTTCCCGCCCGTCGCATGACGATGGTCTATCGAGACCTCTTTGCCGGATTCGGCATCCGGACCGGATCGCAGGAGAACATTCGGCTAGATCTCGAAGACCGCCCATCCAAGAGTCCGCGGCCGTTCTGCTCGCCCATCCGGGTTCCCGACGAAGTTGTGCTCGTCGTGCGGCCCGCTGGAGGGTTTGCCGATTTCGGCGCGCTGCTTCACGAGGGAGGACACGCGCAGCACTTCGGTTTCACGTCGGCAGACACCCACGTGGCATTCGCTCGAACCGGCGACCGCGCGTCGAGTGAAGTCTGGGCGTTCCTGATGCAGTACCTCCTGCTTGACCCCCGGTTCCTGACGGACACCTTCGGACTCGGAGATGCTCTGGAGCTGCGGCGGGTCGCGGCCCTCGAAAGGTGCTCGATGGTGCGCCGCCACGTTGGAAAGCTGCGATACGAGGAGGCGCTGCTGAGTGGACGTACGTCGCTTTCCGATGCGGCCTCGGCCTATGTCGACTGTCTTGGCGACGCGACGCTCGTTCGCGCATCGCGGTGTGACTACCTGACCGATCTGGACGATGGGTTCTACGTCGCCGACTACCTCCGCGCCTGGGCGCTCGAAGTTCTCGTTCGCGACTACCTGCGGACGCGTTTCGGCAACCACTGGTGGACCTCGCGTTCCGCAGGCAATCTCCTGAAGGAGCTGTGGTCCACGGGATTCGAGTATTCGGCCGACGAAATCGCCGCCGAACTAGGCCTCGGACCGATCGAATTCGACCCGCTGGCGGACGACCTCAAAGAGGGACTGGCTGCGTGAGCGAACGTCGTGTGCGCGTCCGACTCGGGGACCGGTCCTACGTCGTCTCAATCGGCGACGGACTGCTTGCCGACATCGGCCGTCGTGTCGTCCGCGCGGTGGGACGGCGAGGCTCATCCGTGCTGGTCGTCAGCAATTCGACGGTGTGGCCGCTGTACGGCAAACCGGTGCTCGCGAGCCTCGAGGCGTCGGGGTTTCGTGTCGTTGTCCACACGATCGGCGACGGCGAGCGCTTCAAGCGGCTGTCGGAGGTCGAGAGAGTCATCGGAACCTCCGCTGCAGCGGGTCTCGAGCGCGGCGACCCAATAGTGGCGCTTGGAGGGGGCGTGGTCGGCGACCTGGCGGGACTCGTGTCGGCGCTCTACATGCGGGGGACGCCGTTCGTGCAGGTCCCGACGACGCTGCTTGCGCAGATCGACAGCTCGGTCGGCGGCAAAGTCGCCGTCAACCACGTCTCCGGCAAGAACCTGATCGGCGCTTTTCACCAGCCGGTCGCCGTGGTCGCCGATACGTCGACACTCCAGTCGCTGCCGGCGCGCGAACTGCGCGCAGGGCTGTTCGAAGCAGTCAAATACGGGTTGCTCGGAGACGCCTCGCTGTTTGCCTGGATGGAACGAAGGATGGAATCGCTGTGCGCCGGCCATCCGGACGACCTTGCGCGCCTGGTCGGCGTCTGTTGCCGAATCAAGGCCCGGATCGTCGAGTCCGATGAGACGGAAGCCGGTCCGCGTCGTGCGCTGAACCTCGGGCACACGGCGGGGCACGCGCTCGAGACCGTGACGCAGTATCGGCGATTCCTTCACGGCGAGGCCGTCGGGTATGGCCTCGAAGTCGCCGCCGAGCTCGGCATCGCGCTCGGGACCATGTCGGCAGAAGATGGAGCGCGTGTCCGTCGGCTGGTGGCGAGGGTGGGACCGCGCCCGCGCGCGAACGACCTCGACGCCGGGAAGCTGCACGCGGCCATGCAGCACGACAAGAAGCGCGTTTCGGGCCGGATCGCATTCGTGGTCCCCGTGGGCATCGGCAACGTGGCGATTCGAACGGACATCGACGACTCGACGGTACGCCGGGCGCTGATTGCCGCATTGAAGAGTTGACAGGATTTCAGGATTTGCAGGGTTGATTGGCGACTAATGCAACTCGCCTCTGGCCAGAATGCTCGACTTGTCGCAAGATAGGCGGAACTGCTGAAAGTACCCACTATTGGAGAACAACAATGACGACACGACGTCAAGTTCGCGGCAAACGTTCCGAGCGTGGCGAGGGGAACGCCAAGCTCATCGTCTACCTCCTCGTGTTGGGTATTGTCGGTTATCTCGGAATCATGAACGTCCCCAAGTACTTGTACATGCACAACCTCAAGACGGACCTCGAGGATCTCGGCCGCACGTCAGGAGCTCGAGGTCTCACGGTCGACCGAGTGCGGCCTCGTGCGGATGAGCTGGCGCGCAAATACGAGATACCCGTGCAGGACATCAAGGTTGAGCAGGAAGGCCGAGGACTTTCGGTCTCGCTTCATACCGTGCAGAAGATTGATCTGATCGTGACCGAATATGATTGGGTCGTCGAGCAGACGACGAAGCAGCAACCGTTCTAGGTTGCTTGAGCGGTCCTGGGCTGTAGGGCTTGCGGCGGTCCTGACCGTCGGTGCGTGTGCGGACACCTTCGCGCAGAGCGGACGCGTTCGCGAACGCAAGACGGTTCCACCGGCGCCGGTAGCGCCAGCGCCGACTCCCAACTCACAGCCCCCGTCGACAACGGGAGCCAACCCGTCGACGAAGCCGATTCCGCCCGGAGGTGCCGTTGTCGCGCAGACCGCCGCCGGCGCCATCGTTCGAACAGAGCTCGCGATTGGCACGGTCCTCGTGGTGCGCGAGAACCCGGCCACGGAAGTGGTCGCCGTTCTCACCGCCATTCGCCTTCCGGACGGTATGGACCCGCGACAGGCGATCGACATCGGCCGGTCCGCAACGCTCGCGGGAACCGGTTCGCCGGCCCAGCGGGTTGCGTCAGTTGGCGGAATGATCGATGTCGCGCTCGACGGAGGCGTGCTCACGTTCGCGACGAGCGCACTCGGCCGGGACGTCGACAAGGTGCTGGCAGCGCACGCCGCGATCATCGGGGGACAGCAGGATGCAGCGGAAACGCCTCTCCTCGCAGCTGAACGGACGACGGTCGGGATCAGCGGCCGAGTGAATGCCTATACCGTCATGACCACCGTGCAGCGGGAATTCCGGGGCACTCGTGCGACCTGTCACTTCGGCGCCTCCCTCGGCTCCCGCGAATCGCGCCGGCGGCCGCGCTCCGGTTCCCCAGGTCGCGCCGCCGCAGCCACGGGCGCCAGTCGTCGTCAGTCCGGCCACCCGGTATCTGCGACGCATCGGGGCAGCGGGACCGTCGAACGTGACGATTTCATTCGACCCGGTGCCGCACGCAGTCGCTGATGGCGCGGTCGCCGCTGTGCTTGCTGCGGCGCTTGGAGTCGGGAGGACTTCGCGATGCCAGCTCGCGCTTGGGGACTCGGCCATCGTTGCCGACGCGACGGCGCGTTCCGTCTGGACTGCGTCCGGACCAGGATTGGAGGTGTCGCTCGCTGCCGAATCCGCGCGACTCGACGACGCCTCGGCGGTCGTGTGGCGAGAGATGGAACGCCTCCGGCGCGAACGACTGAGCGATGCCGAGCTGCAGCGCGCGCGAAATCAGGCTGAGCTCGCTGACGTCCTTCTCGGATCGCGCCCGGATGACGACGCAGCCGAGCTCGTCCGGCACGAGATCGAGACGCGTGACGTGAAGGCGTCGTGGACGCGACGAACTCGACTGCGAGGCGTGACCGCAGCGGACGTCCAGATCCTCGCATCGCGATTCTTCAGCCTTGCGCGGGCCTCGATCGTCGAGTCGGTGCCGGTCGCGGCTCCTGCGAGACCGTCGAACGCCGACGCGTACGTCTCGCGGGTGGCCACCTGGGCACCCGGCATTCAGCGCGAAGTTGCGGCCGGCGACATCCGGGATCGGGCGCCGCTGCCGGCCGTTGCGGAGGGAGCGGAGCGCGAGCGGTCCGGTGAGCGCGGCGATGTCGTGCTGGTCCCGGTCCCGCTTCCGGTCCGTGACTTCTCGACGCTCAATGGCCCGAAGGCTTTTGTCCGCGAGGACGCATCGCAGCCTGTGGTAGCCGTCGGGTTCTTCTTTCCTTCGGGGCGCGCCGCAGAGACGTCGGGTAACCGCGGAATCACGGAACTCACGCTGCGCGCCATGTTGCGTGGCTCCAAGGGCTTTCCGGGCGACGCGCTCCTGTTCGGAATCGAGCGCTTCGGCGGACACGTTCGGATCGTCAACGAACCGGACTTCTTCGGCTTTGTCGTCGAGATGCTGTCGAGAAATGCGGATCTCGTTATGCCGATCGCGATCGACCTCGTCGAGGCCCCTCAGCTCGAGACGGTCTCGGTCCTGGGCGAGCGGGATCGGTTGCTCGCGGACCAGCGCCCGTCGCGAATCGCGTCGCGTGATGCGGCCGTGAACCTGTTCTGGCAAGGCCGCTATCCCACGCATTCATACGGCGTGGCGGCCATCGGGCTGCCTGAAACGGTCGCGAAGCTCACGGATGAGTCGGTTCGGGGATGGTACGCCGCAAGTGTGCGAGCCCTGTATCCGCTCGTCGGGATCGTCGGCGATACCGACGGTTCGTCTCTCGTATCAAAATACGTCGTTGATGGCTTCGACAGACCCGAGGGGGACCGGCTCAGTTCTCCCGCGTTGCCGGCGCCGAGCCCGGTTTCCGAGGTCGCCGTCGACTCGCCGGAACCGTTGACGGTTGCAGCCATCGCGGCCATCACGCCGGGCGGGAGCTGGGATGCGCTCGAGGCGATCGAGATTGCGATCCGGTCGGTGCAGTTGCGGATCGGGTCATCGTCGGGAGGAGCGTCGGTGCAACGGATCTCGTGCGGGGCCGAACGACGACGTCAGGCGGGAGCAGCCATCTGCATCGTCGAGTCGCCGGTCTCAGGTGAGTCGGCGGCTCGGGCGGCCGTCCTGGCTGAGGTCGGACGCGTGGCAAGCGCGGCGTGGTCGGCCGAAGAGATCGAGGCGGGCCGGCGATGTGCCACGGTGGCCTGGTCGCTATCGACGTCGAGGTGTTCGGAAATGGCGGTCGCCTACGTTCGAGCATCGGCGTTCGGCCTCCCGCTCGACACCGTGGAACGATATGGCGAGCGCGTCGGATCGATGCC
The DNA here is from genome assembly GCA_016705245.1 of Blastocatellia bacterium. Classification (GTDB taxonomy): domain Bacteria; phylum Acidobacteriota; class Blastocatellia; order UBA7656; family JADIYM01; genus JADIYM01. The sequence goes on along the minus strand of JADIYM010000007.1, from coordinate 221,059 downwards.
GGTCGACGGCATTCGCCGGGCCGCTGCGGCCGTGCTCGATACTGGCCGACTTGGACGGGGCGTGGTGCGGGGGACATCGCCGCGCTGAAGGGGGTCCTGTGGCGCATTTCGGGGTCGTGCGATGGTTCAGCCGTGCGAAGGGATACGGATTCATCCGAGAGGACGGCGGCAGCGACATCTACGTGCATTACTCGCAGATCCTCGGCGAGGGGTTCCGGGCGCTCGAGACCGACCAGCGGGTCCGTTACGAGATCGGTGACGGTCCGGGGGGCGCCCAGGCCGTCGAGGTCGAGCCTCTCGACTCGCCGAGCGGTCGCGCGCCGGTGTATCCTGCCGCGCCATGAGAAAGATGCGGTTTCCGAGTCCCGGAAGGCTCTTGATCGTCGCGCTCATCACCGGCTGCATTCTCGGCATGCCTGGCCAGGCATCGTCGCAGAAGGCGAAGCCTGCGAAGCCGGCGCCCGGCCGGGGCATCCAGCCGGGCGGAACCGTCAACATGCCGTTCGCGGCTGCGAAGCCGATCCTCGAGGCCTTCGCCGCCCGACTGCCGGCCGGACTGCAGGGCAAGTCGATGGAGGCGCTGGCGACCGAATGGGCCGGCTGGGTCTCGAGACGAGACGCGGACATCCGCAAGCGACTGGAACAGGGCGACGAAGATTCGATCATAAACTTCATGCTCTTCGGGGTGAGCTTCACGAAACAGCCGCGCGCGACGCCGCGCGAGATCGCTCGCGTCGTAGAGGCGGGGCGAACTCCCGAAGACGTTCTTCTCGCCCGGATCTCGGACCTTGCGAAGGGGATAGCGAAACCGGACCAGAACGAGCGGCTGCTGTTTGCGCGGTCGGTCGTGGAACGCAGGGGGATCAATCCGACGACGCCTGCCGGATTCGAGGCGACGCAGGATTACCTCCTCGAGGCCACGAAGCGGTTCCTGAAGGAAGGCGACTCGTACAGTCGGGCCATTGAAGCGGCGCGGCTCGCCGGGGATGCCTCGGCGGTTTTTGCCGAGCGATCGACGTTGTACCGGGAACGCGGTCTGTCGTCTGACACCTCGCTGTCTCCAGACTACGGCATCGAGCGCGCGCTCGAGGAGATGAAGGCAAAGGGCGTCTTCGCTCCCGGAAGCATCCGGCGGGTGGCGATCGTCGGTCCGGGGCTGGACTTTACTGACAAGGGGGAGGGGTACGACGTTTATCCCCAGCAGACGATCCAGCCGTTCGCGGTGATCGATTCGCTCCGTCGTCTGGGTCTGGCTAAGGAGGGCGACCTCCGGCTGACGACTTTCGACCTGAGTGACAGAATCAACGCGCATCTGGCATCCGCCGGCAGCAGGGCCGCTGCCGGAAGTCCGTATGTCGTTCATCTGCCGCGAGATATGGAGGCCGGCTGGGACTCCGGACTCGCTTCGTACTGGGAGAGATTCGGCGACCGGATCGGCAAGGACGTGCCGGTGGCGTCGCCCGAGGGTCTCTCGACCGTGCGAATCCGCTCGGTCCAAATTCGGCCGGACGTGGTCAAGTTGATCCGGCCGGCGGACCTGAACGTCGTTCTCCAACGTCCTGAGGGACTTGCGGCGACGGAGCGCTACGATCTGGTGATCGCGACGAACATCCTCGTCTACTACGACGTCTTCGAGCAGTCGCTCGCGCTTTCGAACGTCGCGGCAATGTTGCGCCCCGGTGGAATCCTGCTTTCGAACAATGCGCTCTATGAGTTACCGGCGACGCCCATGCGCTCGGTGGGTTATACGACGGTGGTGTATTCGTCGAAGGCCGACGACGGCGACCACATCGTGTGGTACCAGCGACAGAACCCCGAGCGGTAGCGCTGACCTTTACCCAGAATCGGCTGGACACGGGCTTGTCCGCACGCCCGATCCGATTGCGTACGCCACCACCACCAGCTCGAGCGCTCGGTCAGCCCCTCGCTGCACTCGGCGCTGCGCTCGGGACTCTGGGCCAATCGGTTCCCGATGCTTACGGCCCGTCAAAACAAACCAGGTCCGACCCGGAACCCCGAGCGCAGCGAGGGGCCGACTGAGGGCAGCAGGCCGACAGATGGCATGGGGGCGATCGAGGGCCCGGCGGCCGTAGGTGGTGAGCTCGTCGCCTCGCTCAGTCATCAGGTCGGGATGACACGCGATAGAGCCGCGGTCGTTGCGTCCGTAGACCTTATGCCCGTTCCCCTCGCTCCCGTCGATCCTGCAGTCGGCCCCTCGCTGCGCTCGGGGTTCTGGGCCAATCAGTTTCCGATGCTTACGGCGCGTCAAAACAAACTAGGTCCGCACGGCCGGCCGCTCGTTACGCTCGCGGTTCCGGTTCGGCCTGCGGCCGACAGGGACCGCTCTTCCGACCGCACGTCCCCTTATCCATTTTTTCGTAGGGTCCTTACGAATATCTGAAACGGAGCCCTCGAATCGGCCCCATCCGGCGCAATCCGGCTGGGGCCGAACGCGTTTCTTTACAGATGTTTACCCCCCGGCCGGGATCTCGGAAATCCCGTGGCCCTACAGTTGCAATCGGAAAGGCGCGGCCCATTTCAGAAGCATATTCGAGTGCTTGACGATTGAGGCCGAGGAGACGAGACCTAGAAGAGAGTCTCGGCAGAACTCCGAAAGCCCGTGCCCCACACGCTGAAGCACGAGCACTCAAACACGACTCTTCACGAGGAGACAGAGAATGAGATCCATCAGACAGTGCCTGACGAGCACGGGAATCAGCAAAGCGCTGGTTCTCACGCTCGCGCTGCTGCTGGTTCCGACAAGCGCGTTTGCGCAGGTCGAGACCGGTCAGCTCGGAGGTACGGTGACCGATCCGCAGGGTGCGGTCATCGCCGGAGCCACTGTCACCGCGACGTTGAAGGACACGGGCTCGGTTCGCTCGACCACTTCGTCCGGTGACGGCAATTACAGTTTCACCAACCTTCGACCCGGAACGTATGAAGTCAAGGTTGAAGGTGCTGGATTCGGAGCAAAGGAGCAGAACGCGGTCGTCAACGTCGGCACGCGCTCGACTCTAGACTTCGAACTGGCTGTTTCGGGTGGTACGACCTCGGTCGACATCATCGCCGGCGATCAGGGCGTTCAGGTCAATACTGAGAACCAGGTTCTCCAGACCGTCGTCTCGCAGAAGGAGCTCCGCGAGCTCCCGACGATCACGCGAAACCCGTACGCGCTCGTGACCCTCTCGGGCAACGTGTCGCCGACGGATCCCTCGGGACGTGGCGCGGGCTTTGCGATCAACGGCCAGCGCGCCGCGAGCACGAACGTGCTGCTCGACGGCTCCGACAATAACGATCAGTTCACGGCTGCCGTCGGCCAGGAGGTACCGCTCGACGCGGTGCAGGAGTTCTCGGTCCTGACGAGCAACTTCTCGGCCGAGTTCGGTCGCGCCGGTGGCGGTATCGTCAACGTCGCCACGAAGAGCGGCTCGAACGAGTTCCACGGAACGATCTACGAGTTCAACCGCCTTTCGCGTCTCGCGTCGCGCGGCTATGACCTCAATGCGCAGTATCCGCCCGCGGGTTCGACCGAGCTGAAGAAGGGCGTGTTTACGCGCAACCAGTTCGGTTACTCGATTGGCGGCCCGATCGTGAAGGACAAACTCCAGTTCTTCAACTCGATCGAGTGGTTGCGAGTTCGCAGCAGCGACACGATTACGTCGCTCGTCCCGACTGCCGAGTTCCTCGCGCAGACGAACGCGAATACCCAGGCTTTCTTCAACAACTACTCGCTCGAGCAGGCGATCAACGGCCGCACCATCACGCGCGGCGAGATCGGCGGCACGGCGGGCGGCCCGTTCGCGGCATTGCCGGCCGGCCTTCCGGTTTTCGGCGAGGTCTTCCAGGCGGTTCCGACGGATGCCGGAGGCGGCGATCCGCAGAACAGCTACCAGCTGGTCGGTCGCGCTGACTGGAACATCAACGACAAGACGTCGATGTATGTCCGGTACGCCCTCCAGGACCAGGAATTCCTCGACGGCACCAACGCGTTCAGCCCGTACGCCGGCTTCAACACCGGCCAGACGACGTTCGCCAACAACATCCTCGGCTCGGTCACGCGCGTGTGGAGCGACAACTTCGTCTCGCAGACCAAGTTCGTGTTCAACCGCCTGAACGGCGAGCAACCGCTTGGCGAGCAGGCTCCCGGCCCGACGCTGTACCTCAGCACGGCAGTGACGCGAATTGGCGGCACCGCCATCGCGCTTCCTGGCTACCTGCCCTTCAATCCGGGTTCGGCCATTCCGTTCGGCGGCCCGCAGAACCTGTCGCAGTTCTACCAGGATCAGACCTGGACGATCGGCGACCATTCGATCCGCTTCGGCGGTTCGTACGTCCGCATCCAGGACGATCGCACGTTTGGTGCTTACCAGAACGCCGTTCAGACGCTCGGCAACAGCCTGTTCAGCGGCCTCGACAACCTCGTTCTCGGCAATGTGCGCCAGTTCCAGGTTGCCATCAATCCGCAGGGCAAGTACCCGCTCGACACGATCACGTTGCCGGTTTCCGCTCCTTCGTTCTCGCGCAACAACCGCTACAACGAAGGTGCGTTCTACGTCAACGACTCGTGGAAGATCCATCCGCGCGTCACGCTGAACCTCGGCCTGCGCTGGGATTATTTCGGCGTGCAGCACAACACGGATCGCTCGCTCGACTCCAACTTCTACTACGGAGCTGGCTCGACGGAGCAGGAGCGCGTCGCGAACGGCCGTATCTCGCTGGCCCAGGATAGCGCCGTCGGCGATCTCTGGCAGCAGGATTGGAACAACTTCGGACCGCGCGTCGGCGTGGCGTGGGATGTGTTCGGTGATGGCAAGACGTCGCTTCGCGGCGGCTACGGCATCTCCTACGAGCGGAACTTCGGAAACGTGACGTTCAACGTCATCCAGAATCCGCCCAACTACGCGGTGGTTTCGATCGTGGCCGGACAGACGGGATTCCCGACGATCCCGATCACGACGGACAACCTCGGACCGTTCGCGACGGGCACGGGTACCCGTATCCTGCCGCGTTCGACCGCCCGCCACGTCAACGAAGAGATCGTGACGGCTTATGCGCATTTCTGGAGCGCCGCGCTCGAGCACGAGATCATGGGACAGCTCGTGGCGTCGGCCGAGTACTCGGGTTCGAAGGGTGTGGACCTCTACTCGATCGAGGATCCGAACGGACCGTTGTCGGCGATCGCCTACGGCTTCCCGTTCGACCCGGTCACGAACTCGCTCGCGTACATCAACCCGATCTACAACTCGATCAACACCCGTGGGAACAAGGGCTTCTCGACCTACCACGGTCTGACGCTCGGTCTCGACAGCCGCGTGCTTGGCGAAACTGGTCTCCAGTTCCAGGCCAAATACACGTGGTCGCACGCGATCGACAACCTGTCGTCGACGTTCTCCGAGTCCAGCAACAACTTCAACCTCGGCCTGCTCGATCCGTTCAATCCTGAGCTCGACAAGGGCGATGCGGACTTCGACGTCCGTCACCGCTTCGTGTCGAGCGGCATCTGGGAAATCCCGTTTGCCAACGACACGGAAGGCATCGCGAAGCACATCCTCGACGGTTGGCAGATCACGTACATCTTCACGGCCCGCACGGGTTCGCCGTACTCGATCTTCGACTGCACGAACGGCTTCTTCCGCTGCAATCGCCTGCTCCAGGCGAGCGAGATCGATCGTGGTGCGAACGACAACCCGCGTGAAGTGGACGGACCGAATCCGAACCAGTTCACCTTCCTCGACCTGACGAGCCAGCTTCCGCAGGCTGGAACGTACGCGAACCCGCTGACGGGCACGGCCGATTACGGTCCCTACCCGTCGAACATGACGGCGCGCAATGCGTTCCGTCGTCCGGGCGCATGGAACGTCGACGGCGGCGTTTACAAGAACTTCGAGATCACGGAGCGCATCGGTATGCAGTTCCGCGCGGAGTTCTACAACGTGTTCAACCACGCCAACCTGTTCATCGATGACAACGCTGACATCTCGTCGGCGGATTACATCACGGCGTTCAAGGATGGTCGTCGTCAGGTCCAGCTCGCACTGAAGTTCATCTTCTAGGCGAGGCTTGATCGAAAGGGGAAGGGGGGCCGCGGGGCCCCCCTTTTCCTTTGCGCCTTTGCGAGACCTCTGCGCCTCTGCGAGAACTCTGCGTCTCTGCGAGAAACTAGTCGTCGAATCCATTCACCATACGGATGATCCCGTCTTTCATGAGGGCTGCATTGAAGTTCAACAGCAGCCCAAGTTTCAGTCCGCTTACCTTCAGGTATGTGAGCAACTGCTTGCGATGGACAACGGCAATGCTCTCGATGGCTTTGACCTCAACGATGACCCGGCCGTCAATGACGAGATCTGGTCGAAAACCCGTCGCGAGCCGGACGGACTTGTAGACTACCGGGAGTCCCCGTTGTCGATCGACGTGAAGTCCCAGTTCCTTCAGATCGTGCTCCAGCGCAGATTCGTAAAGCGACTCGAGTAGTCCAGGTCCGAGACTCTTGTGGATCGAAATTGCCGCGGCAACTACCGTCCCGGAAATGTCGTTCAATTCTCGATGCATAGTCGTGGCTCCAGAGGTGTTTCACGCAGAGACGCGGAGGTCTCGCAGGGACGCGGAGGTCTCGCCCCCATAATCGAAGGCCGAATCACAATAGTTGCCTGCTGCGGTAGTATTGGCGGCCGCGAGTCACCGGAGGTTTTCCAATGGACGTTCTCTCCCAGATCCGTCAGCGCGCCGTCGCCGCCAACACCCACATCGTCCTCCCCGAAGGCGACGATGACCGCACCATCCGCGCCGCATCACTCATCCGCGCCCAGTCCCTCGCCCGGATAACGCTCATCGGCAACGAGCAGACAATTCGAGAACGCGCCGCGGCCCTCGGTGTGAGCTTCGGAGACACCCCGATCGTCGACCCAAAGTCCTCTCCAAAGCTCGAGGACTACGCAAAGCTCTTCTACGAGCTTCGGCGCAGCAAAGGCGTCACGATGGACGAAGCCCGTCGCGCCCTTCGAGATCCGCTCTACTTCGGCAACCTCATGGTTCGCGCGGGCGACGCCGACGGATCCGTCGCCGGCGCCACGAACACGACCTCCCACACGGTCCGCGCAGCGCTCCAGACAATCGGTCCGCGCGAGGGACTTCGCACTGTCTCGAGCTTCTTCCTCATGGTCGTCCCGAACTGCGCGTACGGCACCGCCGGAGCCTTCATCTATGCCGACTGCGGTGTCGTCATCGACCCGACGCCGTCTGAACTCGCCGACATCGCCATCGCGTCGGCCGATTCGTGCCGTACGCTGCTAGACGTCGAACCGGTCGTCGCAATGCTCTCGTTCTCGACGAAGGGCTCTGCCGAGCACGCACTCGTGAACCGGACCCGCGAGGCGACGCGTACTGTGCGGGCCCGGATGCCCGACCTCCGGATCGACGGCGAGTTGCAGGCAGATGCGGCCCTCGTGCCGGCCATCGGCGAGTCAAAGGCGGCGGGGTCATCAGTCGCTGGACACGCGAACGTGCTCGTGTTTCCGAATCTCGAAGCCGGCAACATCGCCTACAAGCTCACCGAGCGCCTCGCCGGAGCGACGGCCATCGGTCCGATCCTCCAGGGTCTTCGGAAACCCGCGAACGACCTGTCGCGCGGCTGCAAGGCCGAAGACATCGTCGACGCTGTCGCCATCACGGCGGTGCAGGCGCGCGCTGCGGCGCATTGAGCACGCTCGTGTGGCGGGCAGACGGGCGATTCCGCTATCCTGCTCTGTTCGCAAACTTTCCCGACCGGAGAGCTGGAATGACTGCCCTTATCCTCGGACTCCTTCTTTTCACTTCAGCGTCGCCGCAGGCCGCGGCCGCGAGCCAGGCCACCGACTCGTGCGAGTGTGAAACGCAGCGTCCGGCAAACCTGGCCGTCGTCAACGGAACGCCCATCCTCACGAGCCTCATCGAGTCGGACACTCGGCCACTCGTCGAACCGATGCGGAAGCGCCTCGATGAAGCGCGGAAAGCGCCCTGCAGAGCGTCATCACGAGTCGACTGCTGGAGGTCGAAGCCGCCCGGCGAGGAATCTCGATGCCGCAGTTGCTGCAGGCCGAGGTGGTCGCCAAGGCCGACGAGCCGACCGACGAGGAACTGCGCGTCTTCTACGAACGCAACCGTCAGGGAATCCCGGAACCTTTCGAGAAGATCAAGGACAACCTGCGCCAGTACATGCGCGTTCAGCGCCAGCAGGTCCAGATGACCATCCTCACGACCGACCTGCGAACGTCGGCAAAGATCGAAGTCGTCGACTATTCCCCCAAGGCCCCGGCGACGAATGCGGATCTGGCGCGACTGCTCGCCGTCGTCAACGGCTCGAAGGTCACGCTGGGTGACGTCGAAGAGACGCTTCGGAACTCGACCTACGAGGTCCGGAAGCAGATTTTCGACATCGAGCGATCCGCGCTCGACGCGAGAATCGACGAGGTCCTGCTCACCGAGGAGGCGAAACGCCGCAATATCACGGTCGACGCGCTCATCGATCTCGAGGTGGCGCCGAAGGTGGCGAAGGTCGACGCGTTCGATGCGTCGAAGTTCTACAACGAGAACAAGGACAGGTTCGAAGGACGGCCGTTCCTGGAGGTTCGCGATGAGCTGCTTCGCGTGCTTCAGAACAAGGCCAGATTCGATGCCCGATCGGCGTACGCGGCGACACTGCGTCCTGCGGCGAAGATCGAGATCGCGCTCGTCGAGCCCGCTCCGCCAGCGTGGGAGATCGACGTCACGGGCCGGCCGACTATAGGTGCTGCGACGGCGCCCGTAACCATCGTTGTTTTCAGCGACTTCGAATGCGCGAAGTGTGCGGCGACCCACCAGATTCTCGAGGACGTCGCGAAGTCGTACGGTCCGAAAGTCCGGTTCGTCGCGCGCCATTTCCCGCTCGAGCAGCACGCGAATGCCTACCGGGCCGCCCAGGCCGCCGAGGCCGCGTTCGAACAGGGCAAATACTGGGAATACTCCAGACTGCTCTACGACAACCAGAAAAATCTCGCCGAGGATCGCCTTCGCGAGCTCGCGACGCAGGCTGGGCTCGACCGCCAGCGATTCGACGCGGCGCTCGCTTCGGGCAAGATGGCCGGTTCCGTGGACCGCGACGTCAACGACGGAGCGAGGATTGGTGTCACTGGTACGCCTAGTGTCTACGTGAATGGTCGAGCGGTTGCCGAGGACACCGCCGAGGGGCTCAGAGCGGCGATCGACAAGGCCTTGAAAGCACGCGGATAACGCTGTTACCCCTTCATCTTGAACGGCCTGTGGACGTGTGCTATAGATACGGCGTTCCGACCTCCGCAGCACCCGTGCTGGATTTCGTCGAATCGCCCAAAGACAAGGGAGCTAGTGACCATGAACGGTTCCATGGTGATGTATGACGAGGAATACCAGCAGATCAAAACGATCATTGGCCGGTTGAGCAGCGATGCCAACGCCAAGCTGGTATTCCTCGTCGACAAGAATGGGCAACAGATTGCGAGTCATGGAGAAGTCGGGCAGATTGACACGACGAGTCTGGCGAGTCTCACTGCAGGCAACGTAGCGGCAACCGACGGACTGGCGCGACTTATTGGAGAGAAAGAGTTTCCCGTCCTCTCACACGAGGGCGAGCACGACAACATCCACATCTCCATCGTTGCGCAGCGGGTGATCCTGGTCGTGATTTTCGATGAGCGGTCGAGCCTTGGGCTCGTCCGGTTGCGTGTGCGGCGTGCTTCGAACGAGCTCACCGAAGTCTTCGAACACATCATGAAGAAGGTTGAGCGGGAGCGAGAGATGGGTGTCGATCTCGAATCGCCATTTGCCGAGATCACGGACGAAGATATCGACAACCTGTTCAGCTAGGTCCCGACCTGCCCGAGTTCGCGAGAACTACCACCAAAAGAGGGTTTCCGAGCCTTGACTTTCATCAACTACGCCTCACGCGAGATCAATTGCAAGATCGTGTACTACGGCCCGGGCCTTGGCGGGAAGACCACCAACCTGCAGTACATCTACGACTCGACCGCGACGCACGCCAAGGGCAAGCTCATCAGCCTCGCCACCGAAACGGATCGCACGCTCTTCTTTGACTTCCTTCCGCTCGAGCTCGGAACCGTTCGGGGATTCAAGACCCGCTTTCACCTGTACACGGTTCCCGGGCAGGTTTTCTACGATGCAAGCCGCAAGCTGATCCTGAAGGGTGTCGACGGCGTCGTATTCGTGGCGGACTCGCAGCGGGAACGTATGGACGCCAACATCGAGTCGCTCTGGAACCTCGAGAACAATCTCAAGGCGCAGGGCTACGATCTGATGAAGCTGCCGTACGTGCTCCAGTTTAACAAGCGCGACCTCCCGCACGTCATGACGATGGACGAGATGGTCAAGGAGTTGCAGCGCAAGGACGAGCCGATCTTCGAGGCCGTTGCGCCGACGGGCGTCGGCGTGTTCGACACGCTCAAGGCCGTCGCGAAACAGGTGCTGATGGAACTGCGAAAGGGCGGTAGCTAGTCGTCCGTCGCCGCGACAGGGGAACTTCTTCGGGCTCCGTAGAGACGCTGTCTTTCCGGAGCCCGTCGCACGTCTGGTGTCCATGCACGAGCGAGTCGTCGATTTCGATTTCGAGCTGCCCGAGGAGCTGATTGCGCAGTCGCCGGCGACGGTGCGGGATCGCTCGCGCTTGCTCGTCGTGGATCGTTCGACGCGAGCCCTCACCGATGCCGTGTTTGCAGACATCGGCCAATGGCTTCGCAGTCCGGACCTGCTCGTTGTCAACGACACGCGCGTGTTCCCGGCGCGGCTCGTTGGGCGTCGGGTTCCCTCCGGCGGACGGGTGGAGCTCTTCCTCGTCCGCGAGCTCGACGACGGAACGTGGGAAGCCCTGGCACGGCCGGCCGCGCGACTTCGGGTCGGGACTCGCGTTGACGTCGGTGACGGCGACGAGGTCTTGCACGTCGACGTCGTCGCCGAACTACCGGACGGCCGGCGAGCGATCCGATTCGTTGGTGAAGGCGACCTCTGGGAGAGGCTCGATCGCGTCGGACGCACTCCGCTTCCGCCATACATCCGCCGCGCGGAGCCCGATTGCGGAACCGGCGAGGACCGGCGGCTCGACCGCGAGCGGTATCAGACGGTGTATGCGCGGCACCGCGGCGCGATCGCTGCGCCGACGGCCGGACTGCACTTCACGCCCGAGCTTCTGACGGAGCTCGAGGGGGCAGCGGTCGGTCGCGCCGCGGTTACGCTGCACGTTGGCTACGGCACCTTCCAGCCGGTGCGAGCCGACTTCGTCGAGGACCATCGAGTTGAATCAGAGAGGTACGTCATTCCGGATGCGACAGCGCAGGCATTTGCCGAGGCTCGACGGCGTGGTGGCCGCACTGTCGCGGTGGGAACGACGACGACACGAGCGCTCGAGTCGGCAGTTGGCGAAGACGGCTTGCTGCGGGCCGGATCGGGATCGACCGAGCTGTTCCTGCGGCCGGGCTCGAATTTTCGAGCCGTCGATGCACTCGTGACGAACTTCCATCTGCCGAAGTCGTCGTTGCTGATGCTGGTTGCGGGGTTTGCGGGGAAGGAGCTTGTGATGGAGGCGTATCGGCACGCGGTGAGGGAGGGGTACCGGTTTTACAGTTATGGGGATGCGATGCTGATTCTGTGAGCCTTTGCGCCTTTGCGCCTTTGCGCGAACCTCTTGCTACGATCGCGACAGTTCGCGCAAAGGCGCAAAGGCGCAAAGGCTCCAGATACCCTGATGTACACTCGCACCATGTCCTCGGCGACGCTTGTGACCGCAACCATGGGCCCCTCCGACGTCGATGCCTGCTGGCAACTCGACCAGCGCTGTTTCGAGGGCTCCGAGGCCTACGAACGCCAGACCATTCACGATCTGCTCTCGAGCCCGGACACCCTCTGCTTCAAGACGGTGACTCCCGACGACGAGCTCGCCGGGTTCGCGATCGGCGTCGTCGAGCCGGAGTTCCGCGGCCACGTCGTCGTTCTCGGCGTGTCACCCGACTACCGCCGGCGTGGCGTCGCCACCGAGTTGATGCGGCAACTCGAGGACGCGTTCCGCAACCGGTCGGTCCATCTCATGCACCTCGAAGTTCGCACGACCAACGATGGAGCCCGCGCACTATACGAAGGCCTCGGCTTCCGTGTCGCCGGTCGTCGCCTTGGCTACTACACGAACGGCGATGACGGATTCCTGATGGTCAGGACGATTCTCGCGCACGATCCGGGCCGTCCCTAGGAGCGTGTCGGAGTAACAGCCTTCTTCACGGACCACCTGCCGATTTGCCCTCCAGGTGTCTCTGTGTGCGTAGCGTCTGGAGAGCTACGCACACAGAGACGCCGAGGCACGGAGGCACGGAGGCACAGAGTCGGCAGGTTCGTCTCGTTGACGGTCATGAAAACCCCAACGTACACCGCAGTGCAGGCTCGCTGGGCGGTGGGATGACCATGAGTTCCGAAGCACGTGAGGCGCTCGAGTTCGAGGCGCTGCGGGAGCAACTCGCGCGACACACGCAGTCGCCGCGGGGGCGTGCCCTCGCGCTCGACATCGAGCCGATGACGGACCGTCTCGCGATTCGTCGCGCCCTCGGACGGACGACCGAGGCGTCGCGATTTCTCAACGAGCGCGGACGGTTCGGGCTCGGGGGCCTCGCCGATCCAGAGCCGTTGATTGCACGCCTGCGCGTCGCCGGCGCCGTCCTCGATGCACCCGAGCTTCTCGACGTCGCGAGCTACCTCCAGAACGGCATCGAGATGCGACAGGCCTTTGCGGAGCACGAAAGGGAGTTTCCGCTCCTTTCGGACATCGCGCTGACCCTGCCGGACCTTGGCCGCGCGCTTCGCGAGATTCGAGAGAAGATCCTGCCGACGGGCGAGGTCAACGAAGCCGCCAGCTCCGAGCTTCGGCGGATCCGCCGCGAGATCCACCGACTTCGCGCCGACGTGCAGCGGTCGCTCGAGGGACTGATCCGGGATCGTGCCGGCGACGCCATCCAGGACGAGGTCATCACGATCCGCAACGGCCGGTTCGTCGTTCCCGTGCGCGCGGAGTTCCGGAACCGGGTAAAGGGCGTGCTCCACGGCTCGTCGTCGACGGGACAGACCGTCTACATCGAGCCGCTCGACACGATCGACCAGAACAACGAGCTCGGAGCGCTTCGCGAGCGAGAGGAAGCCGAGATCGCGAAAATTCTAGCGGCGCTCACCGACCGGCTCCGCGTCGACCGAGTCGCCATCGAGCAGCTCGTCGACGGCCTCGGCGAACTGGACTTCTGCGCGGCGAAGGCGCATCTCGCCCGGTACTTCGACTGTGTCGAGCCGGCGATGTCCGACGACGGTTCGCTCGAGCTCGAGGGCGCCCGCCATCTGCTGCTCGAGGCGAACCTCCGGGCGAGCGGAGGGCGGATCGTCCCCGTGTCGCTGTCGCTCGCCGCCGATCGCCGCGTGCTCGTCATCAGCGGGCCGAACGCCGGCGGCAAGACCGTCGTGCTCAAGACCGTCGGGCTTGCCGCGTTGATGATGCAGTCGGGATTGCACGTGCCGGCCACGGCAGCGGTACTTCCGATCTTCGACGAGGTGCTCGTCGACATTGGCGATCATCAGTCGCTTGCGGCGAACCTGTCGACGTTTTCGGCTCACGTGAGAAACATCGCGTCGATGCTCACCGAGCTGCCGCCGACGTCGCTCGTCCTCCTCGACGAGATCGGCACGGGACGGACCCCGACGAAGGGGCCGCGCTTGCGATCGCCGTGCTCGAGCGGCTCCGGGTCGCGGGCGCCTATGCGATCGCGACGACGCACTACAATCGACTCAAGATCTACGCTTCGAATTCGGAAGGCGTCGGCAATGCCGCGGTCGAATTCGACGAGGCGACGCTCGAGCCCACGTACCGCCTGCTGGCCGGCCTCGCCGGTTCGTCGAGCGGCATCGAGATCGCGCGGCGCCTCGGGATGCCCCCCGACGTCGCGGACGCGGCCAACGGGCTCATGCGCGACACGGATCGCGAGGCGGCGGAGTACCTGAAGCGCCTCAAGGCCGCGACGGACGAAGCGGCGGAGCTTCGCGTCGCGCTCGACGAGGAGCGCGACGCGGTCGCCACGCGCTACACCGAGCTCGACCTCCAGTTCCACAAGCGCGAGCGCCAGCGGGCGGACGAGTTCGCGAAGCTTCTCGAATCGACGGTGCGCGACTTCGAGGCGGAAGCGAAACGGCTCGTCAACGCGACGACCGACCGCGTCGAACAGGCGCGCCTTCGGAAGTCGAGCGAGTCGGCGGCCGCCCGAATGCGGGGCGAGGCACGCACACGCGTCGCTGCCGTGCGCCAGTCGGCGCCTGTGTCGCAACAATCTCTCGCGACGGACGAGGCTGCGCACCGGGACCTCGGCCCCGTCGAGGCGGGAGTCGACGTCTTCGTCGCAAAGGTGGGACAGCGCGGCACGGTCGAGTCGGTTGACGGCGACCGCGTCGAAGTCCGCATGGGCATGCTCAAGATGCGGGTCGGACTCTCGGAGGTCGAGCGCGTTGCGCGTGGCGCCGACGGTCCCGCGGCGACGCGACTCCCGGCCGGCATCAGCGTGTCGCTCGATTCGGACGACATGGTGCCGATGGAGCTCAATCTAATCGGACGCCGCACCGACGAGGCCGTCGACATGCTCGACAAGTTCCTCGACGAAGCGTTTCTCGGTAGCCTCACCGGCATACGAATCATTCACGGCTTCGGCACCGGCGCGCTCAAGCGCGCCGTGACCGACGTCCTAAAGCGGCATCCCCACGTTGCGTCGTTTGCTCCCGCGCCCTCGAGCCAGGGCGGCGGCGGCGCAACGCTCGTTGAACTTCGACGGTAGCCGCGCGCGCGGTTCCGTTTCCTCCTGCCCACTCTTGCCGCGCCGGTCCTTCGCCGGCGCTCGATGGACGGTCACGCATGCTTCCTCGCGGATTCGCGGACGACGTTCGTAACCAGGCCGACATCATCCGGATAGTTTCGGACTATGTCGCGCTGAAGAAGCGCGGCTCGAACTGGATCGCGTGCTGTCCGTTTCACTCCGAGAAAACTCCGTCGTTCAACGTTCATCCCGGCAAGGGAATCTTCAAGTGTTTCGGTTGCGGGGCCGGGGGGACGGTCTTCGATTTCGTGATGCGAACCGAGGGACTCGCCTTCATGGAAGCCGTTCGCGTCGTGGCCGAGAAGAGCGGCATTCCGATTCCCCACGACGTCGCTCCGAGCGAGGGCGCCGAGCGCGCCGAAGTGTGGAGGAAGCGGCTCTTCGAATTGAACGGCATCGCGGCCGAGTTCTTCGAGCAGCAGCTCGGGCTCGGTGGCGATGGCAAGCGCGCGCTCGAATACGTCGAGGGGCGCGGCCTGACCGACGCCACGCGACTCAAGCTCCGCCTCGGCTTCGCCCCGAACGCGTGGGACGCGCTGTCGGCGCACCTGCTCGCCAGCGGCGCGACTCGCGAAGAGGTCGCCGAGAGCGGACTCGTCACGAATCGCGAGGGCGGCAACGGATACTACGATCGTTTTCGCGGCCGGGTGATGTTTCCGATCCTCGACGTGCAGGGGCGCGTCATCGCCTTCGGCGGGCGGACGATGGGGGAGGACGGAGCGAAGTACCTGAATTCTCCCGAGACGGCCGTCTACACGAAGGGCAAGCACCTGTACGGGCTGACGTGGGCGAAGGAGGCAATCCGCAAGTCGGGCTTCGCCATCCTCGTCGAGGGTTATCTCGACGTCGCGATTCCGATGCAGGCGGGCGTCGAGAATATCGTCGCCTCGCTCGGCACGGCGCTTACGGAACAGCAGGCGCGGTTGCTGAAGCGCTACATGACCAGGCCGCAGGTCATCGTGAACTACGATCCGGATACGGCGGGACAGCAGGCCACGACGAGGACGTTCGAAACGCTGCTCGCTCAAGGATTCAAGATCAACGTGCTCACGCTGCCGGATGGCAAGGACCCTGACGAGTTCGTGCGTGAGCGCGGCGTGGAGGCCTACCGACAGGCGCAGCGCGAAACGGTGCCTTACCTCGACTACGTTACCGACCGCGCGATGGCGGCGCACGACCTGACGCGCCCATCCGGAAAGGCAGACGCACTCAACGAAGTGCTGCCGTTCGTCGCGCAGATCGAGAACGAGCTCGAGCGCGTCGAATACGCGCGTCGCGTCGCGGAGCGGATGGGAATCGACGGCGAAGTGTGGCGCAAGGAGCTCCGCCGCGCGGCGTCGCGGCGCGACCCGCGCATCGATCGTGATCGCGTCGTTCCGCGACAGGCCATGACCGAACTGGAGCGGCAAATTCTGGTTGTGCTTTTCGCAGATGCAGGGGTACGCTTCCGAGTACTGCCTGAAATCGAAGTCACAGACATTGAAGGGTTAGCATCCGAGTCGATTTTCCTTGCCTTGCTGCAGGCGCACGAGGACGGGGAATCAATTGGGTACGCCGGCATCTCCGAGAAGCTCACAGACGCGGCACGACAGGATCTGGCATCACTGGTTGCGGTGGAACTCACCGACATCACGAACGCATGGAAGCTGTCGGGCGACGAGGATCTCGCGGATGCGGTTCGGCGAAACTGTCTTGCGCAGCTCAGAAGAACGCGAATCCAACGAGAGCTTGAAGCGATACAACATCAGATCCGGCAGCTCGAGACTTCTCCCGATTCGGAGGGGGAGCGACTGCCGGCTTTGTACATGCGCAAGATGGAGCTGGGGCGGGAGCTTGCCACGCTTACAGCACAGCCACGGTGAGTGACGGAGGGTAGGGGACTTGTCGATCAACGAGAAATACTCTGATGAGGTCGAAAAACTTCTCGAAGTGGGCAAAGAGAAGGAGTACCTGACCTACGACGACATCAATCGCCTGCTGCCGCCCGAGGTCAGCTCGGCGGACGAGATCGAGGCCATTCTCGACGTCATCGGCGCCGAAGGCATCCAGATCAGCGAATCGGACGAGAAGTTCCTCAAGGATTCGGGGGACGAGATCGAGAAAGAGACTCCCGACGGGGAGGAGAGCGAGCTCGACCTTTCGGCCGGCACGCTCGAGAAGACGAACGATCCCGTGCGCATGTACCTGCGCGAGATGGCCGTCGTTCCCCTTCTCACGCGCGAAGGCGAGGTTGCGATTGCCAAGCGCATCGAGCGCGGTCTGCTCAAGAAGCAGAAGGCGATCACACGGTCGCCGATCGCCATCGAGGAGGTCCTTCGCATCGGCGACAACCTCAAGAAGGGGCTGACGGGCATTCGCGACGTCGTCATCCTCAACGATCAGGAAGGCCTGACCGAGGAGAAGATCGAAGCGGCGCTCGTCGAGACGATCGAGGCCACGACCGACATCAAGAAGCATCATCAGAAGGCGCTGCTTCAGTACAAGAAGATCCTCGCCGAGCCGAAGCGTTCGGCAAAACTTCCTCGCATGCGCCGTCGCCTTGCGCGGCTTCGCGTCGAGACATCGCAGAAGATCCGGGCGATCGACTTCACCGTGACCGTCCAGGAATCGCTCGTCGGGCTCATCCGCGACGCGGTGGCCGAGGTGCGGTCCGTCAAGCGTGAGGTGGACCGCGCGAAGCGGGCGCTCGATCGCAAGAAGTGGAACGAGGACGAGCGCATCCTGAAGCGAAACCTCCGCAACGCCGATAAGCGGCTGGTGGAAGTGGAAACTACCTACAACGCGTCGGCCCTTCAGATGGAGCGCCTGCTTGCGACGATCATCATCGGCGAGGCCCAGGCCGGGCGGGCGAAGTCGGAGCTCGTCGAGGCCAACCTCCGCCTCGTCGTCTCGATCGCGAAGAAATACACGAACCGCGGCCTCCAGTTCCTCGACCTGATTCAGGAAGGGAACATCGGCCTGATGAAGGCGGTCGAGAAGTTCGAGTGGCGTCGAGGGTACAAGTTCTCGACTTACGCGACGTGGTGGATTCGCCAGGCGATCACGCGGGCGATCGCGGATCACGCCCGGACGATCCGCATTCCGGTCCACATGATCGAGACGATCAACAAGCTCATCCGCACGAGCCGCGCTCTCGTCCAGGAGCTCGGTCGCGAACCGACGAACGAAGAAATCGCTCGCAAGATGGACATCCCGGTGTCGAAGGTCCGAAAGGTCCTGAAGATCGCCCAGGAGCCCATCTCGCTCGAGACGCCGATTGGCGAAGAGGAAGACTCGCATCTCGGCGACTTCATCGAGGACAAGACGATCCTGAATCCTGCCGAGGCGGTCATCAACACGAACCTCCGGGAGATCACCGAGGAAGTGCTCAAGACGCTGACCCCGCGCGAGGAGAAGGTCATCAAGATGCGGTTCGGTGTCGGCGACGGCAGCGAGCACACGCTCGAGGAAGTCGGCCAGAGCTTCGCGGTCACGCGCGAACGCATCCGGCAGATCGAGGCCAAGGCGCTCCGCAAGCTGCGCCACCCCTCGCGGAGCCGAAAGCTGAAGGCGTTCCTCGATGGAGTGAGAGGCGCTTAAGATCGGGCTTCGTGACTTGGCGCCTTTGCGCCTTTGCTTGAGAATTTCGCGCAAAGGCGCAAAGGCGCCAGGTCACTAAGGAACGGAGTTCGTGCTCTTGCAGCGGAGGTCGCGCGTGAGCTCCACCGTCGCCGCCGCGATGACGAACAGCCACGCGTGCACCGGCAGCGTGTATTTGTACTCGGTCAGCAGCAGCGACTGCAGCAGCAGATGGTGCAGTGGAATCGCACTGAGCAGGAGCGCCATGCGCCACTCGCCGCGCAGCACGAGGCATGCGGCTCCGGCGAGGATCAGCAGCCAGATGAACCACGTGTGGAACACGGTGCGTTGGACTAACCTCACGACCGATTGCTCGGTCGTTCCCACGTATGCGGTGTCGTCAGGCCAGCCCGCGGGCCCGTCAGCGTCGTAGATGAGCATGAGCCGCATCCGATCCAGCATGACACCGGCAAACCAGATCGGGCGCGCCGTGATGGCATCGGTCGCACGCCGGACCCGGTCCCGCTCGCGCTCGACACCGTCGGGTTGGTAAAGCGCGTCCTCGTAGTCCGGTCTTCCGAATCTCACCGCCTCGTCGGCGAGCAGGGCGCCGTCGGTTGCTGGAAACGCGGGGTCGTAGACGCCGAGCCCTTCGACGAGCGTCACCCCGAGCCCCGGACGGATCGGCACGGAGACGCCATAGACCGCTATGTTGCGGACCGTGAGCGGAAGAATGGAGGCGATTGCCGCCAGCGCGAGCACCGCGCCTGTCGCCGCCGCGCGCCGGCGCTCACCGGGCGCCGCCACGACGACGCCGACAGCGAGCAAGGCGAACGGAAGTGTCATGCCCTGCGCCGTCAGCCAGCACGATGCGCCGATCGCCAGTCCTCCGGCCGCGGCCAGGGCGAATCGCCACCAGTCGCGTCGCCGGAGCGCGGCGATGAAAAGCGCCCCACCCGCCAACACCGGCCACGACGCGACGGCGTCCGGCGTGACGATCGTTGCGTATACGGCGAGGTGCGGCGACAGTCCGTACAGCAGTCCCGCCACGATCGCCGCGCGCCACGAGACCAGCCAAAGGGCAATTGCCGCGACGCCGGCCGCCGCGAGGGCATCGACCAGAACCTGCGCGAGCTGTGCCGTTCTGAGATCCGGGCCGGTCACCGTGTAGAGCGCCGCGAGGAGGATCGAATAACCGGGCGGGCGCCGGATCTGCTTGATGAGCCGCGGGTCCGTGTCGTCCCAGAGCAGCACGCCTCGCCCCTCGAGCATCCGCACGGCGCGCCGGTGTGCGATGAAGCTCTGGTACGGATTGATCTGCTCGAATGCCGCCGCCCGCTCGGACCGGTAGGTCATTCGGACCACGAGCGCGACGGTGAACACGGCGGCCAGCAGGAGCGCGATCGCGCAACGTCGTTTCCAGTCGTCCGACATTGCGGGACAGCCTACTCGACGCGGTCACCGGCGTAAACGCGACAGCCCGCCCCACCTCTGAGGGCTTTGCGCCAGTGCGCGGGGCCGTGGGATAGTCCTCCGAGCGCCGGACGCAGCGCCGAAATCGAACCTGCAAGGACACGTTGCCCATGAACGCTCGCCGACGACTCGGACTGGCTACTCTCGCGCTCGCCACATCAGCCGCACTCACCGCTTCACTTGCGCCGAATACGGCTGCCGCCGACGGTCGCGGATTCGATCCGGCCAATCTCGACACCGCCTGCAAGCCGTGCGACGACTTCTATGCCTACGCGAACGGCGGGTGGATGAAGCGGAATCCCGTTCCCGGCGAACAGCCCTCGTGGGGAATGTTCGACAAGCTCTACGATGGCAATCAGACGCAGCTCAAGCTGATCCTCGAGGAAGCCTCGGCAAATGCATCGGCGCGTGAAGGGTCGATCGAACGCAAGCTCGGCGATTTCTACGCGAGCGGAATGGACATGGCCCGCATCGACGCGAATGGCCTGGTGCCCCTGGGCTCGGACCTCGCCCGCATCGACAGCATTCGCACCGTCAAGGACCTGCAAGCCGTTGTCGCGCAGCTGCATCGGTACGGCATCGACGCGATGTTCTCGTTCGGCTCGACACAGGATGCCAAGAACACGACGGCGGTGATCGGCGAAGTGACGCAAGGCGGTATCGGGCTTCCGGAGCGCGACTACTACTTCAAGGACGACGAGCGTACGCGGACGATTCGCGACGAATACCTCAAGCACGTTGCGAGAGTCTTCGCACTTGCCGGCGACGACGACATCCGGGCCGCAGCGCGCGCGAAAGCCGTGATGGCCATCGAAACGTCGCTCGCCGAAAAATCGATGACGGCCATCGAGATGCGCGACCCGAACGCGATGTACCACAAGATGAACGCCCGGACGCTCAAGGCGCTGACGCCGTCATTTGACTGGCCCGGGTATTTCCGCGGTGTTGGCGCGCGTCGCGTCGGCGACATCAACGTCGCGCAGCCCGAGTTCTTCAGGCATCTCGATCGACAGCTCGGCGCGGTTTCGCTGGACGACTGGAAGTCGTACCTGCGATGGCGGCTTCTGGATGCACTTGCGCCGTACCTGCCGACGGCCTTCGTTGAAGAGGGCTTCAACTTCAACGGCAAGACGCTGCAGGGCACGCCTCAGTTGCGGCCTCTCTGGAAACGACGGGTGTCGGCGACGGACAACTTTCTCGGCGACGCGCTCGCGCAGGTCTATGTGAAGAAGGCGTTCACGCCGGAGGCCAAGGCGCGCGCCCTCGAGATGGTCAGGAACCTGAAGGTCGCGCTTCGGGAGCGACTTGGCACACTCGAGTGGATGAGCGATGCGACGCGGCAGCAGGCCTACGCGAAGCTCGATGCCTTCGTCGACAAGATCGGTTACCCCGACAAGTGGAAGGACTATTCGCGCCTTCGCATCGACCGTGGTCCATTCGTCCTGAACGTCCTTCGCGCGACGGCGTTCGCGGTCGACCGGGACCTCGAGAAGATCGGGCGTCCGGTGGACCGTCACGAGTGGGGGATGACTGCCCCAACGGTCAACGCGTATTACAACCCGCTCCTCAACGAGATCGCGTTCCCGGCCGGCATCCTCCAGCCGCCGTTCTTCGACCCGTTAGCCGACGATGCCGTGAATTATGGCGGCATCGGCGCCGTGATCGGGCATGAGATGACGCACGGATTCGACGACGAGGGCAGCCAGTTCGACGCGAAGGGCAACCTTCGCAACTGGTGGACCGAGGCCGACAAGAAGAACTTCACGGAGCGCGCAAAGTGCGTCCAGGAGCAGTTCTCCGGCTACGTCGTCGAGGGCTCGAAGGTGAAGGGCGACCTCGTGCTCGGTGAGAGCATCGCCGACCTCGGCGGAGTGACTATCGCCTATGCGGCCTTCCAGAAGTCGCTCGAGGGCAAGCCGCGGCCGGCCGACATCGATGGGCTCTCGCCCGAGCAGCGGTTCTTCCTTGGATGGGCGCAGGTGTGGGCCGAGAACGCCCGCTCGGAATACCTCAAGCTGCTCGTCGACACGGACCCGCATCCGCCGTCGAAGTATCGGGTGAATGGACCGCTGTCGAACATGCCCGCGTTCGCGAAGGCCTTCCGGTGCGCGACGGGAAGTCCGATGGTCCGCGCGGAAGCGGCGCGTTGCGCGATCTGGTGAGGTGAGCGCGCTGGCGGATCGCTGGCCGGCGTCCGTTCGCGCAATGCGCGCGCGGGCGGACGCCTGGCTCGATCGCGTCGACGCCGAGTCGATCGATCCGAAGGAGGGCAGGACTCCAACGATCGTCGTCCTCCTGACGGCGGCGGCGGCCCTGACCTTCATAAAGTACGCGGCGACGGCCGATGTCTTTCGCCGTGTGACTGGCCTGGAGGTCGCAACGAGCGACGATGCCCAACTCGCGGCTCTTCTCTGGTGGGCGGGAGTTTCGATCGTCGGATACGTGGCGTTTCCGCTCGTCGCGATGAAGGCCTTCGGACTCGGACGGCCTCGCGACATCGGCGTGACCTGGCGCGGAATGGCTGGGCGATTGCCGGCTTACCTGGCGGTGCTCGTACCGACGATGGTCGTCATCGCCCTGGCCGCGCGGACGCCGGCGTTTCAGGCCGTCTATCCGTTCTACCGTCCGTTCGAGTTGACGGCTGGAAAGCTGCTTCTCTACGAAGCCGCTTACGGCGCACAGTTCGTCGCTCTCGAGTTCTTCTTTCGCGGCTTCCTCGTGCACATTCCGAAGCGAAGGTTCGGTGCGCTCGCGGTGCTCGTGATGATGGTGCCTTACTGCATGATCCACTTCAGGAAGCCGCTGCCCGAGACGATCGGCGCGATTTTCGGAGGAACGGTGCTCGGGTTCGCCTCGTTGAGGTCCGGATCGATTGCGGGCGGAATCCTGTTGCATCTCGGCGTCGCGTGGGGAATGGACCTGCTGTCGCTCTGGATGCGGGGAGGGTGATGGAGAAGGCGTTGCTGTACGGCTACGCCTTCTTCTGCCCTCTCCACGCCAGCAGGGGGTGCGCACCGGGCGGTGGCCAGTTCTCGTCGTTGCGGTAGGCCCAGTATTCGAACGGATTGTTGTAGTAGCAGGCCGTCTCGATGAGCTTGGCGAGCGGCGCCTCACGGTGTCGCAGCCACGTCAGGACTGCCACCACGGCGCCGCCAACCGCCCAGACGATGTACGTCAGCTGGAACAGCGGCCCGAAGATGCGACCCTGCCAGACGTGGAGCTCTTCGTGCCGCGAAAGGAACGAGTCATTGAGACCGGCGCCCGTCGGATTCGCATTGCTGATTGCCGGACCAAGCGTGAACGCGAATCCGCGCTTCAGCGAGACTCCGCCGTCGTGCAGGTGCCGGTTCCGCCGTCGCGACAGCTCGTGCGCCAGACTCGCGGACGGGAGCAGGATGTTCGCGGCAATGACGGCGGAACCAAGGGCCGTTCCGAGCAGGCCCCATGTCGAATCCGCGACGAACGCAAACCACCCTCGCAGCCTTCTCCATTCGTACAGGCCGCGCCAACCGGCGACCGCTCCATGCAGTGCGGCGATCAAGCCCCCGGCGACCGCACCGATTGGTCCGCCGACGAGCATTCCCGTCATTGTTCCCATTAGCCCGCTGAACGCAGCGACACAGGCTCTCGACGAGCGCAAGGATTCGGCGCGACATCGTTTGGTACTATACGGCGGAGCGCACAGTGAGCCGCCGAATTTCCCGAGCAGTCATTGGAAAAGGAGCATCGTCATGCCAGACGCGCGAAGGCCATTGTGGATTGCCGTAAGTCTTCTCGCAGCGGGAACCCTCCTCACGGTCATTCCCGGTGTTTCCTCCGACACGGCGGTCGGAATGGCGCTGGCCTCCGGGCCCGTGGCCGTCTCTCAGGGATGGCAGAACTACAAGTCTCCGGCCGGTCATTACTCCATATTGATGCCGTGCTCACCGACTACTGAAACGACGCCCACGGAAACCGATCTCGGGCCAATTGCGTTGCAGAAGGCGTCGTGTGCAACGAATGCACTCTTCACCACGGTCATTTACTACGACGTACCGGCGACGTTGGGAGCCTCACCGGATGAATTTCTCACTGTTACTGCGGACGCATTGGTGAAGGGAAGCGGTTTCGTTGAGAAGGCAGCACGGAAGAAGATCACGATCGACGGGCACCCAGGCGTCGAAATCATCGGCGAATCGCAGGACGCCTCATCGTTTGTCCGGGCGCGGTACTACCTCGTGGGCAGCCGCATTTACCTGGTCATGGTTGGGACAGCGCTCTCGGATGCTGCGACTCCGGAGATCGACAGCTTTTTCGGGTCGTTCAAGTTGAACTGAGCCAAGGCGCCTTGCACCTGCTACTCGTAATGGCGCGGCTGCACTCCTAGCCCACTGTTTCGTTGAAGTAGCACCCCGTACGTGACGCTGAGCCACTCTGGGATTCTTCGCGCTCGCTTGGGCGACGACCGCGGAGCGGTCGAAGGAAATAGCCGTGGGTCGCACGGGGGCGAGTGCAATGAGCCCTCGTGCGACCCGCGGTACCTCCACCCAGAGCGCGGCGACCGCGGAGCGGTCGCATTGTTTCCTGAATGGCAAGCAACACAACGACGGGCGCGGCATCGCCTATGACGCACGTTATCTCTGGGACTGACGATGCGACCGCTCCGCGGTCGGACCGAGGTTGGCGGCGGTACCGCGGGTCGCGTGTGCTCGTTACACTCGCCGCCGCGACCCACGGCTATTTCCTTCGACCGCTCCGCGGTCGATGAGCGCCTTCGCCGATGTTCCGGAATCCTGCAGATTGGTCGCGATATCGATCGTTGCGACATCTCGCAGGTTTCAAGCCTTCAGCGATCCACTGCGTCGAATTCTGGCGGTGCCATCTCTGTGAGTGGACTAGCCCATCCACGGATGCTGCTGCGGAGAATACTGCGGCGGCGCCTGAACCTGTGCCATCGGGAGATCCGGGAAGATCTGGCGATAGGCCTGGTCGATCGCGGCAAAGCCGATCGGCATTACGAGAAAAGCGCCGACGTAACAGAGTAGCAGCCCGCCGAAGCTCATGAGCATGTTGAGCAGGACGAGGCCGAACACGCCTCCGAGGTTTCCCATCACCGCCTTCGCGCTCAGTACAACCGAGTCCCATCCGCCGAGCCGCCGGTCCACGATGAGCTGGTACGTGAAGAGGAAAATCATCGACACGGCCATGATCGCGAGCACGAGCAGAAACACCACGATCATCACGATCGGGAGAATTAGCCCGGCCTCCGGCGGCGCCTCGCCGGAAACGGCGCCGGCAAAACCGAAGAGCCCGATAAAGAAGAAGATGAAGACCAGATAGATCGGCACGATGAGGATGATCATCGGGACGATCTGGATGAGCGTGGCGACGAGGCTCGGTCCGAAGAAATCGAACCCCTTGAACAGCACGTCGAATCCGACCTTCTCACCGCGTTGCCGCCGCAGCAGGCACATGTGAAGGCCGCACATCATCGGTCCGAGCAGGATGCCCATCGGACCGACACTTCCGATGAGAATGGCGACGATGGAGAGACCGAGGAAGAGCCAGTAGTCGTCCTTGATCGAGGCGAACCCCGCCTTGATGCACTCCACGGGTCGGACCACTCCGCGATTGAAGGAAGCCGGTTGTGCGCTCATGCGCGCATCTTCCGCGTTCGACGGGCACGGCGTCAATGCATCGCGGCGCCCCGGGGCATTCGTCAACGCTCGCGGCGAATCGTCACACAAATATCGTCAGAAATCGTCTGAAACCGTGCCGATGACTTGACGGGCCGTTGCGGCAGGTACGAAGCTCGCGGCTATGGACGTGCTGAAACTCTCCGATGCCGCCCGGCACATCGGCGTCAGCCCGGCGACGCTCAAGCAGTGGATCTACAAGGGGCTCGCCAAGTCGATCAAGACGCCCGGCGGCCATCATCGGATTTCGCGCGGCGAAGTTCAGCGCCTCGCCGGATCGCGACGGCTCACGGGACCCCGGCGGAAGACGCCCCTCGGGCTAGAGGCCATCAGCGGCCGCAACAAACTCCAGGGCATCGTGTCGCACATCGAGATCGAAGGACTGCTCGCGCAGGTGACAATCGACATTGGCGGTCACGAGATCACGTCGATCATCACGCGAGACTCGTGCCGCACCCTCGGTCTGAAGAAGGGTGTTCGGGCCTTCGCACTCATCAAGGCGACCGAGGTCATGGTCATTCGGCCGTGAGGACCGTGCGAACAGTCGGTCGCCAGGCCAGGTCAGGCGCGATCCGGAGGGCGCGTTCGCTTGCGCTCGTGCTGGTCTGCGCGCTCTCGATCGGCTGTTCGACGACGAGCGTGGGACTGCGGACGCTGGCGGTGGCGGCGGCTTCGGACCTGCAATTTGCCTTCGAGGAACTCTCGACGGCTTTCTCCGCCAGCCGTCCGGGCGTCGCCGTCGTTCCCACCTTCGGGGCATCCGGAACGCTGACGGCGCAGATCGCCAGCGGAGCTCCCTTCGACTTGTTTTTCTCGGCGGACCGAGCCTACCCGGAGCGTCTCGTCGCGGAAGGCCACGCCGACGGTGCGACGCTCGTGAACTACGCGATCGGTCATATCGTGGTGTGGGTCCCGAATTCGTCTCCGCTCGATGTCGCACAGCTCAGGGAACGCACCCTGGTCGATCCGCGAGTGCGGACCGTGGCCATCGCAAACCCCGATCACGCTCCGTACGGCCGCGCCGCCGTCGCGGCCATCGCATCGCTCGGGATCGCAGATGAAGTGCGGCCGAAACTCGTCTTTGGCGAGAACGTGGCGCAGGCGGCACAGTTCGCGCAGGCCGGCGCAGCCGACGTTGCCGTCATCGCGCGTTCGCTCGCCGTGTCGCCAAGGATGGCGACCTCGGGACGCTGGTGGGAGGTCCCGTCCGACCGGCATCCGAAACTCGAACAGGCGGCGGTCGTCACGTCTGCCGCGAGGGAACCTGCCGTCGCGCGTGACTTCATCGCATTCGTGACGAGTGACGCGGGGCGCGCGATCCTGGAGCGACACGGGCTCGGAGCGCCTTGACCGGAGAATCATCGATGGATTGGACGGCCATCTGGCTCAGCATTCGACTCGCGACGGCGACGGCGCTCGTGCTGCTCGTCATCGGCGTGCCGATCGCGTGGTGGCTGAGCGTCACGAAGTGGCGCTTGAAGTTCCTCGTCGAGGCCGTCGTCGCCCTTCCACTCGTGCTGCCGCCGACAGTCCTCGGATTCTATGTGCTCGTCGCGCTGGGACCACGCGGCCCGGTCGGCTCGGCGTTCGCAGCCGTCACGGGCGGGACGCTCGCCTTTTCGTTCACCGGCCTGCTCATGGCCTCGGTGCTCTACAGCCTGCCGTTCGCCGTGCAGCCGTTTGCAGCTGCATTCGGCGCAGTCGATCTGCGACTGTCGGAGGCTTCATGGACGCTCGGGCTCTCTCGCGCAGCCACGTTCGCCCGCGTGGTGCTTCCGCTGGCGTGGCCGGGCGTTCTTGCTGGCCTCGTGCTGAGCTTCGCCCACACGCTCGGCGAGTTCGGCGTCGTGCTCATGGTCGGCGGCAACCTGCCGGGCGTCACTCGCACGGTGTCGATCTCGATCTACGACGACGTGCAGGCGCTCGACTACGGTTCCGCGGCTTTGACGTCGGGCGTCCTTCTGATTGCTTCGTTCGTCGTCCTGTCGGTCACGTACGGTCTCCAGCGGAGGATGGTCTCGGTATGGCAGCCGCGCTGAGCGTCGACATAGAGAAGCGCTTCCCCGGAGGCGCGTCCGTCCGGGCCGCCTTCGAAACGCCGGGTGAAGGCCCGTCGATCACGGTGATATTCGGCGCGTCGGGGGCCGGAAAGACGACGATTCTCCGCGCGGTGGCCGGGCTCGAACGGCCCGATCGGGGAACGATCCGGAGCGGAAGCGAGACGTGGCTCGACGTCGCCGCTGGCGTCTCGGTGCCTCCGCAGCAGCGCTCGGTGGGGTTCGTCTTCCAGGACTACGCGCTTTTCCCGCATCTCAGCGTCGCCGGAAACGTCGGGTTCGGACTCGGTGGTCGACCGTCCTCTGCGCGCAACTCGCGCGTCAGGACTCTGCTCGGGCAGTTCGATCTCGTCGAGCTGGCGGAGCGCGCGCCTCGCACGCTTTCAGGCGGCGAGCAGCAGCGGGTCGCCCTGGCGCGAGCGCTTGCGCGGGAGCCGCGCCTCCTCCTGCTCGACGAGCCGCTTGCGGCACTCGATGCACCCCGTCGCGAGGCGTTGCGTCGCGAGCTGCGCCGGCTGCTGACAGGCGCGGCTGTCGACACACTGCTCGTGACACACGATCGAACGGAGGCGCTCGCACTCGGGGATCGCATCGTCGTAGTCGACGGCGGCGTGGTCCGGCAGGTCGGCGATGTGGCGGACGTATTCAGCCGGCCCGCGGATCTCGACGTCGCGCGCATAGTCGGAGTCGAAACGGTTGTCGAAGGTACGGTCGAAGGCATCGAGGACGGCCTGGCCACTGTTTCGGTCGGCTCGGCGCACGTCCTCGCCGTCGTTCGCGCACCGGTAGGCCGTCGGGTCGCCGTATGTATTCGCAGCGAGGACGTGACGCTCGAGCGCGGTGATTCGGGGCAGAGCTCTGCGCGCAACCGGCTGTCGTCGCGCATCGTCGACGTGCAGCGCGACGGACCGCTCGTTCGTCTGACGCTCGATTGCGGGTTCATGTTGTCGTCTGTTGTGACGCCCCATTCCCGCGAGGCGCTCGGGCTCGAGCTTGGCGCTGAGGTAACCGCCGTGCTCAAGGCGCCGGCCATTCACCTCGTGCCGCGCGATTGATCGATTCGGAAAGCTGGCTGGCACCTCGAGCACCACGACGCTTCCCCGTTCCCCGTTCGTTGAGCCGCGAGCGGTAGCGAGCGTCCCACGGACGGTGACTGAACCGCAGATTCGTCATTGCGGAAGGACGGAAGTGATCGGAACCGATCGACCGTCCGTGGGACGCTCGCTACCGCTCACGGCTCAAAAAACAGGTTCTGATGCCGGTGGGTCCCTTCGCTCACTTGTCACGTCGATACGACGCTGCGGCAACGAACGCGAAGAGCACGAGGAAAAGGCCTATCGTAAGCACCGCGATGCCTTGAGAGCCCATTCCTGCATTCTATAATGCGCCGATGCGGCGATCCGACACCTTGTCCCATTCGGCGTGCTGGCTCGATGCCGACGGCGTTCGGGTTCACGCGCTCGTTCGGGAAGGGCCGCGGCCGGTCGTCTTCGTCCACGGCCTTTCGGCCTCGTCGGCCTATTTCTCGGAAGCACTCGATCGGCCCGAGCTCGAGGGGCGCGGCATCGTGGCACTCGACCTTCCGGGGTTCGGCGCGACCGAGCCACCTGCCGGGTACGGATTCTCGATGCGTGAACAGGCGAGAGTTCTTGCGGCCGCGATCGAGAACGCCGGCCTGGTGGAAGTCACGCTCGTCGGACACAGCATGGGCGGAACGGTCTCGTTGATTGCCGCACAGTCACTCGCGTCACGCGTCGCCGGACTCGTGCTCGCCGAAGCGATTCTCGTTTTCGACGAGGCGCTCTGGAGCGAGCGGATCTCGGCGGTGTCGCTCGACGAATACCGGATTGAGTTCGAGAGCATCTGCCGGCGCCCCGAGATCTACGCCCGCGGCAGTATGCTGCGCCGTCGAAAGGACGCCGTCGCCCGCATTGCGCCGTGCATCACGCAGACGACTGCCGAGGCCATGCACGCGTCGGCCGTGGACCTGAAGGTGGAAGCGCGCGACCCCTGGCTCTACGATTTATTCCTCGCGATGAAGCCTCAGCCGATCTACGTGTTCGGTGAAATGCATGACACAACGCGATTCTGTCGACAGGTGCGAGCCGATGGAGCGCGCGTGGCGATCGTGCCGGGGTCCGGGCACCTCATGATGCTCGACAATCCGGGCGCTTTTTACGAGATCGTGGCATCGGCGAACGACTGAACTTCGCCGGACGGAAGTTACCACCCGACCGGCGCCGTTTCGTGCACTCATGCACCAGCGGCGCTGCATAGGTATTCCTGTTTCGGAAACTCGTCAAAGTGGACACGCACCCCGCGTGACTTGGAGACCGCGACGGGAGAGGCCCGTACCCGCAAGCGTCGTGGAATCTGGTAATTGCCTCGGTTCTCGGCGCTATGCTATCTTCACCGGGTTCTGCCCTTACAACCACTCGGACGCGGACCGGAGTCTTTTCGCAGGCCGGATTTCCGAATGGCGAAACAGATAAAAGCCTACGTCGAAGTCGAGCCGTACGTCGAAGTCGGTCATGGACGTTCGGTCGACCCGGCGGCCTTGTTGTCGGCGGTGCTCTCCGTCGATGACATCGGCAATACGCTCGCGCACCTCGCCGAGGCCGCGACCGGGGTCGCCGCGCCTGCCCGCATCCTCTCGGGACCACACGGCGCCGGCAAGAGCACGTCGCTCGCAGTCATCAACGCACTCTCCGCCAACCCGGACCTCCGCTCGCGCTCGCAGCACCACCAGATTCGCAACGCCGCGTCAGTCCTGGCCGGCACGAAGCTCATCCCCGTATTCGTGGATCCGGCAGAGACGCCTTCCGAGGACCTCGACACGGCGCTTCGCGCGGGATTCGCCGCGGCGACGACTATCGCTGCCGCCAGTGGTATCCCGGCTGCCGACTGGAATGCCGCGGCGGTCTCCGAGGAGCCATTCGAGCGGGCGTTTGGACTGATTCCGCCTGGCTGCAGGATGCTCCTGATCGTTGACGGATTGTCGACCTGGCTGCCGACGGCCGATCGAGAGGCAGTCCGAGGCGCGATCTCGACGCTCTCGGCAATCGGCGAGCGGGCATCGTCAGACTCGCTCTCGATCCTCGTGGCGCTCGATGAGGAGAGTCTCAACGGGAACGCCGCCTGTCTTCCTCTCCTGAAGAACTTCCAGGTCGAATATCTTCCGATATCGACGCTGGCGAAGCTCGTGGACCGCTTCATCTTCCGGAAGGACGCGAAGCAACGAACGGAGCTCGGCAAGGTCTACGACGAACTTCGCCGCATCCTGCCGACGTTTCGGTGGAGCCGCGAGGATACGACGATACTGTATCCGCTGCACCCGGCGACGATCGACGTCGCAGGAGTGCTCGGTAAGTTTGCGCCGAGCTTTTCGTTTCTTCGATTCGCCGCGAATGCCGGCAACCGCGCGAAGGGACGACGCGAGCTCTCGCTCGTCGTCCTCGACGATCTCTTCGATTCATGCGAGTACGAGTTGCGGAAGGCACCCGAGCTCGCGAGTGGCTTCGAGATCTATGACGATTTCGTGAATGCGGCCGTGCCCAGGTTCACCGAGAGTCAGCAGCGTTTCTGGTCGAAGCTCGTTCTCAAGGGGTTGTTTCTCGAGTCGCTCGCCGGCCGATCCGTGACCGCACGCGACCTTGCCGACGTCATGATGCTCTACGAGGAGTCCGACGTCGACGCCGGCGGACGGATCGTCGAGGGCATCCTCCAGGCCTTCGTATCGCACGCGCCGCGACAGATCGTCGTCGAGTCGGCCGGAGGCTCGCCGACCTATCGATTGCCGGTAGCCGAAACCGGTTCCGGGACGCGGGTCGTCAACGAAATCGCGAGCGCCATTCGCGCCGATGATCCCAGGCTTGGCGATGTATTGGTCGGTCTCGGTGCGGCCCGGTTTCCGGATTGGCCCGTCGATCTTTCGGACTCTGCCGGTTACGCCCATCTCGATGTGCCCTGGCGGGGCACCTGGCGGCTCGGACGGCTCGGATTCCGCGTCGAGACGGAGATCGTCGAGATCCCGCCGCTCGACGCCATCGTTCCTCTCTCGGCCGTCGAACCTTCGGAGGGCGGCGTGGGCGAGAATCCATCGGCTACGGCCGCAGCTCCGGCGGGCACGACATCGCAGGTCACGTTCGCGCCGGCCACGGATGTCTGTGAGCTCGACTGGGAGGTCTCGCTCGTCCCGATCGGTTCGCCCATCGATCTGCGGGGTGGGCCGGCATCACTCGTGTTATGGGTGCCGGGTGAGCCTGACGAAAGCGACGTGCAGATCCTGCGCAGGCTCGCTGCGCTTCGCGCGCCCGATCCCCGGCTCGATGCTCCGGGACTCGATCGCGACGCTGTCCTCGCCGAGGCCGAAGCCGAGGGCGGGCTCGTCTTTCATCACCTCTATCTCGAGAAGGGTCGATTTTTGGGGCCGTCTTGGGAGGTCTCTGGCGCCGAGCAGGCTGTACGCGAAACGCTTGGCGGACTTCTCGCGCGAGTCCTCGATGCACCGCTCGCCGAGCGGTATCCGCAGCACCCCATGTTCGCCGGCGAGCTCGACGACGCCGCGACGCGACTGCTCGTAGAGAAATTCTTTGTCGGAGGCGCCGGCACGCCGAACGTTCAGCAGGCGGCCGCGTCGCTCGCGGCGCCTCTTGGCCTTGCAGAGGCGTCAGAACACGGCCACTACCGCTTCAACCCGAGCAGCGAGATGGCGCTATCGCTGCCATGCAACATCGAGCCACTCAGGCTTGCCGAGGCCGCCGGGGATGCGGGTGTGCCCATGGCCGCGGTCTACCAGGAACTGCGGCGTGAACCGTACGGCCTTCAGCGTGCGGCGCAGAAACTGATCCTCGCCGCCATGGTGGCGAGCGGCCGGCTGAAGCTCGTCGGACCAAACGGCGAACTGACGGTCGAAGGGCTCGAGACGGCCGGGGATCTAGACGAATACACGCACGTCATGCGTTCCGGCTTGACGCTCTATCCGAACGCGACGCTCCTCGAATGGAGCCGCCTCGTGACGGACACGGACGATCTCGACGACCTCGTGACCGCCGAGGGCCGTCAGGCGGTTCGTCGTGCCCTCGAGCGATGGCTCGAGCGCTGGCAGGAGATGGATCTGAAGGCTCGATTCTCGGAGGTGCCTCCGGAGGCTGCGACGCGCCGAACCTGGCAGCTGATCGCCGCGTCGAAGCAGTACTTCGATTCGAGCGCGAGGCAGGTGCAGGCGATCCTCTCCGAGGAAGTCACGCTCGAGGACGGTCTCGGCCGGATCGTCACGACTTTTGCAGCGAACCCGACGATCTACCAGCGCGCTTCGCGACCTGAGAACGCTGACGAGCTTCATCGACTGGACTCCATATTTCGTCGGCGCGAAAGAGTACGTGCTGAGCGCGGATCGCTCATCTGAACCGCGCATCGAGGCGGCGCGCGTCGAGCTCCTCGACTTCATCGCGTCGCCGCACAGGCTGCTCGACGATAACAAGCGCCGCCGTTTCGAGACCGTCTATGAGTCGTTTCAGAAGGACTACGCGGACTTCTACGTCGCGGCCCACGAAGTGCACGTCGGGTCGAGGTCGGATTTCGAGGCGCTGGACGCCTATCTCGACAGCAGTTCCTGGATGGGATTCCAGCTCCTGTCGCACGTTCGCGTAGTGAACGAGCGTTACTACAGCCTGGCGACCGAAATGGTGCAGAACATTCGCGACATGGCCTGCGAGCTGCCGACGCGCGAGCTGCTGATCGAGCGCCCGTCGTGCGTGTGCGGCTTCCGTCTCGGAAATGCCGACGGCATCGCCCGAATGATGGAAAGGCTTCGACTGATCGTCGACCGCGGCACGGCGCACCACATCGTGTCGCTCCGGCAGTTTCGTTCGTCGATTCTCACGGGATTGCGGCAGGTGCAGTCGGACGCGGCATACGCGGACGCGTCAGTGCCGCTCATCGCGTTGCTCTCGAGCTCAGAGGCCGCGACCGTCGAGATCACGCCATCGACAATCGACCTGATCAACCGGTGTGTCGTCGATACGCCGGTCCCGCTGTCCGTGGCTGTACCGCCGGTGCTCGAGTCGGGACAGCCGATGACGAAAGAGACGCTGCGGACTCGGGTCCAGGAATGGCTCGACGACCTGCCGGGAGAGGAAGGCGTGCTCATCGAGATCGGCCGGCTCCTCCCGGCGACCTACGATGACTAGTCACAGACCGAGGCTGGGGCTGGTCGGCGCGGGACGCGTCGGCCGGGCGCTCGGACTGGTTCTTCGCAACGCCGGTTATCCGATCGGAAGTGTCGTCTGTCGAAAGGCGTCGTCGGCGCGGGACGCGGTCGCGTTCATTGGCGGAGGAACAGCACGGACGATCTCGCGACTACGCGCGATCGACGGAGACGTCGTCATCGTGGCGTCGCCGGACGACGCAATCGAAGATGTCGCTCGTCGGATTGCCTTGCTGCCCGAGCGCTTTGAGGGACGGACGATACTGCACGTCAGCGGATCCCAGTCGTCGATGGCCCTTGCCGACGTGAAACGACGCGGTGCATCGACGGGATCGTGCCATCCGCTGCAGAGCTTCCCGACGGCCGAGCTTGGCGCGACGCGAATTGCCGGCAGCACGTTTGCCATCGAAGGCGATCGTGCGGCGGTCGCCGTCGCGACGAGGCTCGCGCGCGACGCCGGCGGGCGCCCGATGCGATTGCGGGCTGGCGACAAGCCGCTGTATCACGCGGCGGCGGTGATGGCGTCCGGGCACGTCGCGGCGTTGCTCGATGCGAGCCTCGAGGCATTGCAGGCGGTGGGCCTGCGCGAGGAGGAGGCTCGTGAGGCCATCATGCCGCTCGTCGAGGGGACGGTCGCGAACATTCGCCGCACCGGAACGCGCGTGGCACTTACCGGACCGTTTGCCAGGGGCGACGAAGCAACCATCGAGCTCAATCGCGCGGCGCTCATGGCCGTGAACGAAGCGCTCGCGCGCCTCTACGAAGAGCTCGGAGTCAGGAGCCGCGTCATGGCGCGTCGCTGATGTCGGCTCGCGCTCACATGCAGTACTGACGCATGCCGTTTGACGCACACGTATGCTCAGCAGCGAACGGGCGGGCCATGAATTCCATGATCGTATAGTCGGCCCCTCGCCACCGCTCGGGGTTCTGGGTCAAACGGAGCGCGACCCCACGGCCGGTCATTGCAGACACCGCCGACCCAGTACCCGGGGTGCCTCGACGGGCGGGCGGTACAACTCACGATTCGAGGAGACCACAGTCGGCCCCTCGCTGCGCTCGGGGTTCTGGGTCAAACGGGACTCGAGTTGACGGGACCTTCAGACGCGTCACCGCCGGACTTCGCGGCTGCCGCGAACGCGGACTTCACGCAATCGCCGACCGACACCCCGTGAAGATAGTTTCCGAGAACGCCAAGACCAAGCCGATCACATTCACGTTCGATCTCGGCGACGCGTTCGACGTGTCCGATCGTGTACTGCGGGATCGCCCGCGGCCAGCGTACTACCTGGAGCACACGCGGCGGTCCCGACGCGCCGACGGTCGACGCGAGGTCGTCCGCGACGAGATCCACAAGATCGTCGTCGTCGAGGCCGAACGCGTCCGGATCCGTTGCGCCGCCAATGAAGCAAGTGAACGCGTGCCAGCCCTCCGGAGCGCGGCCGGCGAAGATGCCCGACGGAAAGATGCCGCCGAGAATCCGCAGGCCGGCCGTGCGCGGCGCCAGAAATCCGAATCCGGAGCAGTCGTGACGCACGTCTTCTTTCCGATATGCGACCGACACCGACACGAGCGATGGATACTCGATTCCGTCGAGGAGGTCCGCGAGTCGGTCCGAATGGTCGCGAAGCAGCGTTCCCGCGGACTGCGCCGGCGTAGCAACGACCAGATCACGCACGGTCATTCGCTCGCCGGGGAGCACGAGGGCGAACCCACCGTCGATCCGCTCGATCCGCTCGACCGGGGTGTCGAGACGCAACGCGTCGCCGAGCGATTCGGCAATCCGGAACGGCAGTCGGTCGAGTCCGTCGGCAAACGACACGATCGTCAGCGGCCGTCGCTTTCGGCGAGCCGGAGCCGATTCGCCATTCGCCGCCGCAACTCGGGCAGCGCGTCGTTTTGCCCGCAGCTCTGCAATTCCGCCGCGCACGACGCCTCCTCGTTCGCGCTCGAGCTCGACGAGCTTCGGAAACACCGCGGCGGCGCTCAGCTTCGTCGTGTCGCCGGCGTAGATGCCCGAAACGAACGCCGAGACGAGGATGTCGTGCACTTCGCGGCCGAATCGGCGCGTGATGAACTCGGCGATGGTAGGCTCGGAAGCGTCGCGAGGCGCGCGAACGAACGGTTCCGCGAGTACGCGCAGCTTGCCGCGAACCGACAACACCGGCGAGGTCACGAGTGACGCCGGTCCCATCGGTGCCTTCATGAGACGCCCGTCGCGATAAACGTAGCGGGCCGCCCGCGGATCACCCTTCACGAGCTCACCGTCGAGCCCGAGGTCGGCGATGAGCTCCTCGAGCTCGTCGGTCATCCTCACGCTGTTCGGCCCGCATTCGACGAGGAAACCGTCCTCACGATGCGTGCGGATGACGCCGCCAGCCCGATTGCCCGACTCGAGGACAACGACGCTTCGACCCGCTTTGCGAGCGCGGTGTGCGTAGGAGAGCCCGGAGATTCCGGCTCCGATGACTGCGACGTCGGC
This sequence comes from Blastocatellia bacterium, assembly GCA_016705245.1. Classification (GTDB taxonomy): domain Bacteria; phylum Acidobacteriota; class Blastocatellia; order UBA7656; family JADIYM01; genus JADIYM01. Next base: position 184,724 of record JADIYM010000007.1, on the reverse strand, counting down.
GTTCATGCGTCTCCGTTCCTTCCGCGCCCGAGCCGCCGTTCCACGAGCGCCGCGAGCGAATCGATGAAGCCCGGATCGAGACCAAGCGCCTCGGTCCGCCGGAACTGTGTGATGCCCGCCTCCGCGGCCAGGTCCCGGTACAGGATGTCGATCTCGTACAGCGTCTCGATGTGGTCCGAGACGAAGCTGATCGGGATCGCCAGCACCTGGGACTCGCCGCGTTCGCCAAGGGCGCGAATCTGGCTCTCGGTCGACGGTGCGAGCCATTTCACGGGACCAACCTTGCTCTGGTACGCGAGCGAATGTTCTAACGGCCGGCCGAGGCGCTCGCGAACGAGCTCGACGGTGCGTTCCGTGTGCCGCTGATACGGATCGCCGCGCTCGATGTAGCTCAGCGGAATACTGTGGGCGGTGAAAAGTAAGTGGACGTTATCCGGGTCGGGAAACTCCGGCAGCTTTTCCTCGATTCGCCGCGCAACCGCGTCGATGTAACCGGGATCATCGAACCACCGCGTGATGTAGCGACGGCGCATGTCGCGGACGCCTCCACGCTTCGTGACGACGCGGTAGAGCTCCTTGGTCGACGAGCCGGTGGTCGAGACCGAGAAGTGCGGATACAGGGGCAGGACGACGGCCTCGCGGATGCCATCGCGCCGCATCGCGTCGACGGCTTCGTCGATGAACGGATTCCACGCGCGCATGCCGACGTAAGCACGGGCCGGAATGCCTCGCGCCGCAAGCGCCTGCTCGAGGGCGCGTCCCTGGGCCTCGGTGTCGCGACGCAGGGGCGATCCACCACCGATCTTCGCGTAATAGCCGCGCGATTTCGGTCCACGCGTGACGGCAATAAACGCCGCGAGCGGAATGCGAAATACCGCTGGCAGGTTGATGATCTCGCGATCCGCGAAGAGGTTGTAGAGGAAAGGGCGGACGTCCTCGAGCCGCTCCGGCCCTCCCAGATTGAAGAGCAGTACTCCGATCATCGGGCCATCCGGTCGGGCGCCGGTCTCCACAGAATCTCGAGTCATCCTAGAGCGTCTTCGAGAAGATCGGCTTCGCGTCCGGCGAGCGGCGCCGCAGGTAGGCATCGAACGGCATCGCGAGGTTCCGGATGAAGAGCCGTCCGAGCGGAGTGACCTCGATCCGGTCGTCAGATATGCGAACCATGCCGTCTGCCTCGTGTGCGCGAAGGTCAGCGATCGCGTCTGCAAACGTCTCGGCGAAATCGATGCCGAACTCTTCCTCGAACTCCTTCGTGTGGATGACGCAGTGGCACAGGAACCGCTCGATTACCGCCGACCTCAGGACGTCATCGTCCGTGAGCCACATGCCGCGCATCGTCGCCAGATCGCCCGCGTCGATCCGGGCGAAGTAGCTCTCGGTATCGCGGAAGTTCTGCGCGAATGCCCCGCCGATCTGGCTGATCGAGCTCACGCCCATCGCGTACAGGTCGCTGCCCGCCTTCGTCGTGTAGCCCTGGAAGTTGCGTCGCAACGTACGGTCCACCTGTGCGCGCGCCATTTCGTCTTCGGGCTTTGCGAAATGGTCGAGGCCGATGAAGACGTAGCCGGCATCGGTGAATCGCTCGATCGCCGCGCGGAAGATCTCGAATTTCTCGAGTCCGACCGGCATCGGCATCCGGCGGAATGCGTTCTGTGCATGGCGTAGCGACGGAACGTGGGCGTAGTTGAAGAGCGCGATGCGTTCGGGAGAGAGCTCGATGACGCGCTCGACGGTCTCGCGGAACGACGCGATCGTCTGGTACGGCAGCCCGTACATCAGGTCGATGTTGACGCTCGGCACGCCGTGCTCGCGGGCCTGGGCGACGGTCGCCGCAGTCTGCTCGAACGTCTGGTTGCGGTTTACGGCCTCCTGGACCTGCGGGTCGAAATCCTGGACGCCCATCGACACGCGATTGAATCCGAGCTCGGCGGCGGCGGCCATGTGCTCGGCAGTCGTAACGCGCGGATCGACCTCGAGGCCTATCTCCGCATCGGGCAGGATCAGGAATCGCGACGCGGTATGGCCGTAGAGATCGCGCATCTGCTCCGGCGAAAGATATGTCGGAGTCCCTCCACCCCAATGGAACTGAACCGTCGGCCGCGATGGATCGACCGAGTCGGCGAAGCGATCGATCTCCGTCTTCAAACGATCGAGGTAAGGGTGCGCGACTTCCTTGTCCTTGTTGATGATGACGTTGCAGCCGCAGAACCAGCAGAGCTTCTCGCAGAACGGAATGTGGAAGTAGAGCGAGACGGGACGATGGTCCTCGGCGTTAGCTGCGGCGAAGGCGCGGCGAAGGTCGTCGACGCCGAACTCGTCGCTCCACTCGGGCGCCGTCGGATAACTCGTGTACCGAGGGCCGTAGACGTTGTAGCGATCGAGCACCTCGATAGGCAGCGAGACGGTCTCGTTCTGAATCCGGATGTCGATGGCGTCGGTTTCGGTGCTCATGCGGCCTGTCCTGCGGCCGCACGAACGGTCGCGATGAAAGCCTCGGCATTCTCGACCGGTGTGGTCGGCAGAATCCCGTGGCCGAGGTTGGCGACGTAGCCCGGCTCGCCCGCGCATGCGTCGAGCATTCGCTGCGTTTCCGCGATGACGCGATCGCGCGGGCCGAGCAGAACGCAGGGATCGAGATTACCCTGAAAGGCGACTCGATGATCGGTGCGCCGGCGGGCCTCGGAGATGTCGGTGCGCCAGTCGACGCTCAAGGCGTCGGTGCCTGCCGATGCGGCGGCCTCGACGAGATGCGCGCCATTGCCGATGTAGTGGATGGTCCGGACGCTTCCTGCAGGCAGGCGTTCGACGACGCGGCGCGTGTAGGGAAGCGCGAACGCCACATAGTCGTCGAGCGAGAGGTTGCCGGCCCACGAATCGAAGATCTGGACGGCTTCCGCACCGGCCTCGATCTGCGCCGCCAGATAGATGGCGATGGTGTCGGCGATTTTCTCGGAGAGCCGGTGGAAGAGCGCGGGATCCGAGTACATCATCTGCTTGGTGATGGCGTAGGTCTTTGATCCGCCGCCCTCGATTGCGTATGACGCGAGCGTCCACGGCGCACCGGCGAATCCGATGACTGGAATCGAGTTGTCGAGCGCGCGGCGAAGCTGGCCGATGGCCTCGAGAACGAAGCCCGTATCGTCGACCGGATCCGGAATGCGTAGTCGTTCGACATCGTCTGCGGTGCGCACGGGTTGGGCGAGAACGGGCGCGGGATTGAACTCGACCGGGATTCCCATCGCTTCGACCGGGACGAGAATGTCCGAGAAGATGATTGACGCGTCCATGCCGAACCGGCTGATCGGTTGCATCGACACCTCGACGGCGAGATCCGGCGTCTTGCACATCGTCAGGAAGTCGTTCGTCGCGCGAATGGCGCGATATTCGGGAAGGTAGCGACCGGCCTGGCGCATCATCCAGACGGGCGGACGGTCGACGGGTTCGCGCGCGAGCGCGCGCAGCAAGCGGTCATTGGTAGCCATTCGCGCGGAGTATATCCCGCACGGGGAAGGCAGGCCACCGGAGGCGCCGGCTCTCTTTCAGAACCGCGAGCGGTTGCGAGCCGGTCTGCGGACGGTCGAGTGACTCGCAAGGACGCAGAGGAAAGACTCCAGTTCCCCAAACTGTCCGCTGGCCAGCTCGTTACCGCTCGCGGTTCTGAAAAAACTGTGGCAAGACATTTCTCGTGGACGAGACGATCACGCAACCGGCGGTCGCGTTTCGCGGGGCGTCGGTATCGATCGACGGCGCGACCCTCGTTGCCGATCTGACGTTCGAGGTGGCGGGAGGAGAGACGCTGGTACTGCTCGGACGGAGCGGTTCGGGGAAGACGACGACCCTTCGGCTCATCAACCGGCTGATCGAGCCGACGGCCGGAGAGGTGGCGGTCGGCGGTCGTGCGACGACCGCGTGGGACCCGATTCGGCTTCGGCGGGGTATCGGCTATGTCATTCAGGAGACCGGGTTGCTGCCGCACTTCACCGTTGCGCGAAACGTCGGCCTCGTCCCCGAGCTCGAAGGGTGGGAAACGGCCAGGATTGCGGACCGAGTTGCCGAGCTGCTCGCGCTCGTCGGACTCGATTCCGGACAATTCGGAATGCGCTTTCCGGGCGAGTTGTCGGGCGGGCAGCGGCAACGCGTCGGCGTAGCGCGGGCTCTGGCGGCGGACCCGCCGATTCTGCTGATGGACGAGCCGTTCGGCGCGCTCGATCCCCTGACGCGCGCCGAAATGCAGCGCGAGTTCCGCTCGCTCGCCGAGCGGCTCGGAAAGACAATCGTCTTCGTCACCCACGACGTCGCCGAGGCATTTGCGCTGGCGACGCGGATCGGCCTGTTCCGCGACGGACGACTCGTCGAACTGGAGACTCCCGACGACTTCCGGCGGTCGTCGGATCCAGAGGCTCGCGCGTTTCTCCGCGCCGGAGTGGTTCTGACGAACGACGACTGACCTGTGATCATCCGCGGAGGCCTGTGGACCTCATCTTCGAACACCTCATGCTCGTCTCGGTCGCGGTTGCCGCCGCCGCGGCGATCGGCGTGCCCGTCGGGATTCTGCTGACGCGGCGTCCGAGGATGAGCGGTCCCGTGCTTGCTCTCGCGAACGTCTTTCAGACGATCCCGAGTCTCGCGCTTTTCGGATTCCTCATACCGATTCTCGGCGTGTACGGGATCGGTCGTGTGCCGGCGCTCGTCGCGCTCTTCCTCTACGCGCTGCTTCCCATCGTGCGCAATACGTTCACGGGCATCGGCGGCGTCGATCCGGCGGTACGTGATGCGGCACGCGGAATGGGCATGACCGACTGGCAATTGTTGAGGCTCGTCGAACTGCCGCTCGCGGCGGGCGTCATAGTGGCGGGCCTTCGCGTGGCGACGGTGATCTCCGTCGGGACCGCGACGATCGCCGCGGCGGTCGGAGCCGGCGGACTCGGGACGCTGATCTTCCGCGGACTGCGAATGAACGACAACAGCCTGATCCTGCAGGGCGCCGTGCCGGCGGCCGCGATGGCGCTGGCGGCGGATGCGCTGCTTGGCTGGCTGGCGGCGTCCCTTGCGCCGGGCGCCACAAGGACACGAGTGCGAGCCGCAAAGTTGATTGCCGTGTTGTCCGCGGTCACGCTGCTCGTCACCGCCGGCGTGTGGGCGTGGACAGGCTCGACGGCGCTCGACGAGTCGGCGGGCCGGCGTCCGATCGTCGTTACGGCGAAAGACTTCTCGGAGCAGGTCATTCTGGGCGAGATCGTCGCGCAGGCGCTCGAGGCCGAAGGCGTCGCGGTCGAGCGCCAGTTCGAGCTCGGGGGAGATCTCTGCCATCGGGGACTCGTCTCGGGCCAACTCGACGTGTACGTCGAATACACGGGCACCATGGACGTGGCCATACTCAAGAACACGCCGCTGACGGATCCCAGAGCCGTCTACGATCGCGTGGCGGCGGCGTACGCGTCCCGGTTCGGTCTCGAAGTCGGCAAGTCGCTGGGCTACGACAACACATACGCGATCCTCGTGCGGGGAGACGACGCGCGGAGGTTGGGTTTGAGGACGGTATCGGACGCGGCGCGTTACGCACCGACCTGGCGCGCCGGGTTCGGGCAGGATTTCGTGTCGCGCGCGGACGGTTACGCGGGATTCGCGAAGGCTTATGGTCTGCGGTTCCGCGAGGCGCCGGCCGAGATGGAGTTGTCGTTGACGTACCGCGCGCTTGCGTCCGGACAGGTCGACATCATCGCGGGGAACGCGACGGACGGTCTGATCGAGACGCTCGGGTTAGTACAGCTTGAAGATGACCGGCGCTACTTCCCGCCATACGAGGCGGTGCCGGTGTATCGGCGCGATGCGCTCGAGCGCGAGCCGGGACTCGGGCGGGCGCTGGATCGCATTGCCGGACGGATTACGAGCGCCGAGATGCGTCGCATGAATCTCGCCGTGGATGGCGAGAAGCGGTCGCCGCGCGAGGTTGCGGCGGAGTTCCTGGCCACGGTCCCGCGTTGAATCGCAGACGCAGACCACGTTTGGCCCAGAACCCCGAGCGCAGCGAGGTGCCGACTGTGAACACCACGCGTGTAGACGCCACAGTCGGCCCCTCGCTACGCTCGGGGTTCTGGGTCGTAAGGTGCGCGTTGTTACGGCCTGAAGAACAGACCACGTTTGGCCCAGAACCCCGAGCGCAGCGAGGGGCCGACTGCAAACTCCACGCTGTGTGGAAGCTACAGTCGGCCCCTCGCTGCGCTCGGGGTCCTGGGTCGTAAGGTGCGCGTTGTTACGGCCCGGAGAACAGACCACGCTTGGCCCAGAACTCCGAGCGCAGCGAGGGGCCGACTGCAAACACCACTCGTGTGGACGCCACAGCCGGCCCCTCGGTACCGCTCGGGGTTCTGGATCCTTCCTAGAGGTTGTTCCAGTCTCCGCGTACTGAAACCATCCCCGACGGCGGCCCATAGCCAAACACCACCGAAGCGCCTCCAGGCGAGTTGGCGTTCCGCAGGAAGAAACTCCCGCCCGTCGGCTGATACAGCCCCACCGTGTCGGCACCGTCGCTGTTCCAGTCGCCGACGACGGGGACGAAACCCGCTCCGCCCGCTCCGTAGCTGAACACCAGGTCCGCGCCTCCCGGCGAGTTTCCGTTGCGCAGGAAGAACGTCGAAGTCGCCGGAATGTACACTCCGATCGAGTCCGCGCCGTTGCCATCCCAATCGCCGATGACAGGCGTCGCACCCGCGGGACCGTATCCAAATGACACGTCCGCGCCGCCCGGCGCATTCGTGTTGCGAAGGAAGAAAGTCCCGGTCGACGGGCTGTAGAGTCCGACCGTGTCCGTGCCGTTGCCGTCCCAATCGCCGACGACCGGCTTCCAGCCGAGGCCACCAGGTCCGAAGTTGAAAGCCAGATCGGCCCCGCCCGGCGTCACCGAGTTCTTCAGGAAGAACACGCCCGACACCGGATCGTAGAGTCCGATCGTGTCCGATCCGTCTCCGTTCCAGTCACCTGCGAGTGGCACGTAGCCGGCGCCGCCAGCCCCGAAGCTGAAGACCACGTCCGCGCCGCCTGCTGCGTTCGTGTTTCGGAGGAAGAAGTTCGACGTCGAGGGATCATAGACGCCAATCGTGTCTGAACCGGTGCCCGCCGGGGGTGCGGCAATCATCTTCGCAAGCGCCGCGACGTTCATTCGCAACGTCTGCAGGCCCATGTCGATCGTGATGTTGTTCGCCGTATCCGTCGTCCGGTGATAGTTCGGATAGCTGTCCCAGTCGTTTTCGATCGTCAGCAGCGCCGGCATTCCGCGATTGAGATACGGCACGTGATCCGAACCGAACGGATTGAGCGTCGTCAGGATTCGCAGTGTCGTGTACTGCGCCGCTGCAGCCGCGTATGCGTCGATCATGAACTGCCCGCTCGAGTTCGTTTCCAGGAGGCAGTCGAGGTCCGAGTCGCCCGTGTAGCCGATCATGTCCATCGTGAGAACGGCCTGAACCTTGTCGTCGTCGCCGGACGTGACGAGGCTCGCGGCGTGCGCCGTGCCGCCGTACAGGCCCTGCTCCTCACCCGAGTAGCAGACGAAGATGATCGTGGCCTCCGGCGGATGCGCGGCGAAGATCCGCGCCATCTCGAGGACTCCCGCCGTGCCGCTGCCGTTGTCTTCGCAGCCTGGCGCTGCCGTGCTCGTACTCTGCGAAGTCGAATCGAAATGTCCACCGACGATGTACCACTCGTCCGGACGCGTGGTGCCCGTCAGTGTGGCGATAACGTTGAAGGACGTTGTGCTTGGACTCGGGATGTTGAAGCTCTGCGTGGTGACCGCGAGACCGGGAATCGCCTGGAACTGTGCAACGAGCCAGTCGCGAGCAGTGAGGTTTCCCGGTTGGCGCGAGTGGCGGTTCCACTGGCCAAGAGTCTGGATGTCGGCGAACCACCGGTTTCCGTCGATCGCGTCAACGAGCGCCTGGATGGCAACGTCCCAGGCCGCGGGTTGACGAGCCTCGGAGTTCGCGGCCTGGTGCACGAGCGAGACGTTCGGACGGAACGGATGGACTTCGTTATGGCCGTGCGGAACGTCGGACTCGCCGTCGAGGTCATGGTCGTGGATGCCTTCGAGTCGCGCCTTCTGGGCTGGCGTCGCGTGCACAACGGCGAAGCGGCCGCCTTGAGCGAGAACACGGGCGCCCGACAGCTCGGCGTCCCGGCCGTACAGAAGGTGCAGGTTCTCCGCGTCAATGTCGCCCGAGAGCATCCGCGACGCGAATCCGGCGCGGTCGAGGTTCTCGAGCATCGCCGGCTGCCCGCTGACGAGCATCTGGTCGTCGAGCTCCACCCACCAGTCGACGCCCGCGAGCGACTTGAGCGCCGTCAGACGCTCGTGACCGATCCGGTCGATGTCGACGACGACGTAGACGCGCTTCGCAGACTGTGGCCGCGTTGCGGCGGTCGAGGGGAAGGCAATCGAGAGCGAGACGACGAGAACCGAGACGAGCGCCACGAGGCGCGACGGACGAAGCGTGGACATTCGAGGACGACTCCTGTGGAAGAAGCTGACTGGGAGCGAACCAACCGAGGATAGTGAAAAGAGGCGCAAAACGAAAGCGGTGATACGAAGGGCCGGGATTTCTCCGGGCCTCCGTGGGCCCGAGTCGCCGTGTGCGAAGCTCGGAAGACGCTACGCACACAGAGGCGCGGAGTCACAAAGTCACGGAGAACTCGGAGCAGTGTAGACTTCACGCGTGCGAAGGCTCGTTCACTTGATTGCAGCGGTCGCGCTGGTCGCTCCGTTGGCAGACGCCGGCACCGCCGATGACCGCGGCAGCCCGGTGGCCATTGCTTTCACGGACGTTGCGACGTCCGCCGGGGTCGCAAAAGCAGGAGACCCGGGTGCCGTTGCGTGGTTCGACGTCGATAACGACGGTGACGAAGATCTCTTCGTTGCGGCGCTCGGCACCGATCGTCTCTATCGCAACGACGGCGCCGGGGTCTTCACGAAACTTCGTTCGACGGGGCTCGAGAAGAGCGCGACGGCGAGCTTCGGTGCCGCGGTCGGCGACTACGACAACGACGGATTGCTGGACCTGTTCGTCGCGAACCTCGACGCCGGTAACAAGCTCTATCGAAACGATGGGAATGGACGATTCCGCGACGTCACGAAATCGGCGAAAGTCGGCGGAGGCTCGACGACGGCGAGTTACTCGGCGGCGTGGGCGGATTACGACCGTGACGGATTCCTCGATCTCTACGTCGCCAACGGCACGCAGCAGCAGGCGTCGAGGAACTTTCTGTACCGGAACCAGGGCGACGGGACGTTTCGCGAAGTCGCAGAGTCGACTGGCGTGGACGGCGGCGCAGCGTCGAGCCTCGGCTGCGCTTGGGCGGACTACGACAACGACGGATGGCCGGATCTTTACGTCGCGAATTTCGGTCAGCCGAATCGCCTCTTCCGCAACAACGGAGACGGGACGTTTCGAGACCGCGCCCAAGCAGCGGGAGTCGATGACACCGGGAACGGCGCCGGTGCGGCCTGGGGCGACTACGACAACGATGGATGGCTCGATCTCTACCTGTTCAACACGAATTCGGGAGCGTCGGCCGATCGATTGTGGCGCAACCGCCGTGATGGCACGTTCTCCGACGTCACGTCCTCCATGGGACTGTCGGAGAGCGGCGACGGAGAGGCCGTTGTATGGGCCGACCTGGACAACGACGGGTGGCTCGACCTCTTCATCGTGAACCGGTCCGATTTCACGCCGCAGAAGAACCGGTTGTACCGCAACGTCGCGGGAAGCGTATTCGCCGACATCACATCGCTCGCCGGCGTGGCGGGCACCGGATCTGGCCAGCCCGCGGCGACAGCGGATTTCGACGGCGACGGGTACCTAGACCTCTATGTCGGCAATCTGCCGGGGAAGCGCGAAGAGCTCTTCTGGAATCGCGGCGACTCAGCGGAGTCTCTCGTCGTCCGTCTGGTCTCGGCGAACGGAAGCCGCGGCGCCATTGGTGCGCGAGTCACGGTTCTCGCCGGCGGAATTCTGATGACGCGAGAATCGTCGTCGGCCTGCGGGCGGTCGTCGCAGAATCAGATCGCGCCGCACTTCGGACTCGGTTCAATGACCCGAGCCGACTCGGTCGAGGTCAGGTGGCCGAGCGGCGCTATGACGGTCGTTCCTGACGTGCCGTCTGGCGTGGTGGAGATTGTCGAGCCCGGGGCGTAGGATTCTGTTCAGAAGCTGAACTGCTCGACAGGAGGAGGGAAGCGCCCGTGCGATGGCATCTGACGGTATTGGCTCTGCTGGTGACCGCGCTGGTTCCGTGGGCGGCGCCGGCATACACGATCGTGCTGCGTGGAGGGGAACGCGTCGATATCGGCGAGTTCTATTGGCTCTCGGGCTCGAACATGACCTGGGTGACGCCGGGCGGCGAACGGCTGGGCGTCGATCTCGGTCGGATCGACCTCGATGCAACCGCTTCTTACAACGGCGAGGCGGTCTCGGAGTTCGTCAGCCGCGCGATCCGGCGAGGGACAGCGATCGTCTCGACCGCTCCCGTGCCCATATCGTCCGATGAATCCCGTGTCGAGCCGATCACGATCACCACGGCGGATCTCGCGCCGCTGCGAGACGAGCGAGAGCGTGATGCGGCAGCGCGACCATCGGCGCCAACGGTGCTGCCGCCGGTCGGCGTGCCGCGGGACGAAGAGCCTGCAGCTCCCGACGCAGTCGCCTTTGAGGAACGCTGGCGCGAGGAAGCGCGCCTTCTGCGCGAGGAAGTCGACGTCGAACGGGTCCAGATCGAGGCAATCCGATCCGAGATCGCCTATCGCGAGGCGAACCCGCGAAAGTTCCGGCTCAGCCACGAGTACAACTACGGGCGTGGCGCCATCGTTGTGGATCGTCGAGGCCTGTCACGGTATCCGTCATACGGCTACGGCACCGGCTCTGCGTACAGCCGGTCCGAGGAAGAGCTTTCGCAGCTGAACTCGCGACTCATCGATCTCGAGATTCGATATCGTGGAACGCTGCTGCGCTGGGATGCGTTCGTGGAACGCGCGCGACGGGCCGGGGTCCCGCCCGGCTGGCTGCGCGAGTGAGCGAAGTATCGGATTTCGGTGCGAACGGTTTGGCGCCTAACCATCAGTACCGTGCGCGGTAGCGCACGGGTCCGCTCAGAAGTTCCCCGCAAGAACCGTCTGCCCATCCTTGCGAAGCGCGACGCTGGAAACCGATGACACGGGGGTCATCGATGCCGGCAGGGCCAGTTCTTCGCTCTCAGGCGCCGAGCTGAATCGAATCCGGAGATCGCCGTCGTCGTCCGAGCTCATCGTCGCGACGAGCACGCCGTTTACCCACAGCTCGTATTCGGTTTCTTCGTCGAGATCCTCGCACTCCACCCTGAACTTCTGAACACCCAACTCGATGGACCAGGACGCCGTGCCCGATGCGTCGTCGTCGAAGCCGCTGGAGAGCAGAGTGATCTCGACGCCCTGCGAGTTTCCGCCGCCCCCGCCGTCGTCGCCGCCACCACCGCCACCGCCGTCATCGCCACCACCGCCGTCATCGTCCCCGCCGCCACCACCGCCGCCGTCGTCGTCCCCGCCACCGTCGTCGTCCCCACCGCCGTCGTCGTCTCCGCCGCCATCATCGTCATCGCCACCGCCGTCGTCGTCGCCACCGCCAGGTGCCGTCGAAAAGTCACCACGAAGGACCGGGCTGCCGGAGGTTCGGAGGACTTCGACTAACAGGACAACCGAGACCGGGGTGAGGTCGGCCGGCAGCGGACGCGAATCGTCGTCCGATCCGCTCTTGTACTCGACCTTGGCGTTGCCGTCCGAGTCCGTGGTGAACGAGTCCGTGAACGTGCCGCCGCTCGCGTTCGTCACGCGGAGCGTAAAGTTGGTCCGTGCCGTCAGCCTCTCGACCTTGACCTCGAACTCCTGGTCGAGATCGCCGCGCGTCTCGCGTTCCGCCTCGCCGTCGGATCGCCGGTCCGTCGGATCGACGGCGCGCAGATCGATCTTGTCGTACGCCGAGGCGTCGCACGCCGAGGATGTCGTCGCTGTGACCGGATCGACTCTTCCGCCGATCTTCCCGCGGTAATTCCCATTGCCCGCAACGCCGTCAACAGGCGTCGCTGTCTCGATGAGCGTGCGCGTTGCGCAATCAACGTCGATTCCGCCTGTCGAGAGCTGCTTCGATACGACGAGCGCGGCCGTTGCCGCCACGAGCGGCGCCGCGAAAGACGTGCCGGACCACGAAGCGTACTGGTTCTCTGGGAACGTGCTGGCCAGTTGCACCCCGGGCGCCGCCACGTCGACGAGCGATCCGAAATTCGAAAAAGGCGCCTTCACGCCGCGGTCGTCGAGAGCTGCAACCGCCAGTACGAAGCTCTCGTCGGCCGGGTACTGCTTGAGGCCATCCGAGCCGAAATTGCCGACCGCGGCGACGAGCACCGCCGTATCCCTCGAGTCGCTCAGCGCCTTGTCGAGACCGTCCAGCTTGTCGGGTGCTCCGAAACTCATGTTGATGACGTGGGCGCCGCTCGCGCGCGCGAACTCGACGGCCTTCACGATGTTGTAGGTCGTACCAACGCCGGCCGGGTCGAGCGCTCTGATCGGCAGGATCCGGGCCTCGGGCGCAACTTTTGCGATAAGTCCCGCGATGAAGGTGCCGTGGCCCCACGCGCTGTTGTCGGCACCGGTTCCCGAGGCGCGGACGTCCATCGGCTCGCCACCGTCGATGAGATCGAGTCCCAGGAACCCTCCGGCACCATCCGGTATGAAACGTCCCGCGAGATCCGGGTGTGTGAGGTCGACGCCCGTGTCGATGATCGCGACGATGACGCCTTCGCCGCGCGTCTGCGAGACCTGGTCCAGTCGAAGCGTCGACAGCATCGGCTGGGTGTCGTATCCGGCGCGATTCGTCGTGATGTCGCTGGCCTCGTCAAACGGGAACGTCATCGTGGGGTGGCGCGACGGGGGCCGGCGTGAGTTCGGACTCGAAACGAAATCGTTGCGGCCAGCCGCTGCAATTGCCGGATCGTTGCGCAACTTCTTGACCGTGCCGTTCGTGGCGCTGCCGTCGGGAGTGCTCAACAGGAACGTGTCTCCGGTCCGATCGATCACGGTCGTGCCGTACAGCGCATTGATCTGTTCGATCGTCGTCCCCGGCTGCAGCGTGACGATCGCTTCTCCCCGAATGAAGCGCTTCGTGCCGCCCGTGGCGGACTGCGCCCTTGCCGACATCGGCGCCGAGGCAGCAAGGACGGTCAGAGAGGCGACGGCAATGAAGTTCCTGAAGTTCATGATCTGAATCCCACTTTTGAATATAACCGTTCCGACGATCTAGTGTCGCGATTGGTCACGACGTCTTCCCCATCAGGATGAACGGCGCCCAGTAGTACGGGTGGCCGTATTGTTCGAGCGACTCGAGCTGCGCCAGCCGGAGCGCCGCCCGCTTCGACTCGCCGCTCTGCAGATGCCGGTAGAACGTCTGCATCAGTTCGCACGTGGAGCGGTCGTTGACAGCCCAGAGAGAGACGACGAGCGAAGGCGCTCCCGCGTAGAGGAACCCGCGCATGAGGCCGCTGAGCTCGTCGCCGGGAGCCAGCCGATTTACTCCCGTGTTGCACGCCGAAAGCGTCACGAGCTCGGCGTCGAGCGTGAGGTCGAATACGTCGTAGAAGTTGAGCGGTCCGTCGTCGAGACGAACGGACGAAAACATCGGATTGTCCTGTCTGAGCTGTCCGTGCGTCGCAAGGTGCAGGTAGCGGCTGCCCGGCGCGTTCTCGAGAAACGCGGACTTCGTTGCGTTCGAGCCTTCGAGCAACACCTGTTCTCCGAATAGGCGCCCGATAGAGGCCAGTTCCTCCGCGATGTGCGGCGCGAACTTGTCCGCAAGCCCCACGGCAAGAAGGTCGCGTCGGCTTGATGTCGAAACCTTGCGGCGCTCACACAGGCGATGGACGGTCGCGCTTGGTGCGTAGGAAACCTCCGCGCTCTCGATCAGGTACGTGCCATCCGGGCGCCTCAAGGCGTGCAGCGGCACGTAATGCAGCACCCCGTGCGGGACGATCGTGAGCTTCTTGCCACTGACGGCTTCGGCGATCGGCTCGAAGAGCAAGTGGTAGAGCGAATCGAGATGATGGTCGACCGAGCGCCGGAGTGCCTGGCGATGAGCCTCGGCGTAGAGGTTGCCGAGTCCGAACTTCTCGAGCTGAAACCTGAGTCCCGTGACGTGGCGCTCGACGGTTCGCCGGTCGGCGAAGCTCGTCCGTACCTCTGCTCCATCGCGCGTCACCACGAAGGCCGAAAGTCGATCATCGCTGAAGAAGTACTCGACCGTCGCCTCGTCGGCCCCGAGCTCGCTCGACAGTTCGTCGAGGCTCGCCGGTTCGGCAGCAAGCAGGCCGGCCAGACCGGCATCCTCGATTTCGAGACGCGAAAAGAGGCTGACGAGCTCGCGTTCACAGCGTGTGAGCTCTGTCCGGAAGTGCGCGTCGAGGCGCGAGTTGCGCGTCCCGCCTTTCTCAGCATTGTCGTCGATTCGGGTTGTGTACCAGTTGAGCTGCTCGAGCCGCTCGGAGATCTGTTGCCGGACCCTTGCGTCGCCGCGAGGAAGCTCGCGCTTCGACATCTGCGACATGTGCTGCGCCATGAGATCGGCGAGGGCACGCGACTTCGCCATCTCGACGTAGCGAAACGCGGCCCGGAGACCCACGGCATCGTCCCGTTTCAGGTTCACGGCGACGAGTCGCTCGTAGGCCGGCAGCTTGTCGGCGAGAAATGCGGCGCGGGCTTCACCCGGGCGCAGCCGAAGCCTCAGGCGCTCAATTCCTGCGACCGAGCGCTCGAGGGCGGCAATGCCGGCATCGTGGTGTCCCCGGTCGATCTCGAGTTCTCCGACGAGCGCTTCGGCGCGGCAGCCGAGCCACGGGTCCGAGAGCCTCTCGGCGGATCGTACGGCCGCGCGGGCGATGCGCAGGGCCTGTCCGCCTCGTCCAAGTCGCTGCAGAGCCGCTGCTTCTGCAAGGCGCGCCCGCGTTCGCCGGCCCACGAGCCGCGCTCGCGTGAACGAATCGACGGCCTCTCTGGCAAGCCGAAGTCCCTCTCCGGCATCGCCGGCCTCGACCGCAAGCTCGGCGCGCCCCAGCCGGGCATCGGCGCCCAGAACGTCCATCCCGAACGCGTCAAAGGTCTTCTGGGCGGTGACCAGGTCGGCCGCAGCGGCGTCGTGATCGCGGCGACGCTGACTTACGCGCGCCCGGACCAGAAGCGCTCGTGCGGCTTCAGCCTCGTGCGCGTCGAGCGCCTCGAACTCGGAACGTGCCGCGTCAGCCAGGTCCGCGGCTTCGTCAATGAGGTTGAGACGGGCGTGAAGCTCGGCGAGATAGAGGTTGCACCACGCGCCGAGAACCCGGTCGCCGAGCGCGACGAGGCGCTCACGAGCTGAGAAATAGCTGCGAAGGGCTTCGCCGAAGCGTCCGAGGACCGAGAGGGCGTAGGCCGCCATGTAAGTGCACTGCGCCGCGGCGCGCGCCATTCCGAGCTCGGTGAATCGACGCTCGGCAAGCTCGTAGATCTCGATGGCTTCGAGCGGGCGATCGAGCTCGAGCAGTACATTGGCCCTGTTGTAGTCCACGGTCGACATGGATCGCTCGTCGCCGAGGGCCTCGAGCAGCTGGTGCGCTCGCTCGAAGTAGCCGAGCGCCGTCCGATAGCTCGACAGCGTGTAGTAATGCACCGATCCGACGTTGTTCTCGAGCTGGGCGAGCAGCCGGTCTTCGCCGGCGCGCGTCAACGTCCGGCGTGCCTTTCGGGCGACGTGGAGCGCCTCTTTCGCGCGGCCCTGGCGATGGAGCAGTCCAACGAGCTGGCGCTCGACCGCGGCCGCATCGACGGGACGTCGCGATATTCGCAGGCCTTCGACCGCCGAGAGGAACAAGGGCTCGGCTTCGCTGAGCCTGCCGGCGTGGTAGTGAACCTGCGCGACCGCGGCATCGCCGAAGCTGCCGCTGGCCGTGTCTCCGACGATGCCGGCGAGTCGTCGAATGGCGTCGGCGAGCGGCTGGGCCTTCGTGAGATCGACCTCGACGAGTCGGTCGACCTCGCCTTTCAGTCCGGCAAAGTCGTCCGGCCCGAGCGAGGGACGCCTGTCGAGGACGAACGCGCCGAGGTCATCGGCGCGAACGATCTGCCGGGCCAGCCGGCGAGATGCTCCAGGGTCGATCACGGCGGCTCCTAGCGGATTTCAAGCGGCGCGCCCGAGAGGACGATTTCACGCGTGCTGTCCGAGATTCGGACGTCGTAGCTGCCCGGAGCCATCGAATCCACCGAAAACTCTCCGAAGTCGCTCGTGACGGCCGAGGCGACCGTCTTTTCGTCGCGGACGAACTCGACTTCGAGTCCGGAAACGATGGCGAACTCTACCGAGTCGGTCGCGAGTACCTGACCGCTGACGGCCACCGTGCGCGGCGCGTCGCCGGGCGAAACGAGCAGATCAACGTCAAACGGCGATGCCGTGAAGAGCAGCTGACGACCGCCGACGGCTGCGGATCGCGCCGGGACGAAGTCGGGGGATGCCGAGCCCGCGAGACTGTCGAAGACGAGCGAGGCGACCAGTCGCGAGAGCTTCGAGACGATGCCTTCCTTCTGCCTCTGTGCGAAAAGCGCAACTGCCTTTCGGGTCAGCCAGACCGGCGGCTCGACGAGATCGGCACTTGCAGCAGCCGCGAAGCCGCTGAACCAATCGATCGTCGTTCGGCACGACGCGCATCCGGCGCCGACGTGTGTCTCGACGCTCGAGGCGGCCTCGGGGGCCAACCTCTTGTCGGTAAAGTCGATAAGGGCTTCGAAAGTGGGGCAAGGCATGGCGTGACCGACTCCTTCGTACAACGTTCGCGACCCACTAGAGCCACGTCTGACTGGAAAAATACGGGAGAGGGGACAGGATTACCCCGGGCAACCGAGCTCCTCCCCCCAAGAACTCCTGTAAATCCTCGGAAAATCCCAACCTCAACTCTCCTTTACACGTTCGGATCGACGGCCTTGCGGAGCTTCTCGAGACACCGTGCACGGGTCGGTCCGATGCTGGCGACAGGCATGTCCATCCGGCGTGAGACTTCCTCGTAGGACGGCCTGTCCTCGATGAAGTAGAGCAACTCGAGAAGATTCCTGCAGCGATCCGAGAGTGTGTCGACGGCAATCCGGACGGCCGCCTGACGCTGGAGCGCGATGTGCTCGTCTTCAGCAAGCGGTTTTTCGTCTACGAGTTCCGGTCGAACCGGCATCGTCGAATCTGCTTCTCCACCTTCGCCGATCGGCGCTTCGCGCCGCGTTCGACCTGAGAATCGCCAACTCTCACGGTTGGTCGTCGTGATTATCCAGCTCGCGAGCTTCTCGTGGTCCTTGAGCTTCGAGAGATGTTCGAGAAGTTTCAGACAGACGGTCTGAAAGACGTCCGCCGCTCCTTCCTCGTCCAGTCCGGCTCGTATCGGAATCGAGTAGATCAGGCGCCGATACCGGCGAATGATCTCCTCCCAGGCAGCTTCACTGCCTGCAAGACACTCACGGACAAGGGCTTGCTCATCGAGCTCTTTCATTGAGGTCTCGGAAACCGTGACCAATCGGATGCTCCTTAACTGACACGACTAGGTGACTGGTGAGCAGAACCTGACAGGCATTGTACGGCAGAACCGTGCGCGGGTTTAACAATGCTCGTCCTGCAGAACGCAAGAGCCCCGCCCGGCTTTCGCCGGACGGGGCTCGATGTCGTGTTTGGCGGGTGGACTTCAGGCAGCCGCCTGTTCAACCGCGACCTCGAGGAGGAACTTGCGCAGTCGCAATCGCGCCTTGTGGAGCTGCGACTTGGACGTTCCCGAGCTGCATCCGAGGATCTTTGCCACTTCCTCGTGCTCATAGCCTTCAACATCATGAAGGATGAACACGGCGCGGTAGCCCTTGGGCAGTTTGGAGATCGCGTTGTCGAGCGCAATCTGGTCGACGATCGGCATTGCGCGCGGATTGTCGCTCAGAGGATCGACCTGGTCGGGCATCTCGCCATCGTCGGTGCCGACCTCGGACCGCACGCGGCGCTTCCGGAAGTGCATGAGCACGTGATTGACGGTCAGACGGTGCAGCCACGTCGTGAACGCGGACTCGCCTCGGAACGACTTGAGCTTGCGGTGAAGCTGAAGAAAGACCTCCTGAGTGAGATCCTCGGCTTCGGCCACGTTCCCCGTCATACGGAGACAGATCGAGTAGACCCGTCGGTAGTGCTTCGAGTAGATCTCGTCGAAGCCGCTCATGTCATCGACATCGAGCGCGCGAATGACACCGGCCTGCTGCTTGATCGAAGTTGCGTTCGTGGCCATTTCGTCCTCCACCCATTCCCCTGTGCTGCGCGATCGGATCGCCGTCGTCCCACGCGATGGCATTGTCTTTCGCCGCCATCGCTAGTGCACGCAGCGTGCCGAAGAGCTTCAGGAGAAGTAAGTGGTTGAAACGAATAGGCTTGTCTGAACAGGAGGGAGCGTCATGCGTAGTCGGGCAACTCCCGTTCTGGAGCGCGGGCATACGATTTGGTGCACGAAAAACCGCGGCGGGCAACGAATGAACGGCCTCAGGCGTCGCGGCGGGAGAGTGGACAGGAAATCCTGAAATCCTGTCCACTCTCTCGTCTAGAAGCGAACTACGGTGTCAGGGCCGCCTTCGACGTGCACCGTGTCGACGAAGCGCACGTGGTGCGTTTCGGTCGTCATGATGAGGGACTGGGTTCGCTTGCCGGTACCGAAGAAGCGGACGCCCTTGAGGATCGTGCCGTCGGTAACCCCTGCGGCTGCAAAGATAATGCGTTTGCCGGGCGCCAGATCGTCGGTGTCGTGGATCTTGGTCGGGTCGCTGACACCCATCGAGATCATCCGGTCGCGGGCGTCATCGGGAATGCGGCTTGCGTCTTCGATGTCCATCAGGTCTTCCTTGACGCAGAACCGGGTGAGGATCTCGCCGTTCAGACACTTCATCGCCGCGGCCGTAATGACGCCCTCCGGGGCTCCACCGATGCCCATCACGGCGTGCACGCCGGAACCTGCAACGGCGGCCGAGATGCCAGCCGACAGATCACCATCCGTGATCAGCCGGATCCGGGCACCCGCTGCGCGGATGTCAGCGATGAGCGACTGGTGGCGCGGTCGGTCGAGGACGATGACCGTCAAGTCTTCGACATCGCGTTGAAGGCGCCGTGCGATGGCCTTGAGGTTGTCCTTCACCGGAGCATCGAGGTCGACGCAGCCTCTCGCCGCCGGTCCGACCACGATCTTGTTCATGTAGACATCGGGTGCGTGAAGCAACCCGCCCTTCTCGGAAGCGGCAAGCACGGCGATCGCGTTCGCGGAGCCCGTCGCGCAGAGGTTCGTGCCCTCGAGCGGGTCCACCGCGATGTCGACCTCGTGATGGTTGCTGTCCTCGTCCTTCCACCCGAGGCCGACGCGCTCGCCGATGTAGAGCATCGGCGCCTCGTCGCGCTCGCCCTCGCCGATGACGATGGTCCCACGCATGGGAACCGTGTCCATCACCTGGCGCATGGCCTCGACGGCCACGTGATCGGAGTATTTGCGCTTGCCCTGGCCCATGGTCCGCGCGGAGTCGATTGCCGCCGCCTCGACGACGCGAAGAAAGTCGAGCGCGAGGTCGTGCTCCATCTGCCGCTCGTAGCTCATAGCGAAATCTCCTGGAGGGGAATGTGCAGGTGTGACGCCGGGCAGTATAGGGAATCGGCGCGGATCGGGCAAAGCAGTGCGTTTTCGCTTCTCCTTTCAGAGGATTGCCGCGACGGTGCTACCCTGCCCGAAATACGTGCTGAGGCGTTCGCGACTGGTAGGCGGCGGACGCAATGGGTCAGGCGTGCGGTACGGCCAGCCGACTGGGCGGGAGATGGCGTAAGCCAGGCCGCTCAGCGCCCGTTCCGCCGCGCCGCGTTCTGGGGCGTACGGTCGGGACGAGCGGTCTCCGTCGGCGCCGGAGCGCGGACCCGAGCAGCGCCAACAACTGGACGGCGCAACCTCACGTCACCAACCAGGGCCGAAACGAACCGACGGCACCTCCGCTCCGCTGGTACGCCCTCGCAGCGCCTCGGCGACATCACTGCAATTTTGGGGCGAGGCCTCACGTAGCCGCGACTCAAGCTGCCCGTGTCCAGCCGACTCTGATTCGGGTAAAGGTCAGCGTTCTTGAGAGGGGTCGTGGTGAACCTATGGTTGTCCCATTAACTGAATCTGTATAACTGCAGGCGTTAGAACTCCTTTACCCATTCCTTAGACTTCCCTTAAGACCTAGTTGTCCTATCTGCCTAATGTGGGTGCTGACCTGATCAACCCCCGCAGGAGGCTCCAATGAGCAGCACGACGATTTCCCGAACGCTATACAACGCACGCTTCAGTCGCGGACGCGCGATCGTGACCACTTTCCTCCTCGTCGCCTTCGCGCTGGCGAGCGCAACCCAGGCGGCCACGACACGTCTCCGGCCGCTCAGGGCACAGGAACCCGACGCCGTCGAGGCTCCGCCGGTGAACGATTTCTGTTCAGGCGCCATCGCGATTCCCGGAGATGGTCCTTTTCCGCACTTCTCGACGCCGGTCAATGTGTTCGAAGCCGGCACGGCCGGCGATCCGCCGCGGCCGTCGGAGTTCCCGTTCCTGTCGCTCACGCGATCGAGCTGGTACGCGATCACTCCGGCCGAGGACGGGCGGTACGTGTTCTCGGCATGCACGGACAACGGGAGTGCGACCACGCTTCGGGACTCGCTGATTGCCGCCTACACGTCGACCAACGGCTGTTCGGGACCGTTCACGAACGTCGCAAGCTCGCTCGTCGGATGTTTCTTCTCCTCTTCGGGAACGGAGCTCTCGGTCGATCTCTCCGCCGGCACCACCTACTACATCGTTCTGTGGAGCGAGACCAACCATCCGCAGAACGCCTCGCAGGCGGACGTCCAGATGCGCACGACTTTCGAGCCGGGTCCCCCCGACACATGCGACATCGCAGTACCGCTCGGCCTCAACGTGCCGACAAGCGGCACAAACCTCAATACCGGCAATGACTACGAGCTTGCACCCGGGAGCGCGTGTTTCCCGGCGCCGCTCGTTCCCACGACCGGTCCCGGAAGCGACGTCGTCTACAGCTTCACGGCGCCGGCGGCCGGCGACTACGCGTTCCGACTCAACAACAGGGCATCGGTCTTCGTCGACTACGTGATCTACCTCTCGTCGACGTGTCCTTCACCGAGCAAGGAGGGCCCCGTAGTAGTGGACTGCTTCGCCGCGTCGAGGACCGGATCGTTCTCGGGAGGCGAGATTTCCTGCGTGACGCTCGCGGCCGGCCAGCAGGTCTTCCTGTTCGTTGACTCGCCGACGACGACCGGCATCTTCCGGTCGGGCAATTTCAGCGTGGTCGTCGAGCTTTGCGAAGCGCTGGAATCGGAGGTTAACGACACGCCGGCGACCGCCGATCCGCTCGGTTGCGGCGTCATCGGATCGCTTGGGCCGACGATTACCGATCGCGACTTCTACGCGTTCGGGACACCATCTTCGGACGTCCGGCTCTATGCACTCGTCGATGCGTCGACGTCGATGCCGGAGAATGACTTCGATCTCCGTGTGAACACGACGACGCACACGCTCGAGTTCGACCATCGGGACAACAGCATCGGTCCCAATGGAGGAGTGGCGCCAAACGTCGCCGGCACGCGAATTCCGGCCGGCACGCCCACGTTCCTGCAGGTCGACATCCGACAATCGCAGGGCGGTGGAACAGCTGTCGAGACGGGGGGACCCTATCGGCTCTACGCCGTCGCCCAGGACCACGCCGACAGCGTTGCCGAAGCGGAGCCGAACGACACAATCAACCAGTCGAACTCCGCTGCGTCGAACTATTTCACCGGGCAGCTCGCAGCCTCGGATGCCGACCATTTCGTCTTCCAGGCCAACGCCGGCGACGTCCTCTTCCTGAGCATGGACGGCTGCCCGGATCGCGGTCCGACCGGGATATTCGCCGAGATGCAGCTGCTCTCCGAGACTGGCTCGCGGATCGCCCTGACGAGATCCGGCAGCGACCAGGTCTTCGTCTTTCCGCCTCTCAACTCGCTCTTCGCGTTCGGGCCGAACTGGCGATCGGCGGCGATGGTCGTTCGGGCGCCGTACACGGGGTTCTACGTCGCGCGGCTCTCAAACCTGCAGAACACGCCGCAGGGGCCGTACGCTATCTCGATTTCGAAGAACTGCGATGTGGGGAGGCGGCGTGCCGGCGTGCACGCTGACGTGCCCTGGAGGCACGGTCACGGCGACCACCGACCCCGGACAGTGCACGGCCGTGGTGAACCTGCCGGTGCCGGCGACCGACGGATTCTGCGGCGTCGTGTCGTGTTCGCCGCCGAGCGGCTCGGCGTTCCCGGTCGGGACGACCGTAGTCGATTGCACGGGCGCCGGAGTGGCGAGCTGCCAGTTCACGGTAAACGTCACGGACGACGAGCCCCCAGCCGTAACGTGTCCATCGAGCGTTGCCGCGGCGATCACGGGCGCGACTTGCGACGTGGCCGTGTCATACAACGTCACGGCCTCGGACAACTGCGCGGTCTCGGGCGTCACTTGCTCACCGCCTTCCGGATCGTCGTTTGGTCCGGGAACGACGGTCGTGACGTGCAATGCGACGGACGCCGCCGGGAACACGGCTACGTGTGCGTTCCCTGTCGTCGTCACCGACGCGTCAGCGCCGACGCTCTCCTGTCCAGCCGACATCACGGTTTCCGCCTCGCAGGCGCAAGGCTGCAGCATCGGCGCGACGGTCACGTTTGCGACTCCCCCAGTTTCGGACAACTGTACGGGTGCAACCGTCGTCTGCGTTCCTACCTCGGGGACGTTTTTCCCGGT
The DNA here is from genome assembly GCA_016705245.1 of Blastocatellia bacterium. Lineage (GTDB taxonomy): Bacteria > Acidobacteriota > Blastocatellia > UBA7656 > JADIYM01 > JADIYM01. The sequence continues at coordinate 161,834 of JADIYM010000007.1, read as the reverse complement.
TGGCACGACGACCGTGACGTGCACTGCATCGGACGCCGCGGGCAATACGGCGGCGTGCGCGTTCTCGGTCACGGTCGGCACGCCGGGTTCGATCTGCTTCCCGCGACGACGCCTCGGGCGACACGTTCACCGAGGTCGTCGACAGCGCGAGTCCGCTCTTCGGATTCTGGCGCTATCGAAAGGCCAACGGAACGACGTTCTGCGGATTCGCCGAGAACGTCAGCTTCACGTCGGGCGTACGCCTCGTATCGTCCGATCGCAACGATTCGGTCTTCCGGATGGAGTGCAATGCCAACTTCGGTTCGACCACATCGACGGTACAGGTCACCGAGCTCGCGACGGGCCGTCGACACACGCTGCGCGATCGCAACGTGAACAACAACCCGCCCTGCCCATAGTCCGCAGTTCCACTCAGATGAACACCGACGAACATCCGTGTTCATCTGTGTTCATCTGTGGACGGTTACTGACTCTTCAGGACTTTCCAGGCAGCCGCCCGAGCCGCGTCGAGATCGCGGACTTCGCCGTCGAGTTGCAGCTCGTACACGGCCTTCGTGATCAATCCAACCTCGGGTCCGGCCGGGACGCCCATCTCGAGCACGTGCCGGCCGAGCAGGATCGGCGGCTCGGGACCGTCCTCGAGCCCAAGCTCGCGGATTCGGATCGCGAACCACTCAGCGGCGAGCGCCTGCCTCGCCGCCCCCGTACGTCCGAGCAGGTCGGCCCTCGACACGCGCGCCAGCAGCCCGCAATGCACCCGGCGCGCAAGTCGCCGAAAGGCTCCGTCCGTCACGTGGCCCCGATCCTTGTAGAAGTGCGACGGAACCAGATGTTCGTCGACAAGCGCGAGGATCTGGTATCGCGCGTGAAATCCGTCGATCGTGTGGACGTGAAGGCGGTCGAGCAGCGTCCGAGTCGGCTCGAGGCCGGCGCGATCGTGCGCCAGTTGCCGGATGTGGCCGTCCACGACTTTCGTCGTAGCCGGCTTGCCGAGGTCGTGACAGAGCGCCGCGAGCATCACCGTCGTCCGGTGCGCGCGACCGAGGTCGCCGACCACGTCTCTGGCTTCGTCGACGACGAGCCTGGTGTGCGTCCACACATCGCCTTCCGGGTGGTGTTCGGGGTCCTGAGGGCAGCCGACGAGTGCTTCGAGCTCGGGAAAGAGCTTCGGAAGTACTCCGAGCTCGCGCAGCGCCTCGAGTCCGCGTGATGGTTCGTGAGCGCGCACGAGCAGCTTATCGATCTCGCCCCAGATTCGCTCCGAAGGAAGGTCGTCGAGCGGAATCGCCCTGCAGAGCGTTACGGTTCGAGGCTCGAGCGACAGTGCAAAACGCGCGGCGAACTGAGCGGCGCGAAGCACGCGAAGCGAGTCCTCGACGAACGTCTCGGGATCGACAGCGCGCAGCACCCGGCCGTCGAGGTCACCGCGTCCGTTGAACGGATCGACGTGTTCGCCGGAGAGGGGATCGAAGAGGATCGCGTTGATCGTGAAGTCGCGACGGCGAGCGGCTTCTTCGACCGACATCGAAGGGTCGCCGACGACCGTGAACCCGCGGTGGCCGCGACCGGTCTTCGACTCCCGACGGGGAATCGAGACGTCGATGTCTCCTTCGTGTCCGTCGACCCATACCTTGTAGACCGTGAAACTCTCACCGACCGTGCTCACGCGGCCCATACGCCGGAGCAGCGACTTGAGCACCGCAGGGTCGAGGCCGAAGACCTCGATGTCGACGTCCTTCGACGGCCGGTCGAGCAGCATGTCGCGCACCCAGCCGCCGACGACGAAAGCCCGTCCTCCGGCGTCACGGACTCGCTCCGAGATAGCGCGTATCGCCTTCACGGCCGCAATGATAGCAGCGGAAGCGCTCTGCTATACTCGCGACGATGCGGCGCAATCCCGAATCGGGCTTCACACTTCTCGAAGCTATGGTGGCCGCGCTCATTCTGCTGATCGCGATCATTCTCGTGGCGCAGCTCTTCATCACGGCGATGCAGCAGAACCGGACTTCGCGCCAGTACACGCACGCGACGGCAATTGCACAGTCGAAGCTCGAAGAGCTCAACGCCATCCCGATCGAGAAACTCGCATATGGCGGCGAGCTCGGCGGCACGGACGACGGTGGCGGCAAGGGTGCGGCGGGTTTCTTCGAGTACGTGGCCATCGACCTCGAAGACAACGGGAAGATCGGCGTCGTCGAGGAACGCGAGCAGGCGAATTACGCGAGGTTCTGGCGAATAGATCCGGATCCGGAGGGCTGGCTTGGCGTCTATCGCATCAGCGTCCGGGTCGTCGCCCTGCGAGACGGGGATGCAGGAGAACGCGAGGAAGTCACACTGGCGACGGTGCGCTCTCAGTTCTGAGGGTCGGCGCCTCGACCGACTCGTCCGCAACTCAGTATCAGAACCGCGAGCGGTAGCGGGCAGGCCTGCGGACAGTGCCTGAAATCGCAGACTCCTCGTGGAAATACAGAAGTGATCGGATTCGTTCGACCGTCCGTGGGACGCTCGCTACCGCTCGCGGCTCATAAAGCGGGGACCGGGTCCCCGTTCCTCGAGCCGCGAGCGGTAGCGAGCGTCCCACGGACAGTGCTTGATACCGCAGACTAGTCCTTGCGGAATGACGGAAGTGATCGGAACCGTTCGCCCGTCCGCAGGCCGGCTCGCTTCCGCTCACGGTTCTGACGCAGACGTCGTGGTTGCTCCATCGACAATTCCTCGCGCTGGCTCCTATACTCGCCCGCTATGGCGACTTCACCTTCGGAATCCCCAACTCCCGCGTCCGGCGACGTCGATCCCCGGCTCGAGCAACTGCACCAGCGCATCGAGGCCGCACGTGCCGGCGGGGGCGCTGTCCGTGTCGAGAAGCACCACAAGTCCGGAAAGATGACCGCTCGCGAGCGCATCGACTTTCTGCTCGACGACGAGTCGTTCGTCGAGGTCGATCCCTTCAAGACGCACCGGTGCCGCGACTTCGGCATGGAGAAGGAGCAGTACCCGGGCGACGGCGTCGTGGCCGGCCACGGGACGGTCGACGGCCGTCGGGTGTTCGTGTTCGCGCAGGACTTCACCGTTTTCGGCGGCTCGTTGTCTGAGACGAATGCCGAGAAAATCTGCAAGATCATGGACCTCGCGATGAAGGTCGGCGCTCCGGTCGTCGGGCTCAACGACTCGGGCGGCGCCCGAATTCAGGAGGGCGTCGCGTCACTCGGCGGCTACGCCGACATCTTTCTTCGCAACACACTCGCGTCCGGAGTGGTTCCGCAGATCTCGGCCATCATGGGCCCGTGCGCGGGCGGCGCCGTCTATTCGCCGGCCATCACCGACTTCAACGTCATGGTGAAGAACACGAGCTACATGTTCATCACCGGTCCGGACGTCATCAAGGCCGTGACCCACGAGGACGTCACGAAGGAAGACCTCGGTGGCGCCATGACCCACAACTCGGCGTCCGGCGTGGCTCATTTCGCCGCGGACAACGACGAGACCTGCCTGCTGACGATTCGCGAGCTCCTTTCGTACATGCCGTCGAACAACGTCGACGATCCGCCACGCCAGACGTGCAGCGATCCGGTCGATCGCGCCGACATCGAGCTGAATTCGATCGTTCCGGATCAGTCCAACGTTCCCTACGACATTCGCGACGTCGTCCACCGTGTCGTGGACGACGGGCACCTCCTCGAAGTCCAGTCGCATTACGCCCAGAACATCGTCATCGGCTTTGCGCGGCTCAGCGGCCGGCCGATCGGCGTCGTCGCGAACCAGCCGGCGTATCTCGCCGGAGTGCTCGACATCGATGCTTCGGTCAAGGCGGCGCGGTTCGTCCGATTCTGCGACTGCTTCAACATTCCGCTCGTCGTGTTCGAGGACGTCCCGGGCTTCCTGCCCGGCGTGTCGCAGGAGCACGGCGGAATCATCCGGCACGGCGCGAAACTGCTCTACGCATTCGCGGAGGCCACCGTGCCCAAGCTCACCGTCATTACCCGCAAGGCATACGGCGGCGCCTATTGCGTCATGGCGAGCAAGCATATCCGGACAGACTTCAACATCGCCTACCCGACGGCCGAGATCGCCGTCATGGGCGCCGAGGGCGCGGTCGAGATCATCTACCGCCAGGATCTGAAGGAAGCGGAGGATCCGGCGGCGCTGCGCGCGCAGCTCATCAGCGAGTACCGATCGAAGTTCGCATCGCCGTACATCGCCGCCGAGCGTGGCTACATCGACGAGATCATCGAGCCGCGGTTCACGCGACCGAAGCTCATTGCCGCTCTGGAGATGCTCGACACGAAGCGGGAATCGCTGCCGCCCAAGAAGCACGGCAACATTCCGCTTTAGCGCGGCGTACGTCCGGTTCACACGATGAAAGAGTGCTCAACCTGCGCTGGCTGTTTCGACGACCAGGCTCAGTTCTGTCCGACGGACGGGAATCGCCTCGTCGATACGTTGCCGGGAAGCCGGATTCTCGATGGCCGCTGGCAGATCGAGCGTGTGATCGGTGTCGGCCGGCACGGATCGATATACGAGGCCACGGATCTCGCCGAATCTCGGCCCGCATTCGTAAAGACCCTCCTCCCGACGCTCTTCCGCGACCCGTCCGCGTTGCAGATGTTCAACTACGACGTTGAACGGTTGCGCGAGTTCTCGCATTCGAACGCCGGAACGGTCTACGCCGGAGGGCAACTGGCCAATGGCGGCGCCTATCTCGCGGGTGAGTTCATTGCGGGACCGCTGCTGAGGACCGTCATCGAAGAAGACGGCATGCTCACGGTCGCTCGTGCCGTTCGCATCGCAATTGGACTCGCCGATGCGCTTGCGGCCGCGCACGCGAAGGGGTTGCTTCACCGCGACGTCAAACCCGGCAACGTACTGCTCGCCACGATCGGCGGCGTCGAGACCCCAAAACTCGTCGACTTCGAGTCGACGCGGTGGGCGCAGATGGCGGGAGGTTCGTCGGTAACGGCAACAGGGTCGCTCGTCGTGAGGCTGCCGCATTACACGTCGCCCGAGGTCTGCCGCGGCGACCTTCCGACGGCATCATCTGACATCTACGCCCTCGGCATCGTGCTCTACGAGATGCTCACGGGACACCCGCCATTCAACGCTCCGATGCCGACAGCCGTCATCGTCATGCACGTGACCGACGCGCCCGAGCCGCCGACCGCCGTTCGCCCGGATGTGCCGAAGGCCGTCGAGCGTGCGGTTCTGCAGGCGCTCGAGAAGAAGCCCGGTGACCGGTTTGCGTCTGCGGAGGCGATGGCCACGGCGCTCCGCTCTGCCCTCGGCGGTTGCCGCGATGACGCACGACCCTCCGTGAAGGACGGTATCGGGGCTGCAGCGCAGGTGGCGGCCTCCGAAGCCGAGTCGCTCTCTCACGAGCGCGCGCGGGACACGGACGGGCTGCTCAAGCTCACGATGTCGATCGTCGACGCCTCGGACGACTCGAAGGCGTCGCGCCGAATCGACGGCGTCGTCCGCGACATGAGCGAGAACGGGATGCGCATCGAGACCGGCACGGTCGAGACCGGGCAACTCAACGTCATTCGCGATCACACGACGGCCTTCAAGAATCGCCTCGAGATCGACGTGAAGCTTCCCGACGGTCCCGTGCACATCAGTGGGTTCGCCGCGTGGTACAAACCAGCGCCGGACGGCATCAACTGGAACGTCGGTGTCTACATCCGTGAAATGTCGAGCGCCGATCGGGCGCGATACCAGGTATACCTCGCCGGACTAGCGGCGCGAGCCTGAGGACAGACAACCCGCCGGCATTCGGCCGCATTCCAAGCCCTTACGGCTTGGTTTATGATTGGTCACCTTCCGCAGGAGGAAATTCTGACTATGAGCACGACAGGGAACGCGAGCGGCGACAATCGGAACTGGCTGCAGAAGCTCGTCGACAAGATCCCCGGCATCTCGGGCTATCAGGCGAAGGAAACGCGTCGCGACGTCGACAAGCTCTTTCGCGTGACGCTCGCGGATCGGCTGCGCCGACTGAAAGACACGACGTCAGGCGTGGTTCGCGACCTTACCGATGGAGGTCGCCTCTTCGAGGTGGCTCCCGTCGAGCGGATCTCGAAGAAACTCGACACCGTCGAGAACCGCATCCGGTTTGCGACATACGGTTACGCGGGGTTCTTCGACGCGGTGCAGATCAAGGAAGATCAGCTGGATCAGCTCTACCGGTTCGATTTCGCGCTCATCGAGAAGATCGAGGGCATCGAGAGCCTTGCAGAGAAGCTTCGCGCGTCGACCGGCACGTCGGCCGAACTGAAAACGGCCACGGCGGCAATCGAGCAAGCGCTCGACGAACTCAGCCACAAGTTCGACACGCGGCACGAGGCGCTCAACGGCTTCGCATCCTCGGATGCGCCGGGCCGGCCGCTCTTCTCGTAACGTCGACGGCGGCACTGGGCCGCGGTTCTTCCCTTCATACCCAGAGGAGTATCCATGGCAATCGAAGTCATCCAGTACCTCGACGAGTCCGGAACGGAAATCGTTCACCGAATGCCCGAGTCCGGTCCGGCCGACATCAAGATGGGCGCTCAGCTCATCGTGCAGGAGAATCAGTCGGCCGTGTTCTTCCGCGACGGAAAGGCGCTCGACGTGTTCGGACCGGGTCGCCACACCATCTCGACGATGAACGTGCCGATCATTTCGGATGCGTTCAAGCTGCCGTTCGGGGGCGACGCGCCGTTCACGGCGAGCGTGATGTACGTCGCGCGGCACACATTTCTCGACCTGAAGTGGGGCACGAAGGATCCGATCATGCTCCGCGACCCGTCGATGGGCGGGCTGCCCGTGATGCTTCGCGCATTCGGCAAGTTCTCGATGCGCGTCGCGGACCCGCAACTTTTTGTGGCGGCGGTCGTCGGCACGCGCGGATTCGTGTCGACGAACACGATCGTCGACTACCTGCGCGATCTCATCGCCAGCAACCTGCGCGACATTCTCGGCACGAACTTCAACGACGTCTTCGCCCTGCCGGGCCTGACCAAGGAAATCGAAGCAGCCGTCAAGGCGCAGACGGCGACCGAGTTTGCCCAGCAGGGCCTCGAGCTCGTCAGCATCGTGCTCGGGTCCATTTCGCTGCCTGAAGAAGTGCAGGAGATGATCAAGCAGGGCCAGGCGAAGCTCTACGCTGCGAATTACGAGACGATGGCGCAGAAGAACCGTCAGGACCAGCTCGGCGTCGACTACATGAAGTACCAGGCCGGACAGGCGATCAACAACGCCGCCCAGAATCCCGGGGGCCCGAGCGAAGGCATGGGCCTCGGCATGGGCTTCGGCATGGGACAGATGATGGCGAACCAGATGGGTCAGGCGATGCAGGGCGTCAATCAGCCGCCGCCTGCAGCGGCTCCGGCGGCCGCAGCGCCGGTTGCTTCGGGCGGCGGTGATGCGCCAATGACGAAGGAGCGGGTCCAGGCAACGCTCGACAACCTCGACGAACAGCTCGCGTCCGGTAAGCTCTCGGAAGAGACCTACCACAAGCTGTCGGCGAAGTGGCAGAAGCGGCTCGAGGAGCTTGGCTGATCGCGACCGGGACGCAGCCGATGACGATCGGACGAAGTCGTCCGGCGATCGATGCGTCCCGATCGAATATCCATTCGGCAAGGATCGGCGGTGGGGGAATGACGTCGATAACGCGCCGTATCGTGATCGCAGGCTGCACCGCCATCTTCGGATTCGGCGGTGCGTGGCCTGTGCTCGGCCGCGCACAGGAAGCGGTCCCGGCGCAGACGGTGTCGGAGGAAGCGGCTGCGACGAGGACGCGGGCTCTCGAACGCGTTGCCGGACTCGTCGACCGGATCGCGACAGACGCTCGATCGCTCGAGGATCCAAAGGTCCGATTGACGGTGCAGGTGCAGTCGGCGGCGCTGCTCTGGCCGAACTCGCCCGATCGGGCGCGCGACGTCTACGTCGAGGCATTCGAGGCCCTGCTCCCGTCGACTTCGGCGCCGTCAGACGTTAGACAGCGCGCGGAAGTCCTGCGAGCCGAGTTGCTGGCGGCCGTCGCAAGGCGCGACCCGACGCTCGCCGAGAAGCTTGCGACGCGCGCGGCAGCCGCCGACGCGGCAGCCGCGACCGACCCGACCTCGCGCGCCGAGATGCTCGCGAAGCTTGCGCTCGAAATGGTGGGAAGCGATCCCGTTCGGGCGGCGGCACTCGGGCGTCAATCGCTGGACGAACGCTTGACGCCGTCCTTCGTCCGGTTTCTTGTCGTGTTGCGGGGCGTGGATCCGGTTCGAGCCGACACGCTGTTCGGGTTTGCCCTTGAAGTATTTGCCCGCAATCCGACTCCGAGAATTGTCGACGCGCGTGAGCTCGGCGACTACCTCGGGGCGAACGGTCAGACGCACGTCGACGGCGTGGCACCCGCGGCGGTGCGCGGTTTCCTCGAAGTGGCATTCCGGCTGATCGCGAGCACCCAGGTGGATTCGTCCGATGCGGCGGCTGCGTATTTCCTCGGTCGTACCATCGGATCGGCGTTCCCGCGTTACCTCCCCGAGCGCGCGGCCGAGCTCGAGATTCGTCTCGCCGTGCTCGGCCAGTCCGTTGGCCGTGGACAGGCGGCGGGTGGCTCGGCCGAGGCGCGGCCGGATTCCGCGGACATGCGTCGGGCGCGCGCCGCCGACGATGCGATTGCCCGGGACGACTACAAGTCGGCGCACGCCGAGGCTGCGGCCATCGAGGACTCCGACTTGAAGACGAGGGTCTACTCCGCGGGGGTTCTTAGGCTAATAGCGTTGCGCCGATTCGACGACGCCGCCCGCGAGATCGACCAGGTGCCGAGCCCGGCACGCAGGGCCACACTTCTCGTGCAGCTCGCGCACGCGGCGGGCGCGCGCGGGGATGCCGCCTACGCGGCCGCATCACTGTCTTTGGCTGTCCGTGAATCGCTCCGGGAACCGAAAACCGCGCAGCGGCTGCAGGCTCTGATGTCGGTGGTTGCCGGCTTCACGGCGCTCGACGCGATGCGGGGGTTCGAGACGCTCGAGACCGCCGTCGAGGCGATCAACAAGGCCATGAGGTCCATCGACGCGACGACGCCCGGCAAGCAGCCCCCGTCGCCCGTGTCGCTGAACTTCGATGCGACGTTCGGAAAGCTGGCCGGCGAGGACTTTGATCGTGCCCTCCTGCTGGCAGAACGATTCGATCCGCGGGCGCACAGGCTGCTTGCGGAATTGGCGGTGTGCCGAGGAGGGCTCGCATCGGTGGGCGGCCAGTCCGACGAGGACGTCTCGGACGACGAGGTGCTGTCGGGCGGATAGCGATGGGGAATGAGCCCGGCTGTCGTCAGCTCAACGCGCGATCTTGTGGAGCCGGCGAGAGGCTGCATTCCACCACACGGCTTTGCACCGGACGTCGTTTGCGCGAGACTGCACTCGTTCGACGCGCCATGCCTGACACGAACCCTGAATTCCACGATCAACCGATGCCCACTGCCGGACTGCTCTGTCGCGAGGCGGTGGGGGACTCATTTCGGCCAATCCCGATCGTTGGTGATCGACTACGAATCGGCCGGCGATTCGAGAACGACCTGATCGTCTCGCACGCGAGCGTCTCTCGATTCCACGCGGAAGTTCTGCGCGACGGCGACCGGTGGGTTGTCATCGACTGCGACAGCAAGTTCGGCACATCCGTGAACGGAGAGCGGATCGTTCGGGCAACGCTGTCCCCGGGTGACGAGATACGGATCGGAACGAGCGACGGTCCACTGCTGATCTTCAGTCCCGCCGAAGCAACGGAGGTTGCGGACGACGAGGCGACACTTCAGCCGGTGGTTGGTGCGGAGCTGCCGCCCGAGGCTGCCGTATCGGATCCGGCGCCACTGCCGCCGATGCAGCCTGTCGAATCGACGAGCACGCCCTCGGGCGATGCACTGCGTCTAGTCGAGCAGTTCCGGGCCACCAGTCTCATCGGCGACTACCACGAGGCGCTCGCACTCGTCGCCGACGCCGCCCTCGAGCTTACGCACTACGATCGCGCGGCACTCATGCTCGTCGATCGGGCCGACCCCGCCAGCGGTTCGCTTCGTCTCGAGGTTGCGCGAACACGGACGGGGCGCGACGTCACGGCCGACTCGGGTCGCGAAGCGGCTTGCGTGCGGGCCTCCGTGGCGTCGGGCAGGGTGGTCCTCATTCATCCTGGGGCGGAGCTCGCGGACGACGAGCGAGAGATTGCACGCGCGGCTACGTCGGCCGGAATCGAACGCATCGTCTGTGTTCCGCTTCGCTCGCATTCCGGGCCGGAGTTTTCCGGAACCGGCGAGGCGCACCCCATGACGGTCGGCGCGTTATATCTCGAGGCCGGTCCCGGTGCGACACCGGTCGACGGAATCCGCATTGTTCTGGAATCCCTCGCGGGCGAGGCCGGTCTCGTCGTCGAGCGGCTCTTCACCAGGCAGTTCCAGGCTGCGCGAGTGCGGTCGCAGCTCGCCGTGAGGGTTGCAAAGCGCACCGCGCAGGCGACCGACGTCTCTTTGCCGCTCGCGACGCGCGGCCGCGCGGCGTGCGAATTGCTCACGGACCTGTTGACCGTTGGCGATCTCGAAGGCGCGCTGGAAGCGCTCGAGCCCTTCGAGGATCCCGAAGTCCGGGCTCAGCTGCCGGACCAGATTCGAGTCGAGATTCTCAAGTCGATCGGTATCGTGATGATGTGGCAGGGCACCTGGCATCGGGCGGCGGGATTGCTGAATGCGGCGCTCGACGGTGCCGTCGAGGGGCAGAACGTCGTCGTCGAGATGTCCATTCGCGCGTGCCTCGCGCGCTGCTACGCCGAGATTGGCGAATTTGGCATGGCGCGCGATCACGCGATGACAGCGGTGTCGGTGCTTCGGCGGGCGGACGAGAGCTCGATCGACTACGCGAGGGCGCTTCTCGCCCTCGGTGTTCTCGAGCAGTTCGAAGGCGACCCGATGTCGGCGGTCCACGCATTCCGGCTCGCCCTGCGCGTTGCCGAGCGTACGGACGACCTCCTCGCGTGCGCTTCGGCCCACTATCGGCTCGGGTTGATCCAGGCAGGACGCGGCGACACGTCGGCCGCGGTCTCTAGCTTCCAGCAGGCGCTCGAGGTGGCACATCCGAGCGGCAACATCATGCTTGCGCTTGTTGGTCAGGCCGCGCTCGCTTCGGCGCTCGTGCGTTCCGGGGCGTGGCGGCGCGCGGAATCCGTGATTGCTGCTGCGCTCGCGACGGCCGTTGGGCCGCGCTTCGATCGAGTCCGTGTGAAGCTGCTGCTTCTGGCCGCGATGATCGCGGTCTGGCGTGACGGGGGCGATGCGGCAGAGCGTGCGGTTGCCTCGGTGCGAACACACGCCCAGGCGCTCGGCGATATCGAGGTCGTGGCCGAGGCAGATCTGCTCGAGGCCGAGCTGTGTCTCGACCGACGGGATCCGCTGGGCGCCCGGCGCCTTCTTGCCGTTGCAGGCGACCGTGCGCGAGAGCGGGGGCACGATGCCCATCGGGCGCGTGCGCACCTGCTTCTGGCTGAGGTCGAGCGACAGGGGAGCAACACCGATGCGGCGGATCGCCAGGTGGCAATCGCACAGCGCGCGATCGCCGGGCTGCGTGATCTCGCGCTGGCGGGACTCGTCCAGCGCGCCGCCGGCCGACTGAATGCCGAGCGCGGCCAGTTCACCGAGGCGCAGCACCATCTGGCGCAGGCGCTCTCGATCTTCCGTACGCTCGACGATCGACGGCAGGTCGGCGCCGTCCACTTCGATCTCGGCAGACTGATGCTGGCGGCGAACGATCCCGCCTGCGCGCGAACGCATCTGCAACTCGCCCGTGCGACGTTCGCGGACCTCGGCGTGTCCGGGTCGCTGGCGGCTGTCGAGGCGAGCCTTGCCCGCGCAGTCGCGAGCGTTGGCGCGGAGGCGCCTGCGTCCTACTCTTCGACGGTACTGTCAGCGCGCGCCGAGCCGAGGTTTGTCCGGCGGCTGCTCGAGGCGACACAGTCCAGAGACCTCGTCCTGCGCGAGTTGACCGCGATCGCCATCGACGTCGCGCGCCACACACGCTTCCGTGGTTTCGTGTCGACCTGACGGGTACGTGGTGGTTACGGCAGTCTCGGGCGATCAGGAACACCTGAATCTCCCGACACTCGGACTTCTGCGTGCTGCCAGGGTGAAGTCGTTCGCACGCCGGAGATCACGATCTATCCGATCGAGCCGAACGAGCCCAATTCACCTGGTGACGCCTCGACGGTCCTCGCCGTCAACGTCGAGTTGCGCGAAAACAGCCGCCACGATGCGGCAATGCTCACGGTCGTCCAGATGGCGCGACAAGGGCTCGAGCTCGTGACGTTGCGATCGTCGCTGAAACGAGCGGACCTTCCCTCCCTTCCCGAGTATCGGGTCCCGCCGAGCGGGCAGGCCGCATCGTCGTCCGAGCCGGGGCTCATCTACGCAAGCGCCGTGATGCGCCTGCTCGGGGATCGAATCCAGCGCATCCGCACGAGCTCGTCGACGGTGCTCATTACGGGCGAGTCCGGTGTCGGAAAGGAGCTCGTTGCCAGGGCGATCCACGCGGCCGGCCCGAACGCCAGCAAGCCCTTCGTTCCGTTCAACTGCTCGGCGGCGCCGCGTGAGCTCATAGAGAGCCAGATTTTCGGATATCGCCGCGGCGCGTTCACCGGAGCGACGGCGGACTCGCCGGGCGTGGCCCGGGCTGCGCGGGGCGGAACGCTGTTTCTCGACGAGGTCGGCGACATTCCGCTCGAGATGCAGCCGAAACTGCTCCGCTTCCTCGAGCACGGAGAGATCCAGCCACTTGGCGAGGCGGCGCCGTTGCACGTCGATGTCAGGCTGGTCGCCGCGACGAACTCGGATCTCGAGCAGGCGGTATCGGAGCGTCGATTCCGTGAGGATCTTTTTCACCGGCTGAACATCATCCGGCTGCACGTGCCCCCGCTGCGGGACCGCAGCGAGGATATTCCCCTACTCGTGGCGCATTTTCTGCAGGAACTGGCGAATCGCGCCGGGCTGCTTCGTCCGCCGCCGATCTCGGAGGAGGCCCTCTCGGAGTTGATCCGTTACTCGTGGCCGGGCAACGTGCGACAGCTGCGCAATGAGCTCGAGCGACTCGTGACATTCTGCGAAGAGGGGGCCACGATCACGCGAGACCTGTTGTCGGCGGATCTACTCGCACTGAACCGCACGGGCGCAGGACACGGGGAGTCGCACGGACCGATCCGTTCGTACGATCCGCTCTCGATTCCACTCGTCGACAGACTGCGGCTGTTCGAAGTCGAGGAAATCAACCGCGCGTTGTCGGAATCGGAAATGAACCTGACGCGCGCTGCAGCATCGCTGGGCATGGCCCGACAGAACCTCCAGCGGAGGATCAGGAAGCTCGGGCTTCGATTACCCGATACCTCATCCGAGTGAGCCGGACTTCGACCGACTGAGCCGCCGTTGCCGCAATGATTCGTTGCGGCCCGGCCAAGTCCTTTATTTGGTCGATTTCAGCGGTTTGCTACACGCTGGCGGAGAGTGTGGGAGCCGGCACCGCAACGGTCCGTTGCGGCAGTCTACCCATGCCCGATTGTGTAACTTACTGTAAACAAGTAAGTTGTCGAGTCGCCGCGTTTGGCACCGCGTTTGCTCTGAGTCTGGTTGTCAACCATTGCGCAGTCCGCCTCGAATGTTGAGAGGTTCCAGAGCATGTCAGCCACGGCACGAATTCGACACATTGTCGCACCGATTCCGGCGAACCGGTTGTCGGACATCGAGTTGATGCGGGCGTGCGGATCGGCGGACGTCCCGGACGCCTGGGAGGAATTCGTCCGGAGGTTCAACCGATTCGTCTGTGTCGCCGTCGTTCGCGCGTATGCGCACTCGAGCAGGAGACGCACGGGGTTCCTCGATCCGGATGCGGTCGCCGATCTGGTTCAGGACGTTTACGTGCGGTTGCTCGATCGCTCGATTTCTGCGTTTGGGACCTTTCGTGGTGAGAGTGACGCGGCGGTTTATGTCTACATCGGGAGGGTGGCGATATCGGTCGCGATCGACTCCCAGCGACGAGACCTGGCGCGGAAGCGTCGGCGCGACGTCGTCTCCCTAGACGCAGTCATTGGCGACAGTAACGGCGAGAAGTTCACGCTTGCCGGAACGCTTCGATCATCGGATCCGTCACCTGAGCATAATGCGATTGGCGCGTTGCTGCGGGCAGAGGTTTCGGAGGTGCTCGGGACGGTCCTGCGCGGGCGCAATGCAGCCCGGGACCTTCGGATTGCCGAGGCCTACATCCTCGATGGAGTGCCGCTGACGGAAGTCGCGGAATCGCTCGGCGGAATCGGGAGTGGCGCCCTCAAGTCGTCGGTGCGACGGACAGGCAAGAAGCTCCGCGCTGAGATCGCGCGTCGCGAGCGTTCGGCGGCCCTGCGTCAGGCTCGAGTGTCCTGAGCATCAGAACCGTGCCTTGTAGCGCTCGGGCACGATCCGGATCGAGCGGTTGGCAAGCGAGTCCTTCAGGCATCAGATACCGTGGCGCGGACAGCGCCAGGTCGTGGTCTCCTTCCAGATGTCAAGGAGACTCCGTCGGCGACCGGCTCCGACACGCAGACGTCCGTTCCCCTAGCCGTCCGCCATCGAATCGGGCTGCACTCCCTCGATGTACTCGCGAACCGGCGCGCCGGTTCGCGCCTCGAACTGTTCGTGGAGCGCCAACAGGTCGTCGACTGTCTGGTCGAGCGAAATGCGCTCCACTCTCCACATCGGGACGAACATGGCCGTCAAGCCGATGTTCCGCTCGTTTGAGACGATCATCCGAATCCAATCCTCGAAACTGTTCAGGTCGATTCCGACGATCGTTGCCCCGGACTGGTTCAGTTCTGCGAGGAGTCCCCAGAACTTCTCTCGCGGGTTCTGCAGATGAATGATCACGAAATTGCCGGCGCCAATCATCGGGTGACCTCCCTCCAGACGGATTACGGCGAACCCAACTGCGCGCCCGCCGAAACCGGCCGGCGCTCCCGGTATGCTTCGAGGAGCGGACCGTGGTCGCGAATCGTGGTCTCGCCGTCAGCGTACGCCTGCCAGAGCGTGAAATCGTCGACCCTGAGACAACTGAGCGGGCAGTCCGGTTCGGATCCGGTGTCCATGCCGACGCAGTTGCTAGCCATGAAAATGTCGTGCTCGTGGCGGCGTCCATCCCGAGGCAGGTAGCGCGTCGGTGTGTGTCCGAAAAAGCACAGCTTTCCGCCATAATGCATGTAGAACGAGAAGTCGCGGCTCCAGAGCAGCACATCCTCGTCAGTCTCGTCGAGCGGCGTATCCTCCACGAGTCCCGCGTGAACGAAAATTGCCTGTTCGTCTTCGTGATAGAGCGGCATCGCCCGAAAGAACTCGAGGTGAGCATCGGGAATGACGATGTCGTCGAGTTCGTTGATCTCGTGGAGCGGGCAGCCGTACTGCGCGATCGTGTCCTGGCCGCCATTCTCGGGAATGAGCCACGAAAGGTCTCCAAAGTCGACGCAGTCGAGGAGCATCTGCTCGTGATTCCCTCGAAGCGTGACAACCGTGGAATGCGCGTTCTTCAGTCGAAGCACCTCGCTCACGACCTCGTTGATCTGCGAACCGCGATCGATGAGATCGCCGAGGAAGACGAGCTTGTCTTTCTTCAGATCGCACGGCACCTCGCGCAGAAGCTGGGTCAGCTGCGAGTACCGTCCGTGAACGTCGCCAATGACGTAGGTGCTCATGGTATAAAGGCCGCGCTTCCAGTCGCACTCGGTGGGCGAGCGAGGGGCCGCTGTGGAGCACGCGCTGGACAGGACGAACCTCGCCATTAAAGCACATCATCTCAAATGCGTGCGAGGCCATTCCCGGTCGCTCGCTGGCGGCCGCCGAGCCGCCGCAACTCTGGTTACCGCTGCACTATCCCTCGTCTCGACCGATGCTCTTCCGACTGATCTCAACGGCTCTCCACGCCCTGTTCCGGTTGATATTCACCCTCGAGTACTTCGGTGAGGAGAACGTGCCGGCGACTGGCGCAGTTATCGTCGCTGGCAACCACCCGAGCTATCTCGATCCACTGCTGATCTCGCTGCCGCTCGAGCGACGGGTCTTCTTCATGGCGTGGGACAAGCTGTTCTCGATCCCATTGCTGGGAACACTGTTGCGACAAGCTGGCGCGTTCCCGGTCCGGCTCGGATCGAAGGACCCGAATGCCTACCAGATGGCGCTCAGCGTGCTCGAGGACGGGCGGGTCCTCGGCATCTTTCCGGAGGCAGGGCGGACTTCGGAAGGACCAATGAACCCGCTCAAGACCGGCACGGCACGGCTCGCGATCGAATCGGGTGCGCAGATTGTCCCGGTGACGATAACCGGCGCCTACGATGCGTGGCCTTCATCAAGGGTGATGCCCTGGCCGCGAAAGATCACCGTGAAGTACCACATTCCCATTGTGCTCGATCCAGCGGACATTGCAGCGCGCGGCGCGGACAAGGACTTTCACGAGGACGTCATGCGCGACGTTCGGGACGCCATCGAGCGACGCCTCATACCATCGCTCACGGCCGACGCCCGGAAGCGGCGCGTTTTCGAAGGGCCGGCCTCGCCGGTACGGATCTATGAACTGTACCCGCTCCTGGCGACTATTTTCGGCATCGCGCTTGGCGGGCCCGCCTGGATTCTCGTCGCCCTGGCTATAGGGCACTTCGCGTACCTGGCCGCCGACATCTGGTGGATTCCCCAGGGTCGACTGGCGAAGGCCATTCGGGAGTTGGTCACTCCCTTTCTTGTGTTGGCGTACGGCCCGGTGCTGGCAGCTACGGTTGATTTGAAGGTCACGGAGTGGTGGACCCTCGCGGCAATCGGAGCCGGCGCGGGCCTCTCGTTCAACTGGTCCAACCAGTACAAGGCCGAGCGCTATGTACGCGGCGCGATGCTGGCATATCTGGTCGCGTTCGTGATCGCCGTTGGCCAACCGCATCCGTTCGGCCCTCACCTCGCCTTCGCGTCGTTCACGTTCGTTTACGCGATTTTCTGGCGCCCACTTTTCTGGCATATCACGGCCTTGGTCATGTCGGCATACTGTGGTGTCGTCCTGTGGGTGCCAGGGATCGCGCTGACTCGAACGGCCACCTGGTATCTGGCTCTCTCGTGCGCGGTGGCCGTGTACATTCGGATCGTCAAGTTTTCAGCCCACGACGGCAGAATCATTTGATTCCGATAGTACAATTTCGAAGCGCCCTTGCTACACTTTCGAACGAAGGAGGGAGTATCCCTTTCGAAGTCGGCACCGCCACTCGACTCAAGAGACGCATCGCGGACGAAGAAACCACCAGGGAAAATCTTCCCAGGAGCTAACATAGTCGAAACGGAAATAACAATAGCAGGCCATCTCTAGACGGTTCGACCAATGGGCTGGAATGGCATACGCATCGCGACCTACAACATTCACAAATGCGTCGGAATCGACCGACGGATCTCGGTGGAGCGCATAGCCCGCGTCGTCCGTGAGCTAGACGCTGACATCGTGGCGCTGCAGGAGGTCGTGATCGAACGGTCTGCCGCGAGGTCAGGCGGCTTCCTCCGGGAACCGGCGCGGCGTCTTCTGGAGCAGGTCAGGTTCGGACCTGCCACGTCGCAGGGCGCGCGCCGCACGGACCAAGCGGATCATCTTGCGTCGCTGACAGGATTTTCGGTCGTCACAGGACCGGCGATCGACGAGCCGGGACACGTCTACGGAAACGTCGTCTTGACCCGGCTACCAGTCGTCGGATTCGAGAACTTCGACATTTCGACCCATCGGCGTGAGCCCAGGGCATGCCTGCGCGTCGATGTCGCCATCTCGGGCAGCCGGGTATTCCACCTCTACAACACACATTTCGGCACCAGCCATCCCGAACGGATTGAACAGTCGAGGAGACTGGTCGAGACCGGCATCCTGGCCGGATCTCACCCGGACGATCCTCAAGTTCTCGTCGGAGACTTCAACGACTGGTTTGCAGGTGCCCCCACCCGATTGCTCGGAGACCATTTCCACGAGGCAACGAGGCGCCTGCGCCCATCCTATCCCGCCGTGGCGCCGGTCCTTCGCCTCGACAGGATCTACGTCAATCACCGCGTTCGAGTGCGTCGCGTCGAAGTCCACGCTTCCCGCCTCGCTCGAGTGGCTTCGGACCACGCCCCGATCATCGCCGTTCTCGACGCCGCTGCGGGTTGATTTACTATCGGAATAGATCAGCAGACTGAATGATTTGAATGCAGCCCGTGTTGAGCGTTGCAAGAAACCACGAAACCCCATGTGCTCGCGTTAATTCCACAACGGATACGCCGACTGGCAAAAGCTGCTCGCTACGACTTGCGCGGTTGACTCGGGCGCAACTCGATGCGGCTCGCGAGGGCTCGAGGCTCAAATCTCAAGAGGTCCAGAACGGCCTCGGCGACGTCTTCAGGAGCGAGTTTCCAATCCGCTCCTGCGCCAGGCGCATTCCCCGCGAATTCGGTGGAGACGCTTCCGGGCATGACATAACTGACGCGTATGCCATCGTAGCGGACATCGTGCATGAGCGCTTCACTGAAGCCGTTGAGCCCGAACTTCGACGCATTGTAGGCCGCGCCGCCAGCAAACGCGTTGGTCCCGGCGAGGCTCGAAATATTGATGATGGAGCCGCCTCCTGACCGTCGCATCGCAGGAACGCCAGCGTGACACATGTTGAACACGCCGATTACGTTCGTTTCGATGACGCGGCGGAAATCGGCCGGGTCCATGTCGGGAACCGGCGCAAATATCCCGATCCCGGCATTGTTCACCAACACATCCAATCGTCCGAAGGCCTCCATCGTGCGCGCGACGAAGGCTGCCGAGTCTTCGGCACTCGCAACGTCGCACGCAAAACCAAGTGCACGACCTGGTCCAAGTGCCGTCAAGTCCTCGGCAACGCGTTCGATCAGCGGCGCTGTCCGGCCGCACATTGCCACCGAGACGCCTTCGAGGACGAGTGCGCGCGAGATCGCGAGGCCAATGCCGCGGCTCGCGCCCGTCACGATCGCGACCTTGCCAGCAAGTCTGGATGGCGAGCCCGGTTCGGTCATTCCACGGCCTCCCGATCGATAACGGCGGGATTCTCGGATAGTACGATCGGCACCGGCTTGCGTGAATCGTCGACGGCGACATACACGACCTCGGCCTCGGTCACGAGTCGTGTATCGCGTGCACCGTCACGCGCGCACGCGTTGACCGTAACCTTCGTCGTGATCGATGTCCGACCGATCCGCACCGTCTCGGTGTAGAACGTGACGAGATCTCCGACGAATACGGGAGCGTGAAAGACGACTTCGCGCATCGCGATGGTCACGAAAACCTGCGAGCTCGTCCGTCGCGCTTCGACGGCTCCGGCCAGATCGATGTAGCTCAGGATGATGCCGCCAAAGATAGTGCCCATCGCGTTTGTGTCGCGTGGCATCATCATGATCCGGATCGCGGGGACCTTGTCGTTAGTCATGGGCTCGCTGTTCCCTTGAAATGATGGCTGTCGAACTCTATGCGGCGCACCGGGGTGCGTCAACGATCTCAGCGGGGACTCTCTGGATGTCTGAGACCACGAGCGATTTGAAGGGATTCGTCGACGTCGCGGCGATTGGCGAACTCTCGCCCGACGAGGGACGGATCGTCGAGGCTGATGGCACCTGGCTGGCCCTCTTTCTCGCAGACGGGACGCCGCACGCGATCGCCAACGCCTGTCCGCACATGGCCGGCCCCCTAGGCTCAGGTCGTTGCCTCGACGGAATCGTCACGTGCCCGATTCACGAATGGAGGTTCGACGTTCGTACGGGACAGGCGCCGACGAACTCGTACACTCGAGTCGCGACTTACGAAACGCGAGTCGTAGATGGACGCGTTTTCGTTCGAATGGCCGATCCGGGAGAAGGAGCCGCGAACCTGTGAAGCGAACGATCGTTGCGTTGCTGGTCGTTGGGGGAATCGCCGTCGCGACCCTCCTTCTCTTCGTTCAGTTCTACTCGCCGGAGGCGCAGCGACTGGCGCTCGAACGTCGCCTGACCGACGCGTTCGGAGCACCCGCGCAGATCGGAACACTGAAGCTCACGCTCTCAGGCGGACTCGGGGTCGAGGCGCGCGACGTTCGCGTCGCACTAGACCCAGCCTTTGGCGAAGGCACCTTTCTCGAGGTCGATGAGGTCATCGCGAACGTCTCGGTGTGGCATTACCTGACGACACGAGAGCTCGGCATTCGCTCGGTCGACGTCACGCGACCGCGAATTCGCTTCGTCAAGAACCGCGAAGGCGTCTGGAACTGGTCGACGCTCGGGTCCGCCCCCGTTTCCGCAAAGGATGAGCGCGGAAACCTGCCGATGCTAGCCTTTGCCACTCCGGTGATGGTCGCGGCCGAGACGTCGTCAGCGCAACTCGAGCGAATCGTCGTCTCCAATGCGATGGTGGTGCTCGTCGACGAAACGGCTCAGCCGGCGTCGGTCACTGAGTACCAAGGTCTCGCGCTCGATGCCTCGCTTTCGAACGGTTCCGGGGAGCGACACGCGACGGGGCGGATCTCGGGCCTGTCGGGCGAATCGGCGAGTGAGCCACTAGACATCGACGTGCAGTTCGACGTTCGAATGAGCCGCGTCGGCGAGACCGCACGATTGCGTGCCGACGGGACCATCGTGTCCGGCCGCATCGCCACGCGAAACTCCAGACTCGATGAGATCAGCGCGACAATCACGCTCGACGAAGCCCAGCGACTCGTGATTCCGCATCTCCGGCTGAAGCTGTTCGGTGGAGATCTCGAGGGGTCTGCAGCGATCGAGCTTGGTACGGCGACGAATCAGTTCACGATTCAGGGACAGGTCGCCAATCTCGACCTCGGCGCCGCTTTGTCGCCCAAACCGGAGCTCGCCGGAGCCCTGCACGGAATCGCGACAGCATCGATCCAGCTTCGCGGAGAGCTCGGTGACTACGCTGAGACCCTCACGTCACTCGAAGGCGAAGGCCGCGCTGAAATTCAGGATGCAAAGATCGAATCGGTCAACATTCTCAGTGAGATTTCAAAACGCGCAAACTTGACCGTAATCGACTTCTCCGAAACGGATACATCCAGCGGGAATCTCACCACGGATTTTCGCTTCGAGCGGGGATCGCTTCGTTTCAGCAACGCAAAGGCTTCTCGAGTCAGCGGTTGCGTGGATCTCTTCGTGCGCGACGGTCGGATCGGACTAGGCGTTTCGCCTCAGCTCGACCTGGTAGGCACTGTCACGATTCTTCCGGAAATACAGCAACGCGTCCGCGCCGACGCCCCGGCCACGCAACTCCTGCTTGCAGCATTGACGCGGGGATCGGGCGTGACCGTGCCGCTCCGGATCCGTGGACCGGTCGAAAGGCCGGAGGTCGAGCTCGACCTGGCGTCGCTGACGCGCACGTTGCTGTTCGGGGGCGGGGCTCGCTGACCTGACGGCGCCCGCAGGTATACTCCGCCCATGGAATCTGACGGTTTCTTCGAGCGGTATTCTCGCCAGATCCTCTTCTCGGGGATTGCGGCAGAGGGTCAACGACAGCTCCGCGCTGCGACCGCCGTCGTGATCGGTGCCGGCGCGCTCGGCGCCGTCCACGTGGAAACGCTTGCCAGGGCAGGTATCGGCCGGCTGAGGATCGTCGATCGCGACGTCGTCGAGGTCACGAACCTGCACCGGCAGATCCTCTATACCGAAGCCGACGCAATCGAGGGCATTCCGAAAGCGGTGGCCGCAGAGCGCCGCGTGAAAGCCGTCAATTCCGATGTTGAGGTCATCGGCATCGTCGAGGATGTCAACGCGCTGTCGATCGAGAGGCTCATCGATGGCGTCGACCTGGTGCTCGATGCGACCGACAACTTCGAGACCCGGTACCTGATCAACGACGCATCGGCAAAACTCGGCATTCCGTGGGTCTACGGCGCGGTCGTGGGAGGGGGCGGGGCGACGATGACCGTTCGGCCGGGACTGACGCCGTGCCTGCGGTGTCTATTCGAGGTCATGCCGGCGCCGGGATCGGCTCCAACGTGCGACACCGCCGGGGTCGCGTTGCCTGCCGTCGCCGTCATCGCGTCGATCCAGGCGGCGGAGGCCATCAAGCTGCTTTCGGGCCGGCCGGAATTGTTGCACGGGGGCCTCCTGCAGTTCGACGTCTGGGAGAACCGGTGGGTCCGCATTGGTCTCGACGGCGTTCTGGAACGCGGCGACTGTCCTGTCTGCCATCGACGACAGTTCGAGTTTCTCGAGACGCCTGGCCAGCACGCGACGACGCTTTGTGGTCGAGGCGCGGTCCAGGTGACGTCGTCACGACCGGTGCGACTCGAGCTCACCGGACTTGCCGATCGACTGCGTCCATCCGGAGACGTCTCGGTGAACGCCCACCTGGTCCGGTTTCGAACCGGGGAAATCGAGATGACGATCTTTGCGGACGCTCGCTGTATCATCAAGGGCGTGACGGATCCGGCCGCGGCGCGAAGCCTCTATGCGCGGTTCGTCGGGGCCTGAATCAGCCGATTCTTGCGGCAACCACTCGACAAGGGAGCGGAACAGGCGATGGCGGATACCGGAGCACTCAGTCTGGCACTAGGCGCCTACCCGGAGACGGACTTCTGTGGCAAGGGCCGCATCCAGGTCGTCCGACACGGTCGCTACCATCCGGTTCACCTCTTTCAGTTCGGCGGCGAAACGATCGCCGAGTTGAGATGGCAGGGTCCGCGTCGCGTCGGCTATACGGTGACAGACTCAGACATCCAGTACGACATGAAGGTAGGGCACATGCAGCGAAAGATCCGTGCCGTCGATCACGACGGGCGCGGATCCCGGATCGCCGTACGGTCGAATCGGAACTACATTCGCAGGCGGATGTACATTCAGATGGGTAACGGCGACAACTTCCTCGTTTCGAGGTCCGAAACCGAACGCTGGGGAGGGAATCGACTGAGTGTTCGCAAGCAGCATTACGTGAACAGCCTGCTGGTCTTCCACTTCGATCCCAGTGAACCGGCCGCGCCGATCCTTGTCGATGTCGAACGGCTGATGAAGTGGGAGATCAGCCACTTCCACATGCTCCTGGCGCTCATTTCGGCGAGAATCACCCTCGAGCATCGCTGGACCGCCACTCGATAACGCCAACGAACGACCCGTCAAGAAATGAGACTCCTCATCTTGCGTCTTTGCGTCTTCCTTTGCGACTTTGCGAGAACTTCTTCGACGGCTTGAAGAGTTTCTCGCAAAGGCGCAAAGGAAGACGCAAAGACGCAAGAACGCAACTGAAATGTGAAGGACCGAGTCGACGCCAGACGAAATCAGATTGACCTGCTACCAAAGAGACCAAGCCCGCTAGGACCCTTCCTCAGTCGGCGTCGGCGCTCTCGCACTCGACCCTACGATGTCGAGTTAGTCGTGTCATCCAGACCGGAATCGTCAGGTAGCCCCATTGCGACTCGTCGGCGCCGTAGACCTCGCGATTGAGCTCCGCCACGGTGCGCTCGACCTCGATACGTGATGCCTCATCCGGAAGATGTTCGGGGGCTTCGTAACATCCGTGGTGAATGCATGGCGCAGGCTTGGCCTCCGAGTGGACGAGACACCCGGTCCCAGGCTCGAAGAGCGGGCACGCATAGGTCGTCGCGAAGGTATCGATCGCACTTTCGAGTCCAAGTGTCTCCACGGTCCTCGCGGCTCTGTCGAGGATGCGGACGCGGTCTTTGGCCGAGAAGCGCGCGGTGTCGCCCAGCACACGCAGGATGGCCTCGCCTTCGAGGCGCGTGATGTTCACGTTGACGAACTCGGCGTCGGCGCAACAAGGCGTCTGACAAGTGCCGCAATCTTTAGCCCGGAAACCGAACTGCGAGTCTACATAGTCCCGGAACGCGAACTTGAGGTCGCGCAGGCGGGCGAGCGCGCGTTCGCGTGAAAGTTTCCAGCGATTCACGGCGTGGAGTCTACGGGCGGCACGCCGACGGCGGCAATGAGCGTGCGACCGTCTCGCCGGTCCGCTCCGGGCGCGCGATTTGGTAGTTGCGGTGATCGTCCCTCAAGGCGTCACGACGGCGGAGGACGGAACTTCGTCCTCTCACCGGGTGCCAGAGGAGGGGGCGGGATCGCAACGGACGGAAGTCCGCCGGTCACCGGCGCGGCGACTGGCAACGGATTGACCGGGACTGCGAACGCAGCCGAAGCCGGCAGTCCTGCCTGAATCGTCAACCGCGACGACGATCCGGCTGAGAGCGCGGAAGGCAAGGCACCTCGGTTGGAACCGCGGCGCGTCCGGGGCGGCGCACTTGCAGGGACGGGCGGGACGGCAGCAACGTCCTGACGCGCCGCGGGCTCAGCCATCGGAGGTCCGGTCGGGGCGTCAGGTCCGAACTCCGGCCCGAGATCCGCGACCGAGGAGTCGACGTCGGATGCCGGGAGCGGCGGTGAGCTCGAAGCGGACTCGACGGCCGCGGAGTCCGGCTCGACGCCTCCGGATTCGGCGTCCGCGAGCTGGACGTCGTCCGAGGTCGCGGTGAATCGGCGGAATTCTCCGTACGCGAACGTCAGGCGATATTTCACCGACGACGTGACGATATCGCCCTGTCGGGAAAAGTGTCCGAACGACGAAAAAACGATGCGGCGTGGCAGCAGTAGGTCGAAGCGCGAGGGCTCGTATCGGAATTCCAGTCGCTGCACCACGAGGGGCGAGTTGGTGCCTGCAGGCAGAACCGTCACCTCGCGGACCTCGCGCACCAGTCGGGAGGTCAACGGATCGATCCACAACCAGCCGCGAAAGAGGGGCTCACCCGCATGCAGTTCCGATGGCAGCGACAGACGGAATCCAAAACGCGAGTTGGGCGCGACCTGCTGATAAGTGAGGATGACGGTGGCACGACCGTCAATCGATTCGGCTCCGGACTCCTGAAAACTGAACAACGCGCGCGCCCACGGCTGCAGCGGCAGTCCCTGACTCATCGTGAGTCCGCTGACGGTGTAATCGAGATCGTAGCGTGAGCCTTCCGCGTTGATCCGTTTCAGCTCGTCCCGTACCGATTTCAGACGGCTCTGTTTGGAAAACAACTCCTGAACACGCTGCTCGCGACCGGCGATCGGCGCTGCGTCTACCGACTTGACGTCTCGGTACTCCGCAATCGAGCCATTGTCGAGTAGCGACTTGTACACGATGAGGTCCGAAATGATGATCCGTCGCTTTGTAACCTCGCCCCCTTCGCGAAAGACCTCGACCGTTTTCAACTCTTCGGCGGTGAGGTCCTTGAAGAACGAGAAGTACTCCGAGGCTCGAGCGCTCGCGTTGTCGACGAACATCGCGAGCCGCATATCCTGGAATGACGGATTCGGATTCTGGCCGACGGCCGCTCTCGGCTCGAGAACAGCGAACACGGCAACCACGAATACCGTCAGGAGCTGGGAATGAAAGCGTCTCATCGTGTAGACCGCCGATGCGTCGATTTCATCACACTCGCCATAAAGCGGACCATGTGAAAAAAGAGGTCGGCGGAAAAGATGAAGGGCCGCCGGATGGCCATCCGGCGGCCCCGTGAGCTTGGAGTAAAGAAGATCGAGCCCCCATTCGGTCTTCCTGCCCCAGCCCCACATCGATCGCGGACGCTCCTGAGAGCGCCCGCGAATCTCCTGCTTGAGCCTCGAGGAGACCGGAGTCCACAGAAAAACGAAAAAGGCCGCCAGCGTGGTCCAGCTTTGGCTGGACCTCTGGCGACCCGGCTGGCTAACCAATCCCAATCGAGCCCCCGTTCGATTAAAACTGGCCTGAGCCCCGCAGTTCTGCGTCCTCCGGTTTCCCGAAGTTTGCTCTGAGCAGAAGAATAAACTTGATTGTCAACTGTTGCCGCGACCGAGTCCCCGGAAGGTGACCGGCGTCACCGCGACGGAGATGTTTATACGAAGTCTTTCGACACCTGTCAACCCCCCATGCCGAAAAAAACTGAAAAATACGCTCGCGACGTCCCTGTAAATGCAGCGAACAGTGAATATGAGGCAATTGTCCTCATTCTCCGCAGCCCATTCTTCCCATGTGGCATATCGCCGCACCCCGGGTTGGCGGTCGTGTGGTTCAGGAAAGTGAACTGCCGAGCATCGTGTCCGACCTTGACGGGGGTTTAACTGTCATAGTTCCCCGACTCGATGGCGTGAGATACTCGCCATCGAATGGCCAGGATCAAAACTCCAAATGCCTTCGAGCTTGTCTATCGAATCGTTGAGCGGATTCCGCGCGGTCATGTGGCGACGTACGGACAGATCTCGCGATTGCTCGACGGCCGCCTGAGCCCGATTTTCGTTGGCTGGGCGCTGCATGCCGTGCCCGAATCGAGAACCCCTGTTCCCTGGCACCGGGTCGTGAACGCGAAGGGTGGCATCAGCACTCGGCGCGTCATCGGGTATGCGCCGAACCTCCAGCGCGAGCTTCTCGAAGCCGAGGGAGTCGGGTTCGATGCCGATGACTGCGTCGATCTCGAGGCGCATCAGTGGACGCCCGAAGGGCCGCCTCAGCCGGGCACAGAGCCTGAAACACCATGACGACATCCAAATTTTTGTAAAGGACTTCCAGAATCTCGGATTGACAGCTGAATTTCGTCCTCGACTGAGCGACTCCACCTGCCGGAATACCACTGTTTACTATAAGTTGCAGTAGATTGCCCTCCGCGGCTCTAATGGAACGGCTCTTGCACCAGCGTGAGGCTCCGCCCTAGAGAGTTTTGCTGTGCGACGCGCTCGGGCGCTGAGACACGGCAACGACCTATTTCAACACTTGCACGAGGAGAGGCTATGAAGTTCAGACACGCGGGACGAGCGTCATTTATGCTCGGCCTACTGCTTTGTATGACATTCATGCCGCTGCAGGGCCTCGCGTTTGCCCAGAGCACGAACGGCAGTCTTGCCGTCACAGTGAAGGATTCCACCGGGGCGCTTGTCCCCGGTGCGACGATTCGCGTCGTGAACGAGGGAACGCAGGCCGAAGACAGCGGCATTACCGAGGATAGTGGTGTCTACCAGGTCGGCCAGCTTGCGGTGGCAAGCTATACCGTGACGGTCGAAGCGCAGGGCTTCAAGACGAGCATCACGCAAGGCGTCAAGGTCGACATCGGTCAGGAGTACGGACTCACCGTGACGCTGGAACCCGGCGGCATCGGCGAGTCGGTCACTGTCACGGCTGGCGAGGAACTCGTCAAGTCGACGACCACGGACCTCACGACGACCGTCAACCAGAAGCAGGTTCAGGACCTTCCGCTCGACGGACGCAATCCGCTGAGCCTTGTGAATCTGCAGGCTGGCGTCAACTTCAATGGCCGATCGAACACGTCGATCAACGGCCAGCGCGTCTCGTCGGTCGAAGCGACGCAAGACGGCATCAACATCCAGGACAACTTCATCCGCGCAGGCGGCTTTGAAGTCACCACGACCCGTACTACCGTCTCGCAGGTCGCCGAATTCTCGGTGACGACCTCGAACGCCACGGTCGACGCGGCTGGATCGTCGCAGGTTCGACTCGTGACCCCGTCGGGCACGAGCGAGCTGCACGGAACGATCTTCGAGTACCACCGGAACGACGTTCTCGGTGCGAACGACTTCTTCAACAACAACGCGGAGCCGGCCATCGAAAAGCCGCAGTACATCCGGAACCAGTTCGGCTTCACGCTGGGCGGACCGGTTTACATCCCGAAGGTGCTCGAGCAGAAGGACAAACTCTTCTTCTTCGGCTCCTATGAGGGCCAGCGGCAGCGTCGCGCATTCCCGGTCGACACGCTCGTGCTGACGCCGAGCGCGCGCGCCGGCGTGTTCACATACGTGGACAACACCGGCCGTACTCGCACGGAGGACATCCTCGATCTGGGCGGCTTCAACGCCGATCCGATCACAGCGAACCTTCTCAGCCTCGTTCCGACCGGCATCAACAACGATGCGTTCGGCGACGGCATCAACACCGGCGGTTACTCGTTCAACAAGTCACAGAAGTTCGACCGCAACCAGGGTGGGGCAAGGCTCGACTGGATACCCACCGAGAAGCACAAGTTCCAGTTCATCTACAACTACACGGGTGAGAAGCTCGACCGTCTGGACATCGACGGTTCGTTCCGTGTGGATCCGGGCGCCGAGCAGTCGGTGTCGAACCACTTCGGCGTCGTGGCGTGGAACTACACGATCAACGACAACCTCGTGAACGAGGTCCGAGTGGGCACCAACAACTCGACGGTTCCGTTCTTCCTTTCGGAAGATCGAGGCGTGCCGTACATCGTCGGCATTCCCCTGATCACGAGCCCGTTCCTCGATCCGGCGCAGGTGTCGCCTCAGGGTCGCCGGACGATCACGTCCTCGCTCATCGACAGTGCGTCGCTTTCGTGGGGCAATCACCTTTTCCGCTTCGGCGGCCAGATAGATGACATCCGGGTTCGCTCATACAGCTCGTTCGGCCGGCTGGCGACCCTCAATCTCGGGTTCAGCTCGGGCGCGCCGGCGGGTGCGCGGCTTGCCGCGGGCGATTTCGAGGGCGGCATCGACACCGCGCAGCTCGGCACAGCCAATGCGCTGCTCGCGCTGCTCGGCGGCGTCATTGCCAGCGGCAATCGGACCTTCGAGGCAACCTCGCAGACCTCCGGGTTCGTGCCGGAAGCGCTCCAGATTCGGAACTTCCTCGTGAAGCGTTATTCGATGTACGTGTCCGATTCGTGGCGCCTGCATCCGCGCGTGACGCTCAACGCCGGCGTGCGTTGGGACTACACCACGCCGCTTCGCGAGCGAAACAATCTCTCCCTTCTTCCGGTCAACCCAGACGGCAGGTCGGGTCGTGACGTCGTTCTTGATCCGAACGGCACCGTCGACTTCGTCAACGGGTACTACTTCCAGCCGGACAAGAACAACTTCGCGCCGAACATCGGCGTGGCGTGGGATATCTTCGGCGATGGCCGGACGGCGCTGCGTGCCGGATACTCGATGGCGTTCATCAATGACGAGGTCATTCGATCGTTCGACAACGCATCCGTTGCCAACGACGGACTCTCGACGGCGGTCAGCCGCACGGCGCTGTTCGGCACCCTCAGCGGTGGCACCTTCAACGGTGCTGCGACTCCCAGTTCCATAGACCTCATTTCGACGGTCTTCCTTCCGGGCGATTTCAAGGTGCCGCGCAGCTATGCGGACAACTTCGCACTGAACGCAGGGGCCGCGGCCTTCACGGTCGATCCGAACTTCCAGTCGCCGTTCTATCACCAGTGGAGCGTCGGCATCGAGCGAGAAATTGGCTGGGACACGGCCGTTTCTCTGCGTTACGTCGGCAACCGCAGCGACAACCTCGCCCGCGGTATCGACTACAACCAGGTCGATGTCATCACGCAGGGCTTCGCCGACGACGTCGCGCGCGCCCGCAGCAACGGATTCCTCGCGCAGGCTCGCACGGGAACGTTCGACCCGCGCTTCAACCCGAACATCCCTGGCAGCCAGCAGTTGACGGTCTTCCCGCTACTCGCGAGCGGCGGACTGCTCACGAACGGCACGATCCAGGGACTCATCCAGACTGCGGAAGCCGGTACGCTTGCGCAGATCTACGTCACGAACGGCCTCGAAGGCTCGGTCCGCTTCACGGCGAACCCGAGCATCTTCGTTGCGGACGTGATCGAGAACGTCGGCACGTCCGACTACCACTCGTTCCAGGCTGAAGTCCGCCGTCGCTTCACGAACGGTCTCGGCTTCCAGGCCAACTACACCTGGGCAAAGGTGCTCACGAACGCGTCGGGTCTCGGCCAGACGAAGTTCGAGCCGCCTCTCGACATCAACAACCCGAACCAGACGCGCACCCGCGCCGAATACGACATCCCGCACGCGTTCAAGGCAAACATCATTTATGAATTGCCGATCGGCGACGGGAAGAAGTACTGGGATCTCGAGAACGACATCGCGAATGGCTTCGTGACCGGTTGGCAGGTCTCTTCGATCTTCAACTGGCAGTCGGGCTCGCCGTTCAGCATCCTTTCTGGTCGCGGCACGTTCAACCGTGTCGGCCGCTCGGGTCTCAACGGCGCCGACTCGTCGCTCACGAACGAGCAGATCAAGGACCTCTTCGGCATCTTCCACACGCCGAACGGGATCTACTACATCAATCCGTCGGTCATCAATCCGGGCGTCGTCAACGGAACCCAGCTGACGGGTCCCGCGGGCACGAACGCTGATGGCAGCGCGCCGTTTGCCGGCCAGGCGTTCTTCAATCCGGGCGCCGGGCAGATTGGAGGCCTTCAGGCCTTCCAGTTCAATGGTCCTTCGGTCTTCACGTGGGACTTTGGCGTCATCAAGCGCATGGCCATCACCGAGACCGTCAACATCGAGTTCCGGGCCGAGTTCTTTAATGTTCTGAATCACCCGATCTTCTTCGTGGGAAATCAGAACATCAACAGCACGAACTTCGGTCAGATCAACACGACGTTCACGGATCCCCGCGTCATCCAGCTCGCTCTGAAGCTCAACTTCTAGAGCGCGACGGCTGATGCCGGATCATCGCAACGAGCCCGCCGGTCACTCCGATCGGCGGGCTCGTCGCTTTTTCGTTGTATCGGTCGCGGTCGCGGTGTAGACACTCGGCATGACTTCCGAAACCGAAGAACCGGTCGCCGCCGAGTCCGGCTCGCGTCAGACCCTGCCTCCAAAGCCGAGAGCCGCCGATCAGACGGTCTGCGATGAGCCAGGCGAAAAGAACGATCCGTGCTTCGGTCACCTGAAGCGTTACGAGGTTGCCCCGAAAGAGCTCCTCGAGGCGCTCCCCGAGGGTGAGATCCTCTTTCGTTGCATCCGTTGTTTTCGTCTCTATCACGGCGCACCGATGAAGTTTCTCAGGTAGTCGTCAAGCGATGTCATCCGACGAGCCGAAGGACTTCGCCGATTCCATCTCCGAGCGAACCGACCGACGTCGGATTGCGTGGCAGACGGCCTGGCTGGTCATCGCCATTCTCGTCGTCTGGGCGGTTGGCCTCGGCGTCGTCGATCGATCGCGACCCGAGGCTGGAAGCGTTTCGTTTCAAACGTCTCCGTCGGCCCGGGTCGAGCGCCGACCGGCGCTCTTCGCCATCACCTGGAATCGTAGTGGAGCGAACGCCGGTCCCGGAACGATCGGTGTCGCAACGCCGATCGCGCTCGTCGAGCCAGGCGGCGCGATCGTGGCGCCGATCACAGCGCGCACCGACGAGGACGCGCTGGCCGAGGGTCGCGCGTTTGCGTCGACCTACTGCAAGCCCTCGACCGGATTGATGCTCTTGCGAGGAGGCGCCGCGGCCGGTGACGTCCGTTTCGTTGGAGATCCCACGATGGTCGGTTCGGTGCCCGTCGTGCCGGTCGCCGGTTCGGGTCCGCTGGATCTCGGCCCGCTCGACGTTGAGACCACTGCGGTTCTTGCGATCAGCGATCGAAGGTTCGCCGGCCGCTCGACGGGCGTTCGGCCGATGCGCGACGAGCACCGTTCCGCCGTTGACGCCGCCACTCGTCAGATTCTGCGGGATCGGTATCCGACACGCGTAGCTGTCGAAGAGGGACTCGCTCGCGTGCGCGTCGCCGACCTCGATCGCGATGGTCGAACGGAAATCCTCGCATCACGCGAGGTGCGGCTTCGCGACGAGTCCGGCGGATTCGAGCGAGTGGTGGTGTTCGTGATCTCCGAGCCCGACCGGTCGCTATCGGCGGCCAAGCCCGGCTATCGGGTCGTCTTCGTCGGTCTCCAGCTCTTCCGTGACGCCGGGCCGGCCGCAGACATCGTGTTCATCGACCAGGCCGATCTCACGGCAGCCGAATTTGACGAAGTCATTGTCCGACTCGACGACGGCGAGACTTCGCGCTACGCCATCCTGCGTCGCGACCAGACGACGTGGACGCAGGTCAGCTCGACGCGTCCGATGCGCCAGCCGAGTTTGCCGTCGTTATCCAGCGAGTAGCCCCGCGGCTGACGTCGCAGAGATCCGCGGACGCTCGGAAGGGCGGGCCATCGCCACGATCGACACGCCGAATGGCAGGTTGATCGCACGGTATGCGCGTCGCTCGATCGACAGGAGTCCGACGAGCGTTCGGTTCAACCACCTCGGCAGCAGCTGAATGGAGGTCTGCGGCTGCGTCGACTTCTTGAAGAGCCCCTGGTGGATTCGCATCAGGAGGATGGGGAAGAAGAGCATCGTGATGAAGTACGAGGTTCGCTCGACGGCAAAGTCCGTAACGGTGAGCTTGTTTCGCAGTTCGTGCGCCGTGTAGCGACGGCGGTGCTTGAGTGCCTCGTCGTGCTCGCTCCAGAGAAAACCGTAGGCCGGAACCGTGGCGAGAAGCAGGCCTCCCGGCTTGCATACGCGCCGTAGCTCGCGAAGCGCCGCGAGATCGTCGTCGGTGTGCTCGAGAACGTCCATCGCCGTGACGATGTCGAATGTGGCGTCCGCAAATGGAAGACGTTCGATCTCGGCGAGCGAGACGGTCTCCACGCCGCGGCGGCGGCAGAAGGCGAGGGCCTCGGGAGACGCATCGATCCCGGTGGCGCGACCCAGTTCGGCGAAGGCGGAGAGGTTCGAGCCGGTGCCGCAACCGACGTCGAGAATCCGCGCGTCGGAGCGGGTTGCGAGCTCGCGGCGGAGGATGTCGACGGCGAGCTGGCGCCGCGCGATGAACCACCAGTAGACGTCCTCGAGGCCGAACATGGCCTCGTACTCGTGTTCGTGCATAGGCCGCGCGAGTCTAGCAGACAGAGGGCAACTTCCGGTGAGGAGACTCGATCATGGGGCATGACAAATTCAGGATTAACGGCACTGATCATCGGCGCGGCTATCGAGATCCACGAGGCGCTCGGCCCGGGGCTTCTGGAATCAGCCTACGAGCAGGCCCTTGAGTATGAACTCGCGTTGCGCGGCGTGACCTGCGCACGACAGGTGGGACTGCCGCTTCGATACAAGAATCTGGAACTGGAGCGCGGGTATCGTCTAGACATGGTCGTCGCAGATGCGGTGGTCGTGGAGGTGAAGTCCGTTTCGTTAATCAACCCGGTGCACGTGAAACAGGTACTCACGTACCTGAGACTGTCTGGGCTTCGCGTGGGGTTGATCCTGAACTTCAACGTTCGCCTCATGAAGGAGGGAATCAAGCGAGTGATCAGCGACCACGACGTGGGATAGGAAGAGCTACGCACACGGAGACACAGAGTCACAGAGACACGGAGCCTTATTGCATCCAGACCATTTAGCCTCCGTGTCTCTGTGACTCTGTGTCTCGGTGCAAGAAGCCTTCTCTGTGCTCTTCCCCGATTGCCTCCCCGCCGAGGCCTGTGGTTGACTCCTCGGTCCGCCATGAAACCGAGCCGACCAATCGATCTGTCGTCCGTCCCACCCGGCGTCCAGTACTTCCTCGACGACGAAGTCACGCTTCGCCGTTCCATCGAGCGCGACGTCATGTCGGTCTTCGCCGGTTGGGGCTACGCCGAAATCGACCTCCCCATCTTCGACGCCTACGATCTCTTCGCCCTCGGGATGGGCGGAGACGTCGCGGCCCTCACCTACCGATTCACGGCCCGCGACGGCACAACGGTCGCACTCCGCCCGGATCTCACGTCACTCGTCGCTCGCACGGTTGCAACGCGCCTGCGTGAGCGCGAACGGCCCCTTCGGCTGTGCTACACCGGCGAGGTCTTTCGCGCCGACGAGCCTCGCCGGGGCCGCCAGCACGAATTCCACCAACTCGGAATCGAACACGTTGGATGGGCCAGC
Organism: Blastocatellia bacterium; assembly: GCA_016705245.1. Classification (GTDB taxonomy): domain Bacteria; phylum Acidobacteriota; class Blastocatellia; order UBA7656; family JADIYM01; genus JADIYM01. The sequence goes on along the minus strand of JADIYM010000007.1, from coordinate 128,135 downwards.
CCCGAATCCGACGTCGAGATCCTCCTCGTTGCGCTCGAAACCCTCTCGGCCCTCGGCCTCGATGACGCCCGAGTGGTCCTCGGCCACGCCGGCTTCTTTCGCGGAGTCGTGGAGCGCATCGGACTGGACCTCGATGCCGAGGCGCGCCTGCGCGCGTTCGTCGATCGTCGCCAGTCGGCAGCCGTCGAACAGTGTCTGGCGCCGCACGCGCCCGCCGCGGATTGCGCAGCATTCGGCCGCCTCATCGGACTCGCCGGTGGCCGCGCGGTGATCGACGAAGCGCGAACACTCGTCTCGAACCCGCTGTCGGTTTCCGCCCTCGACCAGCTCTCGGCCGTGTATTCGACGCTCGAGCATCTCGGACTCGACGGGCTCGTCTCGATCGATCTCGGTGAGGTTGCCGGTCTGGACTACTACACCGGAATGACCTTCTCGATTTACGCGCCGGGGTGGGGTCTGCCGCTTGGCGGCGGAGGACGTTACGACGCCCTGCTCTCGAAATACGGCACGGACGAGCCCGCAGTCGGATTCTCGCTCTCCCTGGACTGGCTCGCGGGCGCTCTGGCGGCACGGGGACTCGATGTCCCGCGCCGCGAGCAGCCCGAACGGACGGCGCTTGCCGCCGGCACGGATCTCGGAGCGCTGTTCGCCGAGGCCAAACGGCTTCGCGCGGAGGGCCGCACCGTGACAATCGTGCCGCAAGGTGCGGAGGGCACTGCGCGATGACACTCACGATCGCCCTTGCCAAGGGCCGGCTCCAGGACGAGACGCTGTCGCGCCTCGCGCGCGGGGGCGTTTGCGTTGCGCCTGAAGATCTCGAAAGCCGCCGGTTGCGGATTGAAGATCGATCCGGCCGATTCCGGCTCCTGCTCGTGAAGCCGGCCGACGTTCCGGTCTACGTCGAATACGGCGTTGCCGACGCGGGCGTGTGTGGCTCAGACGTCCTCGCCGAACACGACGCCGACGTGCACGAGCCGCTCGATCTCGGATTCGGCCGCTGCCGGCTCGCCGTTGCCGCTCCGGTCGATTCCGCGGAGTGTGACTACAGCCATGTTTCAAGGCTGCGCGTCGCGACGAAGTACCCACGTGTCGCCGGAGCGTATTTTCGCCACCTCGGCGTTCCAGTCGAGCTCATCACGCTGTCCGGTTCTGTCGAGCTGGCGCCGATCACGGGACTCGCGGAGCGCATCGTCGACCTCGTCGAGTCGGGGCGGACGCTGGCGGAGAACGGCCTCTCGGTGACGGAGGTCATCGCCGAGATCAGTGCGCGGCTCATAGTGAATCGCGCTAGCTACCAGCTCAAGCGGCACGAGATCGCGCAGCTCATCGCGCTTCTCGATCCAGCCTGTGGGCAGGGAGACCGGTCGTGATCGAAATCGTTCGATATACGGGTGACCTCGAGCAGCCACTCCTGGCGCGCATCAGGTCGCGCCAGCTCGGCGCCGACTCAGAGATTCACGCGGCCGTGGCTGCGATCGTCGATGACGTGCGACGGCGCGGAGACGCAGCGCTCCTCGACTACACCGAACAGTTCGACGGCGTTCGGCCTCACCCCGATGCGCTGAGATTCGACATGAGGACGGCGTACGAGATGGCGGCAACGGTCCCTCCCGATCTCGCCGGAGCGCTCAGGGGTGCGATCGTCAATGTCCGGGCGTTTCACGAGCGGCAGGCCGAGCGATCCTGGGAGTTCTCGGGACCGGACGGGATCGTGCTCGGACAGCGAATCACGCCGGTCGATCGGGCCGGACTCTATATTCCGGGTGGCCGTGCGGCCTATCCGTCATCGGTCATCATGAACGCCATCCCGGCGCAGGTGGCCGGCGTCAGGCGTATCGTCGCCGTCACGCCGCCGGGAGCGCTCGTCGAGAATCCGGCGATCTCGTTCGTGCTTGTCGAGCTGGGCATCGACGAGGTCTACGCCATCGGTGGCGCCCAAGCGATTGCCGCGCTTGCATTCGGTACCGAGACGGTTCCGAAGGTGGACAAGATCGTTGGCCCGGGCAACACCTACGTTGCACTCGCGAAGAAGCTCGTCTTTGGCGCCGTCGGCATTGATTCGATCGCAGGGCCGAGCGAGATCGTCGTCCTCGCGGATCGGACAGCCAACCCTCGCTGGGTCGCCGCCGACATGCTGTCTCAGGCGGAGCACGACGTCGATGCCTCGGCGATCTGCATAACGCCGGATGCGGTGTTTGCCGAGCGACTTGCCGCCGAGGTCGCCGAGCAGTGCATGTTGCTCGATCGTCGAGGAATCGCGTCGGCCTCACTCGCGCGATACGGCGCGATTTTCGTCGTGGACGATCTCGACGCGGGATGCGAACTCGTGAACCACCTGGCGCCGGAGCACCTGGAGATCGTCGCGGAAGATGAGGACCGGATAGCGGCCTTGATTCGAAACGCGGGCGCGATCTTCTTCGGCCCATATTCGGCCGAAGTCGTGGGAGACTACTTCGCTGGGCCGAATCACGTGCTCCCGACAGGCGGGACCTCGAGATTCATGTCGCCACTTGGCGTCTACGATTTCGTGAAGCGAACGTCGATCATCCGATACACCCGGGAGCGGTTGCTGGCGACCGGCCCGTCGATCGCTGCCATCGCCAATGCCGAGGGACTGGGAGCACACGCGAGGGCCGTGACGATACGGTTGGAGGATGATACGAGCCCGGATGAATAGTCATTCCAAGGTCACGTCTGGACTTTGCGTCTTTGCGCCTTTGCGGGGAATTTCGCGCAAAGGCGCAAAGGCGCACATGTTCAAAGTCGGCAAGTGACCTCCATTCCATGAAAGACCCTCTCTCGAAGATCAAGCCCGTCGTCCGATCTCTGTCGGCGTACACCCTCGATCCCATCGAGACGCCGATCAAGATCAACCAGAACGAGAACCCGTTCGATCTTCCCGAGCCGATCAAACGCGAAGTCGAGACGCGCGTCCGCGAGCGTGCCTGGTCCCGCTATCCCGATTTCGTGCCGGCGTCGCTGCTGGAACGCCTCGCGTCCTTCTCGGGATGGCGTCCGGACGGCATCCTGGCCGGCAATGGTTCGAACGAGCTGATCCAGGCCTTGATGATGGTGACGGTGGGACCCGGTACCCGCGTCGTGATCGTGGAGCCAACGTTCACCCTATACCGCCTGCAGGCGAGCGTCCTCGGCGGCGACGTGCGATCGGTTTTTCTCGATGCGAACCTGGCCTTTGATCCGGCGGCCGTCGAGCGGGCGGCGATCGACGAAGGGGCGGACGTCGTCGTCATCTGCTCTCCGAACAACCCGACCGGGAGTTTCTACGACCTCGATGATCTCGATCGCCTGCTCGAGCGCTTCGATGGGATCGTCGTTCTCGATGAGGCCTACCACGAGTTCGCAGGCCGGCCAGCCACGTCGCTGCTCGAGCGACACCGCAACCTTGTCATCCTGCGGACGTTCTCCAAGGCCATGGCGATGGGCGGGCTTCGCGTAGGCTACATGCTCGCCGCTCCCGAAATCGCCGCCGAGGTGACGAAAGCAAAGCTACCGTACAACCTCAACATCTTCTCGATGGCGGCGGCCGAGGTCGCGATCGAGCGGTACGACACCCTGCTAAGACCACTCGTCGAGCTTCTCGTCTCGGAACGCGAGCGGTTGCTGGCCGAGATCAGGGCCATCGACGACCTTGACGCGTTTCCGTCGGCCGCGAATTTCTTCGTGGTCCGTTGTTCGAGGCTGACTCCGGCGGAACTGTTTTCGCGACTCGTCGACCGTGGAATTCTCGTGCGCAACGTCAGCCGGTACCCGATGCTGGGTGACTTCCTGCGAATAAGCGTCGGCACGCCGCCGGAAAACGACGCACTCCTCGACGCGCTCCGGGACACGCTCCGAGGAGAGAAGAAGGCGTAGCCGTTTGAACGGCTGCGCCTGTTCCCCTACCCGTCGATTTCGCCTAGACGCTCGCGGAGAAACTCGAGCAGTTCGGGACCAAGGTCGGCACGCTTGAGCGCAAAGTCAAATGTGGCAATAAGATAGCCGAGCTTGTCTCCGCCGTCGTATCGCGTGCCTTCGAGGACTCGAGCGTAAATAGGCCGCTCGCCAAGCAGGCGCTGCATGCCGTCCGTAAGCTGGATTTCGCCGCGCGTGTCGGCTCCGGTTGCCTCGAGGTGCCGGAAAATGTCCGGCGTCAGAACGTAGCGACCCACTATGGCCAGGTTCGATGGCGCGTCCTCGAATTTCGGCTTCTCAACCATCTTCGTGATCCGGAAGACACCGGGCTCGACTTCTTCGCCGGCCGCGACGCCGAATCTCGAGATCTCGGGACCGTCGATGGGTATCACCCCGATGACCGGGGCGTCGTAACGCTCGGCTACCTCGGTGAGTTGCGCGACCGCGGGCTTTACGGAATCGACGATGTCGTCCGGAAGAATGACGGCGAACGGTTCGTCGCCCACGAGACGTTTCGTCACGAGCACGGCGTGGCCGAGGCCGAGTGGGCGCTTCTGCCGAATGTAGGCGATGGACGCCAGGTCGGCGACCGCGCGCGCCACTTCGAGCAGGTCGAGCTTGCCGCGGTCCTCGAGCGTGCGCTCGAGCTCGTACGAAACGTCGAAATGGTCCTCCATCGGCGACTTGTCGCGTCCGGTGACGATGATGAGCTGCGTACAGCTGCTCGCGATGGCCTCCTCGACCGTGTACTGAATGAGGGGTTTGTCGACGAGGTTCAACATCTCCTTCGGCATCGACTTGGTCGCCGGAAGGAACCTGGTACCGAGACCCGCGGCCGGGAATACTGCCTTGCGTATGCGTTTCATGCTGAGTCGGGTTCGGGGGCCGACCGCTCTCCTTACGTTGGCAATTCGTCTCGTGGTACGGTTTGAAACCGGCCCATCAAGCGCCGAAGTTTCTATCAAGACCCCGAGGAAGTCTACAAATGTTGGACATTCAGTACGTCCGCGAAAACCTCGACGAGGTGCGCCGCCGCCTCGCGACGCGCGGATTCGACATTGCCGTTTTCGATCGATTTGCCGAGCTCGACGTGCGCCGCCGCAAGGCGATCACCGAATCCGGCGACCTCTCCGCTGAACGAAACCGCCTCAGTCCCGAGATCGGTGCCCTGATGAAGGACGGCAGGAAGGACGAAGCGGAGGCCAAACGCCTTCGGGTCAAAGAGTTGAAGGAACGGATCGAGGCGCTCGAGACCGAGCGGGATTCGGCAGAAGGCGAACTGAACGACATCATGCACGGGATTCCGAACCTGCCGCATCCGTCAGTGCCGGTCGGACCCGACGAGTCGGCCAATGTCGAGATCCGTCGGTGGGGAGCGGCGCCGGAGCTGGAATTCGAACCACTTGACCACGTCACGCTCGGTGAGAAACACGGCATTCTCGACCTGCCGCGCGCTGCGAAGATCACGGGTACGCGTTTTCCGTTGACGCTTGGCGCCGGTGCGCTGCTCGAGCGGGCGCTCATGAACTTCATGCTCGATGTGCACACGCGTGAGCACGGATACCTCGAAGTGCTGCCGCCCGTCATCGTGAATGCCGACTCGCTTTTCGGCACCGGCCAGTTGCCGAAGTTCGAGCAGGACCTCTTCAAGCTTGATTACGAGCGTCCATACTATCTCATTCCAACTGCTGAAGTTCCGGTCACGAACATCAACCGCGACGAGATTCTCGACGCGAGCGAGCTGCCCAAGAAAATGACCGCGTACACGCCGTGCTTTCGGTCCGAGGCCGGCAGCTTCGGCCAGGACACGCGCGGGATCATCCGGGTGCACCAGTTCAACAAGGTCGAGCTCGTGTGGTACGCCAAGCCGGAGGAGAGCTACGAAGCGCTCGAAACCCTGACGAACCACGCGGAAGAGATCCTTCGGCGTCTCGGGCTCCACTACCGTGTGGTCTCGCTGTCGACCGGAGATTTCAGCGCATCGTCGGCGAAGACTTACGACATCGAGGTGTGGCTGCCGTCGCAGCAGACGTTCCGCGAGATCTCGTCGTGTTCGAATTTCGAGGCGTTTCAGGCCCGGCGCGCCCAGATCCGATACCGGCCCGAACCGGGCGCAAAGACTCAGTTCGTCCACACCCTGAACGGATCGGGCCTCGCCATCGGACGCACGTGGGTGGCAATCGTCGAGAATTTTCAGCAGGCGGACGGATCGATTGTCATTCCCGAGGTGTTGCGCGGTTATATGGGAGGGCTCGAGCGAATCGGGTAGCCCCGGCGTTTCACATGAAAAAAGGCAACGCGGCGGGGCCGTACGGGACTCATACGGACGTCCCAATCTGAAGTGTGGAGTAGCTTAGCGATGCAGAGACTCGGAGCGCTTGTTGTCCTCGTCCTGATCCTTGTGGCGGGACTGCCTTCGTTTGCAAGTGGCCAGGGGCGCCCGCGTCGCGTCGACCCGTCGCAGACGGTTCCTCCGCCGACCGATGGGCGCATACCCGATCCGTCGGGAACACCTGGAGGCGATCCCGAAGAGATCGTGAAACTCGAGGGGGCATTGATCGAGGTTCCGGCCGTGGTCTCGGACCGTTCCGGCCACTACGTGCCACAGCTTCGAAAGCAGGACTTCCGGCTCCTCGAGGACGGAGTCGAGCAGGAAATCAGCTTCTTCAGCTCTGAGCGCGTCCCGATTCACGTTGCGATCGTAATGGACACGAGCGGTTCTGCGCGCGACACGATCTACGACATCCAGTCGGCGGCCATTGAGTTCCTCGACCAGTTGCTTCCGGGCGACAAGGTGATCATCGTGTCGTTTGCCAGCCAGGTCATCGTCGAGCAGGAGTTCACGAACGATCGGCGCCAATTGACCCAGGCGATCCGGCGAACGCAGGCGAACGGATCGACGAAGCTCTACGAAGCGGTGTACCTGTCCGTCGCCGAGCGGCTACGCCACGTGGAAGGCCGCAAGGCCATGGTGATTCTGTCGGACGGCGAGGACACGGCATCAAAAGACGTCACGGCCGACGAGGCGGTGAATGCCTGCTCCGAGAGCGACGTGGTCGTGTACGGCATCCGCTATCCTGAATCCTCGGGGACGAACGTCTTCCGGATTCCGCAGACGACACCGCCGACGTTTCCCGGACAGGGACCGAATACGGGTCCGAACACGAATCCGAATCCGGGGACGTACCCTCCGGGCTATCCGCAGCCCCGGCGGCGCACTCGTCCGCGCGCGAACGTCCCGAACATCCCGTGGCCGAGCTGGCCACTACAGCCGACGGGCTCGGCCTTCTCGGCTGCCCCGCAATACAGCGGTCGCAATCCCGGCCAGCGCCAGGGGAATCCGAACTCCGGCTGGGGCTGGGGCACGGGCACTGGCGGCGATCCGTTCATGGATGCCGTGACTTCGAACTCTGGCGGAACGCTCTACTACTCGGAGAGTGTCGGAAACGTTGCTGGGGTCTTCGCCGCAATCGCCGAGGAACTGCGTCAGACCTACATCATCGGGTACTCGCCGTCGAATCCATTCTCGAAGGGCGGATACCGGCGAATTACCGTGCAGGTTCCGGCTCGTCCCGAGGTAGCGGTGCGTCATCGGCTGGGTTACCAGGCCGAAGCCTACAAGTAGCGCTCCCGCGAAATTCGGCTTTGCTCCATCGCGCCTTTGCGAGACGATGTCCCGCAAAGGCGCGATTGCGTTGCCACGCCGCGCCTGCCTGGAAATACACAATTCACTCCGACGAGGTCCACGATGCGAACACGGTCCGTCACGATCGCGGTTGCGGCGATTGCATTCCTGCTGCCCCTGACAGGCTGTATCAAGGCCGATCCCGCAAAGGTGCCCGAGTCTGCAGGAAAGGTCATGGGAGCGCTTAAAGATCGAAACTATGCCGGAATGTACGACCGGGCGTCGAAGCCGTTCAAGGGGACGTTCACGCAGGCGGACTTCACTGCCAAGATGGCGGGGCTCGAGGGCTTTGGTCAGTTGCTCGACTTCGTTCAGTCGGGCGACCCCACCGTTACCGAGGAAGACGGCGACAAACTCGCGTGGGTTCAGTTCACGGCGAAGTTTGCGCTTGCCGAAGGGCCGTTCAAGGTGAAGCTGCGCGGCAACGATGTCACTGGAGAGTGGCAACTCGACGGGTACAACTTCGACATCTCGGGCACGACGACCGACCCGCCATATCCGCCGAACGGCGATGGCGCCGAGAAGCTCGCCCGCCGGTTCATGTATCTCTGGCAGAACCGGCGATACGAAGACCTGGCGAAGACGATGAATCTCAAGGAAGAACCGCAGCGGGTTCAGGAGTTCATGAAGAAACTCGAGAACGCCGGGGACCTGCTTACGTTGACGCGCACGTCCTACAGCGAATCGACGGTGAAGGGAGCGCCGGCAGCGTCGATGGACTATGACATCAAGTTCGACAACGGAAGCGGGTCGATGCAGTTCGAGCTCGTGGCGGTCAACAGTGAGTGGCAGATCGACACTGTGAAGTACAACATTATCTACGATACGGATAAGTCGAAGCCGGCCACGAACTCGAACGCACCGGCGAAGTAGGGTGAGCGTTCCATGTCTCGGTGGCTCCGCGCCTCTGTGTGCGTAGCTCTTCAGACGCTTCGCACGCAGAGACACAGAGGCACAGAGGCACGGAGCTTCGAGGCCAATCTTGACCGGCGTTCGACCGGCCCGGAGCATGCCCGCGCCGGTCACTACGCTCGAAGAGGAGACACCCCGTCCATGGCTCGAATTCGACCGTTTCGCGCGCTCAGGCCACCCGTCGAGCGCGCCGCCGACGTCGCCGCGGTCCCGTATGACGTCGTGAACTCGGAGGAGGCCGCCGCGCTTGCGAAGGGAAATCCCTGGAGCTTCCTGCACGTTTCGCGTCCCGAGATCGACTTGCCGGCCGGGACCGATCTCTACTCCGACGAGGTTTATTCGAAGGCGAAGGAGAACTTCGACCGGCTGATCGCCGAGTGCCCGCTCGAGCGCGATGCGGACCCCTCGCTCTACCTCTACCGCCTCAGAATGGGCGATCAAGAGCAGACGGGCCTCGTCGCCTGCTGTTCGATCGACGAATACGACACCGACCGCATCAAGAAACACGAGCGGACCAGACGCGACAAGGAGGACGACCGCACACGGCATCTCGTCACGCTTGGCGCGCAGACCGGTCTCGTGTTCCTCACGTATCGCGGAACCGGTGAAATCGACACGCTCGTCGACGACGTCACGGCTGGACCGCCGCTCTACGATTTCGTCGCACCCGACGGCATCGTCCACACGATGTGGAGAATTGCGCAACCGGAGTGCTTCGTCGACGGGTTCGCCGCAGTTGCCGACCTCTATGTCGCGGATGGCCACCATCGATCGGCCTCGGCGAGCCGTGCGCGGGCCGAGCTTCGTGACGCCAACCCGAACCACACGGGCGAAGAAGACTACAACTTCGTCCTCGCCGTGGTATTTCCGGCCGACCAGCTGCGAATCCTCCCCTACAACCGCACCGTGAAGGACCTCAACGGGCTAACTCCCGAGGCACTTCTCGCAGCAGTAGCGGAGCGGTTCGAAATCGCCGAAGGCGCGTCGCCCGATCCCGAGAAAGGGGCATTTGCCATGTACCTCGGCGGACGATGGTACGGATTGATTCCGCCGGCGGGCAGCGTGGATCACCGAGACCCCATCGCCTCGCTCGATGTCAGCGTGCTGCAGGACCGTGTGCTGGCGCCGCTGCTCGCCGTCGAGGATCCGCGCACCGACAAGCGGATCGGTTTCGTCGGAGGCATCCGCGGCACGGCAGAGCTCGAGCGCCTCGTTGATTCAGGCAAGGCAGCTGTCGCGTTCTCGCTATATCCCACGACGCTCGACGACCTCATGCGCATCGCCGACGCCGGCGAGATCATGCCGCCCAAGTCGACGTGGTTCGAGCCCAAGCTTCGTGACGGACTCGTTTGCCACACCATCCGCTGACGGAGCGCTCATGAAGATCCTCATCGCCGACAAGTTTCCGAGCGCCGGTGTCGATGCACTCACGTCGATGGGCTGCGACGTTACGGTCAATCCCGATCTCAAGGACGAGTCGCTCGTCGCCGCCGTTCGCGATTCCGCCGCGGATGTGCTCGTCGTCCGATCGACGAAGGTCACGGAACCGATGCTCGAGGCCGGTTCGCTTCAGCTCGTCGTTCGCGCCGGAGCCGGGTACAACACCATAGACGTGAAGGCGGCAAGCGCGCGCGGCATCTATGTGTCGAACTGTCCGGGAAAGAACTCGGTGGCGGTGGCAGAGCTTGCGTTCGGGCTTCTGCTGGCGATTGACCGGCGAATACCGGACAACGTCGCCGACATTCGCGCCGGGAGCTGGAACAAGAAGGAGTACGGCAAGGCGCAAGGGCTGCTCGGGCGAACGCTCGGATTGATCGGTGTCGGGAAGATCGGCCAGGAAATGATCGTTCGGGCAAAGGCGTTTGGCATGCCCGTGGTCGCGTGGAGCCGGAAGCTTACGGATGCGCGCGCCAGCGAGCTCGGGATCTGTCGAGCCAACTCGCCAGTCGAGGTCGCCCGGGCAGCGGATGTCCTGAGTCTGCACATCGCGCTCAACGCCGAGACGCGCGGGCTCGTGGGAACGGACGTGTTCGAGGCAATGAAGCCCGGCGCGATCCTTCTCAATACCTCTCGCGCGGAGGTGGTGGATCAGGCCGCGCTCGAGGCGGCGATCGATGAAAAAGGCATCCGGGCCGGGTTGGACGTCTTCGAGGGAGAACCCGCCACGGCAACCGGTGAGTGCTCGGTGCCCCTCGCGGTCCGCCCGGGTGTCTACGTGACGCACCACATCGGCGCGTCGACCGATCAGGCGCAGGCCGCCATCGCCGACGAAACCGTCCGTATCGTGCGTGTCTTCAAGGAGACTGGCGTGGTGCCGAACGTCGTGAACCTTGCGGTGCGGACGCATGCGACGCACCTTCTGACGGTTCGTCATCGAGATCGCGTCGGCGTTCTGGCCCACGTTCTCGGGGCCTTGCGCGCCGCGGGGATCAACGTACAGGAGATGGAGAACGCCGTATTCGACGGAGGCGGGGCCGCCATCGCGCGGATTCAGATCGACCAGTCGCCGTCCACGGAGGTGCTCGACACCGTGAGGGAGAACGAGCATGTGCTGGCGACTGAGGTGATTGAACTGAAGTAGATTGCGCCTTTGCGCCTTTGCGCCTTTGCGAGAGACTCTTCTCAAGTGTCGTGAGAAAGTCTCGCGCAAAGGCGCAAAGGCGCAAAGACAAGGTCCCGGTTTTCCGAAGGAGGATTCCATGAGCAGCAGCGAAAGGGCCGTAGCCGGCCGAATATTCAATTTCAGCGCCGGCCCGGGATGCCTTCCCCTCGCGGTGCTCGAGGAGGCCCAGGCCGACCTCGTGAACTACAAGGGCGTCGGCATGTCGGTCCTCGAGATGAGCCACCGCTCGAAAACCTACGACGCCATCATCAAAACTGCACAGGCGGACCTGCGCGAGGTGATGGGGATCCCCGATGGCTACCACGTACTTTTCCTGCAGGGCGGCGCGTCGCTGCAGTTCTCGATGGTCCCGTTGAACTTCCTTCCGAAGGACGGCTCGGCCGACTACATCGTGACAGGGGCCTGGTCTCAGGGCGCAGTGAAGGAAGCGAAGCGCGTCGGCAACGTGAATATCGCCGCCACCACCGAGTCGGAGAATTTCGGTCGGATACCTGCGCAGAGCGAGTTGAAACTCGCCGCTGATGCTTCGTACGTGCACTTCACCTCGAACAACACGATCTTCGGAACGGAATGGGCAACAGAGCCCGAGGTCGGGACCGTGCCGCTCGTCTGCGACGCCTCGTCCGACATACTCTGCCGTTCGATCGACGTCTCGAAATACGGTCTCATCTACGCTGGGGCACAGAAGAACATGGGGCCGGCTGGCGTGACGACGGTCATCGTTCGAGACGACATGCTCGGCCGCATTCCGGACGGCCTTCATTCAATGCTCGACTACCGGACGCACGTGAAGAAAGAGTCGCTCTACAACACGCCTCCGTGTTTCTCGATCTACGTCGTCGGCCTCGTGCTGAAATGGCTGAAGGGACTCGGCGGACTCGAGGCCATGGAGCAGATCAACCGCGAGAAGGCCGGAATGCTCTACGACGCCATCGACGGGACGGAGTTCTATCGTGGGACAGCGGCAAACGACAGCCGGTCGCTGATGAATGTGACGTTCCGGCTGCCGAACGAGGACCTCGAGAAGAAATTCGTCGCGGAGGCCACCGCCGCAGGTCTCGACGGGCTCAAGGGGCATCGATCGGTCGGCGGTCTGCGGGCCTCAATCTACAACGCGTTCCCGACCGCCGGCGTGAAAGCGCTCATCGACTTCATGAAGGAGTTCGAGCGCGCGAACGGCTGAGAACCAGACCTCGAATGAAGGCGCGGGTGGGCCGGTCGCCGGACGCGGCCGGTGTTCATCCGCGCCTATCTGTGGCAAACTTTTCCGCCGTGGAATCAAACCGAGGGACATTGCCTGAATGCGAGTTACTTCTCTTGCGGCGATTGCGCTGACGCTCGTCGTCGCGCCGGTGTGCAGCGCGCAGTCGGGCGGGAACCCTCCGCCGGCCTCGGCTCCCGCCTCCGGAATCATTTTCGTCGATGTCACGCCCGACACGATCGTGACCATCAAGACAGCGCAGAACGTCGTTACGCGTGTCGCGCTTCCGGCCGAGGCGAAGCAGGCGATCTGCGGTGACGTCTTCGACGCTGCGTCGGGAACCGGCACGTTCGTCATAGATCGAAGCGGAAACGACGTGTTCATCAAGCCGCTTGCTACGAAGGGCCAGACCAACCTCTTCATCAAGACAGAAAAAGAGGTTTACAACTTCGACCTGACCGTCGTGACGTCAGCACAGGCCTACCGGGTCGTGAACGTCAATCTTCCGCCGTACGAGCGACAGATTGCCGAACAACGAGCTGCGGCGGCGAAGGATATCGCCCGCGATCGGGCGGCGATGGAATCTGAAATGAGCGGCAAACTTGCCGACCGCAAGCGCGAGATCGAACAGGCGAACGCGGATGTACTTGCGTCCGAGCGCGCCAAGCTCCGCGCCGAGACGGACCGTCGAGCATCGGACCTGGCGATGCGCCGGGTCGCCGACGGCGTAATGCAGGGCTTCACGACGCTTCCGCTTCGTGAAAGGCGGGGCCAGATCGATCAATTCGACGTTGTGGTGGACGACGCCGCGTACGTCTTCGAGGGACGGCTCTACGTTCGATTCCGCATCACCAACCGCGGAACCGCCGAGGTGACGTACAACGAGCCGAAGGTCTATGTGCGGACCGGCGAGACGGACCGGCCACTGGTGGCCTCAACGATCACCGGCCGCGGGGACTTCAAGGTTCCGGGTGGCCAGACGGTCTCGGGTGTCCTCGTGTTCGAGCTGGTCACGCTCGAACGAGGCGAGCGGCTCATGCTCGTCGTCCGAGGGGCCGGTGAGGCCGAGCCGTCCAACTCCGCTTGCTTGAACAGGCCTGATTGAGCGACTCTCCACAGGTGGCTCTCCGCTTTCGAATCTCCCAGCTCGCACTCGCGGCCGCGTGCCTCTGCACGGCGACGGCGGTGGCTCACGCGCAGGCGCCCGCGAGCGACTCGGGCGGGAAGGCTCGCACTCAGCTGCAATCCACGCAACTGAGCGTTCCCGACAGCCAGCCGGCCAACAGCTCGCTGGTCGTGGACTTCGATCAGCCCGCGGCTCAGCCGGACGCAGCAAAGCCTGCGAAACCCGAACCGGCCGTCGTGGTCGAGCGACCGCGCGCCTGCACGACGGGCGACGCCGCGCTCGATGCCGTCGTTGCTGAGGCCGGCCTGCGCTACGGCGTGGACCCCTGCCTCGTCGTAGCCGTGATGGCGCAGGAATCCGGCTACCGCCGCAATGCCATTTCGCCGAAGGGTGCGAGCGGCTACATGCAGTTGATGCCTGACACGGCCCGCCGTCTCGGGGTCTCGGACATCTTCGATCCGCGCCAGAACGTTCACGCCGGGACGCGATACCTCAGGATGCTCCTCGAGCGATTCGGTGGAAGTCTCGAGCTCGCACTCGCCGGCTATAACGCCGGGGAGGGTGCAGTGGAGCGGTTCGGACGTCGAATTCCGCCGTTTGCCGAGACGCAGAACTACGTCCGGCTCATCACGTCCAAATACCGGACCCGTTTCGCCGGTCAGTCGGCGCTTCGCGGCGCGACACCGGCGCCGCCACCCCTGGCGATGTCCGGCCCGGCGCGCCCGCCGGTCGCCTGGCGCATCAGTGTCGATTTCGGCAACGAAGCCGGGACCCCTTAGCTCCTACCGGAACTTGAAGGTCGTGAAGAGGGTCTCGAACGACTTCTCGTAGATCGGATACGCCTGCTCGACTGAATCGCAGGCCAGCCCGATGAGGTAGCCGTTGCGGACGGCAAGGACCATGATCGCCCGCCTTACGCCGAAGTTCGAGATGTAGCCGTAATCGAAGCGAACGGCCGGAGCGCCTCCGATGAAGATCTTTCTCGTGAGGCGGACCTCCATCGCGTTCTCCGGATACTGCTGCCGAAGTGCGGTCCGGTATGCGGCGATGAAAACATCGTCGATCTCCGTCAGCTTCGAGTCGGGCGCGATCTTCGTCACCCGCGTCGAAATGTACGCGGACGACGGCCTTGCTCCAGCTGGGCGAAACATGTGGCTGTTTCCGTCGGTTTCTCCCTCGTCCGTCCATCCCTCGGGAATCGCGATCGTATAGGCCGGAGCGTTCGGGTCTGCCGTGCCGATCGAGACGGGACCTCCAAACGACGGGCTGATCCAGAAAGTCAGGAGCGACGACTGGAAGAGCTGCTCGGATTGGGTCCGGAGTTGGCCGAAACCGGCAAAGGTAATGTAGAGGACGGTCGTGCTGCCGATGACTACCACCTGCCTGCATGTGACGGGCGCTTCGTTGAACGTTCCGGTAAAGACGTAGTCGGTCGCCTTCCGCCTTCCGACGTCGATCGGACGTTGTCCGACGAACCGAATGTCGGTCAGTGACTGCGAGAGCACCTTCAGGTAGGTGTCCACGTATGCATTCGCAAACGCCTTCGGATCGACGGTCAACGGCGCGATGGTCACGCGAACGCTGTCGCCCCGTTCATTCTGGAAGATGATCTCGTCGACGGTTTCGGAGGCCGATCGGCCCCACTGCGAAGGAACGACGAAGCCGAAGCGTCCAGCCGGATCTGTGTACTGCTGAAGGGGGAGGGCAACAGCCTCTGCGTCCGCCGTCACGGAATCGGAACGATCGCCGCCTTGACCAGGTTGTGGTTCCTGGGCAAAAGCCACGGGCGCCGCAAGCACAACCGCGAGCGCAGCGACGGCCGCGCGAATTCCCGCACTCCTGGACACTTCCGTCATCAAGATCCTCCGGGTACTCAGGACGATACATTCGTAATGGGGACGTGATGGCAGGCTAGCACGCGACATGCGGGAGGTTCAACCGGGGCGCATTCTGCAGGTCGACCGACACGCTGACGGCCGAGCTTTGCGTGGCTTCCGGGCCTCGTGTAGCATTCCCGGTCGCCCGCGTCCGGGACGTCCGAACCATGCCAAAACGCACCGATATTCGAAAAATTCTCGTGATCGGTTCCGGACCGATCGTGATTGGCCAGGGCTGCGAGTTCGACTACTCCGGAACGCAGGCTTGCAAGGCGCTTCGGAGCGAAGGATACGAGGTCGTCCTCGTGAATTCCAATCCGGCGACGATCATGACCGATCCGGAATTCGCCGACCGAACCTACGTCGAGCCGCTGACGCCGGCTGTCGTCGAGACCATCATCGAGCGCGAGAGGCCCGATGCGCTGCTGCCAACGGTTGGCGGCCAGACGGCCCTGAACCTTGCCGTCACACTGGCCGAATCGGGCGTGCTCGAGCGCTACGGCGTCGAACTTATCGGCGCGAAGCTGGCGTCGATCAAGATCGCCGAGGACCGACAGCTTTTCCGCGGCGCGATAGAGGAGATCGGGCTCAAGATGCCGCGTGCGCGTCTGGTGAATTCGCTCGAGTCCGCCTTCGCCGCAGTTGCAGAAACCGGCTATCCGGCCATCATCCGCCCGTCATTCACGCTCGGCGGCACCGGCGGCGGCATCGCGTACAACTCTGAAGAGTTCGAAGAGATCGTCCAGCGCGCCATCGCCGCAAGTCCCGTCCACGAGATGCTCATCGAGGAATCGATCATCGGCTGGAAGGAGTTCGAGCTCGAGGTCATGCGCGATCTGGCCGACAACGTCGTCATCATCTGCTCGATCGAGAACGTGGACCCTATGGGCATCCACACGGGAGACTCGATCACGGTCGCTCCGGCACAGACGCTGTCGGATCGCGAGTACCAGGTGATGCGCGATGCTGCTCTGCGCATCATCCGGAAGGTCGGCGTCGAAACGGGCGGCTCGAACATCCAGTTCGCCGTCAATCCGGCCAACGGCGATCTGCGGATCATCGAGATGAACCCGCGCGTCTCGCGGTCGTCGGCATTGGCGTCAAAGGCCACGGGCTTCCCGATCGCGAAGATTGCAGCGAAACTCGCGGTGGGATACACGCTAGATGAGATTCCGAACGACATCACGCAGAAGACACCGGCGAGTTTCCAACCGACGATCGACTACGTAGTCGTGAAGATCTCGAAATGGCCATTCGAGAAGTTCCCGCAAGCCGATGCCGTGCTCAGGACGCAGATGAAGTCGGTCGGCGAGATCATGGCCATCGGCCGGACGTTCAAGGAAGCCTTCCTCAAGGGCATGCGGTCGCTCGAGACGGGGCGCATCCAGGACGTCCAATCCGTGACGGACGACGAACTGCGGCGACAGCTCGCGATTCCGTCGGCCGATCGCGTGAAGTACATCCGGTACGCGCTCCAGACCGGGATGAGCGTCGAAGTCGTGCACTCCATCACGAAGATCGACCCGTGGTTCCTCGATCAGTTGCACGAGATCGCCATCCTGCAGAACGCACTCGCGGACGAATCCATCGGATCAATCAGCCCTGAGCAATTGCGCGCGGCGAAACGGATGGGATTCTCGGACGTGCGGCTCGCGGACCTGCTCGAGACTACGGAGGACGCGGTGAGGGCGCTCCGGAAGGCCCACGGCGTTCGACCCGTCTTCAAACGCGTCGACACGTGCGGCGCCGAGTTCGACTCGAGCACTCCGTACCTCTACTCGACGTATGAGGACGAGTGCGAGGCCGACCCGACCAATGCACGCAAGATCATGATTCTCGGGAGCGGACCGAACCGCATCGGGCAGGGAATCGAGTTCGACTTCTGCTGCGTGCACGCGAGCTTCGCGCTCAAGGAAGACGGGTTCGAGACCATCATGGTCAACTGCAATCCCGAAACGGTGTCGACCGACTACGACACGTCCGACCGGCTCTACTTCGAGCCGATTACGTTCGAGGACGTGATGAACATCGTCGAGGTTGAGCGACCCGAGGGTGTCATCGTGCAGTTTGGCGGCCAGACGCCGCTGAACCTGGCCATGCGCCTGCTGCGAGCCGGAGTCCCGATCATCGGGACGAGCCCCGAGTCCATCGACCTCGCCGAGGATCGCAAGCGCTTCGGCAAGCTGCTCAAGGACCTCGGGATTCTGCAGCCGGCTGCCGGCACCGCGACGTCCGTCGAGCAGGCGAGCCGCATCGCGGAGGAGATCGGGTATCCGGTCCTTCTGAGACCGTCTTACGTGCTAGGAGGCCGGGCGATGTTCATCGCCTACGAGCTTCCGAAGCTAGAGGAGTACATGCGGAAGTCGGTGGATGCGAGCCCGGAGCGGCCAGTCCTCATCGACTCGTTTCTCGAGGGTGCGGTCGAAGTCGACGTCGACGCGTTGTCGGACGGCACACGCACCGTCATTGCGGGCATCCAGCAGCACATCGAGGAGGCGGGAATCCACTCGGGCGACTCGTCGTCGATCCTGCCGCCTTACCGGATCTCGGCCGAGCACCTCGACGCAATGCGCGAAACCACGCGGCGCCTCGCCGAGGCATTGAAGGTCGTCGGTCTCGTTAACATCCAGTTCGCGATCAGCGACGGCAAGGTCTATGTGCTCGAGGTGAACCCCCGCGCATCGCGGACCGTGCCGTTCGTCTCGAAGGCCACTGGATACCCGCTTGCCAAGATCGCGGCGCGGTTGATGACGGGAGCCACACTGGATCGATTCGGACTTCCGGATGAGCTGCCGGTGGATCGGTTCTTCATCAAGGCTCCGGTCTTTCCGTTCGCGAAATTCCCCGGCGTGGACACGATTCTCGGGCCCGAGATGCGTTCGACCGGCGAAGTGATGGGCGTCGCGGAAGATTTCGGTACTGCGTACCTGAAGGCCCAGCTCGGGGCTGGCCTCAAGCTTCCGGCCGAGGGCGCTGTTTTCATCAGCGTGAATGACCGTGACAAGGATGATGTCGTTCGACTCGCGGGACGGTTGACGGATCTTGGCTTCAGGATCGTCGCGACGCGAGGTACACAGCAGATGCTCGCGGGCGGTGGCGTAGTTGCGGACTTCGTGTTCAAGGTCAACGAGGGACGGCCGAACATTGTCGACCTCATGAAAAACGGGAAGATCCAGCTGGTCATCAACACGCCGCTCGGTCGAGCGTCGTTCTATGACGAACGGGCGATCCGGCGCGCGGCGATGCAGCAGGACATTCCGTGTATCACGACGAGCACGGGGGCGGCGGCGGTCGTCGACGCGATCGCGGCCTTGCAGCGCGGCACGCTCGACGTGGCGACCCTGCAGGACCTTCACGCACCGGCGGTGCGAACGAAGCCCGCGCCGAACGTGAGCCCTTCGTAGCACAGTCCGAAACGCGTTCCGGGGTAGACCGCAACGGGCGCGTCGAGCACGAATTCGAGCTCGGTCTCGGCGCCGAGTGACGGACGCCACAACGAACACGCGCGCGCCCGGATGGCGCGTGTGTGGACGAAGACCTCGAGGCCGTGCCCGGCCGTGATGGCATCGCAGAGGGCCTGCTGCTCGGGCGGCGTGCCGGGCAGTTCGTCCGGGGGAAGGCACCAGACGTCGGCGGCAAAGCGCGTCCTCGCCTCGAGTCGTCCAGCTGGGGCGAGACACTGGCCGGCGATTATCGATGTTGCCGGGTCGTGGGCGAGATGAACGCCGACGACGGATCCAGCGGCCGCGAACGCGATTTCGGACACTTCACGCCGCTCGGGAACCGGCGACTCGATTCTGAGGACCTCGACGTCGGTCGAGCAGGGCGCGAAGCCGACGGCCTCGAGCCTGTCGGACACCGAGATCGATCCCGAGCCGACCTCAACCATGGCAATCGAGATCCCGGCGGTGACAGGGAAGACCTCTTCGATCGCGGCGAATGGAAAGTCGAGAATCGCCGGCTGCCCGAGTCTCTCGAGCCACCGACGTCGAATTGAATCGGGATCGATCACCGCCGGAGTGTACGTGAAGCACCACGACAGACCCAGAACCCCGAGCGCAGCGAGGGGCCGAGGTCCGGACCAGCTCGCGTCAGTTGCACCGCTGTCGCCAACCGCACCGCGTGCGTCAACTACACCGCGCGCATGGCCCAAGTCGGCCCCTCGCTGCGCTCGGGGTTCTGGGCCAATCGGTGCACTGTCTGACGGCCTGTAAACACGCACAACGACAGACCCAGAACCCCGAGCGCAGCGAGGGGCCGAGTTCTGGACCAAAGAGCGCTAGTTGCACCGCTTTCGCCAACCGCACTGCTGGCGACAATCGCACGGCTGGCGACAATCGCACCGCTGGCGACAATCGCACCGCACGTGTCAGTCGCACCACACGCGTCAACTACACCGCGCGCATGGCCCACGTCGGCCCCTCGCTGCGCTCGGGGTTCTGGGCCAATCGGTGCAATGTCTGACGGCCAGGCGGTGCGCGTGCGGACGGTGGTTGAGATTGGCTGTTATCATCGGCGCATGGCCGAACTGCCAATCATGCACGCCCACCGGGCCGTCTACGACTGGGTCGACCGCCTGAAGTCGCTGCGGGCTGCCTACAAGGCGGCGTGCGAGGCCGAACCGGCTCGCGCCGACCGCGATTCCGAATGGCTCGACGCATCACTCGTTTATCACTCGCTCAGGCTCAAGGGACTGGACGTTACCCAGGAGGACGTTCACGAAGCACGTCGCGCCTCACGCACCGGTCCCGGCGACATTGGGAACGCACTCGCCGCGTGGTCCCGGGTCCGTGACCTCGCCATCACCGGCGTGGCGCTGACGCCGGATTCGATCGCCGAGATAAACGGTCTGCTCGATCCGGACGCCGCGGGGCGATTCCGAACCGGCGCTCCGGTTGCGGCCTACGCGGGGCATTCGGCTCCCGGGCCCGACGTGCTTCCGGCGCTTCTCGACAACGCCATGGACTGGTTCACCGCTGAGAGCTTCAACACCGACTTTCATCCGGTCGAGCAGGCTGCGCTGGCGCTCATTCGGATCTGCGACCTTCAGCCGTTTCCATCGAACAATGAGCTGACCGCCCGGCTTGCGGCCTCCGTGTTCACGCTGCGCGCCGGCTGGCTCCCGATCGTCGTGCATCACGAGCTCGAGGCTGAATACCGCAAGGCGATCCTCCACGCCGTTCACATGGACACGCAGCCGGTGGTCGACCTGCTTGTGAAGTGCGCCGAGCTGACCTACGCCGATCTCGGGATCACGAGCTGACTAACGGCGTCCGATTTTCTCGCCGCGAACCGGCGGGGTGATTCGTCGGAGGTTGAACCGGCCCTTCTCGTCGGTCCACGTCTCGTATTCGACCGGGACCGGCTGGTTCTGGTCGTCGAGCACGTTCGCGGTCACGACCGTGCGTGTTCCGTCCTTGCGCATCGCAAGCGGATAGACGCCGCGCAGCTCCGTGTCGCGGAAGGGCGAGTAATACACGTGGCTTTCGACGTCCCAGAAGACCGCATAGACCCACTCGAAGTCGGCCTCGGCCGGCGTCGATCCTCGACGCATGTAGGTGACGTAGTGATGGCGCGTTGCGGTCTCGGGATTCTGCGCCGCGAGCTTCGGGTCGACGACCGAGCCAATGGCCTGCCACGCAACGAATCTACGGCCGTCACCCTCGAGGTGGAGAATCTCGTCGGGGACCTCGAGGTTGACCGAGCGAGACAGAAGCCAGCCACCGCGGACGATCGAGCCCTCGTCCAGCCGAACCCGATACCAGACGTCCTTTTGTTCCTCGGGTTCGTCGGCGCCGTCTTCGCCAGCGGCCTCCTCGGCCTCCGGTGAACCAGCCGCCGGCTTTGCCTTCTTCTCGGGTTTGAACGTGGTTTCCTGTTTCCCGATGATGTCGAAAAGGGTTCCCCTCGATAAAACGGCCGCGACGTCCGCCTCGCGTCCCACGTCGAGCCGCAGGCGCTGATTGACCTTCAACCGGCCGCGCGCAAGCGCCGGCATCGCTTCCGGCGATCCGGCGATTTCGGCCGTCTTCGTCACGATCGACTGGCTGACGATGTGCCGCGCCTCGATCCAACCGCTCGTCTCGGCATCGTCGCGAAGACGAACCTGGACCCAGGATTCCGTGTAGGTCGGACCCTGTACTGACTCGCGACTCAGAATGTCGACGATGTCGCCACGCTTGACCGAGGCGACCTTGAGCGACACGAGAGCTGTCGATGAATACACGTCCGCCTGCTCGGTCCGGACGATGCCCTCGTCGATCGGTTCGACGTCGAAGAAGAGACACCCCTGCGACGGAAGCGCCGCGACGGCAAGAACGACGAGCAGGGGGAGCAGTCGGAGCGAGCGAGAGGTAGCTTCAAGCCCGAAGGCCGCGCGAATCCGGTCAGTGCGTCTCATTGCGATACAGTGCGTCGATGGTGTCGCGATACTTTTCTTCAACGAAACGACGCCGGACCTTGAGCGTTGGCGTCAGTTCGCCGCCGTCGATCGTGAACTCGTGCGCAATGAGCGCCACGCCCTTGATGCGTTCGTAGTCTGCCAGATGCGACGTAAGTCGCGCCACCTCACCGCGGATGGTCGCGAGCAACTCCGCGGACGTCAGGAGCGAGTCGACGTCCGTCGCATCGAGTCCCCGGTCGACCGCCCACTCCTTGACCTGATCGCGGTTCGGTACGACGAGGGCCGCGACGTATTTTCGCCCGTTGCCGACGAGCAGGGCCTGGTCGACGAAAGGGCTCAGACGCAGCAGGTTCTCGATCGGCTGAGGTGGAACATATTTTCCCGCAGACGTCTTGATGAGATCCTTCTTGCGGTCCGTAATCGAAATGAAGCCGTCGGAATCGATCTCTCCAATGTCGCCGGTGTGGAGCCAGCCGTCCAACCCGAGCACCTCGGACGTCTCGGCAGGTTTCTTGAAGTAGCCCGTGAAGACGTGGGGGCCGCGGGTCAGGATCTCGCCATCCTCGGCGAGCCGGACCTCGGTGCCCGTGATCGGGTGACCGACGGTGCCCATCCGGTTCCGGCCGAGCGAGTTCACGGCGATCACCGGCGACGTCTCGGTCAGGCCGTAGCCCTGAAGGATGGGAATACCGGCGCCCCAGAACGTGTATGCGAGATCCGGAGAGAGCGGCGCGCCTCCCGAGACGAATCGTTCGAGCCGGCCGCCGACGACTTCTCGCCACTTCGCGAAGACGAGCCGGTCGGCGATCGCGTGTTCGAGCCTGAGGATTGCCGATGGCGACTTACCTTCGTCGATGGCGCGCGCCCACGCGCGCCCGACCGGCAGCGACCAGTCGAAGAGTCGTCGCTTGAGCGGCGAGAGCTTCAGGCGAGCCTTGAGAATCCGTTCGTGGACCTTTTCGAAGAAGCGCGGCACCGCGGTCATCATCGTCGGCCTCACCTCGAGCAGGTTGGCGGCAACGGTCTCGAGGGATTCGGCGTAGCACACCGTCACGCCGCGCAGGATCGCGAGGTAGACGACGGTCCGCTCGAAGATGTGCGAGAGCGGGAGAAAGCTGAGCGCGACGTCTTCGGGGCCGCACGAGATCGACTCGGCCGATGCCGCGGCGTTGAAGCAGAGGTTCCGGTGCGTGAGGACCGCGCCCTTCGGTTCGCCGGTCGTCCCCGACGTATAGATGATCGACGCCGGGTCGTCGGAACCGATGGCCGACCGCATCTCGTCGAACCGGCCCGGCGTCTCGACCTCGGCCTCGGCGCCGGAGGCCTCGAGCGCTGCAAAGTCCTCGAATCCTCGACTCCGGACTGAAACGTCACGACGCGAATGTCGGGGAATGCCTCGAGAACGTGCCGGATTCGTTTCACCTGTTTCGCTGAAGAAACGAAGAGCAAACCCGGTCGCGATTCATTGAGGATGTACTCGACCTGCTGGGGCGACTGTGTGGGATAGATCGGGACGTTTATTGCCCCGGTTGCGAGAATGCCGAAATCCGCGATGGTCCATAGCGGTCCGCTTTCGGCGAGCAGCGCAACCCGGTCACCTGGGCCGATGTGCAGGCGGTCGAGCCCGAGCGCTGCCTTCCGCACGCGAGCCATCAGTTCTTCAGACGAGATGTCGCGCCACTGACGTTCCGACTTGAACCGGAGAGCGTCCGGTTTCCGGTGGCGTTCCACGGCGTGCCGCAGCAGCTCGACAATCGTCTCGGGGACGGTCAGGGTCGACATGGTGCCGAGCATCATAAACTGTCGGAACCCGGAGCGGTAGCGCTTGGTCCGCCACGAGAGCCATTGGAGCAGGTGGCCAGCGCGCCGTCGCCAGGCCGTCTCCTCGTGGAGGTGGAGACCCGAGCGCTACCGCGCCCGGTACTGATGCACGACGCTCGCCAGCCAACCGGTCGATCCGGATCCCGCCCCTGCCGGTCGATCCGGATCCCGCCCGCTGCCGGTCGATCCGGATCCCGCCCTGCCGGTCGTCCGCGCTACCGGTCGATCCGGATCCCGCCCGCTGCCGGTCGATCCGGATCGTGCCTGCCGCAAGTATCAGTACCGGGCGCGGTAGCGCTCGGGTCCGCCATGAGAACCATTGGAGCGGCTGCGTCACGGCATCCGGAGCGGATCGTCTTGACTCTCACGCACACGGAGAGTACATGGGGCGAAGGATGGCGCTCGAGCCTGCTGCGCAAGCAGTGGGCGGATGCCAGACCATTCCCGCCTCAGTGAATCCAGAATCACGCGAGTTGCCATTCCGACGAGGAGGGTGCGCCCGTGGAAGAGTACGAAGACAAGATACTGGTCTGCGTCGACTGCAGCGGCGAGTTCGTGTTCACGTCCGGTGAACAGCTCTTCTTCGCTGACAAGGGCCTCAAGAACGATCCGAAGCGGTGCAAGCCCTGCAAGCAGCGAAAGAACGAGCGGATCGCGGCTAACGTGCAGAGTTTCGGACCGGGGTTTGCAAGAGAACGCGTCGAGGTCAGCGTGAATTGCGCCTTGTGCGCAGTCGAGACGACGGTACCCTTTCGACCGACGCAGGGCCGGCCGGTTTATTGCCGCGATTGCTTCCTCAAGATGAGGGCCTCGGAGTCGCAACAGGCGCTTCCGCTGCACTAGCGATTTCGTTCGATCCGAACCTGCATGATCGATGCAAATTCGATGATTAGCAGGCCGTGGCTCGCCCAGTCCGATTCTCTCGTCTTGACACAGAACGCCTGAAGCGACGTACCATGAAGCGCTCCTGACTTCGATTCTCCCACGCATGGCCCATCGCACCCTCATCATCGGCGTCGTCGCTCTCCTGCTCTCGGCAATCGCGCCGATCCCGTCGATGCGCGTAAGCGCGGTAGGCGAGCCGGAACTGGTCGAGCTTGCTCCGCTGCGCTCGATTGCAAAGACGGGAGGGAGGATATCGTTCGATGGACTCACGTCACGCGTAGTCGTGAAGTTTCGTGAGGGTACGTCGCGCGGCGTCGTCGATGCCGCGATGGGCAAGCGGCCCGCAGATCCGCACTCGGCTGCGGGGATCGTGTCGGGTGCCGGCTCGATCGCGCCGACGTTCAAGCGGCCGGTGGTTGAAATGCGCGCCGAGGAGTCCCGACTGGAGCAGGAATCCGCGATCGACCTCGCCGATCTCTCGCTGTACCTGGATGTCGAGACCGAGAGCCCGTCTTGCGCCGAGCGACTTGCCCAGAGTCTGGAGGCGTTTGACGAAGTCGAATTCGCATACGTCCAGCCAGCGCCACTCGCGCCGGGCGCCTACGCGGACGTCGCACCGCGAAACACGCCGGCCGCCAGACTCGCGGGCCCCCTTCCTGCCGTGACGCCGGACTTCTCGGGGACGCAGTTCTATCTCGCGAGCGCGCCTGGCGGATTCGGCGTCGCCGGGTTGCGTGACATGCCCGGAGGGCGCGGAGAGGGCGTGCGCATTCTCGACATCCAGTACTCGTGGAACATCAACCACGAGGACTTGCCGTTTGATGACGAGCGGCGTCCGTTTGTCTACGAGCGGGGCGTCGATCCGTTTCCGGCCGACCAGGGGAGCCACGGCACCGCCTGCATCGGGATGTTGCTCGGCGTCGAAAACGGCTTCGGTATTACCGGGATCTGTCCCGATGCGGAGATCGGTCTCATAAATCCGGTCGACAACAACAGCGACTACAAACTCGCCGCGGCCATCGACAGCGCCACGTCGCTGCTCGAACGCGGCGACATCATGCAGATCGAGCAGCAGGCTCGCGGGATTAACCGCGAGATTGCAGCGCTGCCACCCGAGTGGGAGCCCGCGGTTTTCGACGCCGTCCAGAGGGCGGTGGCTAAGGGAATAGTCGTAATTGAGCCGGCGGGCAATGGCGGGCTCAAGGGAAACAAGGCGAAGGGCGCGAGCCTCGACAGCCCGGAGCTCGGCGGAGCCTTCGATCGGAAGAAGCGCGACTCCGGAGCAATCATCGTTGGGGGCGCCGTTCCGCTCGACGCGTCCAAGGCGCCGACGTCGAATTACGGCTCGCGGCTCGACGTGCAGGGTTACGGCCTCTACGTGACGAGGCTTGGCTACAGCGACCTGTATGGAGCCGGGGACCCACTCCGCTCCTACACGGCGATATTCAGCGGCACTTCCTCGGCGGCACCGTGCGTGACGGGCGTGGCGGCGATCGTCCAGGGAACCCTCAAGGCGGCCGGACTCGAGCCGTTCGACTCACGGTTGATGCGCTCGGTTCTCGTCGGC
Source organism: Blastocatellia bacterium (assembly GCA_016705245.1). GTDB lineage: Bacteria > Acidobacteriota > Blastocatellia > UBA7656 > JADIYM01 > JADIYM01. The sequence continues at coordinate 102,123 of JADIYM010000007.1, read as the reverse complement.
ACCGGCTCGCCGGATGGCTCGATCAAGACGCAGCGCGTCGGGCCGCGACCGAATGCCTCAACCGCGAGCGCCGGCGTTCTCGATCCTTCGGTCCCGCTGCTGACTGAGATCAAGTTCGCGGCGAAGAAGGATCGCCTGACGGTCGACGGCGTCTACTTCAACGGGCTGAATTTCGCGGAGGTCGATCGCGCCGTCATAGTCATCAATGGCACGGCCGTGACTACGACTTGGTCGGCGGGTTATGAGGGTCCATACGGAACGACGACCCGGCTGACGGCGACCGGACCCGAGTTGAAGAACCTGCTTCCGTCCGGCGAGCTCGTATTCGTGACCGTTCGAAACGGCTCCGGGATCGAGTCACCGCGGCGAATATTCATCCGAAAGTAGCCACGGCGCTCGTATGTCCCTGGATCCTTCGCCCCGGGAGCTCGTCGACTTTGCCGTCGACGCGGCGTGGATTGCCGGCCGCATTACGCTCGAATACTTCCAGACGCCTTTAGCCCACGAAAAGAAGGCCGATGCGTCGCCCGTCACGATTGCCGATCGGCGGGCCGAAACCGCGCTTCGCGAGCTGATCTCGGCCCGGTATCCGGCGCACGCCGTGCTCGGTGAGGAGTTCGGTCGCTCGGGACCCGACGATGCACGCTACCGCTGGATCCTCGATCCGATCGACGGCACCCTCTCGTTCATCAGCGGTGTTCCGATTTACGGAGTGATGGTTGCGGTCGAGTGCGCAGGAGAACCCGTCGCCGGAGTCGTCAACCTGCCGGCTCTCGGCGAGCTCGTTGCGGCCGGGAAAGGCGAGGGCTGCTACTGGAACGGCCGGCGCGCCAGTGTCTCGAGCACCAGGCGTCTCGCGGACGCCCTCGTCGTCTGCACGGACGTGACGGGAATGGAAAAATACGGCCGGGGAGCCGGCTATGCGCGCGTCCGCGACGCGTCGCGCATGCAGCGCACGTGGGGTGACTGCTATGGACACATTCTCGTCGCCACGGGACGGGCCGACGTGATGCTCGATCCGATCATGAACATCTGGGACACGGCTGCGCTCCGGCCGATCCTCGAGGAAGCCGGCGGTACGTTCACGGATTGGGCCGGAAACGCCACGCACACGGCTCCAGAGGCAGTCTCGACGAACCGAGTATTGCTCGACGAGCTCCTGGCCGTCGTGGCGACGCCGTCGTGCTGATTGTCACTCCGTGACACCGCGCCTCCGCGACCCTCTTTGCGCAAGAGCTTCGCACACAGAGACTCGGAGACGCGGAGGCAGGAGGCTCTCCTGTACACCCCTCGAATTTTCGGGCTAGAATGCCGTTTTGCGATCGGAACGAGCCTTCGCGGAGTTCGTGACCGGTATCAGCGACTCGCGCGAACTTTTCGAGAAGCAGGAGAGACAGACGACTCATGGAAGGCTTGCAGGAGCTGATCGCACAGATTCCGTCGATCGAGGAGGTCATCCGCTGGGGCGGTACGCTCGCCCTGATCGCGATCGTATTCGCCGAGACGGGACTTCTCGTTGGGTTCTTCCTTCCGGGAGACTCGTTGCTCGTGACCGCCGGCCTGTTTGCCGCTCGAGGCGACCTCAACGTGGCGGTGCTGCTCGTGACGCTGTCGATTGCGGCAATTGTCGGCGACGCGATGGGATACACGATCGGCCGACGACTCGGACCGAAGCTCTTCAAGAAGGAAGACTCGCTGCTTTTCAAGCGCAAGCACCTCGTGAAGGCCCACGAGTTCTATGAGAGGTATGGCGGCAAGACGATCGTGATCGCGCGATTCGTTCCGATCATCCGCACGTTTGCGCCGACGGTCGCGGGCGCGGCCGAGATGACGTATTCGAAGTTCGCGGCCTTCAACGTGTTCGGCGGAATCCTGTGGGTCTTCAGCATGGTGCTGGGCGGATACGCGCTCGGCAGTGTGATCCCCAACATAGACAAGTACATCCACTACGTCATCGCCGTCGTCGTTTTCCTGTCTCTGCTGCCGCCGGTCTTCGAGTGGTGGCGTGAGCGGCGGCGTATGGCAGCGGAGAAGACCGCGGCGTAGGCGTGCTATCTCCGTGCCTCCGTGCCTCTGTGTGCGAAGCCTCCTCATTGAAGAGCTTCGCACACAGAGTCACGGAGACACGAAGGCACGGAGATCCCTTAGCGATGAGAGGCTATGCCGGAACGTCCATTCCGTCCGGCAGCCGCCCCTCGTCCCGCAATTTCTCGAGATGCGCGATGACCGACCTTGCTGCGAGCGCGTGCAGCTTCTCCGGTACGTCCGTGTAGACCCGTGCCACGATCGCTTCGGGAGTGCGGTCGCCCGCCGCGATGGCAGCGACGATCTGCTGCTCGCGCTCGAGCCGAAGTGACACGTATTCGTCGATCTTCGCGATCGGGTCTCCCACCGCTGGACCGTGGGCCCCGAAAATGACCGATGGCTCGAGCGCGCGCACCTTCGCGAGCGACGCCAGATAGTCGAGCATGTTGCCCTCGGGCGGGTCGATGACAACCGAGCCGAGCCCTACGATCAGGTCGGCGGTCAGCAGGGCACGATGACGCTCCTCGAAGAAGCAGAGGTGCCCGCGTGCGTGGCCCGGAGTGTGAACCGCTCGCAGATCAATCTCAGGATTTCCCGCGAGCGTCATCCGCTCGCCGTCCTGGATCCAGCGGTCCACCTTCAACTTGCCCTCGAGCGCCTCCGCCGTCAGCCGATGGGCGGCGACGGGCACGCCGATTCGCCCGGCAAGGTGCGCGATGCCGCCGATGTGATCCGGATGCAGGTGAGACGCGATGATCTCCTTGACTCGCCGGCCCTCGACGCCAATCAGCTCGTCGACGAAGGCGTCGAGTGCATCCCGTTCATCGTCGTAGGGCGAAGCCGGATCGATGATCACGACCTCGCGGTCGCCGACCACGTAGCAGTTCGTATGCGTGGCAGGCGGCTTCGTCGGCGTTCGGACGGGAAAAAGCAGGATTCCCGGCCGAAACTCGATTCGACGGACTAGACCGCCGCGAGCCTCCGGAATCGACGAGAAACGGGCCTCGAGATCCTCGAATCCGCCCGCCAGCGTGCGCATCGCATGAAGGATCGGCGGCGCCACGAGCACACGACTCTCCTCCCACATTCCAATGGCTTCCGCGGGCCGCAGCCATTCGCCGTGATCCAGTTCGGCGTTGAGTTGCTCGACCTGCTGTCCTTCCGGAAGCCACGCCGTGAAGAAATACGTGTCGAAGCGTCGCGGCGAGAACGGCGGCGTGACCCAGCGGCCGGCGGCTGCGAGCAGCGCGCCATCGACCGTCAATCCGTTTTCGTCGAGGACATCGGAGAACGTCGACGTGCCGTCGTTGAGACGGCATCTCAGCTCCGACCGTTGCGACGAATCCAGCCCCTCCGCTCCCCGCGCCACGAGAACGCCCGTTTCTTCGAAGAGCTCACGCACTGCGGCGACGCACGCCGCATCGAGCTCGGCTGAAGCACCATTGACCACACGAATGTCGGCGTCCGACGGCTCGCGCTGACCGCCGGGGAAAGCATGAAAGTTTCCCTGGAATGCCATGCGCGCGTGGCGCCGTACCCAATACACGAGCGGATCGGAGGGCCTGTCCAGCAGGATGACGGCTGCAGCGTCGCGCGGCCCCGCGGTTCGTGCGCTCATCGGAGCGGACCGCCGTGGTCGGCCGGGAGCGGCTCGCAATCTCCTGTACGCTCGCGTGATTCGGCGTCGCCCACGAACCGGATGGTAACACGCGGCATCGACGGATAAGGGGTTTTCACCTTGCGTTCACATGACGAACCGTTCTAGCTTAAGCCGCCTGCTCAACAACGGTTACCACGAAGGACATTCGCGCGTGCATATTCTGGGTGCGATTCTGAGTCTTGCGATCGCCGCCATTGTCTCGTCGGTCCTGCTGTCAGAGCACCAGGCCCTTCCAGGGTGGGTCATTCTTCTGTGCGCGGTCGCGGTCGTCGTCATGGTCGCGAACGCGGTGCGTGTCTATCGCAATGGCGTTGAGCGTATACGCCGGAACGAGGGACCGAGAACGCGGATCGTGCTCACTGATTCCTCGCCGCCGCCACCTCCGGGCAAAGCCAAGCAGACAGCGGACGACTAGGGCGGGCTACTCCTCGCCAGGGTCGGTAGACTCGAGCTTCGGGAACTCTCCCGTCCGGCGCAGCCGCCCGGTCGCACGTTCCTGGCGTTCCGGCAGCCTCTCACGCAGAAACGGCAATACCGCCTCGGCGAGCGCGAATGGCTCCTCTTCGGGCACGAAATGGCCGCAATTCGGAATCTCGACGAAGGTCGAGCCAGGTAGTTCCGACGCAAGCTTCCGACCCGACGCCACCTTCAAATAGGGATCATCCGCTCCCCAGACGATCAGCTTGGGCATCGGCAGCGCTGCGAGCTTGGCGGTCAGCCCGACCGTGTCGTTCGACGAAAGATCGGCTGCCAGGTGCGCGAGGCGCGACGCGCCTCCCCGGCTTTCGATCGGAGCCGCGTAGGCCTCGATCATCTGCTGGGTCAGCCTGGCGGGATGGCGCGTCGCCGACCGCACCAGGCGGGCAAGCAGACGCGGAAACCCGAAAACCGACTCGAGCAATGAGCCAAGCGCCGCGAAAGGCTGGGTCCGCGACGCGCGGACGATGAGCGGTGGCCAGTTCCGCTCGGTCACCGTGTTGACGAGGATCAGGCCGATGACGAGCTCGGGATGACTGACGGCGAGCTGCTGGCCCACCCCACCCCCGATGTCGTGTCCGAGGACGATCGCGTCCTTGAGCCCGAGTCCCGAGACGAACTGGTAGAGGTACCGCGCCTGATCGGCCACCCCGAACTTCCCGCTTGTGGGATCACCCGACTTTCCGTAGCCGAGCAGGTCAGGGGCGAAGGCCCGAAACCCTTCGGCGGAGAGCGTGGGCCCGATTCGGCGCCAGATCAGCGCGTTCGTCGGCATGCCGTGAAGCAGAATCACGGGAGTCGAGCCCGGAGCGCCCCAAACGGCCGCCGACATCATCGTGCCACCGGCTGGAACCTCGATTCGCTCGGGCTCTTGAATCGGCGACGGACTCATGGGTGGTCATTTGGCACGACAGAGCTTTGCACGTGCTCCTTGGAAAAGGATGATCGGCTATGCTAGGAAGAGCGCCCACTCTACTTGAGACGTCAAAAAAATTGCAACGAATAAGGCAGCTGTCGTCGAGGCAGGCCGCTGACGTGACGGCGGGTCTTTGCGCAAGACCGAATTCACGCGCGGGATCTACGCCGGAAACGCCGTCGCGGTCTACTGTTGGGCCGCTTCACATCGATCGGTCACCCAACGACTACGGAGGATTCTGATGTTTTCGAGACAGCTGCTCGGGGGACTCGTCACGTTCGCACTTGTGTGCGCACACGTCGCCGTCGTGCGACCGGAGGCCGTTTCGGCGTCCGGAACGCCGGTTTCACTCACCTCGACCGGCGTCGCCGTCACCGAGAACTTCAACACGCTGGCTTCGTCGGGCACCTCGAGCACCGTGCCGGCGGGATGGGCGTTCTCCGAAGCCGGGACCAACGCGAATATGACGTACGACTCCGGAACGGGCAGTGGGACGGCTGGCAATACGTACAGCTTCGGCGCCGCGGCCAACGCCGAACGCGCCTTTGGCGGACTCCTTAGCGGCAGTCTGACGCCGACGATCGGCGCGTGTTTCCAGAACAACACGGGATCGACGCTCACCAGCCTCGACATAGCCTACACGGGCGAGCAGTGGCGACTCGGAGCCCTGGCCAGGGTTGACCGCATCGACTTCGAATACAGCCTCGATGCGACGAGCCTGACGACAGGAACGTGGGTTGGCGTGGATGCACTCGACTTCACGGCTCCCACGACCACCGGGACGACCGGAGCGCTCGACGGCAATGCCGCAGCAAACCGGACGGCCGTTTCCGCATCGATCACCTCGCTCAGCATTCCGTCTGGAGCGATATTCTTCATCCGGTGGACGGACTTGAACGCCGCGGGATCTGATGACGGCCTGTCGGTCGACGACTTCAGCCTCACGCCGCAGGGCGGGCCTCCCGTGCCGGCGCTGACGGTGTCAGTCGCGCCGTCCAGCGTCTCGGAAGCCGCCGGCGCGAACGCGGCGACCGGAACGGTAACCCGCGTCAACGATCCGGGCGGCAATGCGAGCCCGCTGAGCGTGATGCTTTCGAGCGGCGACACCACCGAGGCGACCGTGCCGGCGATGGTAATGATCCCCGCGACGATGTCTTCGACGACGTTCGCGGTCGACGCCGTGGACGATATGGCAGTCGACGGGACGCAGGTCGCGACGATCACGGCAACGGCTGGCGGTTTCACGAACGGCACCTTCAATGTATCGGTCACCGACAACGACGTTTCGCTGACGCTGATTTCCGTCGTGCAGGGAGACGTCACGGTCCTTGCGTCTCCGGCCAATGTTTCAACGCTGGTCGGAATGTCCGTCACGCTCCAGGGCGTCGTCACGAACACGACGACGAACGGTTTCTGGCTTCAGGAGGAGATCGCCGACGACGACGGAAATGCCAACACCTCCGAAGGCATTTTCGTCTTCACGTCGACGGCGCCGACGGTGGTTCGCGGGCAGATCGTACGAGTGGCCGGAATGGTCGCAGAGTTCACGCCGGGAGGCGCGGGATCGGGCAACTTGTCGATCACGCAGATCACAGGTCCGGCCATCACGCCGATCGGCATGATCCCCGACACGGGCACTCCGGGGATCGACGTCGCCGATCTGCGCGCCGCCGTCAACATCCGCCTGCTCAACAACCTGCCGAGCACGCTGATCTACAACGGCGCCAATCCGAACGACCCGAGCTCGGGCATCGAGTTCTGGGAGACGATTGAAGGCATGCTCGCCGAGGTGACCTCGGGAACGGTCGTTTCCCCGACGAACGCCTTTGGCGAGTTCACCGTCGTTGCGCCAGGCAACGCCACGCTCGGCAGCGGGTATTTCCCGGCTTCGCACAACCTCATCATCCAGGGCGCCGACCCGGCGTACGTGGACCCGGCGTTTCCGCCGACCATCGGCGGCGGCGACTTCAATCCCGAGCGGATCGTCGTCGACGACCGCGGAGGACAGACGCCGTCGCCGGTCGTCGCCGCGGACGGAGACGTCGTTGCGAACATCGTCGGCACGGTCGATTACAGCTTCGGCGTCTACAAGCTGCAGCCCGTCGTGACGCTCACGAACGTGACGCAGAACAGCCAGGCCGACCCGCTCGCGCCGCAGGGCGGCGATCTTCGGGTCGTGACGTTCAACCTCGAGAACATCTTCGATACGGTGAACGAGCCGGGCCGGGCGGACAGTCCGATCCTCACGCAGCCCGAGCTCGACACGAAGGTCGCTAAATTGAGTCAGGCTCTGATGGGCCCGCTGGCGCTGCCGGACATTCTCGTCTGTCCCGAGGCCGAGAATCCAGCCGTCGTCCAGCTGATCGCCGACGCCGTGAACACCGCGACCGGTACGACGAACTACCAGGTGCGGTCGCTCGACGCGGCGGACGATCGAAGCATCGAGGTCGCGTTCATTTACAACGCGAACCGAGTGACCCTGCAGTCCACGTTCACACCCGGCCTGTTGCTGACACCTCCGGGAAACCCGGGATCGGGAACCACGGTCGGCGACGACGCGCACGTCCGGTCGGCGTCTGTCGGCCCCTTTGCAGACGTCAACCTCGGAACGGCGTTCATCGCCGACACGAGCGACGTTTTCGAAGGCGGCCCGGGCGCGATGTTCTCCGACAGCCGCGAGCCGCTCGTTGGTGTCTTCCGCTTCAACGGCCGCGACATTCTCGTGATGGGTGTCCACCTCGCATCGAAGGGCGGCGACGGTCCCCTGTTCGGGGTCACGCAACCGGTCGTTCGAGGCTCGGAGCCCCAGCGGATCCAGCAGGCGCTCTACGTCCGGCAACTCGTCGATCTCTTTCTGACCGGTGACGCTCCACGGGCGATTCCGGCGTTCGATCGCGTCATCGTGACCGGCGACTACAACGACTTCCAGTTCCCGGAAACGGGCGAGGTCGGCATGGATGCCGTGACGACGATTCAGGGGCTCGGCGTGATGCCGAGCCGGTTCCTGACGGACCTGCTCAACGACGTCGCGGCGGCCGAGCGCTACTCGTTCATCTTCGACGGCAATTCACAGGCTCTCGATCACATGCTCGTGAGCCCCGTGCTGCTCGCCGAACGCGTCGCGCAGGACGTCTGCCACATCAACGCCGACTATCCGCCGGCGCTCTCCAGCGACACGATGACGTTCAATCGATCGTCGGATCACGATCCGCTCGCCGCCACGTTCCAGATCGTTGCGCCGAACCAGACGCCGATCGCCAACGCGGGAATGGATCAATCCATCAACGCGTGCACGGTGGTGTCGCTAAACGGATCGGGATCGAGCGATCCCGATTCCGGTCCGGCGCCGTTGACGTTCCAGTGGACGCAGACGGCGGGGCCGACGGTCGTCATCAACGGACCAACGACGGCCACCCCGACATTCGAAGCCCCGAACGTTGCGACGTCTGAAATGCTCACGTTCCAGCTCACGGTGAGCGACAGTCTGGCGATGAACTCGGCGTCGGTGAACGTCACTGTCAATCACGTCAGTGGCATGAACGTCGATACCGTCGGCCTGTACACGACTGGCGGAAACACGTTCTTCCTGCGTAACTGCAATGCGCCCGGGCCCGCGGACGTCACGACGTTCTTCGGAGCAAACGGATGGACGCCGCTTCGTGGCGACTGGGACGGCAACGGGACCGAGACGGTTGGTGCCTACGATCCGACGTCCGGATGCTTCTTCCTGAGGAACTCGAACACGCCGGGTGGTGCTGACGTCGTCGTCTGCTTCGGAGCTCCTGGAAGCACGCCCGTGGTCGGCGACTGGGATGGCAACGGGACCGTGACGGTCGGAACATACATACCGGCCTCCGGGACCTTCTTCCTGAAGAACACGAATGCGCCGGGGCCGGCTGATGTCACCGTGAACTTCGGACCGGCGAATGCCGTGCCGATCCTCGGCGACTGGGATGGCAACGGCTCGACGACCCTCGGCGTGCACATCGAGAGTACGGGAGCCTTCTTCCTCAAGAACACGAATGCGGCGGGTGCCGCCGACATCGTCTTCACCTTCGGGCCGGGAACGGGATTCCAGGCGATCGTGGGCGACTGGGACGGCGTAGGCGGCGTGTCGATCGGGTTGTTTGCGCCGGCGACCGGCGCGTTTTTCCTGAAAAACACGAACGCGGGTGGAGGGGCGGACATGGCGTTCATGTTCGGCGTGGGAGGCGGCGTCACGCCGATGGCCGGGAACTGGGACGGGTTCTAACCCGGCGAGAGAGTGGACAGGATTACAGGATTTCAGGGATTTCAGGAGAACGACCAGAAGCCTTCTGGTTTCCTGTCAATCCTGAAAATCCTGTAATCCTGTCCACTCTCCTCTTTCGACTCCCGCTATACTGCCCTCGCCCCACATCCACGAGGGAAGACCGCCGATCGATGTTCATCCGACTTGTTGCCGCACTTGCGCTCGCCTTGGCCATTGCGCCGATTTCGACGCTCGCCGCCTCACAGAAGAAGCCGCTCACGCCGTCCGAGACAGTCGTCGCGTTCTACCGGCTACTGCGCGAACAGCGCTACTCCGAAGGTTTCGCGCTGAGCATCTACCGCGAAGCCGTCGAGGGTCTCGGCCCCGACGAGCTTGCAGAGCTCGTGCCCGACTTCGAGGCGACCTTCGCCCAGATACCTGCAAAGATCGAGATCAAGGGCGAGCAGGCTGCCGCTGACTCGGCAACCGTCTTCGCCCTGTTCGGCAGCGATGCCAGCGTGCAGGAGGTCGGACTGGTCCGCGAAGATGGCCGCTGGCTCGTAGGCGATTCCGAGTCGCTCGAGCTCGTCCGTCGCGACAAGACGGCCTTCTTCTTCAACACCCGGATTCGCGTGAACCACAACGAGGCGTTCGGGATTCTCAAGCGAATCGCAGGCACGCAGGCCGTCCGGCTGAAGGAAAAGCAGGCCTACGGGACGCTCGAGGAACTACTCGCCGAAGAGAAGACGCTCGGAGCCGATCTTCCGGCGGGCGTCGGAGCCGGATACCGATTCACCATCAACGTCACGACTGATCGACAGGCGTTCACTATCGTGGCCGTTCCGGTCAAGCATGGGCGCACCGGGCGGCTCTCGTTCTTCGCGGATGTCGGCGGAATCCACGCGGCCGACGCGGGAGGGCTTGCCGTAAACGAGACGGCGCCCCTGCTCGAGCAGAGCCAGCTCGAGACCGCGGCACCCTAGGAGACGGGGACCCCTCTCCCAACCGGGCGTCCCAGAACCGCGAACGCAGTGAGCGGCCGGCCTTGCATCTCCCGCCAGGTGGTTGTACCGCTCGTCCGATCCGCTGCATCCGATAAAGCCGACCTGAGCGCTCCGCAAGGCCGGCCGCTCACTGCGTTCGCGGTTCCGGGTCGGCCTGCGGCCGACGGTGACCGCTCTCGCGACCGCTCGTCCGATCCGCCTGCATCCGACACCACCGACCTGAGCGCTCCGCAAGGCCGGCCGCTCACTGCGTTCGCGGTTCCGGGTCGGCCTGCGGCCGACGGTGACCGCTCTCGCGACCGCGCGTCCGATCCGCTGCATCCGACACCACCGACCTGAGCCTGGGTCTTCCGTAGACTGTCCTGGGAATCCCAGACACGTTCCTAGTCCGCCTCCGGCCAGAGATCCTGGGGCGGCTCGAGGTTGTAGGCGACGTTGAGCAGGCGATCGTCCCAGCAACTGGCCGGGTCATCGCCGTGATGGCGTTCGTGAAACGGCGTCAGGATGCCGTTCACCAGCCGGTAGTCGCCGTACGCCACGCGCCGGCTCCGCACCAGGTCGATCATCAGCAGGCACGTGTGGCGTACCGCGTCGAAAAAGTAGATCGCGAATTCCGCCGGGTACGAGATGACGTGGAGCCCGCCCGGCGCGAGATGCTCACGCATTCTCAACTCGATCTCGTCCGCGTGTGCGAGCAGATTCCGGGGAGAGACGCGTGCCGTCCGCACGAGCTCGGAGCGCTCCTCATCCGACATGCCGCCCGCGGTCGTGCGAAGACCGACGTGGCCGTTGCTCGTGCGCTCCTCGATGTAGACGCGTCCGCCAGCCGCGCGCCAAACGGTCACGTGCGCTGATTCGCCGTCCGCATAAGCTCGCAGGATCTCGGCGTGATATGTGCGAATGTCGCGGAGCCGATCGAGACCGCCAAGCGCCGACTGCGCTGCCGCAACGACCTCGTCGCAGGTTGACAGGGGGAGCTTCACGGCTGCAAAGGGAACCACGGACGGCGCACAGATGCAAACAGGCGTCCCACCTCGGCGATTCAGTTCCGCGAGAACACCACGAACGGACCCGAGGCGAACGACTCGACAAACTTCGCCGAAAACTCAGGATCGTCCGACAGGCGCGTCAGGACCTCATCGCCGCGGCGGGCGACGACCGTCGACACGTCGCCGGGAAGGTGGTGCGACGCGACCCACTCGCCCCACGCCGGGCTTCCGTCGTGAATGATTCGCGAAAACGTCAGTCCCGACCGCGGGACCACCGGCCCCAGGTCTCCCGAATGCAGCAGCGTGCGTCCGGCGGGCGGGTGCTCGGCCAGCCAGACGGCGACGTCGTCGCGTTCGCGCCATTCCGAAGAGTTCCGACTGTTGCGAATCGCCTCCTGACACACGGCTACCTGCGAAAAGCCCTCTCCCAGCAGCCAGACGTTCTGTCCGATGACGAGAGCGAGCAGCAACGGGACCGCCGCGCGTCGGCCTGCCAGCTTCACCGCGAGGGCGCCGACAAGGAGCGCGAGCGCCGCAACGTGTGGAACTCCGTACCGGACGTTCAGCAGTGCGACGGCCGCGAAAGGTGCGATCTGCACTTCACCGCGGAAGAGGCTGAACACGAGAAACGCGAACGGAACGGCCACGAGCAGGGCGGGCAGATCGCGCGCAAGGTCGCGTCCGCGCGAGATCGCGCGCGCGATCCCGCCGGCGGTCCCGAGCGCGACGAGCAACGGTCCGGCGACGACGGCAAGGGTCACCAGTGCCCATCCGACCGACTTCACCGGCTGTCCAACGCTGACGGCCGCCCAACCGAGATTCGCTCGCTCGAAGACGGCCCGAGCCGAATACGGTCCCCGAACGAACTCGAGCGGATCGCCGGCAATGACGTGGTTGTGCCACAGCCAGTAGAGGATTCCGAGCGAGGCGACGCTGGTCCAGATGGCCCCGGTGCGCGCCCGGTCGACGAGCGAGCCGCGGGCGCAGACCACGACGATCAGCGCGCCCGCGGGAACGAGCGCCCAGCCTTCGTAGCGAGTCAGAGTCGCGACGGCCACGCACGCCGCGGCGATCACCAGCGACGCGACGCGCCCGTCGCGCGACCAGCGCAGCAGCGTCCACGAGGCTGCGACGAGGATGGCGAGGAAGGGCACTTCCGTCATGGGCGCGGCTGCGAGGTACAGGACGCTCGGGTTGAGCGCGACGCAGACGGCCGATGATGAGGTCGTGGGCCGAGAGCCACCAGGCGACACCGAGGCCGAGGAGGGCTGCCGCGGCAGCGACCGCGCGGCCGTGTCGTGGGAGAGGGGTCGAGGTGTCGTCCACGGGGTAATGCTACACGTGTGTCCCTCGACTCTGCGTATTTGCACCTTTGCGCCTTTGCGCCTTTGCGCGAGCTTCCTGGACGACTTGAAGAGGCTCGCGCAAAGGCGCAAAGGCGCAAAGGCGCAAAGGCGCAAAGGCGCAGGGTGAAGTAGAACCGCCGCCCGGTGGTAGACTCGCCCCTGCACATGCCTTCTCCCCGCAAACCGCGCGTCGCCGTTCTAGGCCTCGATGGTGCTACGTTCCTGACGCTCGATCCGCTCATCGATGCCGGCTTGCTCCCGAACTTCGAGCGACTCCGTCGCGACGGCGCGGCGGGTCCGCTTCGCGCCACCGCGCCCCCGAATTCGCCTCTCGGGTGGGCCGCGTTCATGACCGGCAAAAACGCCGGCAAACACGGGCTCTTCGGCTTTTTCACGTTCGAGCCGGAACGCTACCGGCTCTCGGTCTCGACCGGCGCCCGCATCGCGTCGCGAGTCCTCTGGGAGCTGGCATCCGCCGCCGGATTGCGCTCGGCAGCGGTCAATGTGCCGTATTCGTATCCTCCGAGAGCCGTGAATGGCGTGACAGTCTCAGGCATGGACACGCCGCACGGTCGACCGTTCACGAACCCGCCGTCGTTCGAGTCGGACTTGCTCGCTGCCGTCCCCGACTACCGGATCGAGATGGAGCTCCCGCGCGGAACCGACGCCCGCGCGGCTTGGATTCTCGAGCACGGGCTCGACTACGTGCGGGCGCGCGCGGGCCTTCGATTTTGTCTGGGACCAAGTCGACCCGGATCTGTTCGTCGGTGTGTTCACGGCAACCGACCGGATCCACCACTTCCTGTGGGCCGAGCTCGATTCGACGCACCCGCGCCACGACCCGAAGCTCGCGCCGGCGTGCAGAAAGCTGCTCGAGGATGTCTACCGCGAGATCGACGCGTCGCTCGGACGCATCCTCGATCGCGTGGGTGTGGACGGCACCGTCTTCGTGATGTCGGATCACGGATTCTCGGGCGTGCAGAAGACGTTCTTCATCCATCACTGGCTGCATGGCGAGGGCTACGTCACACTCAATGCCAGGCCGCGCGGCGACGCGTCGATGTCGGTCCTGCGGCTTCTGCGGGCGAATCCGCGCCTTTACGCATTCGCGAGGGACCTGAAGCGTCGTATCCCGGGACTAAAGTCGCGCGAGATGAGCCGTCGGTCGATCGGAGCGAGCGCGCCATACCGCAAGATCGACTTGAGCGCGACGCGGGTCTGTTACGTGAACAACCAGGGCTTTCGCATCAACCTGAAGGGCCGCGAACCGAGCGGCGTCGTGGACCAGTCCGACTACGAGGCGCCGCGACGAGCTCATCTCGAAGGCGCTCGAGATCCGCGACCCGGATAGCGGCGCAGCCGTCTATTCGCGCGCGGTTCGTCGCGAGGAGCTCTACCGGGGCGGGCACGAATCCGACACGGCCGACGTCGTCCTCGTCGAGGTCAACGGCCGTCCCAGCGCAACAGAGAACTTCTCGACGAGCGCCCAGATCAACCCGGACCGGCTCGATCGGCGATTCGCCGCCCGTGGAATTCCCGGGAACCATGCGGACTTCGGGGTGTTGATGGCATATGGCAACGCCGTCGCGAAAGGATCGCGCGTCGACGACGCCGCACTCCAGGACGTGGCGCCCACGATCCTGCACCTGCTCGGCCTGCCGGTCCCGACGGCCATGGACGGCCGCGTCCTCGACGGCCTCCTCGATCCGGCATGGCTCGCCGAACGGCCCGTGAGGTTCTCGGATGACGACGAATCGATCGCCGCTGGAGGCGATCTCGAACGCGAGGACGAAGAAGAAATCGAGGACCGCCTTCGGGGATTGGGATATCTATGACGCCAATGAACTCGAATCGACCTGGCCGCTTCTGCCTCTTGGACCGCGCGCGCGGCCGCGCTCTCACTTGCCCTCGCAGCGGCCGGCTCGGCCTCGCAACCGGTGCGCGGACAGGATCCTTCGACCGGCGAGCGCAGCGCGCTGCTCGAGCGCTACGTTCGCGCGGTCCGCGAGGCGCCCGAGAACGCGTTCTATCGGTACGCCGCAATCCAGACGGCCAAGCGGCTCGGCGTTCCAGGGCCGCCAGAAGCACTTCAGGTACCACGCCCAGAGCGATGGCGCGGCCAGATCTACGAAATGACGACCGGCGCCTGGGCCGTGCAGGAGACGCTCCAGCTCGATCGACTGGCGGGCACCGGAGACGTCGTCGGCGCCTCGACCGTGCCGATCGAGACGATCGAAGGTGTCACGACCCCGCCGGTTCCGGTCGACACCCTGCTCGCCGGCCGCACGCCGGTCCTTGAACCACTCGCCGGCGCCGTTCCGCATGACTTCGCGTACGCGCACTTTCCCCGAGTCTCGTCGATGCGACGGGTGCTCGAAGCGACCGAGAAGTGGGGAGGCCACCTCCTGTCGGCCTACACGCTGAACGGCCGCGACGAGCGCCTTCGCCAGAAGATCGAGGGACAGCTCCTGCTCGCGACGACGCCTGAACTCGATCCATTCTACGACCTCG
Source organism: Blastocatellia bacterium (assembly GCA_016705245.1). GTDB lineage: Bacteria > Acidobacteriota > Blastocatellia > UBA7656 > JADIYM01 > JADIYM01. The sequence goes on along the minus strand of JADIYM010000007.1, from coordinate 86,964 downwards.
TCACCGACGGCATAGCGGTGGTCGCGAGCGATCCTTTCTTCGCGGAAGGCACGGACGTCACCGTAGTCTTCCGCGTTCGCAACCAGCTGCTTTTCGGCGCGAAGATCGATCTCGGCCGGCGTTCTGCAGTCAGTACCGCCACTGGAAAACTCTCGCTCACGCAGGAGCAGTACCGGGAGTGGCAGATCGACGGTGTCGCCAGCTCCGACCGCTCGGTCTCGTCGTACGTCGCGTCGAAGGGCGACCTGGCAATCGTCAGCTCGTCGCCGGCGGCGATCAGGAAGGTGGTCGATGCGGCGGACGGTCTCGCACCGTCGATGGCGGCATCGGAGGACTTCCGCGCGATGAGGGCGACGCTGCCGTATGCCGCGACCGGCGAGGACGGATTCCTGTTCCTCTCGGACGCGTTTGTTCGCCGTGTCGTCGGGCCGCGACTCAAGATCGGCGAGGCTCGCCGCGTCCGGTGCGCGGTGTCGCTACAGACAGCGGCCTTTGCGTCGCTGATGTTCCAGTCGGAGCAGGGCCGGGCTCCGTCGGCGATCTCAGAGCTCTTCGGTTCGCGATACCTCGAACGTAACGCGCTTCGATGCGCGGACGGCGGCGAATACGGCCTCGATGCCGGGACGCCGGTCTGCTCGATCCACAATCGCGTGGGACGGATGACCCCGAACGCGGAGATCCGGATCGATCGCGTGAGCGCCGAGGAAGCGGAGAGTTACGCGCTTTTTCGAGAGCAGTACAGGAACTACTGGCGGCGTTACGTCGATCCGGTCGGCGTTCGGGTGCGCGCCGGCGAGCGGCTCGACATCGACGCGAGGATTCTGCCCCTCGTCGAGAACTCGGCCTACCGCGGGCTCATCGACCTCGTGGGACCGGCGCCGGTCGCATTGGCAGGGCCGCAACTCGCGTCGGCGATCGCGACGATCGATATGAAGCTTCCGCCGCCACCTGCCCCCGGCACGGATCGCATCACGTTCGGCGTCGACGCCCACGACCTGTTCGGCAAGGCGCTGGGAGATCACGTGTCGTTGCAGATCGGAGACGGCGAGCCCCCGATCTCGACCGACCTCGGTCAGCTGTTCGCCGAGACCGGCTTTGGGCGGTCCGACGACCTGATCCTGTTTGCCCCGCTCATCGCGGCGCTCACGCTGCCGACGGCCGTCGTAGCGCCGGTTCGTGATGCGCGGGCACTCGGCGAGATCCTGGCTCGGTTCCGGGCGGGCGTGACGAGCGAAGCCTACCGGCCGGACCCATGGTTTCGCATCGAGAATTACCGCGTCGTGGAAGGCGGAGCCCGTCAGGTCGAGGCGGTGACGGTACGGTTCTTCATCTTCCAGTGGCGGATCTTCTACGCAGTTGCGGGAGACCGGTTCATCCTCGCCACGGACCGCCGGCTGATCGACGAGCTCGCCGAGGCGGGGTTGTCGGCTCCGGCCGACGGTGCGATGCGGTTGGAGGTGGCTCCGTCGCGATGGAAGCGGATCGCGCCGTCGCTCGCCCTTTCGTACGCCGAGGAGTCCCGCCGCGTTTGTCTCGTCAACATCCCGTGGCTCAATGCTTTCCGCGCAGCCTCGGCGATGGGCGCCCGCGAGCTCGATGACCGGGCCTCGGCGCTCCTCGGAGTGAGGTTCGTGTGTCCGGACAATGGCCGGTACGCGGTCGGTCCGTCGGGAGGCGTCGAATGCACACTGCACGGCACTCGCGAGGCGCCCCGGCAGGGGCCACGGCCGCAGCCCGGCAGCCCGGCGGCGTTCCTCCTCGAGCGGGTTCGACGAATCGACGCGTCGCTGTCTTTCACGCCGGAGGGCATAGCGACCAGGATCGTTATCGAGTAAGTTGCTGTAATCAAAGCGATTGTACTGACCGCGAGGCCGGATTCGCCGGGCGAAGAGGATTCCCGGTGGTTGAAGGCGCGAAACCGCTGATTGGGCGTCAAGTTGCCCTAAAGTTCCCCACTTCTTCTGCCGATGAACATGCCGAGGCAAGGCGTGGCCTTACCGATTACCCGTTCGAAGACTCAGAGGCAAAGCCCAATGCAAATTCTCGTCGTCGATGACGATCGGGCCATTCGCGACCTCGTACGCTCGACGCTGCGCGAGGAGGGCTTCGACGTAACCGTCGCGGCCGATGGCGAAACGGCGATCGAGATGGGAAGGCGACTTCCATTCGACCTCGTGTTCTGCGACGTGAAGATGGGCAGCGGAGCCGACTTTGACGTGTTGAGGGCATTCCGCGACGAGGTTCAGACGTCGGCCGACATCATTCTCATGACCGGGCACGCCTCGCTCGAATCGGCCATGGACGCGGTCCGGGGCGGTGCCCGCGACTACATCGTCAAGCCGTTTTCGGTCGCGGAACTGTCGAACCTTGCGCGTTCCGCGATGGAACGGCGCCGTCTCGTCCGTGCCGCGTCGAAGGCGACCGAGTCCGAATCCGGCTATCCCGACCTCATCGGGAAGAGCCCGGCAATGAACGAGGTGTTCCGTAACATCGAGCGCATCTCGATGACCGATCTCGCGGTGTTGATCTCGGGCGAATCGGGGACCGAAAAGGAAGCCGTGGCGCGGACGATTCACGCACGCAGTCCGCGCGCCTCGCAGCCGTTCGTCGCTGTGAACTGCGGAGCGCTTCCGGAAGGACTGCTCGAGCGGGAACTGTTCGGTTACAGCCGCGGAGCATTCCCGGGCGCCGCCTCCGATCGGCGCGGACTCTTCGAGGAAGCCGCCGGTGGAACGCTGCTGCTCGATGAGATCACCGAGTTGAGCCCGGGGTTCCAGGCGAAGCTCGTCGCGGTCCTCCAGGAGGGCGAGGTCCGGCGTGTCGGTTCGAGTGTGCCGTCCCGGCTGGACGTTCGACTCATGACGACGGCGAATCGCGATCCGGAGGTGCTCGTTGCGACGGGCCTCTTCCGTGAAGACCTCATGCACCGGATCAGCATGGTTTCGTTCCGCCTGCCGCCGCTGCGCGAGAGGAGCGGCGACATCGACCTGCTGATTCCGTCTCTGCTTGCACGATACCGGCCGGTGACGATGCCCGCGCTGCGCGTGTCGCCGGAGGCGTTCGTGTGCATGCGAGCCTATTCGTGGCCCGGCAACGTCCGCGAGATGCGCCACGCGATGCAGCGAATCGCCACGACGGCGTCCGGGAACATCGTCAGGCTCGCGGACCTTCCCGACAAGATTCGCACGGCGACCGGCGAGCTCGACGAGCTGCTTCACGAGATGCCCTCGCAGGACGTGGTCGGCGCGGCGTGGACAGCAAAGGCGTCGGTGCCGGCTCGCGATCCGAACCATCCTGATGCCGCGTGGCTCCCGCTCGGCGAGATCGAGCGCCGGTATCTGGTCCGTGTGCTGTACCACACCCGTGGAAACAAGAAGCGAGCCGCCGAGATCCTCGGCGTCGACCGAAAGACCCTGTCGCGCATGGTCGAGCGACACACCATCAACGTCGGCCGAATCAAGCGAGACGTTCGCGGACTGCGGTAGTTTCAGAGGAGGTTGCTGTGGGCAATCACGTCAACATGCCAGCGTCGAGTCGGGATCATCATCCGATGCTCCGACTTGGCTCGGAACCGAGCAACGCACGACTGCTGATCGTCGATGACGAAGAGTCGGTGCGATCGCTGCTCCACGATCTGTTGCGTGATGTCTACCAATGCGATGTCGCCGCGTGCGGCGAAGAGGCGCTCGCCCTCGTTGACCGCACGAACTACAACGTGGTGCTGAGCGACATCATGATGCCCGGAATGAGTGGCATCGAGCTGCTCGAGCGGATCAAGGCTGAACGACCGGACACGTCGGTCATCATGGTGTCGGCAAATCACGACACGCGGCGCGCGGTTGGCGCGCTTCGGCAGGGCGCCTACGACTACATCGTGAAGCCATTCGAGCTCGAAGAGGTTGAGTTGAGCGTGCAGCGCGCCCTCGAGCATCAGCGGCTGGTGACCGAGAACCGGGTGTACCAGACGCAGCTCGAGCAGCTTGTCGAGGCGCGGACGGAAGAGTTGCGGCTGGCAAACGATTTCCTTCAGGAGAAGTCCTCGAAGCTGGCCGAGATGGTCCACGAGCTGTCGCGGACTTACCGTTCGACGCTCGGCGCGCTTGCGATGGCGCTCGATGCGCGCGACGCCGAGACGCGGGGTCACTCGGAGCGTGTGGTCGCGTTCTCGCTGCGGCTCGGGGTCCAGATCGGGCTCTCGAAGGAAGAGTTGACGAACCTGGAGCGCGGCGCGCTGCTTCACGACGTCGGAAAGATCGGTGTGCGCGACGCCATCCTGCTCAAGCCCGCGCCGTTGACGGCGGAGGAGTGGCTCGAGATGAAGCTCCATCCGGAGTTCGGGCGGGCGATTCTCGCTCAGGTGCCATTCCTGAAACCGGCGATCCCGGTGGTCGCCGAGCATCACGAGCGGTGGGACGGGAACGGGTACCCGAACGGGCTCGAGGGCGACGCGATCGACATCAAGGCGCGCGTGTTTGCCGTGGCGGACTGCATCGACGCGGTGACGTCTGACAGGCCGTACCGGCGGGCCGCGAACTTCGAGACCGCCGGCGCCGAGTTGCGGCAGTACATCGGCTCGCAGTTCGATCCGAAGATCGTTGAGGCGTTCTTCGAGATTCCGCTCGACGAATGGCGCGAGCTGCGGCGTCGGGCGAACGAGCTCTCGATCCTGCACGGCGAGGACCAGATGCAGGCGGTCACCGAGGCCGCCCGTTCCTTCGGCGTCGAGCTGTAGGTCCACGCGGCCTTTGGACCGCGTCACGTTTGACCCAGAACCCCGAGCGCAGCGAGGGGCCGAAGTGTGCTTCGCGTGCGGGTTGCATGACGGGCCGTGGCTTCTACTATCCGCAGATTCACCAAAGGCAGCGCCATTGAACGTCGGCCCCACGCTTTGCTCGGGGTTCTGGGTCGGCGAGGATCTGTTTTGACGGCCTGTCAAATCGCGCCACGCGGTGGGCATCTGTTTTGACGGCCTGTCAAATCGCGACAGGCGGTGGGCATCTGTATTGACGGCCGGTCGGATAGCGCCACGTTTGACCCAGAACCCCGAGCGCAGCGAGGGGCCGACGTGCGCTTCGCGTGCGGTTTGCATGACGGGCCGTGGCTTCTACTATCCGCAGATTCACCAAAGGCAGCGCCATTGAACGACGGCCCCTCGCTGCGCTCGGGGTTCTGGGTCGGCGAGGATCTGTTTTGACGGCCTGTCAAATCGCGCCACGTTTGACCCAGTGCGCTTCGCGTGCGGCTTGCATGACGGACCGTTCTATCTCTTCAATCTGTGGTCTTCCTCGTCCCCACCAGGCCGTCGAGGACGGCCATGCGGACGGCGACGCCGTTGGCGACCTGTTCGAGGATTACCGACTGAGGCCCGTCGGCCACGTCGGGCGACACCTCGACGCCGCGATTGACCGGCCCCGGATGCATCACGATCGCATCGGGCTTCGCGCGCCGCAGCCGCTCGGCGTCGAGTCCGTATCTCGTCCGGTACTCGCCGATCGACGGAAAAAACGACTCCTGTTGCCGTTCGTGCTGCACTCGCAACATCATCACGACGTCCGCGCCTTCGAGCGCCTCGTCGATCGACGAAGTCGCGTGCAGTTTCCCCGGCGCCTCACCGACGATCGACTCGATTCCCTCCGGAAGCAGCGAGCGTGGCCCGCACAACACGACGTCACTTCCCACGGTCGTAAGCAGGTGCGCATTCGATCTCGCGACGCGGCTGTGGCGAACGTCGCCGACGATGGCAACGCGCAACCCGTCGATCCGGCCCTTCCGGATCCGCATCGTGAGCGCGTCGAGCAGCGCCTGTGTCGGATGCTCGTGCGCGCCGTCACCTCCGTTGATGACGACGGCGCGTGTGTGGCGAGCTACGATCTGCGGCGCGCCAGACGACGGATGACGGATGACAATCGCATCGGGATGCATCGCATCGAGGGTTCGAGCCGTGTCGACGAGGGTCTCGCCCTTCACCAGCGACGACGACGCCGCGGCGATGTTCACAACGCTCGCGCCGAGCCGCTTGGCCGCGATCTCGAACGAGACGCGCGTGCGCGTCGACGGCTCGAGAAACAGGTTGATCACGGTCCTGCCAGCCAGCCGGTCCGATACCGACGCCGGATCGAGCCATTTTGTCGCGGCGTCGAGCAGCGTGACGATCTCGCCCGCCGACAGGCCCCGGATCTGGAGCAGATCCCTCCTTGGCGCGGTTGCCGTAGACGTCACGACGCAGCCTCGGCCTCGAGCTTGACGATCAGCACCTTCTCGGCGCCGTCGAACTCGTTGAGCATCACCTTGACGATCTCGTCGTCACGCGTCGCAAGCACGCGTCCGACGAAGTCCGCCTGGATCGGCAATTCGTGATGGCCCCGGTCGATTAGCGTCGCGAGCTGGACGCGGCGGGCCGGATGGGCGACGAGCAGATACTGGACGGCCGCCCAGACAGTGCGCCCGGTGTAGAGAACGTCGTCCACGATCACGAGTGTTGCTTCGCCCAGGTCGCCGTTGAGCGACGATGCGCTGACGATTGGCTCAGACGCGACGGTCGACAGGTCGTCGTTGTAGAAGGCCACGTCTATCGTCGCCATCCGGGGCGCGCCCCTCGAGCACGGCGATGTGCTTCGCGATGCGCTCGGCCAGCGGAATGCCGCGGCGTTTCACGCCGACGAGCACGAGTCCGTCGTGGCCTCCGTTTCGCTCGACGATTTCTGACGCCATGCGCGACAACACGCGGTTCAGGCGCGCCGCATCCATCACCAGTGCCTTCTCGACGAATTTCATCGCGCGCGAGGATAGCATACCGGCCTTCGTCGAAGGCGAAAGGTCCGGGTTGCCTCCACGGCAGACGCGCCTGTAGCATCGTTGACTGGAGGTCTCGTCCGCCTATGTCGCAGAATCCGCCGCCCGAGCAGGTCATCTTCTCGATTCGCCCTGCCTTCCTGTTCGTCGGCGCGAAATACGCGCTCGCCGCCGTCCTCTGGATCGCCGCTGCGGCCCTCGTGGCGGCCGCGACGTCGTGGATGGAATGGCCGATCTGGGCAGGGGCCATCGGGGTACTCGTCGTGGGGCTGCTGCTATTCCTCAAGCCGCTGCTCGCACATATCGATCGGCAGCGCCACCTCTTCACCCTGACGGATCACAAGTTCGAGATCCAGTACGGGTTGCTCACGACGACGACGCGCAACATTCCGCTCTCGAAGATTCAGGACGTCACGGTGACTGCATCGCTCGTTGACCGCATGCTCGGTCTCGGCAACATCGTCGTCGAGAATGCTTCGGAGACCGGTGGACAGGTCGTCATCTCGGGCGTCGCGGAACCAAAGCGCTACGCCGACATGCTGCTCAACCAGCTTCGTCGCTGGAACTGACGGACGCTTAGCGGTGTCCATCACGCCAATGCCAACTTCCCTTCGATTCGTCACGCTCTTCCTGTTCCGGTTCGCGCTCGTCGTAGCCGCCGTGACTGGAATCGGATCGGCGCAGGCCTTTGGAATGGTGCTGACGGAAGAATCCGTCGACGTCATTGCGGTGGCGCCGGTTAGCGAGGACGCCCGGTTGGCGGGCCTGCTTGCAAAGACCGTAGGCGGTGTTGCGGCCTCGTCGCCTGTAGGGAAGCCGGAAGGCCAGTCGGCGCTCGTCGCACATACCCTCTCGGCGAAGGCGTCCGCGTCGCGCTCCTACGGGAGTGTTAGAGTTTCGGCCTTTCGAATGGCCGACGAGTCGCTCGCCTACGCAATGCTGCGATTCCTGCGTCCCGAAGATGCGGCCGTCACGCCTGCCGGCGACGACGGGTGGGTCACGGCGATACAGTCGGCGGTGCGTCTCGGCGACATCGTGATACTCGTGTCCGGCGGTTCCGACGGCCAGCGGTCGGCGATGAGCGACGCGATGGTCGCGGGCCTCGGCCGGCCGGCGCCGAACGCTCCCATCGTCGACGAGTTGCCGGACGAGGGTCGGATCGAACAGAGCGAGCGATACGTGTCGTCGCACGAGCTGCTCAAGCGATTCCGGCCGGACCTCGTTGAGGACGTCTACCGGTTTGGCGCCGGCGGCGCGGACGCCGTCATCGCCGATTACTCGCAGGCCGGCGGCTCGCCGGCCAGGCTGCTGCTCGTCGAATACCAGACTCCGCAACTCGCGGCCGAGGCGCACCGCAGCGTATCCGCCTGGTTCGACGCGCTCGATCCGGCGGATCGGTCGACGCGGCTGTTGAAGCGTGAGGGGAACTTCCTCATCGAGGCCACCGGCGTGACGAGCGCGGACGCATTTCGCGGAACCGTCGACGCGGTGAAATACGACTACCAGATCAAGATGCTGCAGGGGCCGAATCCCGTGGCCGGACTCGACGCGGCCAAGGAAGCGTACACGACGGCCATGATTCTGCTCGGCAGCGTCCGACTCGTCGGCGCCGGAGTCCTGCTCGCACTCACGATCGGAATCACGATCGGCGCCGTCGTTTTCGTTCGCCGACGCAAGGCCGCCGAAAACATCTTCAGCGACGCGGGCGGCATGGTGCACCTCAAGCTCGAAGCGCCGAGGTTGCCTGCGCGCCGCGAGCCGAGGGGCCTGCTTCCGGACCATTCCGAGTCGTAGAGGCGGTCAGTCGGACGGCGGATCGAGTCCGATTTCGCCGAGCACCTCGGCGGTGTGCTCGCCGAGCCGCGGCGGAGCCAGCCGGTACACCGGCGGGGTGGCGAGCAGCGCAAGCGGCGACCCGACCGTCGGTACGATCGTGCCGTCTGTCCGGCGGGTCTCGACGATCATCTGGCGCGCGGCGGTCTGCGGGTCGTTGAAGGCTTCCGCCACGCCGCGAACCGGACCGGCGGGCACGCCCGCTCTCGAACAGGCGGCGACGGCTTCGTCGACGGTGAGCGCGGCAAAGGATCGCTCGAGGTCCGGAATCAGCGAATCGCGACCGACGACACGTCCGGCGTTCGTCGCGAGGTCGAGACGGATGGCGAGGTCGTCGCGTCCGAGCTCGCGGCATAGCGCCGCCCACTGCCCGTCGCTTCCGAGGGCGAGGGCGAAGCGGCCGTCACTCGCCGCGAGCGTCTGGTAAGGCACGATGTTCGGATGGGCGTTGCCATAGCGCCGCGGCTCGACGCCGGTGAAGAGATGACTCGACGCGACGTTGGCGAGCATCGAGAGTTGACTGTCGTAGAGCGACATGTCGATACGCTGACCGCGCCCCGACTGCCCGCGCCCGGCGAGCGCCGCGAGAATGGCGACCGCCGCAAGCGTTCCCGCGAAGAGATCGGCGACGGCGACTCCGACTTTCATCGGCTCGCCGTCAGGATCGCCCGTGATCGCCATCAGCCCACCCATCGCCTGGATGAGGAAGTCGTAACCCGGTTCGTCGCGGCGCGGCCCGGTCGATCCGAATCCGGTAATGGAGCAGAAGACGAGCCCCGGATTCGACACCGCCAGGGCGTCGTAGCCCAGTCCCATCGCGTCGAGGTGGCCCGCCCTGAAGTTCTCGACGACGACGTCTGAGCGAACTGCGAGTCGTCGTACGGCCTCGCGCCCGAGGTCGGTCTTCAGGTCGAGTGCGACGGATCGCTTGTTGCGGTTCGCGGCGGCGAAATATGCCGACATTCCGGACTCGTCGAACGGCGGACCCCATCCGCGAGTGTCGTCACCGGCGCCGGGGCGCTCTACCTTGACGACGTCGGCGCCGAGGTCGGCGAGCATCTGCGTGCAATACGGCCCCGCCAGGATGCGCGACAGGTCGAGAACGCGCAGATGTGAGAGGCTCCCCACGATCGTCACTCCCCGACGGCCGGGCCGTCGCCCGGGGTCGCGCCGGCCGGCGTGCGCGGTCGACGGACGGCGAACGCGAGAAGAACGAACGCGGTGGCGACGGACACGGCGAAGCCGATCCGAAACGGCTGCGACACGTACGTGAACTCCACGGTGTGCGCGCCGGGCGCGACCCGCACGGCCCGGTAGACGCCCCACGCGCGCACAACCTCGGCGGATTCGCCGTCCACCGTCGCGGACCAGCCAGGATCGAAGGAGTCGAGCAGGACGAGATATCCGCCGGTATCGGGTGCGATGGCCCGAACGGTCACCGAAGTCGTCGTCTCGGCTTCGACGCGAGCCGAGGGGAGCTCGGACGTCGCCGTCGCGAGTCCCGAATCCAGTGGTTCCCGCTCCACGACGAGACTCGATGTTGGCACGACGAACGGATTGAAGAGCGCCGCAATCGCGCGTTCCGTGTCGGGCTCGACCGTTGCCGCGGAGGCCATGCGAACGCGGGACTCAGGCTCGCCAAGCTCGTACAACTGCATCGGCGCGAGTTGCGGCAGTGGCATCACGACCCGGGACGGCGGCGGAGGCTCTTTCGACACGAGCGCATAACGAGTGCCCGTGTACCGAAGGAAGCGGAATTGCTCGGAGCGCTCGGCTCGGGTGAAGCTCTCGATCAACGTCAGATACTCGCGCGGACGCAGTCCCGTCATCTCGAGCGACAGCGACTGGCGGACGTCCCAGGCAGACGGGTACTGGCAGAGAGTTGTGTTCCGTACCGCGAGGAAGGCGGCCGGTGGTACGCCGTCAGGAAACGAGACCGGCGGCGGAACGTCCGCGGAAACGCGTCCCGGGATCTGCGCGAAGGGCGCCGCAACGTGGACGCGGAAATCGGGCGACGGCCGGGTCGCGGTGACCCACTCCGGGGCATCGAAGAGCGATGCGTCGATCGTCGGGTTCAGGCCGCCATTCAGCAGGATCAGGTCAATGGAGAACACCGCAATCGCAGCGGCCCGAACGAGCGGCGCACGAGATCCCTCCGGTCCTCCGAACCAGGCGAGCAACAACGCCGAGGCGACGACGACGACGACGGCCGGGATGAGTCGCATGACGGAACGCGCCAACCAATCCGTCGTCGAGCCGGGAGCCGGGTCGCTCGCCATCCCCGCCATCGACAGCAGCATCGCAGAGCCGGCGCCGGTGGATGTCATCACGACGAAGACAATGAGCCCGGCGATGACCACCAAAGAAGCGGCCGTCGCGGCGCGACGGGCCGCGAGCAATCGGCCGCCGGTCGTCGTCAGCCCGTCCCACCCCACGGCGACGAACGCCGCGAGCGGAAGCATGGCCAGAACGACGTACTTCGACGGGTATCGGAAGCTCGAGAGCAACGGCACGACCTTCTGCAAAACCGGGTAGACCGGCGTCATCGACCCGAACGCACACAGGAGTGCCGCCGCGATCCCGATGCACCAGAAGACGGCCCAGCCGCGCCGCCTCGCGGCGAAGACACCCGCTGTGGCGACGATCAGGACGAAGGCACCGACGTAGAGCGAGAGGAGGAACGGCTCGCGTCGCGAGTTAAGTGCGAAGAGCCACGGACTCATCTCTCCCTGAAGGCCGAGGTAGTTTCCGTAGACGAACGGAAGCGCCGTTTCGGCGAGTCGCATCGGGTGCAGCGACCAGGTGTCGCCGAGCATTCCGGAGCCTCGGATCGAGCGGCGCGTTGCGTCGAGCAGAGGCAGGGCCTGGGCTGCGGCGAGACACAGCCCCGCGAGGCCGGCGCCGATCGTCGTCAGCGCCGATTTCGCGCGATTACGCCACGTCGCTTTCGCATCGGGCGCCGCGAACGCGGCGTAGGCCGTGGCGAGGACCGCCGTTCCAACCAGCGTGACCGGTTCGCCGGCAGACAGCTCGAGGGCGAAGAGCAGCGCCAGCAAGGCAAAGCGCCGCGCCGATGGCCTTTCGGCAAGCCCGTCGACTGTCCAGAAAATGAACGGCACGATCGCCGCACACCACGAGAGATTGTTGCAGTTGCCCGTCGAGAGAACCGGTCCCGACGCCGAATAGGCGATAGCGGCGACGGCCGACGCCCAGGATGAGGCGTGCCGGCGGGCAAAGAGGTACATGCCGAGCGCAGCGATCGGAAACGGAAGCGCAACGGCGAGGTTGAAGCCGACGATTTCGGGCAGGAATCGCATCGGCAGCATCGGCAGGAAAGCGACGTGAAGCGCAGCATCGCCGATCGTAGAGTATCCGCCGCCGGGATTCGGATCCCAGAACGGCGACTGTCCGGCAAGCAGAGTGCGACGCAGCCAGCGATGATGCGGCCAATGAAAGACCGCGAGATCGCGAAAGTAGAAAATCTTCGAGACCGTGAATACTCCAGCCACGCAGAGCGTCGCCACCAACAACGCGACGAGCGGAGCGACGCCGCGATGTGAGGTCAGCCTCCCGGCGGCGACGCGCCAGTCCGTTGAGACCCGCTCGTTCATCGAGTGAGCTCGTCGAAGGCGCGACGAATCGCGGGCGCGGCAATGGATCTGCGCCCGAAGAAGCGCACGTTTCGACCCGTGAACACGACGCGCAGGGTAGCACAGCTTTGTGCAGTGGCCACGAAGAGGGCTTTGCTTGCCAATGGGGGGTCGCTGGGCTACGATTCGGCCATACAGACGACGTCTTTCCTGACCAAACCCAGGCTGCGAATCGATACCGGAGAGTTGTACCGGACACCCGTTCGCCGTCAATTCGGTCATCGGCCGTTTCCCCAACGACGGCCCTCGCCAGAACGAGGCAGGAGCGAGCCGCTGCGCAGTGGCTGACAGGAGGCTTGCAGTGAACAGAAAGCTGATCCGAACGACGCTCGCCGAGATCAGGGAGCGCGGAGAGCGCGAATCGTCGAACCGGCAGCGTGATGCCAGCGGCGGCGGGCAGCGCAAGCGAGTTCCACCCGAACAGACCAACGCCGAGTCCTTCTACTACAAGAAGCAGATGGACAACCGGACGCCGATGGTCATCGTGCTGCAGGACGGCGAGGAGCTGAAGGGCATCATCGAGTGGTACGACCGCTCGTGCATCAAGCTCCACCGCACGGGCGCGCCGAATCTGCTCGTTCTCAAGCACAACGTCAAATACATGTACAAGGAGAACGAGTCCGATGAGGACCAGGAGTCGGAGGCCGACGTCGATGCCGACGAACACGATCCCGAGCAAGCCGATGACACCGACTAGCCCGAACGGACTCCCCCGGAGGCGCCGGCATGCTTGCTGATCGGCCCCGCATCGCCATCACGATCGGCGACCCGGCAGGTATCGGCCCCGAGATCGTCCTCAAGACGATCGCCGAAGAGAGCGTCCTCTCGGCGTGCGTGCCGATCATCATTGCGGATGCCCAGGAGCTTGCCCACCAGGCGCGCCGCCTCGACCTCGTGTGCGGCCTGCCGATCTTCAACGTGGGCGAAGAGATTCCGCTCGATATCGATGCGCCGGTCATCTACAACGTCCCGAATCTGCCAGAACCGGTCGAGGTCGGTGTCGAAGAAGGTGTGTGCGGCAAGGCAGCGGGTGATTACATCGTGGCGGCCGTCGACCTCTGCCGGTCGGGACAGGTCGACGCGATGGCTACGGCGCCGCTCAACAAGAAGGCGCTCTTCCTCGGTGGCTATTCGTATCCCGGTCACACTGAGTTCCTTGCCGATCTCATGAAGGTCGAGGACTACGCGATGGCCTTCGTCGCGCCCGGGCTGCGAGTCGTGCTGCTCACGACGCACATGCCGCTCTCGGAAGCGATTCGTTCCGTCCGCAAGCCGGACATCGAACAGAAGATCCGTCTCACGCATCACGAGCTCATGCGCTGGGGCATCGAGCGGCCACGCATCGCGGTGGCGGCGCTCAACCCGCACGGGGCCGAGGGCGGCCTTTTCGGCATCGAGGAATCGTCCGAGATAATGCCGGCCATCGAGTCGTGCAGCGTCAACGATGGAATCGAGGTGTCGGGGCCGTATTCCGCCGACACGATCTTTCTGCGCGCGTCGCGCGGCGAGTTCGATGCGGTGATCAGCTGCTACCACGACCAGGGACTCATCGCGATCAAGTGCCTTTCGTTCGGCGAAGCGATCAACGTGACGCTCGGCCTTCCGTTCATCCGGACGTCGGTCGATCACGGCACGGCGTTCGACATCGCCGGCAAGGGAGTCGCAGAGCATTCGAGCATGGTGGCGGCCGTTCTGCTCGCCGCGGATCTCGTCCGCCACGAGCACAGCGGCCAGGCCGTGGAGCGCTGAGGTGCAGGCCACGGTATTCCCGTTGGCCAGCCGTTTCGGGCAGGGTGTAGAATCCAGACGGCTCCTGCGACAATGTCACGTCTGTTTCGACGAAACAGGTCACCGAGAGGCTGTGATGCTGGGTGACAACCGCACAATCGATAGCCGGCGAGTCGAGCTGCGACAGCTCATCGACCGGTACGAAGAGAATCCGACGTTGCGGATCGCGTCGCTGTGCGAGGGCGACGAGGTCGGTGTCGAGACGCTCCACGAGAAGCTCTGCCTACGCGTAGTCGATCCGTGCGTCGGACGCGCGACGGTGACGGCGGTTGCGGGCGGGCGGAACTTCAACGACGAGATGTGCGCGGTGCTCGGAGCGACGTGGGGCGGGTCGATGCTCTGGACGGGACGGATCGTCGTTGGCATGAACCTCGAGATCTCGCATCCGCGCAAGAGCGCGAGCTTTCTCTTCTCACCGGTCAGCCGGTTCGAGTTGCGGCGCAAGGGCGCCGTCGTCGCCAATTCGGGGTACAGCAGGCTCCGCCCGGTCGAACCCAGGCAGCTCTCGTAGTGCGCGTTCCACCGTGCGGTCCGTTTCGATGATCGTCGGAAGGAACGCCGCCGAAATGAGCTCCGAGCAACGAAACACCGTCCCCACGGGCGTCGCTCCGATCGATGAGGCCATCGGAGGCCTCGAGCACGGCCGCGTGCACCTGCTCTATGGCGAGCTCGAAACCGGAAAGACGACGATCGGAATGCGCTTCCTCGCCGAAGGACTGGCTGCCGGCGAACGCTGCCTGCTCGTCACCCGCTACGCTGCCGCCGCTGCACTCGACGCACTCTCGCGGGCCGGCCGGCCATCCAGCGAAGATGTCGCGACCGGCCGGCTGGCGCTCTTCGAATACTCGACGGACCTCGTCGACGTGCTCGGACGAGTCGAGGACCTGAGGTTCGTGCTCGACGAGCTCGAGTCAATCGCGGCCGAGACGCGTCCTCACCGCGTCGTGTTCGACACGGCCGACTTCATCTTCTCGATCCAGCAGGGCTATGGCCACACGCTGCAGATTTCGGCATTTCTTCACTGGCTGGCCGGTACCGGAGCCACGTCGCTGCTGATAGTCGAGGAGCGCGTCAACGAGCGAATCGTCCAGTCCTTCCGGGCTAACGCGCCGGCCGTTATGCACTCGATGGTTCGGCGATTCCCGGACCGCGTCGAGCACCACCTCGCGTTCGAGAAGGGCACCATCAAGGCGCCGCACCGCCGGATCGGGCTGCAGGCCGATGGTCAGTTCGTGACCTACGAGATCTATGACGCCAAGGCCAGGACGCTGCCGCTTCCGGCGGCGCCCGGACGGCGGCGAGGCGGCGGCGATCGCACGGGGCAGCTCACGATGCCGGAAGAAGCAGCCCAGATGGTCGCCGAAGCGGCGGGGTCCTCCGGCCCGCTCGACGGCGCGTCGGCTGCATCGGGCGGCGGGGGCACGAGCGCGGCGCCGCGGCTGGGACGGCCACGGGTGCTTCTGATCGATGGCGACCGTGTGACTGCCGTGCTGGCCGCGCGGGCGGTTGAGCCGGAGTGCGATCTCGCCGTCGAGACCGACGGCATTTCGGGGCTCGCGAAGCTCGGACCGTTCGATCCCGACCTCGTCGTCATCGAGCTCGACCTTCCGGTCGTCGACGGTTTCGCGATATGCCGGCAGGTTAGGGAATCGTCTCGCGTTCCGGTCATCGCCGTCTCTGGCGCGCGTGTTTCGGAGGCCGACCGAATGAGAAGCGCCGAGGCGGGCGCGGACCTGTTCCTGTCGAAACCGTTCGGGTTGCGCGAGTTCGGTTTGCGGGCGCGTCAGCTCGTCGCCCGCTTCCGGGGCGAGGCGACGCCGTTCGCGGCGACGCTGCCGGATCCGGTGCCCGACCCGCTCGTGCCGTTCGATCGGGTGGTCGCGTTGCTGACGACGGGGGCGGCCGGAAAGGCGCTCATCGGCTGCCGGGTCGCATCGCGCGTTGCGGCGCAGCGGGCTCTCATCGTCGATGCCGTCCGTGCCGAGCTGCACCCGGACGACGTGCTCGCGTTCGACCACACTACGGGCCGGCTCGTCGTGCTCGTGGCGCCAGAAGCGGCGGAGGCCGTTGCGGTCCAGCTCTCGCGGCGGGTTCGCGAGGTGGTCGGGATCGAGCTCCAGTTTCTGCTGGCCCCGATCGCTCCCCAGGCGCGTCCCGTTGACGAGTTTGGGCAGCCGGTCTTCGACGGAGAGCGACTGTGATCCTCGAGTCCGACTGGCAGTTTCTGGCGTGGGTCACGGCCGGCGGTTTTCTCGTGGCCGCGTTCGTCGCCTGGCAGATGTTCAGGGCCTACCGGCGGATGCAGGTGGCGGACGAGCAGGAGCGGCTCGAGGCCGAGGAGGCGGCTGGCAGCAGCGCCTCCAATCCGGAGGAGAGCGAGCCGCGGCCGAAGTTCTTCAGGCGGTACCAGCCGAATAAGAGTTGACAGGATTACAGGATTTTCAGGATTAACAGGATTCTCGCAAACAGAGGACAGAAGCGACTCCTGTCATCCTGAGAATCCTGTAATCCTGTCAACTCTCCTCTCTACTTCGCCGCGGGACTCGCCTTCTTCCGCGGGGCCTTGGCCTTCGCCACGACCTCCGCTCCCGCGACGTCGCCGCCGTCGCCCGACGCTTCCTTGTACGAACACTCCTTGTTCGCACAGGCATTGCTCACAACGCCCTTCGACGAGGTCTTCTCGACGAGGAACGCCGCTCCGCACGACGGGCACGGCTTGTCGATCGGCTTGTCCCACACCGTGAACTCGCACTCCGGATAACGCGTGCAGCCGTAGAAGTTCTTTCCGCGCTTCGACCGCTTCACCGCGATGTCGCCCTTCTGGCAGACCGGGCACGGCAATCCGATCGTGTCGCGCTTGATGTATTTGCACTTCGGATAGTTCGAACACGCCGTGAACTCGCCGAAGCGGCCCTGCTTCGCGACGAGGTTCGTGCCGCACTCCGGACACGGCTCGTCGAGCGGACGATCCGGCTGGGCGACGACGCCCGCCTTCGAGATCTTCCGCGTATTGCGGCACTCCGGATATCCGGTGCACGCGAGGAACTGCCCGAAGCGGCCCCGCTTGAGCGCGAGAGGCTTGCCGCACTTCTCGCACATCTCGCCCTCGTACGGATTCTCGGGCGCGGCCACGGCGCTGCCGTCGGCCGATTCGGTCGCCGGCGCCTTGGCGAGATCGCGCGTGTTCTTGCACTCCGGATAGTTCGTGCAGGCGAGGAATCGTCCGAACTTCCCGAACTTGATCGCCATGACCGATCCGCACTTGTCGCACTTCTCGTCGGTGAGGATCTCCTGCCGCTTCACGTCCTTCATGTCCTTGCGCGCCTGCGCGAGGTCCACGGTGAACTTGTCGTAGAAGCTGCGGAGCGTGTCGCGCCATTCGGCGCGTCCTTCCTCGATCTCGTCGAGCTGGCCCTCGAGCGCCGCGGTGTATTCGGCGTTGAAGATGTCGTCGAAGCTCGCGATGAGCAGGTCGTTCACGATCACGCCGAGCTCGGTCGGATGAAACCGGTCGCCCTGCTTCTCGACGTATTCGCGGTCCTGGATCACGGTCATGATCGACGCGTAAGTCGACGGACGGCCGATACCGTTCTCCTCGAGCGCCTTCACGAGCGTCGCTTCCGAATATCGCGGCGGCGGCTCGGTGAAGTGCTGGTTCGGGTGCAGCTCGTTGAGCGTGAGCTGCTCGCCCTTCGACGTCATCGGAAGCGAGAGCTTCCGCTCGTCGTCCTCGTCGTCCTTTTCGTCCTTGCCTTCCTCATAGACGGCGAGGAAGCCGTCGAACTTCAGGACCGATCCCGTCGCGCGGAAGAGGTACTTTTCGGCCGCGACGATGTCGATGGTCGTCTGGTCGAAGAGCGCCGGCATCATCTGCGACGCGAGAAAGCGCTGCCAGATGAGCTTGTAGAGCGAGAGCTGCTCGGGCGTCAGGAACGGCGCCATGGCATCGGGCGTGCGCTCGGCGCCGGTCGGCCGTATTGCTTCGTGCGCGTCCTGGGCGCCTTTCTTCGATCGATAGACGATTGCCTTCTCGGGAAGGTAGTTCGCGCCGTAGGTGCGTCCGATGTAGTCGCGGGCTTCGCCGAGCGCCGAGTCGGCGACGCGCGTCGAGTCGGTACGCATGTAGGTGATGAGGCCGACAGTTCCTTCGGCGCCGATGTCGACTCCCTCGTAGAGCTGCTGCGCGATGCGCATCGTGCGCTTCACGTTGAAGCGGAGCTTTCGCGCGGCTTCCTGCTGGAGTTTCGAGGTCACGAAGGCCGGAACCGGGTTGCGCTTCTTTTCCTTCTTCGTGAGGTCGGCGACGGTGTAGGTCGCGGCGTTGAGCTCGTCGGTGATCGACTTGGCCTGCTCGGCGCTCGTGATGTGGATCTCGCCCTTTCGCACGTCCTTGTCGAACGAGCCGAGCTTCACGGTCTGGTCAGAGACCTTGTAGAGCTTGGCGTCGAACGCGGGCGGCAGCTTTGCCGAGAGGTTCGCGATGACCGACCAGTATTCGGTCGTGACGAATGCCTCAATCTCGCGCTCACGCTCGACGACGAGTCTGACGGCGACGGTCTGGACGCGGCCGGCGGAGAGTCCGCGGCGCACCTTGTCCCAGAGCAGCGGTGACACCTGGTAGCCGACGATGCGGTCGAGCAGGCGGCGCGCCTGCTGCGCGTTGACGAGCCGGTCGTCGATCTCGCCCGGGTGCTTCATCGCCTCGAGGATCGCGGGCTTCGTGATCTCGTTGAAGAGGATGCGCTGGACGGTCTGTTTCTTCTTGCCGGCTCCGGCGAGGATCTCTTCCTTGATGTGCCACCCGATCGCTTCGCCCTCGCGATCCGGATCGGTCGCGACGTAGATGTGATCGGCATCCTTCGCGGCGGCGGTGATCGACTTGATCACCTTTTCCTTGCCGGGGATGGTGATGTAGCTCGGTTCGAAGTCGGCGTCGAAGTCGATGCCGATGTCCTTCTTCGGAAGGTCCTTGACGTGCCCGACCGAGGCGAGAACCTTGTAGCCGGAGCCGAGATACTTGTTGATGGTCTTCGCCTTCGAAGGCGATTCAACGATAACGAGTGACTTTGCCATTGTGAAAATCTGTCGGTTTCAATCGTGGACCGCCGTGGCGGTCAGAGCTTCCGAATATACAGACCGCCCGGCAGCGCGGCGGCGAGTCCCTTCAATTCAAGCGTGAACAATGCATCAGCGAGCGATCCGGCGTCGAGCCGAGTTCGGTCCGCGAGCGAATCGATGTGCCGCGGCGTGTCGGCGGCGAGGTGCTTGAGGACGAGCCGTTCGCCCTCCGTGACGTCCGCAACTGCGGAGAGATTTGCCTGCGCCGGCTGCTCGCGTTCGGCCTCGAGAATCTGGTCGCGCCAGGGTGACGGCAGTTCCTCGACGACGTCGGCCCACGTCCGGACGAGGCAGGCGCCGTCGCGGATGAGCAGGTTCGGTCCGACGCTCGTCGCGGAAGTGACGTTGCCCGGAACGGCGAAGACGTCGCGGCCCTGCTCTATGGCCATGCGCGCCGTGATGAGCGATCCGCTGCGGTCCGCGGCCTCGACCACGAGGACGCCGTGCGACAGTCCCGAGATGACGCGGTTGCGGAACGGGAAGTTCTGTCCCGACGGCGGCGTCGACGTGGGGAACTCGGTGACGAGCCCGCCGCGTTCGAGCAATCGCGCCGCGAGCCTGTCGTTTTCACGCGGGTAAATCGCATCGATTCCGGTTCCCATCACTGCGACCGAACGGCCACCGGCGTCGACGGCGCCCCGATGGGCGACAGAATCGATGCCGCGCGCGAGTCCCGAAATTACGGTGACGCCGCGCCGCGCGAGGTCGGTCGCGATCCGTTCTGCGACGTTGCGGCCGTAGGTGGACGCCCGACGCGAGCCGACGATCGCGATGACTGGCGCGTCGACGAGCGCTTCGCGCCACTGCCCGCGCCCGAAGATCACGACCGGAGGGTCGTAGGTCTCTGCGAGCATCGGCGGGTATGCATCCGATCCGAGCGGCACCACTTCGGCGCCGGCCGCGCGTGCGGCCCCGAGTTCCCGCCAGGCCCGATCCGGCAATGCCGGATCGCGAAGCGACTCGACCTGTTCGCGCGTCAGTCCGACGTGCAGCAGGTCGTCTCGCGAGGCTGCGAATGCAGCGGTTGCGGTCCGAAACTGCTCGATGAGCAGTTTCCCGGTTCGAGATCCCACCCCGGAGGCGAGCAGGAGCGCGATGGCGTCGATGAGTCCCCGTTCGTTCATGCCCAAGAATCGAGCGTGAGCGGCATGAGGTTGCGTCTCGCGACCAAATTGGCGGAGGCGTGTGGGAATCGAACCCACCCAGACCGCCTCTCGGCGACCCGCAACGGGTTTGAAGCCCGCGAAGACCACCAGGCCCCATTCGCCTCCAGATGCCTCAAAGAGCGATCCCGGCGCGCTGGCCGGAAGGAGGCGCGACATTACTCCGGGGCTCGGAAGAGTGTCAAGCAGGCGATCCTGGGGGCTGTGTTGACGCTTTGGAAAAGCGCGTGTTACCCTTCGGGCGCTTTTGCGGGGCCATAGCTCAGCTGGGAGAGCGCTTGAATGGCATTCAAGAGGTCGACGGTTCGATCCCGTCTGGCTCCACTTCGAACGGTCGCCAATTGGCGGCCGTTTTCGTTTGTGGGGAGGAAGAGTTGACAGGATTACAGGATTTACAGGATTAACAGGAACAGCTTTGGATGTTCGAAAGTTCTTGTCGTCCCCAGAGAGAATCCTGTTAATCCTGTAAATCCTGTAATCCTGTCCACTCTCACTGTGAATCGGAAAGCTCAAGTTGCAGCGCTCGCGGTCGCGGCCGTCGGTCTGGCTGTCGCAGCTCTCGCGTCCGTTCGCTCGGACCTGGCGACGCCGGTGGACGTGTCGGCGTCGTCGTACGTTCAGTCCGAGACGTGTCAGCGCTGCCACGAAGAGAACTACGCATCGTGGCGCCGGACCTTCCACCGGACCATGACCCAGGACGCATCACCCGACGCCGTCGTCGGCGATTTCGCGAATCGGACCTTCACGTTCGAAGGCATCACGTCGCGAATGACCTCGTCAGGCGACGTCTTCTTCATGGAGACGATCGGCCCGGACGGCACGCGCGGGAATTTCCGGATCGTCCGCACGGTCGGCTCGCGCCGCATCCAGCAATACGTAACGAAGATCGGCGACCGCCACTGGCGCCTGCCGATCGCGTGGTCGATCGTGGATGGCTCGTGGTTTCACTTGAACGGCGGGTTCCTGCATCCGGACGGCTCGGACTTCGGATCGCATACGTCGGTCTGGGACGCCAACTGCATCTTCTGCCATAACACGAAGGCGATGCCCGGGTACGACTTCGACAGGCAGACGTTTGCGAGCTCGGTCGAGCAGCTCGGCATCGGTTGCGAATCGTGCCACGGTCCGGGGTCCGAGCACATCGACCGGAACACGAACCCACTGCGCCGGTATGCGCTGCACGTCTCGGAGCACTCCGATCCGACGATCGTGAATCCGGCGAAGCTCGACAAGGTCGCGCAGGTGCAGGTCTGCGGCCATTGCCACGGGCAGCGCATGCCGAATCCCACGTCGCGGATTCGTGAGTTCCTCGGGGTGGGCGATCCGTACACGGCGGGCAGCGACCTGATGGCGGTCACGTCGCCGATGTGGCGCGACAGCATTCTCGAAGGCGTCGACCTGACGGCGAGGTTCTGGCGCGACGGCACGCCGCGGCTGACCGCCTACGAGTACCAGAGCCTGCTGATGACCGCGGACTACCAGAAGGGCGGCCTGACGTGCATCAGCTGCCACAGCATGCACGGCGGCGACCCGAAGGGAATGATCACGGAAGAGAAGCGCGGCCCGGCGGCGTGTCTCACGTGCCACGCCGAGATCGGAAACGACGTCGCCGGCCACACGAAGCACCTTCCGGACAGCACCGGCAGCGACTGTTACGCCTGCCACATGCCGAAGATCGTCTTCGGCGTGATGCAGGCGCACCCGACGCACCGGATCGCGAAGCCCGATCCATCGCGGGCGTGGACCTACCAGATGCCCGAGGCGTGCACGGTCTGCCATGTGAATCGGACCGCGGTGTGGGCGGCGCTCGAGCTGAGCCGTCAGCTCGGTACCGAGGCGCCGCCACTGCCGGAAGATCCGCAGTTCGCAACCGCCGAAACCGTGCGTGCGGCGTTTGCGGGCGACGTGGTCCAGCGGGCGATCGCGGCCGAAGCGCTGGGAGCGGAGCGTGGCTACACGCCGGATCCGGTGGCGAGGCTGTGGTCGGTTCCGATCCTGCTCATCGTCATGGAAGACAGTTACCCGGCGATCCGCACTAGCGCGAACCGGTCGCTGCGGGCGCTCGTCGGGCGCGCCGGGTTGGCGCGGGCCGATGTCGCGGGTGTGCTGGGAGCGCTGCCTCGCTTCGAGCCCCAGGCTGACCCGGATTCCAGAAGAGCCGTGCTCGCCCGGTGGTGGCAGTGGTGGGCCGGTCTCGAGAAGCGGGGAATCGATGCGCCGGATTCCGCGTTGCCGCTCGACGGCCGGTTCCTTCCTCAGATGGATCGAATTCAGCAACTTCGGGCCAGGCAGGACAACTCGGTGGTCTCGATCGGGGAATAGCCTGGCGCTATACATCTCTCAGGGACGCGAGCTCAACGCATCAGTACCGTGCGCGGTAGCGCACGGGTCAGACTCCCAGATGGCCCGTCGTGGAGCGGTCGCATGAACTCGGGATCGACCCGTGCGCTACCGCGCACGGTACTGATGCGTCAGGCGTGCGATGTCGCGTCTCAGTAACATCATGTATATGTAATCGGAGATCGCGGGCACGAGGAGCGGGTGAATGGCGACGAAGAGCGAGCGCGGAAAGAAAGCAGGGAAGAGCGGACGTCAATCCGAGTCACTGCTCGACGAGAGCGACCTGACGCCGGCGGACGATCCAGCGCCGTCGAGTGACGCAACTGTCCTCGCACACAGCCGATTCGCAATGACGCTGCTCTTCGTCGCGCTCGCCTTCGGAATCGTCCTCGAGACCCTGCACGGGTTCAAGGCGGTGACCTACCTGATGGACCCGGTCCGGAAAGAGTTCTGGTCGCTCGCGCACTTCCACGGTATCGGGCTGGCGCTCGTGAATCTCGTGTACAGCTCGTGGGCCGGGAGGACGGGCCTCGGCGTGCGCAACCGATCGGTGTCGTTGTCACTGATGGCCGGCAGCGTGCTTCTTCCTCTCGGCTTCTTTCTCGCTGGCATCGCGCACTACGGCAGCGACCCCGGCCTCGGCATTTTCCTCGCACCCGTCGGCGCCGCGCTCGTCCTCTACGCCATCGGAGCCATCGCCCTCACCCTCTGGAAACGCTAGCCCTCTTGCGGTCACGAGGGCCCCCGGGGGGGGCCCCCCCCACCGGGGGGGGCCCCCCCCCCGGCACCCCCCCCCAAACCCCCCCCCCCCCCCCCCCCCCCCCCCCCCCCCCCCCGGGGGCCCCGGCCCCCCCCCCCCGGGGGGGGGGGGGGGGCCCCCCGGCGGGGGGCCCCGGGGGGGGGGCGGGGGGGGGGGGGGCCCCCCCCCCCGGGCCGGGGGGGGGGGGGGGCCCCCCCCCCCCCCCCCCCCCCGGGGGGGGGCCGCCCCCCCCCCCCCCGGGGCGGAACCGGGGCCGCCCCCCCCCCCCCCCCCCCCCCCCCGGGGCCCCCCCCCCCCGCCCCCCCGCCCGCCGGGGGGCGCCCCCCCCCCCCCCCCCCCCCCCCCCCCGGGCCCCCCCCCCCCCCCGGCCCCCCCCCCCCCCCCGGCCCGGGCCGCCGGCCCCCCCCGCGGCCCCCCCCCCCCCCCCCCCCGGGGGCCCCCGGGGCCCCCCCCGGCCCCCGCCCCCCGGGGGCGCCCCCCGGGGACCGGGGGGGGCCCCCCCGGGCCGGCCGGGGGGCGGGCCCCCCGCCGCCCCCCCCCACAAAAAGAGCCCCCCCCCCCCCGCCGGGGGGGGGGGCCGCCCCCCCGGCCCCCCCGCGAGCGGGGCCCCCCCGCCCCCCCCCCCCCCCCCGGGGGCCCGGCCGCCCCCCCCCCCCCCGGGGCCCGCGGCCCCCCCCCCCCCCTTCTCCCCCCCCCCCCCCCCCCCCCGCGCCCCCCCCCCCGGGGGGGGGGGGCCCCCCCCCCGGCGGGGCCGGGGGGGGGGGGGCCGGGCGGGCGCCCCCCCGGGGGGGGGGGGGGGGGGGCGGCCCCCGCCCCCCCCCCCCCCCCCCCGGGCCCGCCCCCCCCGGGCCCCGGCCCCCCCGGGGCCCGCCCCCCCCCCCCCCCCCCCGCCGGCCCCCGCCCCCCCCCCCCCGGGACCCCCCCCCCCCCCCGCCCCCCCCCCCCCCCCCCCCCGGGGCCCCCCCCCCCGGGGGGGGGGCCCCCCCCCGGGGCCCGGGGGGGGGGCCCCCCGGGGGGCGGGGGCCCGCGGGGCCCCCCCGGCGCGGGGCGCGCGGGGGGCGCCCCCCCCCCCCCCCCGGCCCGCGCCCCCCCCCCCCCCCCCCCCCCCCGCCGCGGGGGGGGGGGGGGGGCCCCCGCCCCCCCCCCCCCCCCCCCCCCCCCCCCCCCGCCCCGGGGGGGGGGGGGGGGCCCCCCCCCCCCCCGCCCGGCGGCGGGGCGGGGGGGGCCCCCCCCGGCGGGGGGGGGGGGGGGGGGGCCCCCCCGGGGGGGGGGTTGGGGGCGTTGCCCCCGGGGGGGGGGGGGGGCCCCCCTGGGGTTCCCCCCGCCCCCCCCCCGGCCCCGCGCCCCCCCGTGGGCGGGGGCGCCGGGGCGCCGGCCCGGGGGGCGCGGGGGGCCGCGGGGGGCCCGCCCCCCCGGGGGGGGCCGCCCGGCGCCGCCCCCCCCTGGGCCCCCGGCCGGCCGGCCCCCCCCCCCCCGCCCCAGGGCGCGCCGGCCCCCCCCGCCCCCCCCCCCCGCCCGGGTCCCTGGGCCCGCGGGGCGCGCCCCCGGCCCCCCGGCCGGGGGCCGCTGGGGGCTCTCCCCCCCTCGCCGTTGGCCCCTGGCCGATCGCAGCGCCGGCGGCCGCGCAGCTGCTTTGGATTGTGCTTCAACGGGTTCTCATCCAGGGGAATCCAAAGCGGCGATTCACGCCGCACTCCAAAGCGCTTCGCGCAATGAACTGGAGCGCGGGGAGGTCTACCGCAGGCCAAACGGCCGGCGATCTTCTTCACTCCTCGTCAACTTCGTTGACACCTGTGAAGCCCGTTGTCGGCAGCCTCTAATTCTAATTTTTCGTAATACTTACGCCGCACCCCCAGCCTCCACCGTCAACGAGCTTGTCGATTTGGGGTCCTTTGCCGCAGATCACCAGAACGCCCCGTTTCGCCCGTAACTCCTGTGTTTTCAGTGTATTCGTTTCTTCCTCGATTTGTGGCCCGATTCTTGCACTACGCCATGCCGCTATTCAGCACGCATCGCGGTCCCCTTCAACAGCAAATCGACGAAGACGACCCCCGGAAGCCTAGGGGTTCCGCCTGACGAAATCCAAACGCACGAGGCGAAGAACAAGATGCTCAGCAGAATGACAGCTCTGGTGTTGGCGCTCACGATGGTGGTTCTGACTATGGTCGTGGCACCTGGCGGCGTGGCGGCCGAAGTGCCGACGCAGGTTGAAATCGAAGCTCCACTACCGGGGCTCTACCTGGCGCCGGTCGGCGCGATGTATGCCGGCGACGGCAACAAGCGCTCGGTCGACGGACTCGAGATCGAGTCTGTCCACTCCTACGGTGATCACGAACTCGTCACGATTGAGCATCCCGAGCATCTCTCGCCCGAGCGCCTCTCGCAGCTGACGCGAATCGAAAACGCCGACATCGTCGCGTACCGCAGCTGGATGGGCAGCACGGACGTCACGGACATCGGTGACGGTTCCGAGGGCTACTACATCGTCTCGTTCCAGGGCCCGATCGCCGAGTCGTGGACGTCGCATCTCGAATCGCTCGGGATGACGATCGTCGACTCGGCGGCGCCGTTCTCGGTCGTCGTTCGCGCGAACGGCTCGCAGTTGCAGGAATCGCTCTCGCTGCAGCTCTCGTCGGGCCGCGCCGCGGTTCGCGGCTTCAACAAGGTGCCGAATGCGGCCCGGCTTGCGCCGGAGATCACGGCCGTTACTGAAGGCGCGATGACGATCGACTCGATCGAAGGACTCCGCAAGACGGCGAACGGCGAAACGATCATGATTGCCGTCCCTTACGCCGACGTGAATCCGCGTCGCGTGATGCGCCAGCTCCGCCGGATCGTCGAGCCAGCGACGGCCGAGGCCGGCTACGGCTACGAGAACGCCTTCGTGATGACGCCCGAGCAGGCGTGGCAGGCATTGAATGAGGTCGAGGGCCTTGCCTGGGTTGAATTGCTCTACGAGCGCGGCCTTATGAACAACCTCGCGGCGAAGTCGAACGTGCAAGCCGTTGAAGACGTCTGGAATCTCGGCTACACGGGCACCGGCGTTGCGGTCAACCACAACGACAGTGGCATCGACATCAACGGAGTCGGCGGAGTGACCTCGTTCCCGACCGGAACGGTCACCGCTACGGCCGGCAACATGTCCGGCACGGACAACTTCCACGGGACGCATACGGCCGGATCGGTCGCGGGTCGCGCAATGTCAATTGCCGTACCGACAAACACCAGCGGTTGCGGCGATCTCACGACGGGATTCACTAGCACCAGGGGAATGGCCTACGGGGCCACGTTGAACGCGAACAACCTGTTCAGCCCAGGGTCCACCGGCAAGACGACCGTCGATGCCATGATGAAATGGGCGCAGGACAACTCGTCGCAGTTGTCGACGAATTCCTGGGGCTATACAAACTTATTCACATACTCTGCCGAATCGGCACTGGCCGATGTGGCGGTTCGAGATGCCGACACCACCGAAGCCGGGAATCAGGCGCTCTGTGTCGTCTTCGCTGCCGGCAATAGCGGCACGAGCGGGGCAGGCACTGTTGGCAGTCCAGGCAACGGCAAGAACGTACTGACGGTCGGCGCTTCGCACAATGTCCGATGCGGAAGCAAGGCTTCGCCGGGATCGTTCAGCGGAAATCTGAACGGAGTTGTCGACTTCTCTGGCCGCGGCCCGTCGCAGGGACGTATCAAGCCGGACATCGTTGCGACCGGTGCAAACGTGTTGTCCGCGGCATCCGATGACGCGAGCGCAACTCATCCATGGGACCAATCCTGGACGGGCTCAAACTATGAGCTCTGCCCGGGAACGTCGATGGCCTGCCCGATTGTCGCGGGCGCCGGGGCGGTCTTCTATCAGTACTACAAGGCGACGCAGGGTGGCGCGTTCCCGTCACCGGCCCTTGCCAAGGCGGCTTTGGTGAATGGTGCAGTCAACATGGGCGGTGGATACCGGGTTGGGGCCTCGAACCAGAGCACGACCGGTATTTACGCGCAGGGCTGGGGACGTCTGAATCTGAAGAACTCGGTCCAGGGGCCGACGGGCGGCACTATTCGCTACGTCGAGCAAGGCGCGGGACTGACGACAGGCGGAACGAACTCGCGAACGATCACGGTCAACAGCTCGACCGTTCCGCTGAAGATCACGGTTGTCTGGACCGATCCTCAGGGCTCGGCAGGTTCGACGGCGCCGCTGCGCAATAACCTCGACCTTGTTGTCACGGCGCCCAATGGGACCGTCTATCGTGGTAACAAGTTTGGCACCCAACAGGCTGATTTGACGTGGACGAATGAAGGCTGGTCCACGGCAAACCCAGGTGCTTCGGCGGACACGTCTAACAACGTCGAGAACGTCTTCGTGCAGAGCCCGGCGACTGGTACCTGGACGATCGAGGTTCGCGGAACGAATGTGCCGACGAACGTGACGGGAATGACGGGCCAGGACTTCGCGATGGCGTGGTCCGGCAACGCCACGACAGGCGGCAGCTGCACGTACTCGATCTCGCCGACGAGCGCGAGCCCGGCGGCGGGCGCGACGACTGGGACGGTTTCGGTGACGGCGGGAACGGGCTGCACGTGGACGGCGACGTCGAACGCGGCGTGGCTGACGATCACGAGCGGCACGAGCGGCTCGGGGAACGGTTCGGTTGGTTACTCGGTCGGGGCGAACACCGGCGCGGCGCGCAGTGGCACGCTGACGATCGCGGGGCAGACCTTCACGGTGAACCAGGCGGCTGGTGCAAGCTGCACCTACTCGATCAGTCCGACGAGCGCGAGCCCGGCTGCTGGAGCGACGACGGGAACGGTGACTGTTACGGCCGGAGCGGGATGCGCGTGGACGGCGACGTCGAACGCGGCGTGGCTGACGATCACGAGCGGCGCGAGCGGCTCCGGCAACGGCTCGGTTGGTTACTCGGTCGCGGCGAACGCGGGCGCGGCGCGAAATGGAACGCTGACGATCGCCGGAGCGACGTTCACGGTGAACCAGGCGGCGGCGACGACGGGCGCAACGCCTATCGCATGCGGCGCATCGGTGGCCGGCGCTCTGGCTTCGACGGACGCACGCGGGAGTGTACGCGGACCGACCTACTACGCGGACAACTACAGCTTCACGCCGTCGGCGAGTGGAACGGCGACGATCACGATGACCGCGTCGCCAATGGACACGTACCTGGTGCTGAAGAGTTCGCTCGGGGCGACGACGGCGCTCATGCAGGACGATGACGGCGTCACCGGCACGACGAACTCGAGGATCACCTACACGGTGACGGCGGGAACGACATACTTCATCGAGGCGACGAGCTACGATCCGAGCACGGCGGGTTCGTACACGCTGGCGCTGACGTGCCCTGGCACGGGTCCGGTAACGGTCCTCTCCGAGGGTGCCGGAGTCAGGAGCGGCGGGGTGGACGGTGTCGACGAACGTGACGGGGAACAACTGGATCGTTTCGACGGCCGGGCGCCACACGGGCACGAACGGATTCCGTTCGAACCAGGCGTCGACGGCATACCCGAACAACCTGGACCAGAGCCTGATCTCGCCGGCATTCTCGCTGGCCGGAAGGACGTCGGCGTCGCTGGCATTCCGATCGAAGTACCGGACGGAAGCGGGGTACGACTACTTCAAGGTCGAGATCTCGACAAACGGCGGGACGAGCTGGACGGCGCTGACGTCGGGCAATGGCTTGAATGGCACGTCCTTGAACTGGTCATCGACGGCGGGAGTGGGGATGCTGGCGAACACGTACAGCCTGAACAGCTACGCGGGACAGGCGAACCTGAAGATCCGGTTCCGATTGACATCGGATGCGAGCGTCCAGACAGATGGAATCGCGCTCGATGACATCGCCGTTACGGCGAACTAACCGATTCGGAGAACGAGTCGAACGAATCCCCGCAGGCCGACGAGGCTTGCGGGGATTCGACGTTTGCGGGCGGCGCCTGCGTGAAAATTGGGCTGCGGGCGGTCTTACATAGACGCCATAGGTTCGTCATCACCCGCCTCGAGGACGGGCGCCCACGCATAAGTACCGGGCGTGGTAGCGCTCGGGTAACCCTTCTCCGTTATCCCGCGCCTGGTGTCGTCACACGTGCTCGGGATCGACCCGAGCGCTACCGCGCCCGGTACTGACGCGTGAGGCGTGCGATGCAAGCGTCATCATCAGTCATGTTCCACGTCCATGAACGACTCTGTAGCACGCGAAGCCGTCCTCTAAAACCACTGTCAAGTTACTTGATGGCAGTTAACCCCGTTGACATCAGTTTGTAATTCCAATCTTTCGTAGTACTTGCGGCGTACCCCCAACCTCCACCGTCAAGTCGCTTGTCGTTTTGGGGTCTTTTGCCGCAGATCAGCAGAACGCCCCGTTTCACCCGTAACTCCTGTGTTTGCAACGGATTCTGCGGGCGGACGATTTGTGGCCCGATTCTTGCACTAGGCCATGCCGCTACCCAGCACGCATCGCGGTCCCTTCAACAGAACAATTCGACGACGAAGACGACCCCCGGAAGCCGGGGTTCCGCGAGACGAAATCCAAACGCACGAGGCGAAGAACAAGATGCTCAGCAGAATGACAGCTCTGGTGTTGGCGCTCACGACGGTGGTTCTGACCATGGTCGTGGCACCTGGCGGCGTGGCGGCGGAATCGCCGGCGCAGGTTGAAATTGAAGCTCCCGAGCGGGACTCTACCTGGCGCCGGTCGGCGCGATGTATGCCGGCGACGGCAACAAGCGATCAGTAGACGGGCTCGAGATCGAGTCGGTCCACGCCTACGGCGAGCACGAGCTCGTCGATATCGAGCATCCCGAGCATCTCTCGCCCGAGCGGCTTTCACAGCTGACCGCGATCGAGAATGCCGACATCGTCGCCTATCGGAGCTGGATGGGCAGCACCGATGTGACAGATATCGGCGACGGCGCCGAGGGCTACTACATCGTGTCGTTCCAGGGCCCGATCGACCAGTCGTGGACGGAGCATCTCACCTCGCTCGGCATGAAGATCGTCGACACGGCGGCGCCGTTCTCGGTCGTCGTTCGCGCGAACGGTGAGCAGCTGCAGGCGTCACTCACGCTTCCGCTCTCGTCCGGCCGCGCTGCAGTTCGCGGCATCAACAAGGTTCCGAACGCCGCGCGCCTTGCGCCGGACGTCATGGCCGTTGCCGAAGGCGCAATGACTATCGACGCGATCAAGGGTCTCCGAATGTCGGAGAACGGCAGCACGATCATGATCGCCGTGCCTTACGCGGACGCCAATCCGCGCCGCGTGATGCGCCAGCTTCGCCGGATCGTCGAGCCGGCAACGGCCGCGGCCGGGTTCGGATACGAGAACGCCTTCGAGATGACGCCCGCGCAGGCCTGGCAGGCGCTGAACGAAGTCGAAGGCCTCGCGTGGCTCGAGCTTCTGCACGAGCGTCGCCCGATGAACAACCTTGCGGCGAAGTCGAACGTGCAGGCCGTCGAGGACGTCTGGAACTCGGGCTACACGGGCGCCGGAGTTGCGGTGAACCACAATGACGGTGGCATCGACCTGAACGGCGTCGGCGGTGTTACGGCATTCCCGTCGGGCACGGTCACCGCAACGGCTGGCAACCACTCCGGCACGGACAACGCCCACGGAACGCATACTGCCGGTTCGGTGGCAGGCCGCCCGATCAGCGTTGCTCCCCCCGCGAGCACATCGGGCTGTGGCGACCTCACGCCAGCGCTGACCAGCGCGAAGGGAATGGCCTACGGCGCGACCCTCAACTCGAACAATCTCTTCGATCCGGGCACGACCGGCAAGACGACGGAAGACGACATGATGAAGTGGGGGCAGGACAACGCCTCCCAGATCACCACGAACTCGTGGGGCTACACGAACAGCTATACCTACAGCTCGCAGTCCGTCACGATCGATCGTGCGGTGCGCGATGCCGACACGACGGAAGCCGGTAATCAGGCACTGTGCGCCGTGTTCGCGGCCGGCAACGACGGCAGCGGTGCGGGAACGGTTGGAATGCCTGGCAACGGCAAGAACGTGCTGACGGTCGGCGCGTCCTACAACGTGCGCTGCGGCAGCTACACCTCGGGCGCGCCGGGAACGCTTTCCGGCAACCTCAACACGGTCGTCGATTTCTCGGGCCGCGGGCCGTCGCAGGGCCGGATCAAGCCCGACATCGTCGCCACGGGTGCAAACGTCCTTTCGGTTGCGTCGGACGATTCGCTCGCCGACCACTCGTGGGACCAGACCTGGACCGGAGCGAACTATGAACTGATGCCGGGAACGTCGATGGCCTGCCCGATCGCGGCTGGCGCGACGGCGGTCTTCTACCAGTACTACAAGGCGACGCAGGGCGGCGCCTTCCCGTCGCCGGCGCTTGCGAAGGCGTCGATGATCAACGGCGCGGTCGCGATGAGCGGCTACACGTACGAGAACACGGCGACTGGCGCCTACGCGCAGGGCTGGGGACGGCTGAACCTCAAGAATTCGGTCCAGGGGCCGACGGGCGGCACAATCCGGTACATCGAGCAGGGCACGGGCCTGACCACGGGCGGCTCGAATTCGCGAACGATCACGGTGAACGGCTCGTCGGTGCCGCTCAAGATCACGCTGGTCTGGACGGATCCGCAGGGCACGGCCGGCTCGTCGGCTCCGCTCGTCAACAACCTCGACCTCGTCGTCACGGCGCCGAACGGCACCGTCTATCGTGGCAACAAGTTCACGGGCCTCTGGTCGACGGCCAATCCGGGTGCGTCGGCGGATACGGCCAACAACGTCGAGAACGTCTTCGTGCAGAGCCCGGCGACGGGCGCGTGGACGATCGAAGTTCGTGGCACGAGCGTGCCGACGAACGTTACGGGAATGACGGGCCAGGACTTCGCGATGGCGTGGTCCGGCAACGCGACGGACGGTGGAACGCCGACGCCGAACTTCAGCTTGAGCGCCTCGCCGTCGTCGGCGACGGTTGCACCGGGTTCGCCGGCCACGAGCACGATCACGTCGGCCGTTTCGGGCGGATTCAACGCATCGGTTGCGCTAACGGCGTCGGGGCTCCCGGCCGGCGCGACTGCCTCGTTCTCGCCCGCTTCGTTTGCGGCGCCGGGCTCGGGCACTTCGACGATGACGATCACGACGAGCGGCAGCACGCCTGTTGGCGTATCGACGATCACGGTAACCGGCACTGGTGGATCGCTGACACGGACGACGACGTTCACTCTGACGGTCGAGGCGCCAGGTGTCGCAACGCCGATCGCGTGCGGTGCGTCGGCGGATGGCGCTCTGGCAACCACTGACGGTCGAGGGAGCGTGCGAGGTGCGACTTTCTACGCTGACAACTACAGCTTCACTCCGTCGGCGAGCGGCACGGCGACGATCTCGATGAGCTCGTCAATCGACACCTACCTGGTGCTGAAGAGCTCGCTCGAGGCGACAGCAGCGCTTGCTCAGGACGATGACTCAGGCGACGGGACGAACTCGCTGATCACTTACACGGTGACGGCGGGAACGACCTACTACATAGAGGCGACGAGCTACTCGGCGAACACGACGGGAGCATACACGCTGGCTTTGACGTGTCCGACGTCGAGCTGCACGTATTCGATCTCGCCGACGAGCGCGAGCCCGGGGGCCGGTGCCTCGACCGGAACGGTGGCCGTTACGGCTGGAACTGGTTGTGCGTGGACGGCGACGTCGAACGCGGCGTGGCTGACGATCACGAGCGGCGCGAGCGGCTCGGGCAACGGTTCGGTGGGATATTCGGTCGCGGCGAACACGGACGCGGCGCGCACGGGCACGATGACGATCGCGGGCCAGACCTTCACGGTCAACCAGGCGAGCGGATGCACGTATTCGATCAGCCCGACGAGCGCGAGCCCGGCGGCTGGCGCGACGACGGGAACGGTGAGTGTCACGGGCGGCGCGGGATGCGCGTGGACGGCGACGTCGAACGCGGCGTGGCTGACGATCACGAGCGGCGCGAGCGGCTCTGGCAACGGTTCGGTGGGCTACTCGGTTGCGGAGAACACGGGCGCGGCGCGCTCGGGAACGCTGACGATCGCGGGGCAGACGTTCACGGTCAACCAGGCAGCGGCGGCGAGCTGCACGTATTCGATCAGCCCGACGAGCGCGAGCCCGGCGGCTGGCGCGACGACGGGAACGGTGAGCGTGACGGCCGGAGCGGGATGCGCGTGGACGGCGACGTCGAACGCGGCGTGGCTGACGATCACGAGCGGCGCGAGCGGCTCGGGCAACGGTTCGGTTGGTTACTCGGTGGCCGTGAACACCGGCGCGCCGCGCTCGGGAACGCTGACGATCGCGGGCCAGACTTTCACGGTGAATCAGGCGGCCGGGGCAACCTGCTCGTCGTCGACGACGGCAATTGTGTCCGGAACGCCGCTGACGCAGTCGTTGGCGACGACGGATTGCACGACGACGGCTGGCAATGGAACTGCCACCAACGGCTATTACGACACGTTCACGTTCTCGGGGACGTCGGGACAGTCGGTGACGATCACGAACAACTCGACGGCGTTTGACGCCTTCCTGAGGCTGAACAATCCGTCGGGAACGCTCGTGGCCTCTGACGACGACTCGAACGGCGGAACGAACTCGAAGATCACGTACACGCTGGCGGCGACGGGAACGTTCACGATCTTGGCGACGAGCTACGCGGGTGGATCGACGGGATCGTACACGGTCGCACTCACGATTTCGGGCACGACGACGACGGTGTTGTCGGAAGGCGCGGAATCGGGAGCGTCGGGCTGGACGGTGTCGACAAACGTGACGGGGAACAACTGGATCGTGTCGACGGCCGGGCGCTACACGGGCACGAACGGGTTCCGGTCGAACCAGGCGTCGACGGCATACCCGAACAACCTGGACCAAAGCCTGATCTCGCCGGCGTTCTCGCTGGCCGGGAAGACGTCGGCGTCGTTGGCATTCCGATCGAAGTATCAGACGGAGGCGACCTACGACTACTTCAAGGTCGAGATCTCGACGAACGGTGGGACGAGCTGGACTGCGCTGACGTCGGGCTCGGGCTTGAATGGTACGTCCTCGGGATGGCAGTCGACGGCGGGAGTGGCGATGCTGGCGAACACGTACAGCCTGAACAGTTACGCTGGACAGGCGAACGTGAAGATCCGGTTCCGGTTGACGTCGGACGCGAGCGTTCAGAAATGGGGAGTCGCGGTCGATGACATCGCCGTGACTGCGCAATAACCGATTCGCAGCTCGAATCGAACGAATCCCCGCAGGCCGACGAGGCTTTGCGGGGATTCGACGTTTCCGGGGGCGAGAGGAAGAAGAGAGCTTCGCACACAGAGGCACGGAGACACTGAGGCACCGAGAGAACATCTCCGAGCCTCCGTGCCTCCGCGTCTCTGTGTGCGAAGCTCTCTTCTCAATCCCTCGCAACCGTCAACTTCCTTGACACTTGTCAACCTCGTCGTCGCCTCCCGGTGTACCCTTACAAATCAGCCATTTGCGGATTTCTGGGGCAGTTTGCCGCCAAGGTGCTTGTCACCACGAGCCTTGTGTCTCCCAGGCACCGCACCCACTGCATACCTCTAAGTGCTTATTGTGCAGTTACATGACTCGAAACCTCCCAGCCCGGCACAGCACTTGCACTGTCCACCCTCGCCACAGGGTCGTTTCAGACCCGCATTCTGGTCGAAAACAAGAAAAGCTGTTCCGGAGGTTTCCGAGTGATGAAGAACCGAAGCGTGTTCTCCCTGTTGATCGTCGCCGCGATGATGCTCGCAGCGTTGTCCCCGACGTCGGCCGCCACGCGGCTCCAGCAGAAGGACGTCGACCCTGTCGTCCACCAGGTTTCGGAAGTCCTCCTAGACATGCCGATCGAGCCCCCGAGCGATCTGTGGACCGCCTACGAGACCGCGTCGGCGAAGAACGCGCTTGGCGAATCGGGGTTCAAGGTCATCGACGATCACTACTCGGTCTTTGCACTCGACCTGGGACGAATGGACGCAGTGCTCGCGAATGTTCCTGCCGAATTCTCGACCCTCGAGAAGCGCGAGAACTACCAGGTGACGCTGCCGATGCCCGACGGCACGTTGCAGCGCTTCCGCGTGTGGGATTCCCCGATCATGGAAGCTCCGCTTGCGGCTGAATACCCTGACGTCCGGACATATGTCGGACAGGGCGTCGACGATCCGACCGCGACCGTGCGCTTCGACCGCACACCTTTGGGTTTCCACGCGATGATCATCTCGGCCGGGCAGACAGTCTTCGTTGACCCGTACGCAAACGGCAGCATCGAGAACTACATCTCCTACGACAAGCGCGGACTTCGACGCGACACGGCCCCGATGGCGTGTCTCGTGGACGACGCTTTCACGGCGCTCGAAAGAGATGGCGGCCTCGTCCGCGGCGGCGACGAGTCGCGCGTCTCGGCCACGTCGTTCGGTGGAACACTTCGCACCTACCGGCTCGCCCAGGCCTGCACGGGCGAGTACGCGACGACCGTCTGTACGAACAACGGCGTGGCGGTCACGGTCGCGAACACGATGACGGCGATCACGACAACCATCAATCGCGTCACGGGCATCTACGAGCGCGAGTTCTCGGTTCGCCTCGTCCTCGTCGCGAACAACTCTTCGATCGTTTTCACCAACAGCGCCACGGATCCGTATACAAACGGCAATGGTACTGCTCTGATTTCTGAAAATCAGACTCGCTGTACATCGGCAATCGGCTCGGCCAACTATGACATCGGCCACGTCTTCAGCACGGGCGGAGGTGGTCTCGCTGGTCTCGGGGTCGTATGTGAGCACTCAGAAGGCCCGAGGTGAGACGGGCAACAGCGATCCGCGAGGCGACGGATTCGACGTCGACTATGTCGCGCACGAGATGGGCCACCAGTTCGGCGGCAATCATACGTTCATCGGCACCACGAGCAACTGCGGTGGTGGTAACAAGAACAATAGTACGGCATATGAGGTTGGTAGCGGGTCGACGATTCAGGCGTACGCGGGCATCTGCGGTACGGCTAACCTCCAGCCACACTCGGACGACTATTTCCACGCGGTCAGCCTGAACGAGATGTCCAACTTCATGGTTGTCACCGGCACCTGCTCGGCGAACACGGCGAACGGCAACACGATCCCGACGCTTCCGGCGCTGACGAACTACACGAGCGTTCCAGTCAGCACGACCTTCACGCTGACGGCGCCCGTCGCGACGGACCCGAATGGCGACACCCTTACGTACGCATGGGAAGACTACCGCAACACAACAGGCGACACCGATGGTTCGACCGTCCGTTTCCGTCCGAAGGCGCCGTCAACCAGCCGTTCGCGTACATTCGCCAACGTGGCCAACCCCACGTCGGGCAATACGGCGTGGGAAGTGCTTCCGACGAGCGCATCCACGAAGACCTTCCGCTGCACGGTGCGTGACAATCGCGCGGGTGGCGGCTCTTTCAGGAGCTCGGACATGACGGTGACGTTCGTGGCCGGTGCCTTCTCGGTCTCGGCGCCGAACACGGCAGTCTCGTGGGTGGGCAACTCTTCGCAGACGGTGACCTGGACGAAGGGCGGCAGCGTTTCGGCCAATGTGGCCATCGACCTCTCGACGAACGGCGGAACGAGCTGGACGACGGTTCTGGCCTCGACGGCCAACGACGGATCGGAAGCCATCACGGTCCCGAACACTCCGAGCACGACGTGCCGGATTCGCGTCCGCTCGACGACGAACGTCTACTTCGACGACAGCAACGTGAACTTCACGATTACGGCCGGTACGGGCTGCACGTATTCGATTTCGCCGACGAGCGTGAGCCCGGCAGCGGGCGCGACGACGGGAACGGTGAGTGTGACGGCGGGAACGGGATGCGCGTGGACGGCGACGTCGAACGCGGCGTGGCTGACGATCACGAGCGGCGCGAGCGGCTCGGGCAACGGTTCGGTTGGTTACTCGGTCGGGGCGAACACCGGCGCGGCGCGCAGTGGCACGCTGACGATCGCGGGGCAGACCTTCACGGTGAACCAGGCGGCTGGTGCAAGCTGCACCCTACTCGATCAGTCCGACGAGCGCGAGCCCGGCTGCTGGAGCGACGACGGGAACGGTGACTGTTACGGCCGGAGCGGGATGCGCGTGGACGGCGACGTCGAACGCGGCGTGGCTGACGATCACGAGCGGCGCGAGCGGCTCCGGCAACGGCTCGGTTGGTTACTCGGTCGCGGCGAACGCGGGCGCGGCGCGAAATGGAACGCTGACGATCGCCGGAGCGACGTTCACGGTGAACCAGGCGGCGGCGACGACGGGCGCAACGCCTATCGCATGCGGCGCATCGGTGGCCGGCGCTCTGGCTTCGACGGACGCACGCGGGAGTGTACGCGGACCGACCTACTACGCGGACAACTACAGCTTCACGCCGTCGGCGAGTGGAACGGCGACGATCACGATGACCGCGTCGCCAATGGACACGTACCTGGTGCTGAAGAGTTCGCTCGGGGCGACGACGGCGCTCATGCAGGACGATGACGGCGTCACCGGCACGACGAACTCGAGGATCACCTACACGGTGACGGCGGGAACGACATACTTCATCGAGGCGACGAGCTACGATCCGAGCACGGCGGGTTCGTACACGCTGGCGCTGACGTGCCCTGGCACGGGTCCGGTAACGGTCCTCTCCGAGGGTGCCGAGTCGGGAGCGGCGGGGTGGACGGTGTCGACGAACGTGACGGGGAACAACTGGATCGTTTCGACGGCCGGGCGCCACACGGGCACGAACGGATTCCGTTCGAACCAGGCGTCGACGGCATACCCGAACAACCTGGACCAGAGCCTGATCTCGCCGGCATTCTCGCTGGCCGGAAGGACGTCGGCGTCGCTGGCATTCCGATCGAAGTACCGGACGGAAGCGGGGTACGACTACTTCAAGGTCGAGATCTCGACAAACGGCGGGACGAGCTGGACGGCGCTGACGTCGGGCAATGGCTTGAATGGCACGTCCTTGAACTGGTCATCGACGGCGGGAGTGGGGATGCTGGCGAACACGTACAGCCTGAACAGCTACGCGGGACAGGCGAACCTGAAGATCCGGTTCCGATTGACATCGGATGCGAGCGTCCAGACAGATGGAATCGCGCTCGATGACATCGCCGTGACGGCGAACTAACCGATTCGCAGAACGAATCGAACGAATCCCCGCAGGCCGACGAGGCTTGCGGGGATTCGACGTTTCCGGGGGCGAAAAGAAAACAAGAGAGCTTCGCGCACAGAGGCACCGAGGCACCGAGGCACCGAGGCCAGGATGTGCTAACTTGGTTCGCTGTGCATTACGCCAGGTATTTCGGAGGAGTCTTCAGTGTCATTGCGTTTACGCTCTTTTGTCGCGGCGACTTTGGCAATTGCACTTGGGTTTGCGGTCACTGAACCCCTTGCGTGTGTGTCCGCATCGGCTCCGGCTCCGCAGCTACGAATCGTCGGACCCGCTGGAGAGAATCCCCCGGTCGTCAACGAACGCAGCAACATCCGGCTACGGGTTGTAGACGAGACGGGCGATGTGTCCGTCACTGTGTGGAAGACCGGAAGTCCCACCGTCGCGAAGGTCACGAAAAAGGGCGTGCTCAAGGGCAAGCTTTACGGTTTCGTGACAATCACCGCAGTGACCGGACGAGGCGAGGCCACGACTACGGCCGTCGTAGCCCGTGTCACGCGGCGTCACGGCTCTATGGGTGACGGCGACACGAAGAGCGACTCCGCGGGCCGGATCTACCTGACGAGCCCAGACGAACAGGTTATCTACAGGTCGGACGGTGTGCGTGACGAGATCTTCGCCGGAACGAAGGGCGTGGCCGGGTACCAGGATGGGACGGGCCAGAATGCTCGACTCAATTATCCGACGGGGCTTGGCGTCGACGTGTCGACGAACGGCGGCCTCTATGTCGCGGACACCGACAATCACTGCATCCGGAAGGTCGGTTTCGACGGTCGGACGAGCATCGCAACCGGCGTCCCGCAGCTCCCCGGCCGAATCGATGCGGACGTGGTGCCGGCCGCCGAAGCGGTCTTCGACTCGCCTAAGGGCGTCGCCGCGATCGGGCAGTCGCTGTTCGTGGCCGACACAAGAAACCACGCGCTTTATTACCTGAATGGCAGAGGTGACGCCGTCTCGTTGCTGGCAGGCCAGCCCGGAGTATTCGGTTTCCGGAATGGACTGTTCCGCGAGGCGTCGTTCAATCTCCCGTCTGGACTCGCGATCAACACGGAAGGAAACCTGCTGGCTGTCGCGGACACGGGTAACAATGCTGTGAGGCTGGTGCGGATCGAGCCGGGAGGATCGCCGTACTTCGGCCGCGTGTCGACAGCCGGTGTCGCGTCGAAAGCTGGACGTGGAACTCCAGCCTCGGGGTTCGTGTTCTCGGCACCGACGTCGGTGGCCTTCGACAGCGCACAGAACGTCTGCGTCGTGGATTCGCTGGGCGCATCGGTCATCACGCGCGCTGCGGACAAGACGGAAGCGCGAGTGCTGCTCGCGCAACCCGGGAGCCTCGGCCGTCCGGCCAGCATCGTCGTCTCCGGCACCCGCGCGATCATCGCCGACGCCGACGCATCGTCGCCGGGAGTCGCAATCGCCGTTGTGGAAGTCGGCGCGCCCAAGATCATTAGCTTGAGCAGAACGAGAATGCCGGAGGACACTCAGACGGATGAGACACTCATTATTGGGGAAAATTTTCCGCCGGAGACTCGTGTTGTAGTAGATGGGACACCACTCGACTCTGTAAGAGTCGAAAGCTCGACGCGCCTGTTTGTCAGGCTGCCTGTGCTGGCAAGGGGAGCGCGGCTCATCTCGGTGATCACACGGGGCGGAGTTGCGCAGACCGAGATTGACGTCGTGCCACCGACGCTCGATGAGCTTTCGGATGGAGAGATCACGACCTACGCTGGTACGGCAACTCCGGCTCTCGGAGACGGAGGCCTGGCATCGGATTCGACGCTTGATTTGGGCGCGGCTGGGCGTGGGGACGGATTTTCGTTTGGTGACATCCGACTCGACGGGACCGGCAACCTGTTTTTTGCTTCGCCGAACTCGAATCGTGTGCGTCGCATCGATGCTTCGAGCGGCGTCATCACGACGGTCATTGGCACGGGTTTGCCCATCGTTGTAGCAGACGGCAGCCTGGGAACTGCGTTTGGACTGTACCAGCCAAGGGGGGTGGCTGTTGCGCCGGACGGGGCGCTGTACGTTGCCGACACTGGATTTGACCGAGTTGTTCGACTTGATCCAATCTCGTCGGAAGCGACAACGGTTCTTGGAACGGCCGGCCAGCCCGGCTCTGGCAAGGCAGGCGGCCTTGCAGGGACCGGGTTCCTCCTGAGGCAACCCACGGACATTGCCATTGATCGATTCGGGTCCATTTTCGTTTCGGATTCGGGCAATCGCCGCGTTCTACGTGTCGATGCCGGAACTGGCGTCGTGAGTGTCGTGGCCGGCGGCGGCCCCGTGAATGGACTGCCAGTCAACGGAGAACTCGCGACGGCGAGGTACTTTCGGGTCGACAGTCTCGACATTGACGAATCGGGATTTCTTGCGCTCGAAGTTGACGTACCTGACGAAAATTTCGGGCGCATTGTTTGCGTCGCCGACAAACGCATCCGCGTGTGCGCTGACGGGGGTTCCAACGTTGCACTCGATGGCAATGGAGGGCTTCTCTTCTCGGACGTCTCGAATAATCTGATCGTGAGACTGAACCTCGAATCTGGTGCACGAACGACCGTAGGCGGCGGGGGAGCCTATGGTGTGCTCGGCGAGGGAGGGCCAGCCACTCGATGCTACGTTGAAGGTGTATCCCTGGACGTAGACGGGTCTGGAAATGTCCTCGTGGCTGACAAATTCAGCGAGCGCATTCGTCTGATCGATCGAAAAGAGGGGTCTATCTCAACGATTGCGGGAGGCCGCCGAATTGCACTCGCCGGAGATGGTGGCTACGCGACAAGTGCAAACATCAGCGGGATGACGGATATCGCCTGGGTAGACGGAGTCGGCCTCTGCATTGCGGACGCTACGGCCCGTGGAATTCGGGTTGTAGATCCGCAGTCGGGCAATCTCTCGACGCCTATAGGAAATGGCGCTTTTCAGGTCAACGGTAGTTCTTCTGACGGTGCTCCAGCACTGGGTGCCTCCGTTGTTCCCTATTGTGTAGCAGCCGGAAGTCGATCTCGTTTGTTGTTCAACGATACACCTTTTGACAAGAGCCCGACGATCGTCTGGATGGTCGGGGAGTCCGGAGCGCTCAATTATGTTGCGGGTCACGGAACGGACGGCTCTGATGGTGCGCTGGCGCGGAATGCAGACTTCGCTTCAGTAGCGGACATGCTGCAGGCACCAAACGGAGACATTTTTCTTTTGGACGTTTTGTCGAGGCGTGTCCGGAAGATCGAAGTTTCTAGCCAGAGAGTCAGAACGGTGGCCGGTCGACTCCATTCGGGCGATGAGTACTCTGGCGAGGGGGGGCCAGCCGTGGCGGCGACGCTTGCGTCTCCGGACTGCATTGCGTTGGCTCAGAACGGGGATCTGTATATAGCCGACGGTGCAGCAATTCGACGAGTGGACAGTTCGGGGACGATAACTACGATAGCCGGTGGAGCCGCCGGTGTTCCGATAGACGGCGAGCCGATATCGGCTGCAAGGTATGGCTGGATTAATGGGATTGTCGTTGACGGTTCAGGCAATCTGCTTATTGCTGACTCGCTCAATCACCTGGTCCTTCGTCTGGACTTCGGATCCGGAGTAGTGACTTACATAGCCGGAATTGCTGGAGTTCAAGCAAACACAGGCGACGGATACGCTGCACGCGAATGTGCGATGGATAATCCCGGTAGAATGGCAATGGATAGTGACGGCCGACTGTACATAGCAAGTTACTTCTTCTCGAATATTCGCAGTGTGCGGGTGATCAAGTTGGCGCCTGTCGCACTTCAGGGATCGAAGCCCTAGCCCGGATTATTCATGAAGGTGAGAAACAAGAAGGCCCCTGCTACGTATAAGTTGTTGATCAAAAACCCCTTTAACGCCACACAGGAGCCTATTTCGCCTTGCAGGATACCACGCAGACCTTTCTTTTCCAGAACCTCTTACTCAAACCTGTCATTGCCGCCTTCGATCAGCCTTATTCGAGCTCGGACGGCGGCGCGATTCTGTTGCGCGCCGTCGACGAATCGCTCGGTCTGACCGAGGCGATGGCTCGCGAGTTTCTCGATCCGCGCCAGGCTGGAAAGGTCGCGCACTCGATGCGCGACATGCTCCGGCAGCGGATTCACTTGATCGCGTGCGGCTACGCGGATTGCAACGACTCGGATCGACTCGCGGACGATCCCATTCAGAAACTGCTGCTCGATCGCGACCCGATAGACGGACGATCGCTTGCTTCGCAGCCGACCCTGTCTCGCTTCGAGAACGCGGCGACCAAGCGGGATCTGCTGAGCTCCCACCCGCTGACGGCGCGATTTTCGTTACGTGCGCCGGAGCGTGGAACGCCGGAAGTCCCGACAGCGCGTAGTTCACCTTCGCCGTGACTCCAGCCATCCGGTAGTTGCTGATCTTGCCGGCAAAGTCCGGATCGATGTCGCCCGGATCGACGAGTTCGAGGAACGTCCGCTTCGGGTCCGCGTTCGAGACGACGGCCTTCGCCAGGATCTCTTCGCCGCTCTCGAGGACGACGCCGACGGCGCGGTTTTCGCGGACGAGAATCGAGGCTACGGGTGCGCCCGTTCGAACCTCGGCGCCGAACGACTTCGCGGCCGACGCGATCGCGTCCGACAGCGCACCGAGCCCGCCACGCACGGTCTGCGATGGCGCAAGCGCCTGTCCGTCGACTGCAGCCTGCAAGAGAAGGGGAAGGGCAGTCCCTGCCGACCAGGGACCGGCAAAGCTGCCGTAGATGCCTCGAGCGGCGATTGCGGCGCGCAGCAGGTCGGTTTCAAAGAACTCCGAGACGAGATCGGCGACAGCCATCGGTCCCCATCGCAGCAGCCGATAGGCATCGCGCTTTCCGAGTCCGCGGAAGTTCTTGCCGACCTTCAGGAACGCAATCGCGTCACCCGCCGTCGGCCGATCGATCGACGGCGGCGTCGTCCGCAGGATCGGCCCGAGGACCTTCCCGATGCGTTCGAACGCTCTCCGGAATTCGCGATACCCCGCCGCGTCCTTCGGCGAGAGCTTCGCCAACTCGGTCGCCGTTCGCTCCACGTCGTCGTAGAGGCAGAATCCGCCGCCGTTCGCATCGGGCGCGAACGCGCGAACCGCAGGCGTGATCCCAATGTTCGATCGAAAGGCTCGGTGAAGCGTCCGGCCGATCTACGCCCACGAGGGGAGGACGGTTCCGGGAACCTTTCGGCCTACGCGCTCCACGGACGGAAGCGGCGAGTCCGGGATCAGCATGCCAACGCAGCGTTTCCCGTCAGGCCTCGCCGCTCGTCATCGGCTGTGCGAGCCACTTGCCGTCACGCTGCGCCGGACCCGCGATTCGCACGAGCCCGCCACGTCCCAGAGCCGCGGCGAGACCCCCTCCATTCCGACGCCCGAAAAAGGATGATACGATCCGGACCAAAAATCTCGAACCCGGAGATCAGTACGATATGGATCAAGGACCAATTCCGATGACAACGACTCCTTCAGTAACTCGAGTGGTAGCGATTCTCGTCCTCGTACACTTCACGATCGGAAGCCCTCTCTCAGCCTTCGGTCGTCCCGCAGCCCCCCGCTCCGGGACAGAAATCGCCGAGCGGCCTGGCCATGCGACGGCTCGCGAGACCGTCTTCGACACGGTCGACGGGCCGGTGTCCGGAGTCGGGTTTCGGACCCCGAGCGACCCAGTGGCATCGTCGAATGACGACACGGCCTTCGGAATAGTGTTTCCCTATACGGCGGACGGCACCTACGCCGTGT
Organism: Blastocatellia bacterium; assembly: GCA_016705245.1. Classification (GTDB taxonomy): domain Bacteria; phylum Acidobacteriota; class Blastocatellia; order UBA7656; family JADIYM01; genus JADIYM01. Next base: position 42,626 of record JADIYM010000007.1, on the reverse strand, counting down.
GTTCGCGCGCCGCGACCATTGCCTACACGTTGAGGGGCGCCCGCGCGAGTACGGCCGAGATTACCCGTGGGAAGGTAGCGTATCGCGAAGTCTTCCCGGGCGTCGATTCGGTCCACCGGCTTGACCCCACGCGTTCAGAAGAGTTTCTTGTCCTGCGCAACCAGGAAGCGCCCACCGAGTACGACTATGACCTTCACCTGTCGGAAGGGGTGTCGGTCGAGCAGCGTGGCGACGGTGGCCTGCGCTTCGACGTCGAGGGGCGCGAGGTCGAGGGCGAGAGTTTGTCGATCGAAGCGCCATATGCCGTGGACGCCGACGGACGTCGCTCGACAACCGCCGCTCGTTACGAGATCGACGCCGTGCCCGGCCGCGCAACGCTTCGCCTGATCGTTGACACGACGGGATTGCGCATGCCACTCGTGGTCGATCCGAGCTGGGTCTTGACCGCAAACATGGCGACGTCACGCGACGCGCACGAGGCCGTCTGGCTCGGCGGCGGGAAGGCCCTCGCAATCGGCGGCCAGACGGATTCGACGCCATCGCCGACCCGGACCTGCGAGATCTACGCGTCGTCCACGAACGCATGGACCGCGACCGGGTCGCTCAAAGCGGGACGGGCCTTCCACCGGGCCGTGGTGCTCGGCAATGGGAAGGTGCTCGTCACCGGAGGTCTCGGTACTACGGGCACCGCCATCGCGAGCTGTGAAATCTACACGCCTTCAACGGGAACGTGGGCGTACACGGGGTCGATGGCGGCCGCTCGCGCCGAGCACACGGCGACGCTTCTTGCGGACGGGCGGGTCCTCGTCGCGGGTGGCTACAACGGCACGCCGCGCGTGTCGCTCACGAGATGCGAAGTCTATGACCCAACGAACGGGTCGTGGTCGCTCGTGGGCGACATGCCGGCAGCCGTGGCCGGGCATACCGCGACGAGAATGGTGTCCTCCTACCAGAACGTCAACGGTCGCGTGCTCGTAACCGGGGGAATCACCTACACGGCGGCCGGCGGCTCGTTCATCCCGCTCGTCGCGTCTGAGTTCAACCCCGCGACCAATGCGTGGGCCACGCCGGCCTACCTCACGCCTCCAGCCGACATGGCCAGGTACAACCACTCGGCGACCCAGCTCGGGATTCAGCAAATCCTCGTCGCATGCGGACGGACGAGTACTGGCCTGAGCAACACCTACTATCTTTTCGACGAGGTCGAGTACGGCAACCTCCGCAACCCGTGGAGACTCAACTCGCACCCGTTCTACCTCCCACGCGAGCGCGCCGCGATCGTGACGATCTCGGGCGGGACACTCAACTCGTACGCGCTCGTCATCGGCGGGTTCGATGCGGCCGGAAACGCTGTTAGCGACGTCGCGCTCTACAACTGGGCGACGAACAACCCCGGTCTCTCGCAGTGGACCGCCATGCAAAAATCGCGCGGTCGGCATGCGGCGGTCACGCTCGGCAACGGCCGCATCCTCGTCTGCGGCGGATACAACTCGACGAATGGGTCACTCAAGGCCGGTGAGCTTATGACGATTCCTTAGGAGACTGTCGGGATAGTCCGCTTCCGAGTGGAGTCTGATTCTCGTCGGTGAAGTGAGAGCCTCGTTTTGTCTTCGAGCCCCGGATGGGCGAAAGAGCCAGAGCCCACGGCGCAAGCCGTGGGACAGCTTCCACAGGAAAGCACAGCCCCGGGTGAAACAACGGACCGGACGGTGTTGTTTCGCCCCGGGGCTCGAGCATCGTTCAAGACGAATCCCACGGCTTAGGCCGTGGGCTCTGGCTCCTTCGCCGGGGCTTTCAGAATGCGATGACTACTGCTTACTCCGCCAGGCTCCTCGAGGCGCCGTGGTGCTCGCGGGCGGTCGAGACCTGTCGACCAGAACGGCGTGGCGTGCCGGATCATGCCGCGCCGTTCCGCGTTTGCCCCGGAGTTCGGACGGCTTTCAAGCGCGATTATGACGAGCGAGACGCCACTGCCGGCATGATCGTCATGAAAGGGAGCGGCCTCGGGAGCGAGTTCCCGGTCGGGACGCCGGTGTCCATTCGCATCGTCAGTCACATGGAGTCATGTCCCCTCCTACAGCGCTCCGGCGTAGCCGGCTTCCACCGGACTAGGCCTGTCCCGTATCCCGATCAATCCGACTAGGTCACTTCGAGAACGATCGGATCGGGCCACAATCCAACGAGGTTGAGCGTTACCTTGCCCTTCTTGATCTGAGGTGCCTCGACATAGACAATGCCTTCTTTGAAGCTTCGCGGCGGAACGCTACCGGGCCTTAGCTGAGCTTGCAGAAGGCTCGGAGAGGACATCTCCGGGCCTCCGTGCTTTTCCTCCTCCGTGTCACTGAGCCTCGGTGTCTCCGTGTGCGAAGCTCTTCTCTCTTGGAACTCGCCCCACTTGGCGGTACCTTCGCCCCGGAGACCTCCGCCATGAAAGTCACCCGCCTCATCGCCGTCTTCGCCGGGTTCGTCGCCGCCGGGCAGATCGCGTTCTACTCGCTGCGCCTCCCACGCATGGTCGCGTCTCACTTCGACCTCGTCGGCAATCCGAACGGCTGGATGTCGAAGGGCGCCTTCGTCGCCTTATACGGCGGCTTCATTGCGTTTTTCCTACTGCTCGCATTCGGCACCCAGTTGCTCATCGCCAAGATTCCGGCCGGCTCGCTCAACCTTCCCAACCGCGACTACTGGCTCTCCGGAGACCGCGAAGCCGACACCCGCGCCGACCTCGCCGAAATGACGACCTGGATCTTCGTCGGCATCCTCATATTCTTCGTCGTCACGTTCCAGCTCATCTTCGAAGCCAACGTCGGCTACACGCGCAACCTCCCGATGAACTGGTTCTGGCCGGTCTTCTTCGGATTCATCCTCTTCGTCATCGGCTGGGTCGTCCGGCTCTACTCGCGATTCCGGCTCCCCGACGAAGGCATCCGATGACGCCGGAGTGGAAGACCCGACTCGACGGCCTCCGCATCCGCGACCTCGGCGACGTCTTCCCGACGCCGAAGCCCGTCATCGGAATGGTCCACTGCCTGCCGATGCCCGGAGCCCCCGGCTACACCGGCGCCGGCATCGATGACGTCGTCCGGGCGGCAGTCGCCGATGCGCAGGCGCTAGCCGAAGGCGGCGTCGACGGAGTCATCGTCGAAAACATGTGGGACATCCCGTTCCGTTCCGGCCCGCACATCGCGCCCGAAAGCATCGCCGCCCACGCCGTCGTCGCCCGGGCCGTACGCGACGCCGTCGACCTTCCGCTCGGCATCAACGTCGTCCACAACGGCGGCACCGCGCTGCTCGGCATCGCCATCGCCGCCGGCGCCGACTTTGTCCGCGTGTGCATGTTCACCGGCGCGGGCGTCTGGGACGCCGGTCAGTGGGACGAAGGCTCATCCGCCGAGCTCATGCGCCGCCGGGCGGACCTTCGCGCCGAACACATCAAGCTCTTCTGCGACGTCGACAAGAAACACTCGGTGCGGTTCCCTGGCATCGACCTCGAGACCCACGTCGCCTGGACGCGGTTTTTCGGGGCCGACGCGCTGATCGTCTCGGGGCGGATGACCGGCGATGCTCCGGATCTCGAGAAGGTGCGTGAGGCGAAGGCGCTTGCGGGGGACAGGCCCCTGCTCATCGGTTCGGGCGCCGACGCGGCAAACGTCGGCGCGTTTCTCGAGATCGCCGACGGCATCATCGTCGGCACGAGCGTGAAACACGGCGGAGAGTGCGCCAACCCGGTCGACGCCGCACGCGTCCGTGAGCTCGTCCGCGCCGCGGATTCGGTACGGTAAGAGTGAGCAAGAAGAGTGGACAGGATTTTCAGGATTAACAGGATTTATGACGGGTTGGTGTACGGCTCTTCCATTCAAGTAATCCTGTAAATCCTGAAAATCCAGTAATCCTGTCCACTCTTGGTTAACGCTCGGGCCCGTCTCCCGTCTTACAGGGCGTAGGAGACGAAAATGGAGGCCGAGGCAATTCGTGAAATGTACGTCGTGCGACTCGAGGGGCAGCCGGCCGTGAGCCGCGCCGCGCTCGAGCGAACCGCCGGGGCCGGACTCGTCGAAGCCGTTCGCGCAGGCGATCGGGACGCCTTCGGGCGCCTCTACAAGCTCTTTTCACCGCTCGTTCACGGCGTGCTTCTCGCCCGGGTTCCGATCGACGAGGTCGACGACCTCGTCCAGGACGTCTTCCTGACGGCACTCGACCGGCTCGAGTCGCTTCGCGACACGTCGGCCTTCGGGCCGTGGGTCGCCGCGATCGCCCGAAACCGCGCGATGGACTTCCATCGCCACCGGCCGCGCGCCGAAGAGCTGACGGACGACATTCCGGCCGAAGGGTCGACGTCGGACGCCGGCGAGGCCGCGCGCGCGCTGGCTGCCATCCGGGCGCTGCCCGAGGCGTATCGCGAGACCCTGGTCCTGCGACTCGTCGAGGGACTGACCGGGCCGGAAATTGCGGAGCGCACCGGTCTGACACCGGCATCGGTGCGCGTGAACCTGCATCGCGGAATGAAGCAGTTGCGGGAGCGGCTGGGACTCGGGGGTGGCGAACTATGAACAGGGAATCGTATCTGTGGGACGGCACCGGTGAACCGGACGAGGAAGTGGAGCGGCTCGAGGAGCTGCTCGGCGGATACCGGTCGACGGGCGAGTCGCTCGACGATGCCTACCTCTGGGACGGCAGCGGCGAGCCCGACGCGGAAGTCGCCCGGCTCGAGGGCGTGCTCGCCGTCTACCGTTCGAATGCCGACGTCCCCGACGTCGAGCTCCCGATGCAGGCCGGCCAGGCCGGCCGTCGTTCGTCAGTCGTGGCATTCCGGCCACGTACCCTCGCCCTCCGATTGCTGCCTTTCGCCGCCGCCGCGGCCATCGCCGCCGTCGCGATCGGCGGTACGGGAATCTGGGTCGCCTCGCAGGAACCCGATACGCACCAGGCGCGGACGCCCGCACCGCCGCCTCCCCCCGCGCCCGGCACGGATGGAGGAAACACGCCGATGGCTCATGACGACACCGCGATCGGTCCGCCACCGGCCGGGAATGACCGAACCGGTCTGAAGTCCGGCGGCCGACGCCACACGGGTTCTTTCCAGCAAGTTGCCCATGGCGCGCCGCCAGCCGGAGCCGCCCCGACGGTCCTGCCGGTTCCGGACCGGGCCCCTTCGACCGCGGCGCGCCGAGTTTCGAACGACGTCGATCCGACGACGGCCATGCACCTCGAGCAGGCGCAGATCCTGCTCCGGTCGTTCCGCAACACGGCTCCCGACGACACCGAGAGCCTCGCCTTCGAGAGCCGCCGGTCGCGCGAGCTGCTCACCCGGAACGTCCTGCTTCGGCGATCGGCCATGAGTCATCGCGACGTCTCGGCATATTCAGTGCTTTCAGACATCGAGCCGTACTTGCTCGACATTGCAAACCTCGACGCGCGTGCGCCCAAGCGCGACGTGTTATCGATTCAGGACCGCGTGGAGCGCTCCGCCATCGTGGCGGGCGTTCAGCTCTACGCCCGATCCGGCCCCGCGGCCGGCTACTGATACCGGCAATCGCGCCACGGCGCGAATACTTTTCCGACGATTGGATGGAACAATGAGCACCTGCACTCTTCTTCTCAACTCCCCGAAACGCCGAGCCGGCGCCGGATGGCTCGCCGGCTCGGTCGCCGCGCTGCTGCTGACCGTGCCCGTCGTGGCGGCGACCTCTCAGGACGACACCGCCGCCGAAGCCGAACGAAAGGCGCTCGCCGAGGCGCGCGAGCACATCGGGCGCTCCGAGTGGAAGGCGGCCGTCGACCGGTTGCGGATGAACATCGAGAAGTTCCCGAAGAGCCCGCAAATCGATGCCTCGCTCTACTGGTACGCCTTCTCGCTCAAGAAGCTCGGGATGCGCGCCGAGTCGATGGCCGCCGTCGAGCGGATCCTCGCCGAGCACAACGCCTCGCGCTGGGCGAAAGACGCGCAGGCTCTCGCTATCGAGATGGGACGGAGCGGGTTCGACGATCCCGCCGTCCGCCGCTCGGAAGACGACGATCTGAAGATCATCGCGCTTCAGGGCCTGTTCGACACGAACCCGCAGCGCGCGCTCGCGATCTCGACGGACCTCGTGAAGAACGGCTCGAAGGCGTCGCCCGCGCTGCGTGAGGGCGCGTTGATGCTCATAGGCCAGTCCGACGATCCGAAGGCCGTAGACCTCCTGCTCGACGTCGTGAAGAACGGCGAAAACGTCGGCCTGCGCCGCTCGGCCGTCATCGGCCTCTCGCACAGGATCGATGACAAGGTCGACGACGCGGTCGACGCGCGAGTCGTCGCCGCCCTGCGCGACCTGACACTGACGTCCACCGATGTCGAGGTCTCGCGAATGGCGCTGTTCACGCTCGCCCGCGACGAGTCTCCGGCGGGCCGCACCTTCATCGAACAGCTGGCGACGTCCGGAAAGAGCCAGGACCTTCGGCAGCACGCGATCCTGATGCTCGGCAATTACGACGACGACGCAGCGGTGGACTCGCTCATCCGCATCTACGACGCCAACGTCGACACCGAGGTCGCGCGGTTTGCCGTAATCGCGCTCTCGCAGTCGAAGCGTCCGAAGGCCGCCGAGAAACTCATGCAGATCTTCAAGACGGCCAAGGATTCCGACATTCGCCGGATGGCGATGATGCAGCTCGCCGAAGGCAGTCCCGAAAAGGCCGTCGAGGCGCTTTCGTCGGCCTACGCGAGTGAGACCGACATCAGTGTGAAGCTCGGCATCATCGACACGATCGCGCAGATCGAGGACCCTCGCGCGATGCGCAAGCTCATCGAGATCGCCCGTGCCGAGAAAGTGCACGAGCTCAGAAAGCGCGCCGTGTTCTGGATCGCCGAGAGCGACGATCCGGAGTCGGGCAAGTACCTCGAGGAACTGCTCAAGGCGGGGGATTGACCATGAATGCCATCCTCGCCGTCATCTTCGTTCTCATGCCGTTCGCGATGTTCGACGGCGTCCTGCCCGACCAGGACTCCTCGGCGACGGCTGCCAACAATTCGGGACGAGCCGGTTTCATTGCTGTCGACGGTGCAACGCTCGAGACGCGCATTGAGCTGGCCGTGGCGCGCGGGCGTTCGGATCGGACGGGTTCGGCGTATTGGGTCGCATACGGATTCGACATTCGGCGCGGGGTCGCGGTGGACTTCGAGATGCGAAACGTCCGAGGCGTCACGACCTTCGACGGACTGACGATCCAGGAGAACTCAAAGGCAGAGACGCGAAACGTCGCGGTGTTCATGCTCTACGAGGATGGCGCGGCAAGGCCTTCGCGCGTCGAGGTGTACAACCTCGACAGGAAGCGGAATTACGGCGGGCACCCGGTCTACTGGACGGGTCAGGCCGACAGTGGCGAAAGTCTGGCGCTGCTGCGAGAGATGGTCGCGTCGAGCGAGGACGGCGACGTCACGCACCACGCGGTGGTTGCCATCGGCCTGCACGCGGACCCGCGGGTGGCCGACATCCTCGAGTCGATCATCCTGGGGTGAGGGAGGAGAGTGGACAGGATTACGGGATTTTCAGGATTAACATGATTCATTCCTGTTAATCCTGAAAATCCTGTCTACTCTTTTGTATCCTCATCCGGTGGAAGCGAAACCTCAGACGTGCCGGTGCGGGCATGACAAAGAAGCACCCGAGGGTGAGGCCCGAGAAGGAATACAGCTTCTGGGGACAGTTGATCTTCGGGCTGATGTACACGCCGCTGCCGACGGCGATCCGGTACCGTTGCGGGATCTGCAAGGGTGTCGTCGGAGAGATCACGGACCCGGTAGTGCTCGAGAAGTTCCGGTATCGGGAGCCGAGGCCGGAGGAGCGGTGATTTCGGGCGAAGACGATTGGGATGAGGAGAACCCGTTTGGAGACACGGTCGAGTTTCCGATACGGGACGAGCTGGATCTGCACGGGCTGCCGCCGAGGCTGATTCCGGAACTGGTGGAGTCGTACCTTGGCGAGGCATCGGCGCGCGGGTTCACGGTGGTGAGGATCGTGCACGGGAAGGGTGTGGGCGTGCAGCGCGAGATCGTGCGGAAGGTGCTGGATCGGTCGAGAGTCGTCGAGGCGTACGACGATGCTCCGGCAACCCGCGGCGGGTGGGGGGCGACGATAGTGCGGTTGGTGCAGGCTTGAATCGTCGGTGTCGGAAGGCCGTGCTTCTCGCAAAGGCGCAAAGGCGCAAAGACGGACACGGAAAGGTCAGACGGGACCTTTCAGCTCTTCCTTTGCACCTTTGCGCCTTTGCGCGAGATTCTCCTCTCCCCGCAGCCACAAAACCATGTGCCTTGTATCCAGATACCGCTCCCCGTCCTTCATCGACTCGCGATGGACCCCGATCGTCTCGAACCCGATACCCTCGTATAGCCGGCATGCCGCCACCGCACCCGTCGCGACTTCCAGCACCACCTGCTCGAGCCCATCCAACTCACGGCACCGCCGCACGAGCTCGTCCATCAACGCGCGACCCGCGCCCGTGCCTCGCGCCTCGGGCGCAACATACATCCCCCAGACATCCCCACGATGATTCACCTTCCGCCGCTGCTCTCTCGAGAACCCCACGATCCCCACGAGCCGCCCGTCATCATCGAACGCACCTAGCGCAAACGCTTCGCTACCGCGCGGAAACCGACCTCGCACGTACTCCATCGACAACGCGGCATCCTCCGCGTGCGTCACCAGAAACGGATCGGGGCTCTCGGCGAGCCCACGCAGCCGCAGCTCGTGAAACGCCTCCGCATCGTCGATGTCGAGCAGTCGGATCCTCACGGCAGGAAGAGTCCTGCGCCTAGAATGAGAACCTGGCCGAGAGCTCGATCGTCCGGCCCGGCAGCGCCACGTTCGGTATCCCGAAGATCGGCGACGTCAACACACCAGTCGGATTCCCGAAACTCGGATGGTTCAGGGCGTTCTGCATCCGGACGCTGACCGACAGCGAGTAGCGCTTGTCGCTTCCCCCGCCACCGCCCATGCCGCCCATCCCGCCCATTCCACGGCCGCCTCCGCCAGGTCCGCCGCCGTGTCCGCCGCCTCCCGGACCACCGCCTCGCCCACCACCAGCAGGCCCGCCTCCGCCCGCCACCGTCGCTAACCCGCCAACTCCCGGAGCACCCGCTGGCTGCTGCGCGGCTTCACTGTTGGACGGGCCAAACCCGAACGTCTTCGACACGCTCAGGTTCAACCGCGCGAACGTCTCTCCCGAGACCGCGTTTCTCTCGATGAGCTCCGCCCCCACCCGCGGCGTCACGTCGACCGCGCCCACTGGTGAAGAGACCAGGTCCGTGTCTCCGATCGAGCCAATCGCCGGCCGATCCGCGAACACCGAATCGCCGTTCAGGTCGCGACCAATCGTGATGTTGTACGGACGGCTCGACCGGTACACGACGAACGGGCTGATGTTCAACCCCCACGGACCCTGGATGAACGTCCCCGCGAATACGGCGTGGCGCGAATCGTCGCTCGCTCGTCCGTATTCGGTCGACAGGTCGTAGGAGTAGGCCGGCTGCGTACCGGAACCGTCCGTGTCGCCCCGCGACCAACCAAGAGCGTAGGTCGCAAAGAAAGTCACCCTCCCGCCGCGCTTGTTGACCGACACGCGCAACTGATCGCGCCGCGTGAATCCGGTCGCCTCGACCTGGAAGATGTCGCCCGCCTCGAACCCGAAAGGACGAAGCCCCAGGACGCCGTTCGTCAGCACCGGCGCGTTGATGTTGCGCGTGCGGAGCTGATGCACTCCGCGGCTCCACAGATAGACGAGCTCCCGGTGATCCCGTACGGCAACTGGCGCTCGACGCTCAATGTTCCCTGGATCTGGTAAGGATTCGCGAGCGCCTCGAGCTGGCGCACGCTCGACGGCCGCTGGAACGACTGCAGTTCGTCGGTCGACGGAATGTTCGGGAAAAACAGCGGGCGCGGCACGATGATCTGCACCTGGCGTTCGCCGTCGAATCGGATCTCGTCCAGCGACAGCCCCTCGCCGATCCGCTCGAAGAACACACCGAAACCCGCGCGGATCACGGTCGCCGCAACTCCCGCCGAGTCCGTGAACGAATACGCCACGCCGATGCGCGGCGCGAAGTTGAGCGAATCGCCGGCGTTCGTCTGCTTCTCGTAGCGAAGCCCCGTCGACACCGTGAAGTTCTGGCGCACGCGCCAGTCGTCCTGCACGAAAGCCCCGACGTCGAACTGTGTCGTCGACGCGAATGGCTCGCCGCCAGAGATCGTGAACTGCGACGGCACGTAACCCGGCACACCGGCGATCACGCGCTGGTACTGCTCGATACTTGTGATGGAATCGCCACCCGGAATCGGCAAGCCATCGGCGCTCCGCTCGACGTCGCCGGCGAACGTGTACGTCCCGCCGTAGTTCGACGTGCCGAGGTCCTCGATGCCGATGCCGCGGACTCGCACACCGGTCCGGATCGTGTGGTTGCCCCGAATGATGTTGAAGTTCTGGCTGATTTCGAATCGGCGTTCCGTACGCTCCGACTTGCCGGCCGACGAATTCTGGAAGAACGAATCCGACACGTTGAGCGCCAGGGCAAATCCAGAGACCGCCTCGCTCTTCGAGTTACGGCGCCCCAGCTGGATTCGCGTTTCCGCGATGACCGTCGGCGACACGATGAACGTGTCGGTGAAACTGAGCGTCTGGTCCCGGAACGTCGATGTCACCGCTCGGCTCGGAAGCGCGAATCCGCCAACACCCTGTCCCTCGCGGCTGTCGTCCGCAAAGTCGTAACGGAAGATCAGCGTGTGGTTTTCGCCGGCCTGCAGGTCAACGCGCGGCGAGATCGAGAAGCGTCGCTCAGGCTGAGGAAACGTCGACTGGAAAACTGCCGGATTGCCGGCGCCGTCGAGCACGATCGCGGCGATGGTCTCGTTGTCGTCCTCTTCACGACGCTCGATGTCGAGGAAGAAGGACATCTTCTTGCTGATCGGGCCGCTGATGTTGCCGCCGTAGCGGCGCTCCTGCTCGGCGGGGCGGGTGGGAGCGAAGAAGTTCCTCGCGTTGAGCGATTCGTCCCCGAAGTTCGCCGAGATCGAGCCACGGAATCGATCGGCGCCCGGCTTCGTGAAGATCTCGATGCGGCCGAAACCGATGCGGTCGAACTCGGCAGAGAACGGATTCGAGTTGATGCGGACCTCGCGGATCGAGGACTTCGGAGGCAGGCGACCGCCCGAGAAACCGTCGATGTAGAACTGTCCGCCGCCAGGCCCGGCGCCGGGACCGGCAAGGTCCTGCAGGGCCTGCGCCAACTCGTCGGGATCGTCCGGAAGCGCCTCGAGGTCCTTCTCCTTGAGCACGATCGCGTCGGCGTTGGACGCCGAATCGACAGAGACGCCGGTGTCGGCGGCAACGTCGACGGACTCGGCGACTCCAGCCACCTTGAGTACGAGAGCGAGTGGAGCGACAGGCCCGGCGCCGACGGTCAGTGGCTCGGAAGTTGCCGACTCGAAGCCCTCGGCCACAGCGCGCACCGTGTAGGTGCCCGGCGCAACGTTGCGAAGCGTGAATCGGCCCTGTTCGTCGGTGTCATCCGTCGCCTGCGTCGCCCCGGAGGCGTCGACGAGCTCAACGCGCACGGCCGCAACGGCCGCCTTCGTTTCGTCCGTGACGCTGCCTGTAATGGTAGCCGGCCGCGACTGTCCATAAACCGACGCTGGCGCGAGAAGCGCGAGCGTCATTGCCACTGCGAGTGTCGTACCGAGGATTCGTGTCATTGTTCACTGTCCGTCATGTTGGCCGCGCAGAATGGCGTTGCCGTACGGAGAGCACAGAGTCACAGAGAGCACAGGTACTGATACATGGTTACCTGTGCTCTCTGTGACTCTGTGCTCTTTGTACGGCAACGCCTCACCATCAGAAAGGAAGGTCGCTGCCGCCGAAATCCGAGGGCCACGTCGGTCCGGACGGACCGGTCTGTCCGGTACGGGGAAGCGAGAACTTCACGAAGATGCGGACGGCCGCTGCCGATGCCGTCGCACCCGGCTCCACGACCACGAAGCAGAAATCGCCGACCGCGACGTCCTTGAACTCGATCGGCTTCGTCCGCTTGTCCAGCTCGGCCCGGTCGCCGAGTGCAAATGCAAATCCGCCAGGCCCGCGCCGCGCGCCGTTTGCATCGCCGGCGGCGGGCTGCGGCTGCGCAGCCGCAGGCGTGATGTCGAAGCGTCTGAAGAGCGATTCCGGACTCGACGACAGCTGAACCATGCCTTCGCGCGTTCCGACCGTCAGCGCCGAGCTCGCGGCATCCACAGCCATCACGCGGCCCCGGATCGGGCGGGGAAACGTCCCGGTCAATACTGTCACTGCATCGAGCCGGCCCGTCGCCGGATCGCGGTCGCCGCGCGTGGCGATCTGGTTGCCCGGTTGCACGTCGGCAAGTGCGATCGAGTCCGAATCGGCCAGATCCGACGTTCCGTGATTGAGGCGGCGGAGTACCGTGGCATCGCTGACGGCGACTGTCAGCGGCTCGCCGCGATATGACTCGACGGCCATCGTGCGTGCCGTCGTGTCGACGGACTTGACCTCGCCGATCACGCCGCGCTTCTGCCAGTCGACAGCGTCGCGCGCGTTGCGCTGCGCGATCGCCTCGGCGTTCATAACGAGCACCTGACGGGTCGTCACACTCCCATCAGGGTTCGTCGCACCCCTCGCCCACACGCGATCCCCGACCTTCAGGTCCGCAAGTGTGATCTTCTCGGCGCCCTCGAGCGACTTCTTGCCCGGTTCGACCAGGAGAAAATCAGTGGCCTTCGACAGAACCGCTCGCTGTGCGGCTCCGCTCGAGGTCTTGATCGTCAGCACGCCGTTAGCGGCATCGATCGTGGTCAGATCGCCGAGCGCCCCGGCCGGCTTCGGCGCTTCCTGAGCCCAGGCGAGCCCGGATGCGCACGTAAGCGCAAGTATCACAGCTAATTGCGTCACAACTCGATTCATGTCCGTCTCCGCCAGAAAAAGACTAAGAAATTACCTACGGCCGAAAGGACTGATTGTTTCGGCCCGTGCGACCGGCGATTCGATGCCACGCACCCTGTCATAGTGCGCCGCACCGCGGGCGATTGAATGCGGACCGGTCGTCAAAAGAGATGCTCGCCGACCCAGAACCCCGAGCGAAGCGAGGGGCCGTCGTTCAACGGCGCGACTTTGGTGAGCCTGCGGATGGTGGAAGCCACGGCCCGTCAAGTAAACCGCACGCGAAGCACACCTCGGCCCCTCGCTGCGCTCGGGGTTCTGGGTCAAACGTGACACGATTTGATGGGTCGTCAAATCGGACCGTCGCCGACCCAGAACCGCGGCGCATTCATCGTCCGTTGCCTCGCCCCTCGCGATGGTCCACAATCGGCCCCCATGAGCGACAACCGCGTCAACGACGCATCGATCGCCGACGCCATCGAGCGAATCGCCGCCGGTGACCTCGCCGCCCCTCCCGAAGTCGTTGACGTTGCCGCAAGCGACGAAGACCGCGCGCTCTCGCTCACGATCGACCGGCTTGCTCGCCAGCTTCGCCGCGTCGTCTTCGGACTGCGACGCGCGGCCGGCTCCGTCGAAATCGTTGCCACAGACGTCCTTCGCGGTACGCGAGGTCTGTCGCAGAGCGTTCACGACGAGGGCTCGTCGGTAGAAGAGACCTCGTCCTCGATTGCACAGATCAACGTTTCGCTGCGCCGTGTCGAGGAGAGCCTCAACGCGCTGTCGTCGCTCGCGCAGGCGACATCAACCTCGGCGCTCGAGATGGCGACGTCGATCGACGAAGTCTCGGTCAACGCCGACTCGCTGTCACACGAGGTCGAAGAGCTAGCGTCCGCAATCGAGGAGATGGCCGTCTCGATCCAGGCCGTCGCCGGCAACACCGGCGCCCTCTCGGAATCCGCCGCGAGCACCGTGGCCGCGGCCGCCGCGATCGATCGTTCGACGCAGCGCATCGACCAGTCCGCGAACGAGGCGGCAACGCTGTCGGACGAAGTCCGCGACTTCGCCGAACGCGGCTCGGGCGTCGTTGGCGAAACCGCCGCCACGATGGGCGCGCTCAAGCAGGCCATCGACCTCGCAACCGAATCGATCGCGTCGCTCGGCAACCGCTCGGAGCAGGTCGGCGCCATCGTGACCGTCATCGACGAGATCGCCGAGCGCACGAACCTGCTGGCGCTCAACGCAGCAATCCTCGCAGCTCAGGCCGGACCGCACGGCCGTGGCTTCCGGATCGTCGCCGACGAGATCAAGGAACTTTCCGAGCGCACGGCCGCTTCGACGGCCGAAATCTCGGACCTCATCGCGTCTGTACGCTCCGACGTTCTCGCCGCCACGGATCGCGTCGCCGCCGGTGACCGGCTTGCCGGAACAGGTGTCGGTCAGGCTCAGGCGGCCGCCGAGGCGCTCGACGTCATAAGCCGGAGTGCGGCGCGCGCGTCGACCGAGATCCGCGCCATTGCCGGAGCGACGTCCGAGCAGACGAAGGAAACCCACACCGTGCTCGAGGCCGCCGAGCTCGTACGACAGCGCGCGCGGGAAATCGAGCGGGCGACCGCGGAACAGGCGAGCACGTCGCAGCACATCGGCGAGCGCGCCGTGCACATGTCGCAGCTCACCGAGCACGTTCGCCGGGCCACGGTCGAGCAGGCCGAGGCGTCGAAGCACATCGCCCACGCGATGGAAGAGTTGACCGAGGTCGTTGGACAGATCCAGACCGCCGTCGGCGAGCAGTCGATCGGCACCGGCCACGTCCTGCGCGCCATCGAGGTCATCAAGGAGGTCGTCGCCCGCAACCAGGCATCGATCGCGACGATCAACAGCGCCGTCGACGCGCTCGGCCGCGAAGCGACGCTGCTCAGGAAGGAAGTCGAACACTTCCGCCTTCCCGAGCCGAAGCGCGGCGGTCATCTACGCGTGGCATTCCGCGAGGCCGAGGTAGTTCTCGACCCGGTTCGCGCCACGACGGTGACGTCGGCCGACGTCCTCACGAACGTCTTCGAGACGCTCGTCGAGTCGGGCGAGGGCTCAGAGATCCGGCCGTCTCTTGCCGAGCGGTGGGAGGTTTCGCCGGATGGCCGTGTCTACACGTTCTTCCTTCGGCGCACCGCGCGGTTTCACAACGGCCGGTCGGTCGACGCAGAAGACGTCCGATTCAGCTTCGAGCGCTTGCTGCGCCAGGGCGAGAAGACGGGTGCCTGGATCTTCGCTCCGGTCGAGGGCGCCGACGAGTTCGTGCGCGGCCAGGCCGGCTCGGTCTCGGGCATACAGGTCGTCGACCGGCACGCAATCCGTGTGACGCTCAAGCGCCCGCTCGCGTTTTTCCTGTCGACGCTCTGCGTGGACTACTCGGCAATCGTGCCGCGGGAAGAGGTCGAACGAACGGACCAGCCGTTCGCCGATCGCCCGATCGGCAGCGGTCCATTCCGCGTCGTCGAGCACGATCCCCAGCGGCGTGTGGAGCTCGAGCGCTTCGACGGATACGACGGCGGGGGGCGCCCGTATGTCGACCGCATCACGTACGAGGTCGGCGTCGCGGCGCCCGAGATCGAGGGGCGGTTCCTGTCGGGTGAGTTGTCGTACATCAAGAATCCGTCGCACGCGCTCATTGCGAAACTCGAGGACGATCCGAGCTGGCGGGGCATCGTTCTCCGGGCGGTGCAGCTCCACACGGAGCGCCTCATTTTCGACTGCGGATTCCCGCCCTTCGACAATCGGGATGTTCGCCGCGCCTTCTGTCACGCCATCGACAAGGAGCGGTACGTCCGCGAAGTGCACGGCGATGCGGGCGTGGTCGCGGCGGGACCGATTCCACCTGGGCTCGTCGGGTATTCCGAGACGCTATCGGGGCTCGAGTACGACCCGGACCGTGCGCGGGCAGCGCTGGCTCGCGCCGGGCTCGGCGGCGGGCTCTCGACGAGTCTGTGGTGCACGCGCGGCTTCGTGCCGGATTCGGCGACGGTGCGGATTCGGGAGGATCTGGCCGCGGTCGGCGTGGATCTCGACGTGCGGATGGTCGAACCGGCCGAGTTCACGCGCGCCCGCGAGCGCGGCCTGATTCCGATCGCGTGGCGCGCCTGGTTCGCCGACTATGCGGACGCTGACAACTTCACTTATGTGCTCTTCCATTCGTCGAACGAGGGGATCTTCTCGTCGAACTACCGGAACCCGGACGTCGATCAGCTGGCGGAGCGTGCAAGGGCGGTGATGGATCGCGAGGAGCGCGACCGCATCTATCAGCAACTCTCCCAGGCGATCATCGACGACGCCCCGTGCGCGTTCCTGATGCATCGCCGCATCGTCGTCGCGCATCAGCCCGAGGTCGAGGGGCTGCGGCTCCACCTGCTGACGCCGGTCATCCGTCCTGAAGACCTCTGGATGAACGAGTGACGATCCAGAACCCCGAGCGGTAGCGAGGGGCCTCCGATCTCGAGAACGACGAAGGGGCACGGACGCGGTCCGTGCCCTTCAGCCTGCATCCGTTGGCGGGTCGACTACTGCAGTTCGACGTAGTCTCCGATGTTAACTTCCTGGGTGACGCGCGTGATGTAGCCGGTGGCGGCCTTGTCCTCGACGCGGATGATCACCATCTCGCCGACCACCTTGCGGGGCAGGCCCTTGCGGCCGTCGACAACCTCGGCCTCGCGCTTCTTGCCACGGAGAGTCGAGAAGTCAGCGCCGCGGTAGCGGTCGTCCCGGTACTCGTCGACGCGATTCGGGAAGTCATCGTCGTAGCGGAGCACACGGTGACCGCGGCCAACCGGACCTTCCGGAATGCCCGGGTCGCGATAGATCGTGTAGTACTGACCGAGCTTCACGCCCTTGTCATCGCCGATGTCGATGTACGCGACGTCGCGTTCAGTCATGAAGTTGCGGTTCCAGCGCGAGAGGATGATCTGACCCGAGAGCTTTCCGCTCGGCAGGTCCCATCGGTTAAGCGGTGCGTATTCCCGCGGCGCCGCGGCCACGTAGCCGGAGTAGGCCCGAACGAGATCGCCGAGGCGGATCGGATCGCAACTGGTCTCGACGCGGGCCGTCGACACGTTGCGCTGGACCGAGATGATCCGCAGCATGCCGACCTCTTCGATGTACCAGCCGAGGTCCTTGCCGGTGAACGGATTCTCGTATTTGCCGCGCGGACGCACGACGTAGAGGCTCTCGCCGACCGAGGCGCCATGCTTGGCACCATAGTTCAGGTAGACGACGTTCGAGGTCGTATACGAGTTGATCTCGGTCTCTTTCTCGCCGCCGACGACCATGAATTCGGGCGTGATTTCGCGCTTCGAAATCACACCGGCGCAATAGAGGTCGGTGCGATGGACGATCGGCGCCCTGTTGGGCTCGATCGGCATTCCGGAGCCTTGCTGAGCGCGAACACCACTGGTCGGGAGCAGGGAGATGAGCATGGGGAGCAGGAGCAGTGTGGCGAATCGGCGCAAACGTGGCATAGCCAGTTCCTCCAACGGATATACGGGGGTGCTGCTTGGGTCTGGAGACTGCCCCGAACGTAGCAAACCCTTCTGGGCAAGTCAATTACAAAATCCGGAGGAGCGCGGCGCGTCCTTTGCGCCTCTGCGCCTTTGCGTGAGATTCCGCGCAAAGGCGCAAAGGCGCAGAGGCGCAAGAGCGCGAATCAGCGATCCATCAACGCCCTCGCGTTTCGCCGGATTCCCCCGACCTTGGTTCGCTTGATCGCCGAACGCCGGAATCGCTCGGAGAACTCCTCCTGAGTCATCTCCGCCAGCATCGCGAGCTCGGGCTCTACGAGCCCTGGCCGCGGCTCGAACCGTTCCTCTGACGTCGGCTCGCGGAACCGGTTCCACGGACACACGTCTTGACACACGTCGCACCCGTAAACCCATCCGTGGGTCGGAACCGGCAGTTCGTCGCCTCGTAACTCGATTGTCAAGTAAGAGATACAGCGAGTCGAGTCCACCACGTACGGCTCGACGATCGCCACCGTGGGGCAGGCATCGATACACGCCGTGCAGGTTCCGCAGAGGTCTTCGGCAAACGGCGCATCCGGCTCGAGGTCGACGCTCACGAGCAGGGCCCCGAGGAAAACCCACGACCCGAGCTCCGGCGTGATGACGTTCGTGTGTTTGCCGATCCAGCCGATGCCGGCGCGAACCGCCCACGCCTTGTCCATTACCGGGCTCGTGTCCACGGCGATCTTCGCGTCGAGGTCCGGCACGCGCTCGTGCAGCCAGTTCATGAGCTCGCGAACCCTGTCCCCGACGACGTCGTGGTAGTCGTCGCCCCAGGCATATCTGGATATCTTGCCGGTGATGTCCGTGTCGCGGTGCTCGTGCGGCGTGAAGTAGTTCATCGCCACCGAGATGACCGATTTGACGTTCGGCATGTGCAGTCGAGGATCCGCGCGCTTCGCCGCTCCCGTTGCCATCCAGGCCATCTGTCCGTGGAATCCACGCTCGATCCACTCGTGGAGGTGCGCGGCCTCGGTCGCAAGAGCACCGGCGGTGGCGATGCCGACCTTCGCGAATCCCAGCTCGCGTGCCCGTTCGCGAACGGCCCTAGAGAGTTCAGCGCGGTTCACTCGAGAACTCTGACCATCGCGAGACAGTTTGACAAGAGTCTTCCAAAACAATGCGCGCAGCGCCTTGGAGTGCGGCGCGGAGCGCCGCTTTGTGTTCCTCTCCGAAACAAGCGTGCAGAAGCAAATCCAAAGCGGCGATTCACGCCGCACTCCAAAGCGCTTCGCGCAATGTTCACGGGCGCCGGTCTCCTTGCCCGGACGCTGGTGGCGATGCAGACTGCCGCGTATGACTGGCACACCGGACGTTGTCATCATCGGCGCCGGCGTCGTTGGTGCGAGTGCCGCTTGGCGCCTCGCCGAGCGGGGCTGCCGGGTGACCGTCATCGATCGCGCGGACGACTTCGGGAAGGGGAGCACCGGCCGCGCGACCGGCGGATACCGCGCCCAGTTCGCAACCGAGATCAACATCCGCCTGTCTCTCATGGCGCGCGAGATGCTCCGATCCTTCGAAGAGATGACGGGCATCGACTCGGGCTATCGTCCGTATGGATACCTGCTGTTGACTCGGTCGGCCGACGAACTGTCGTCCCTGCTGGTGGCGCAGGAACTGCAGCATCGCCTCGGGCTGACCGAGGCCGTCGAGGTCTCGGCGGACGACGCCCTGCGGCTCAATCCGGCGCTCGCGTCGGGCACGTTTTCGGGCGGCGTGTATTGTCCAACGGACGGCTTCATCCGGCCGCTCGGCATTCTCGAAGGATATGTCGCCGCGGCCCGGCGCCTCGGAGTCGAGTTCCGCTTCGACGAGGAGCCGCTCGGGTGCGAGCGAGACTCTGCGGGCCGCGTCACGTCGGTTCGAACTTCGCGCGGCACGCATTCCTGCGGCGCCATCGTGAATGCCGCCGGAGCGTGGGCGGCTCGCGTCGCCGCGCTCGCGGACATTGATCTGCCCGTCTGGCCGGCGAAGCGCCAGGTTGCGATCACCGAGCCGTTTGCCGGGCTGCCGGTCGACATGCCGATGACGATTTTTGCCGGAGACGGATTTCACCTTCGCGTGCGCGACGACCGCGTCCTGCTCGTACAGCCGAGGGACCACGACTCCGCAGATCCGTTCGACACGTCGTTCGACGAGTCGTGGCTCGACGAGGTAATCGCTCTCGCGCGCGAGCGCGTGCCGTGCCTGCGGTCGGCGTCGATCGATCGCGACGCCTGCTGGGCGGGGCTGTACGAGATGTCGCCGGACAAACACGCGATCCTTGGCGCCACGCCCGAAGCGCCGAACTTCTACTTCGCGAACGGCTCGTCGGGGCACGGCGTGATGCACTCGGGCCCGCTTGGCCTGCTCGTCGCAGAGGCGATCGTCGACGGGGCGCCGCACAGTCTCGATGCAACGGCGCTCGGTCCATCGAGGTTCGCCGAAGGCCGGCCGAATCCGTCGCCGGGGCTGCTGTAGTGCGCCGGTCCGGGGTCAGATGATGTCGCGACTCTGGGTGATGAATGCCGACTGCGAGGCCGAGCTCGCGGTCTGGCCCGCGGCGTATCGACGGATTCCGACTATCGCGCGGCGAAATCGAGCGCTGGCTCCGGCGCTGCTCTGGCTGGCCGAGCCCGGCGACGCGCTGCTCGTCGATCGACCGTGGGAGCCCCGACTGGAGGCGCGGGCCGCCGAGGCCGGCGTCGAGTTGCTGGCAGGCGACGAGGCAGGTGTTTCTACGCGTCGCCGTCTCGAGCCGTGGGGTTGGACTCCGTCGGCTGTGGCGGATGGAGTGCGATTCGGGGCAATTGTCGACGGTCCGCCGATCGACGTCGTGCGACGAGTGAGCTCGAAGCTATTCAGCCACGAGCTCGAACGCGATCTAGGCGTCGGCATCGATCGTTCATCGGTCGTGGACTCGATGGAGTCGCTGGCAAGCGCGCTCGCGGCCGCGTGTCCGGGGGCCGAGGACAAGTGGGTCGTGAAAAGCCCGTTCGGTTTCGCGGCCAGGGAACGCGTGCTGGGTCGAGGACCGAAGGCGGACGACCGCTCCGGAACGTGGGCGGCGAGGCGTTTCGCCGCGGGCGAGCGGCTGATCGTCGAGCCCTGGCTCGACGTCGTACGCGAGTACGGCGTGCCGATCATCGTCAACGCAGATGGCGACGTCGATGTCGTCGGCTTCAGCGACCTCCAGACGAATCGCGCCGGAGCGGCGACGGGGTACTGGATCGGCCGACCGATCGCGCCCGGGATCGTCGCGGAGTTGACGCGCGTCGCAATTCTCGTCGGACGGCGACTTGCGGCGACCGGGTACACCGGCCCGGCGGGCATCGACGCCCTCGAGCACACGGGTGGCCTGCGTCCGCTCGTCGAGATCAACGCGAGATGGACGATGGGCCACGTGGCCGTCGCCGTGGGGCGCACTTTGCCATCAGGGTCGTTCTACAGACCGGGGGAGAGTTGACTGTCAACTCTCCTCGGCTACGGTTCGAAGTCGTAAAGCGTCACCCCGCCGTCGCTGTTGCGGACGATGATCACCGCACCTGCGCCCCCTGCCACGTATTCATTCGACGTCTGGCCCGTCACGAGCAACCCGCCCTGAATCGCTTTCGAGTTCTGCTTCTTGACGGTCGCCGAATCGGAGTAGGGAATTCCGTCGAGCAGGATCTCGACTTCGTCCGTGAAACCTGAGCCCTTGAGCGTGAGCTTGCCGTTCTTCAACTTCACCTTCGTGATCGTCGCACCGGGCTGGTCGCCCGTGCCGGCGGCATCGGCCGAATCGCTGTCTCCGTCCGTGTAGGTTGCCGTCACGGTAAAGAATGACCCGCCCGGCGCGGTCGGCGCCGTCGTGGTCGTTTCGTTCGCGGGAACCGAAGTGTAGAAGTTCTCGTCGGTCGCTTCGGTGTTCGGCGAGCTCGAAACGTAGATGTTGTAGGTCAGCACCTCGCTGTTGGCAGCAAGCGTTTTGCTGCCGCCTGCGGCGGCCGACTTGCCGGTCATCGCGATGTTCGTCGGCACGACGACTAGGTTTCGCGGCACCGGCAGATCATCGCTCGCATCGGCATCGGGTGGATCCCACTGCACTAGCGCCGTGCCTGCGCTACGTACCCGGGCCATGGTCGACGCCAGATTGTTCTCGAAGTTCGGGTCCGCGGCGCCGCCGATGACCATGGCCCCGGCCTTGAACGGAGTCCCGGCGTTCTCGAAGGCCAGTACCGACACGTTTAGCGTTGCCGTCCCGCCCGAAGCGAGCAGCCCGGGTCGCCAGCCGATAGGGCCGGTCGCGCCGACCGGAGGTGTCTGCAGCAAACCGCGGTCGGTCGAAGCACCACGGAACCGGCCGCCTTCCGGGATTCGGAAGAACGCAGTCGTGTCGCGCGACGGCATCGGCCCGTCGTTTCGAACCGTGACCACGAAATCGACGGTCGTACCCGAAATGACCGGATCGGGGACTCCCGCAATTGTGACCGAGAGATCGGCGTTTGGTCCGGCTTCGGTCACCATCGTGTTTACGAGGGCCACGTTGTTCGTGAGGTCCGAATCGACCGAAGTCGTTCCAACCATGGCCCGGCTCTGGATATTGGCGCCGACCGGAGCGGTCACGTTGACCACGATCGTGATGATGAGCGGCCGTCGCGCGGTCACGGCCTCGACCGTGCATTGGACCTCGCCCGCGCTTCCAGGCTCGGGAGCCGTGCACCTGCCGTACGAAGCAAACACCTGCGAAAACGTCGTCCCCTGGGGCGTCTGGAACTTCGTCACGACGTCGGTGGCGGTCTGCGGGCCGAGATTGGCGATGATCAGCGTGTGGACGATCTGGCCGTTGGCCGCGGCCGGACTCGGACCGGCTTCGAGGATTAGCCTCAGGTTGGCGTTCGACGGGGGCCGGTTAAGCACGCGGGTGCTCGTTGCTTCAGTGTTGTTCGCAGGATCCGCGTCCGTTTCGGAGAGTGAGACCGACGCCGAGTTCTCGATCGTTGATCCGTCCACAGCATCGGCGCTGACCCCAACCGTCAATTCAAAGCTGAATCGCGGCCCCGCGGGAACCGCCGCGAAGAAC
Source organism: Blastocatellia bacterium (assembly GCA_016705245.1). Taxonomy (GTDB): domain Bacteria; phylum Acidobacteriota; class Blastocatellia; order UBA7656; family JADIYM01; genus JADIYM01. The sequence continues at coordinate 20,129 of JADIYM010000007.1, read as the reverse complement.
GCCGTGACGTTCCCGGTCTGGCCAGGCACCGGCATTGAAGTCACCTGCCAGTCGCGCGGCGCCTTGAAATCCTTGAAAACCGTGCCCGCCGGCACGGCCGTCGAGACCGTGACGTTCGATGCCGTCGCTTCGCCGCGATTCTCGATCGTGATCCGGTAGGTCAGGAGCTTCCCGGCGCCCGTCGGGTCGGGTGCGTCCACGAGGTTGAGCGCGAGATCGGGCTGTGTGGCGCCTCCTGCGACGAGCGACTCGTCGAGCGGCAACGCGAAGTTCGGCGATGCCGAAGTGACGAGCAGCAACAGGACGAGCGAGACGATCGAGACGGGACCAGGACGGCGAACACGACGAATACGCACTACGGACTCCTTGGAGAGACGAAACTTGGAGCAAAGACGCCCCGGACCGGAAAAAGGACGGAGAGATTCTACTTCACGGCAGCGGCGTAGATGCCGGCATTGGGCGTTCCCTCACTGTATAGACTCCCGAAAGTCTCGAGAGGTTACAGCTCCGAGAGCAATTGCTGAAATCCTGGGTCGGACCGCAGCGAATCGAACGCCGGCTCGATCGATATGTAGGCCACCTGCCCCTCGCGCGCTCGCACCGCGTGTCGCAGCCAGCGAACGGCACTAGCCGGCTCGCCGAGCGCCGCGAAGACCCGCGCCGCCGCGTACGCTCCCTTGTTGCCCTGTCGATAACTCCAGCGCAATTGCTGCAGAATCGCTCGAGCCTGCTCCTCCCGGCCGAGGCCCGCGAGCGCTGCGCCGGCAATGGCCGAGCCCGAAAGATCGGCCTTCGCGCATTCGTTCAGCGCCTCGGCGTATTCACCCTTCTGCACGAGAACGAGCGCCAGACACTGCCGTGCAGGGCGGAAGCTCGAATCGAGCCACAGCGCGCGCCGGCACTGCGTGTCGGACTCATCATATCGTCGCGCGTAGTAGAGCGCCCACGCCAGATCGGACTGGACGCTGAGCGAGAGCGGGTCCACTCGTGCCGCCTCGGTAAGGCGCTCGATCGCCGCGTCGGATTCGTGCTGCATCATCAGCATCTCGCCGAACCAGTGGTGCGCAGTCGCGTAATTTGGATCGAGCTCGATGGCGCGCTCGAACTCGCGTCGCGCGCCGTAATGATCCCGGTCGTAACGCATGAGCACGCCGCCTCGCGACGTGTGGGCTTCTGCAAGCGAGTCGTCGAGCGCCACGGCGCGATCCGCGGCCTCGCGAGCCTTCGAGAACGCCTCGTCGGGAGGGAGTGCGCCGTAGATGCTCAGCAGCGCATAACTGTCCGCCAGGCCGGACCAGGCCAGTGCAAAACTCCCGTCGACGGCAATGGCTCGGCGGTAATATTCGATGGCGATGCGGATGTCTTGATCGGTGCGGCGGTTCCAGTGAAACCGGCCGCGCAGGTAGAGGGCATAAGCTTCGGGGTTTTGTGAGCGCGACGCGTCCGTATTGCGGCCGATCGAGGTCAGCCGCAGGCTCAGGCTGCGGGCGATGCGACCGGCGATTGCGTCCTGCAGCTCGAATACACCGGCGCGATCCGTGTCGAATGTTTCGGACCAGATGGTCGATCCATCGTGCACGTCGAGCAGTTGGACCGTGACTCGGAAGCTTGTTGTCGACGGACTGGATTTTTCCGTCGAGCACGGTTCGGACCTTGAGCTCGCGTCCGGCGGCAACGGGGTCCGTCGATGACGCCGCGAATGCAAGCACCGACGTCGTCGGCCGGACCTGGAGGTCGTCAACGGTCCCGAGCTGCGTTATGAGGGCATCGGTCAGCCCGACGGAGAACGAGTCATCGTCGATGCTGTCGAGCGTTCGAAACGGCAGCACGGCAATGGACCCGCGGACGCGGCGATCGGTAGCAGAGATACCGGACTGGAAAGCGAGCGGCAGGGCTATCACCACCAGCAACAACGATGCCGCCGACACCGCGGCGAATCGCATTCCACGCCTGGTCATCCGGACTGAGACGGGGTGAGGCGCCGTAGGACGCTCGACGGGTCCGAGTTCAGGGGATGCCTGCGGTTCGATGCTGACGGCCGGGGCTTCATCCGGAACCTCGAGCACTTCCGCAACGAACGCGTAGCCGCGACGCGGCACCGTGACGATATAGCGGTGATCGTTCGGTTGTTCGCCCAATGCCTTTCGAAGCGTCGAAATCTGCACGTTGAGGTTGATCTCCTCGACAACGGTGTCGGGCCAGAGGACTCGCATGAGCTCGTCCTTCTCGACCACACGCCCGCGCCCGTCCATGAGCACGAGGAGGGTGTCGAATGCGCGCGGCGTGATCGGAACCGACTCGCCGTCCCTGAGCAGGCGCCGGCGCATTGGATCGACGGTAAAGGGTCCGAATGCAAGACGGCGGCGAAGGTCGTGGAGATCGCTCATTTGAGACTACCTGCTGAGTAAGATTGCGGGTTCGTGTTCCCGGATCGCTGGCGCTGCCGCCGCGTCTTCCGTGATTTCCGATTGTGGGTCGACGTCGGTAGAACGCAGCGGCTCGGCGATCTGTTTCATCCTGCCCGACCGTTATCAATGGAAGCCGATCGAATACCAGGCTGATGCGCCTGCCATTACCGACGAGGCCGCGATTTGCCATCCTGATGCAGGCTCGAACTTCGAAAGAGCCTGCGCCGCTCCTGGGAACGGGCATCAGAACCGCGAGCGGTAGCGAGCAGGCCAGCGGACAGATGTGAGGACCGAACCGTCCTCTTTTCTCCAAAGACTCAGGAGTCGTGTCGCATCCGACCGTCCGCAGGCCGCTCGCTACCGCTCGCGGTTCTGACACTTGCGACGTAGCCCCCGGATATCTAACGGCCGCGACTTGCAGCCTGCGTCCAAGGCCCGAATTTCAGGGTTTTTCAGCCAATTTCAACTCGATCCAAAGAAGATTCAGCGAAGCTCGCGTTAGCGTCTGCAAGGCCGGAAAACACGTTGTAAATCACAACCGGCCGGCGGCGGAGCCGACGCAGCCCCGCCAACGGGAGGCTTCATTGATCGTACTTCGACTTAATCTCCTTCGAGCGTTCGCGGCGGTCGCGATCGCGTGTGCCGGACTGGCATTCCCGGCGACAGCGCAGAACCCGAACCGGGGCGGCGCAGAATCGGGCCTTCCCGCCGAAGCCAGAGAGTTCGACTTCTGGCTTGGACAGTGGGACCTGGTCCTCGGTGGCGGTCAAGGACTGGCGACGAACGACATCTCGTCGTTTGGAATCGACGGCGGCATTGCGCTGCTCGAGGATTACCGCCAGGGCCCGTATCTCGGTACGAGCGTCAGCTACTACAGCCCGCGCGAGGGGCGGTGGCGGCAACTGTGGTTGGACAACATGGATGGCCTGCTCGAGTTCGCGGGCGGCACGCAGGGCAACAAGTTCGTGATCTCGGGTAACCTCGGCACAACGAAGACCCGGCTCGTCTATTCGAACATTACGAATCGCTCTCTCGATCAGAGCGCCGACATGTCACCGGACGGCCTCAACTGGCAGGTGAGCTTCTCGGCACGGTACACGCGGCGGGACGGGACGTCGCCGGCGGACGTGACCGGATACGGATCTTCAGGAAAGCGATCTGTCCCGATGAACGGAATTCTTCCGCCGGCAGCCCGCCAGTTCGACTTCTGGCTCGGGGACTGGTCCGTGATCGGCGACGGTGCGTTTTCCGGCGGCGACACGATCACGACCTACGGGCTCGGCGGCGGAATCTGCATCCTGCAGAGCCTCGAGTCGAACGACGGGTACCAGCTCTCGGGAGTTGCGACGTACCACCCCCAGGATCGGATCTGGAACTTCGTCTCCATCGATTCAGACGGTCAGCACATCGATCTGACAGGCGGACTGCGATCCGGCCGGATGACGCTCGAGGGCATCCTCACGGGGGCAGGTGAAGCTCCGGGTACTCAGGCTCGGATGACTTTCGATCGCCCGAGCGATCGCGAGATCACGCAGACCCTGGAAGTGTCGACCGACGGCGGCCAGACATGGAACGTGCGGCGTACGCTGAACTACGCGCGAGGCTCGATTGCGGCGCCAGAGAATCTTCGTGTCGTGAAGGCGAAGAAGAAGAAAGTCGTCCTCGAGTGGGATGACGCGACGACGTCCGAGACGCGGTTTGAGCTCCTGCAGCGGACGGGCGATGAGTGGACGGTGATCGAGACACTCGAACCCGATTCGACCACGACGACGGCCAAGGGACTCAGCCGGCGGACCGAATATCGTTTTGGGATTCGCGGATGCGACGGATTCGGCTGCTCGGAGCCGGCGGAGGTGACGGTCACGACGAGGTGACCGCTCATTCGAGACATTGCGCGAAGCGCCTTGGAGTGCGGCGCGCAGCGCCGCTTTGGATTTCCCGGGTTATTTCCTGACTGAAACAGAATCCAAAGCGGCGCTGCGCGCCGCACTCCAAGGCGCTTCGCGCAAGAGTCCAAGCGACCCTAGGATCGGGGATCGTGAGTTACATCGACAAGATCATCGAGGCGGTACTGGCCGAAAACGCAGTATTCGAGAAGGCAGCAGGTGTCGCATTTCGGAGCCGTCGGCCGGCAGGTCGTCCGTCCGTGCTCGACCATGTTCACGTGCGCTGAATAGCGACGGCCGTCCGGTATCAACGCACCAACGACCCGGTGCGCGCGCTCGTCCGGGGTCTTCGGCGCGATGATCCCGAGCCGCTCGGCTATACGGAAGATGTGGACGTCCATCGGAAACACGTCCGCACCCAGCGCGAATAACAACACACAACGCGCGGTCTTTGGTCCAACGCCTGGCAGGCGAACGAGCTCGGCAACGGCGTCGTCCGTGGGCAGTTCCGCAAGGCCCGCGAGCTCGAGCGAACCGTGCCGGTCGAGAAGATTCCTCAGGATCGCCTTGATCCGCTCCGCCTTGATTCGCGCGAGCCCGCCGCGACGAATTGCGTCCTCGATGTCGCCGACGTCAGCCGCGAGCGCATCCTCCCACGTCGGAAACCGTCGCTTCAGTTCCGAGAAACATGCGTGCGATGACGCTGACGAGTTCTGTTGCGACAGGATGATGCCAACGAGCGTATCGAGCGGCTTCCCGTTCAGCCGGTTCCGCTTTGCCCCGTATTCGCCGTCCAGGTTCTCGACAACACGTCGTACGAGCGTCCGAGCGGCGGCGTCTCCGGTCTCGTCCTCTCCTGCAGTGCGACTCGGCGGGAGAGCCGGACCGATTCGACTTGTCTCGCTGGGCGCGACTTCGTCCCACGCTCGAGGGCCCGACGGCCGACGACCGGCTCGCTGCCTACCGGACATACTGGATCTTTGGTTCGCGGCAGCCCGGGTCGAACGCTTCGATGACTTCGCGATAGTAGTCCAGGTACTGCGGGACGATTCGTTCCGTCGTGAACTGCTCGACAGCCACGCGGCGACCGGCCTTGCCCATGCTCGACGCGAGAGCCTCGTCGGTCACGATGCGAAGCACAGCGTCGGCCATCGCGTCCACGTCGCCGACTTCGCGCAGGAACCCCGAAACGCCCTCGTCGACAACCTCCGGCAAACCTCCGACGCGCGACGCCACCACGGGAACCTCGCAGCTCATCGCCTCGAGTGCCGAGAGGCCGAATGACTCAGTCTCGCTCGGCAACAGCAGCACGTCAGCTATGGAAAGGTAATCCCCGATCCGCGGCTGCTTGCCGACGAAAACGACGTCGTTCGCCAGTCCCAGCTCCGCTGCGCGCGCCGCCGCGGCGCCGGCGTCCGGACCATCACCGACCATGATCAGTCTCGACGGCGTCTGCTTCGCGACACGTGAAAAGATCTCGACGCAGTCGAGCACTCGCTTCACCGGACGGAAATTCGAGACGTGGACGAGCAGCTTCTCGCCGGCCGGAGCCAGCCGCCAGCGTAACGCACATCCCTCGCGACGGACGTAGTGCTCGACGTCGACGAAATTCGGGATGACGCGAATGTCGGGCAGTCCGAACTGACGGCAGGTCTCACGGGCGAGGAATTTCGAGATCGCCGTGACGCCGTCGCTTGCGGCGATGGCGAACCGGGTGACTTCGAGGTACGACCGGTCGCTGCCGACGAGCGTGATGTCCGTGCCGTGCAACGTCGTGACGATCGGCAGCGCGTGTTTGCCTCGCAGCATCTCTCGCGCAAGGTAGCCGCTGATCGAATGCGGTATCGCGTAGTGCACGTGCAGCAGGTCGAGGTCTTCGCGGCACGCGACCTCGGCCTGTTTGACCGCGAGCGCCAGCGAGTAGTGCGGCGCCTCGAAGAGCGGATAGTTGAGCGCCTCGACTTCGTGGAACTGCAGGTCGTCCGAAAGCTCAGTGAGTCGCGTCGGCAGGGACCGCGCGATGATGTGCACGGTGTGACCGAGGCGTACCAGCTCGCGCGCGAGCTCCGAGCCGACGATGCCGCTGCCGCCGTAGGTCGCGTAACACGTGATGCCGATTTTCATCAGTAGAAGAGGTTCATCGGACGGCCGAGCGTACGCACGGGGTCGTCGACAGCCAGAGCTTCGCGGACGAGGAATGGCTCGCCGTGTTCGGCAGCGATCAGCGTTCCGTAATGTCGGCTGCGGTTACGAAGCCGTTCAGCGAAGTCCGTCCCGGTCAGCGCGGTTTCCGGCTCGTCGCGATCGGGATCGTGCAGCTGCGAACGGTGGCAGAACAGGGCGGCTTCCTTGGACTCGTACCACTCGCTCACGTCGACCACGAACGAAGGTGCGACCCAGCGGGGCAGATTGAAGTGCGCGACGCACGACGGGCGGAAGCGCTCGAGGCCGTCGGCCGCCTCGTATTTTGCGAGCCCGGCGAGGTAGACGCAGTTTCTGGCGAGATGTGCCGTCGCTATGTGGTCAGGGTGGGGCTCTTCCCAGTAATGAGTGAGAATTACCTTGGGTCTCAACTCTCGATAGACACGGACGAGCGCCTGTCGGGACTCCGTAGTGTCGCGGACGTGGCCGTCGCCGAGGTCGACCGTTCCCCTCCAGGCCAGTCCCAGTACCGCCGCGGCATCGGCACTTTCCTTCGCGCGCTCTTCGGGCGTTCCGCGGGTGCCGAGCTCTCCGCGCGTCATGTCGAGGATGGCGGTGCGATAACCAAGTGCGGCGCAGCGCAGCAGCGTGCCTCCGGCGCCGATCTCGGCGTCGTCAGGGTGCGCGCCGATCGCGAGAATGTCGATCGATTCCATGACCGCAACTATACAAGGTTGCTGAAGACAGCCACAGATGACACAGATAGTGACCGATGAACACCGATCGGACGGATGGACCGATCTGAGCTGATCCGTGTGTACCTGTGGCCAATTCCTCCCCGATCAACTAACCTGCGGCTCGTCGTGGAAGCAACCGTCATCGTCACACCCGTTCTCGACGACTGGGTGGCATTCGGTGCGCTCGTGCCAAAGCTCGACGCGGCGCTGGCGGCAACCAGCGAGCGTGTGACGATTCTCGTCGTAGACGATGGCTCAGCGTCGGTACCGGCTGAACTGGCGTTGGCGGCGGCGCCGGCGGCGATCGACGGGATCACGGTCGTGCGGCTGAGGCGCAATCTCGGCCATCAGCGTGCCATCGCCGTCGGGCTCGCTTACGTGTTCGAGAAGTCCGACGCCCGATCGATCGTCGTAATGGACGCCGATGGAGAAGACGAGCCGGCCGATGTGCCACGCCTGTTGGCACGGATGCGTGAGCGCGGCGACGGCGCCGTCGTTTTTGCCGAGCGGGCACGTCGATCCGAGAGCCTCGCGTTCCGCGTCTTCTATCAGTTCTACCGATTCCTGCACTGGCTGCTCGTCGGCCGCGCCGCACGCGTCGGCAACTTCAGCGCCTTCCCGCGCCGCGCACTAAACCGGCTCGTCGTGGTCTCGGAGCTCTGGAATCACTTTGCCGCCGCGGTCTACAGGTCGCGAATCCCGGTCGATACCGTGCCTACGGCGCGCGGCAAGCGCTACGGCGGTCGATCGTCGATGAGCTTCATCGGACTCGTCGTGCACGGCATGAGCGCACTCTCAGTGTACGGAGACGTAGTCGGCGTCCGGCTGCTCGCCTCGGCAGCAGTCCTCGTCGCAATCAGTCTCACGGGAATCGGCGCGCTCGTCGTCGTGAAGGTCGCCACGTCGATGGTCATCGCGCAGTGGGCGCTCATCACAGCCGGGATGCTCCTTTTACTGTGCGTCCAGGCCGTCATGTTCATCTTCGTGTTGTCGGTCAACATTCTCGACGGTCGCAATCGCTTCGGGTTCATTCCGTTGCGGGACTATGCGATCTACATTGACGAAGTGGTGACCATGCCGGTTTCGGTGGCAGAGTCCGGGTCATGAGCGGCTCATACGTCGGTTCGGAGCTCGAGCTCTTCGAGGCGGCGGTGACGTGGAAGTCGTATCTGCGGCATCAGATCGGTCCGCATCTCGGTCCACGCGTCATCGAGGTCGGCGCCGGAATCGGGTCGACGACGAGAGCGCTCAGCACGGGTCGGCACGAAAGGTGGACGTGTCTCGAACCGGATTCCGAGATGGCCGCCCGCATTGCCCAGTCGGTGGCAGAAGGCAGTCTGCCGCCGTTCTGCGAGGCGGTGAGCGGTACGCTCTCGACGCACTCGACGGCAATGGATCAGGTCGACTCCGTCCTCTACATCGACGTGCTCGAGCATATCGAGAACGATGCGGATGAAGTGAGATTGGCGAGCCGGCTCCTGCGGCCCGGTGGACGGCTCGTGGTCCTCGCGCCGGCGCACCAGTGGCTCTACTCCCCGTTCGACGAAGCCATCGGGCACTACCGGCGGTACAGTCGTTCGTCGCTGGCGGCCTTGACGTGCGAGGGTCTGAGGCTCACGACGCTACGCTCGCTCGACGCTGTCGGACTGCTCGCGTCGGCCGGCAACAGGTTTCTGTTGCGGGGCGCGCATCCGACGCCGGCACAGATCCGCCTATGGGATCGCGTGCTCGTCCGGGCGTCGCGAATCGTCGATCCGGTGTTCGGGTACCGGCTCGGCAAGTCCGTGCTGGCCGTCTGGGAGCGTATTCCCGGTGGATAGCCGGGAAGTGTGAGAAAAAGAGGGCTTCGCACACAGAGGCACGGAGACACCGAGACACAGAGGTTATTTGGTCTCTGTGTCTTCGTGACTCTGTGACTCTGTGTGCGAAGCTCCCCCTCCAAACCCGGAACGGACCATGACCTGACAGTGTCGGATCGATCGGCTATACTGGCCGGCGAGAGAACAACAATCGCCGCGGCACAGCGGCCCAGGAGGCAGCAATGTCGGATAACGAACGCACCAGCTCGGCAATCGATCGTTTGACCTACCTCTTCATCGGTGCCGGAATCGGCGCAACCATCGCACTGCTTTTTGCTCCGAAGCCCGGTCGTGAGCTTCGCGAGGACATCGCGGACGCATCACGTCGGAGCGTCGAGTACACTCGCGATACGTCGCGGCGCGTCGGTGAGAAGGCCGTAGAGACCTACGGCGCGGCCACGCACAAGGCGCAGGAGATCGTCGGATCGACGCAGGCGAAGGCTCACCAGCTCATCGAGACGGGCAAAGAGACCGTTGCTTCGAAGAAGGAACAGCTCCACGCGGCGATCGAAGCCGGCAAGGAAGCCTACGTCGAGGAGAAGGAGCGCGCACGCGCCAAGGCCGGAGAGTTGACGTCGGGCAACGCCTGATCGTTGTCGCCCGGCTTCGAACGAACCATCCCGGGCCGCGCATCCAACGCGGTCCGGGCCGTCCCAGATCAGCATGAAGTCTCGCTTCCGAGAAAGGCGTAACCACGCATGACGCCCTGGTTCGAAATCGCTGTTGCTTTGGCCTGCTGGGTCCTCGTGGCCCTCTTCATCGTCCAGGTGGTCGTCTGGATCGTGATGATGAAGACGATGAAGGGCTTTCAGAACACCGTGCAGGAATTGCGGACGACGTACGAGCCGCGCGTCGCGCAGGTGATGACGACCGTCACGGAACTGCAGAAGTCGGCCAAGGATCTCTCAGAGACGGTTGCGATCGTTTCGACGGAGGTTCGCGCCGTGTCGTCGGCCGTCAGCGTGTCGGCCGAGAAAATCTCGGTGATCGCCGCCGACAGCGCCGAGGAGATACGCGAGCTCATCCGCGTGACGAGCATCGAGATCAAGGCGCTCGTCGCCAACACTTCGGGCGAGGTCCAGGACCTCGTTCAGGTGACCAGCGGCGAAGTGCGGACGATCGTAACGTCGTCGCGGAGCACCGCGATGAACGCTACCGATCGCGTGGACCTCATGGTCGAGCGGACGGCGCTACGCGTCGAAGAGACCGGCGAATACATCCAGTCGCACGTGCTCGATCCGGTGCGGGAAGTGTCGGCTATCGTCATTGGCATCAAGGTCGCGCTCGAGACGCTCATGGGCTTTCCGCACCGCAAGCAGATCGACCAGGCATATTCCGAAGAAGAACTCTTCATTTGATTGGTCTCGCCCGGGGGGGCGGGACCTAGCGCGTAGCGCACCAGCGCCTTTGCGAGAGCGATTCACGCCGCTCGCAAGGGCGCAACTGTTGAAAGCGACGTTATTCTCGAGCAACGAATCGACATGGACCTGAAATCGACCGTCAACCTTCCGAAAACCGAGTTCGCCCAGAAGGGCAACTTGCCCGTTCGTGAACCAGCGCGCCTCGAGGCGTGGAAGTCGATGGGACTCTACCGGCGCATTCGCGAAGCCCGCGCCGGCGCGCCGCGTTACATGCTCCACGACGGCCCCCCTTACGCGAACGGCAACATCCACCTCGGGCACGTCATCAATAAGCTGCTCAAGGACTTCGTCGTTCGCATGCGCACGATGGAGGGCTATGACGCCCCGTACATTCCAGGTTGGGACTGCCATGGGCTGCCGATCGAGAAACAGGTAGAAAAGAATCTCGGCGTGAAGAAACACGAGATGTCGCCGCTCGAGTTCCGGAGGGCGACGCGCGCGTACGCCGAGAAGTACGTCGCAATCCAGTCGCAGGAGTTCCAGCGCCTCGGCATCGAAGGCGAGTGGGACAATCCCTATCTGACGATGGATTTCCAGTACGAGGCCGACACGGTGAGGGCGCTCGGCAAATTCCTGGCGGAAGGATCGGTCTTCAAGGGCCCTCGGCCGGTGTACTGGTGCGTCAATGACGCGACCGCGCTCGCCGAGGCCGAGGTCGAGTACCAGAACCACACGAGTCCGTCGGTGTATGTCGCATTCAAACTGCTGGGTGATGCCTCGGTGCTGCATCCGCGGCTGGCGAAGCAGGACGTATCGGTAGTGATCTGGACGACGACGCCGTGGACGCTGCCGGCGAACCTGGCGATTGCGTTCCATCCCGAGTACGACTACGCGGCGGTCCACGGCGAGGACGGTCGGGTTTTCATCGTGGCGATGGGAATGCTCGACTCAGTGTCCGAGAAGCTCGGCTGGGGATCGCCGACGATCGCGGCCACCTTCAAGGGCGCGCAGCTCGAGGGCATGAAGGCGCGCCATCCGTTCATCGACCGCGACTCGCTGTGCGTGCTTGCCGACTACGTCACGCTCGACGCCGGAACCGGCGCCGTGCACACCGCTCCCGGGCACGGACACGACGACTACCTCACCGGAATGAAATACGGCCTGGACATCTATTGTCCGGTCGACGGTGACGGCCGATTCGACGAGACCGTCGAACATTTCGCCGGTCAGCACGTCTTCAAGTCGAACGGGCCCATCGTCGAGCTTCTTCGGGAGCGCGGTGCGCTGCTCGGCTCAGAGCCACTCGCGCACTCCTATCCGCATTGCTGGCGCTGTCACAACCCGCTCATCTATCGGGCCACGCCGCAGTGGTTCATCTCGATGGATCGCACGAACCTGCGCGGCCGCGCGCTCGAGGCGCTCGACAAGGTTGAGTGGATCCCGTCGTGGGGCCGTGAGCGAATGTCGGGCATGATCGCGAATCGGCCGGATTGGTGCATCTCGCGCCAGCGGTCGTGGGGCGTTCCGATCACGGCGTTCTACTGCGAGGGATGCGACCTCGCGCTGACGACACCAGCGGTAATCGAGTTCGTCGCGGCGGTTTTCGACGAAGAAGGAGCTGACGCCTGGTTCGCCCGTCCCGCTTCCGAGCTCATGCCGGTCGGCACGGCGTGCGACGGGTGCGGCGGAACCGAGTTCCGAAAGGAGACCGACATTCTCGACGTTTGGATTGATTCCGGCGCGTCGTCGATCGCCGTGCTCAAGCGGCGAGGATTGAGCTGGCCGGCCGACATGTACCTCGAGGGCAACGACCAGTTCCGTGGATGGTTCAATTCGTCGCTCATGCTCGGGCTCGAATGCGAGGGCGCCCCGCCGTACCGCACCGTGCTCGTGCATGGGATGACAGTCGACGAGAAGGGCGAGAAACTCTCGAAGTCTAAAGGCAACGGCCCCGACCTCGACGCCGTCATCCGCAACAGCGGCGTTGAGCTGCTGCGACTGTGGGTCGCGTCGGTGAACTACCGCGAAGAGATCCCGTATTCGAAGGACCTTTTCGCACGGATCTCGGAGGCCTACCGGAAGATCCGCAACACGGCGCGGTACGCGCTCGGGAACCTCCAGGGCTTCGATCCGGCGACGGATCGTGTGCCGTATGCCGAGATGGAGGAGATAGACCGCTGGGCGCTCGCCGAGCTCAACGTGCTCGTCGCCGAAGCGCGACAGGCATATTCGGACTACGCGTTTCACAGCGTCTTTCACGCGATATACAACTTCTGTTCGGTCGAGCTGTCGGCGATCTACTTCGACGTGCTCAAGGACCGGCTGTACATGCACCCGCCCGGCTCGCGGTCGCGTCGGTCCGCACAGACGGCGGTTTACGAGATCATCGAGCGATTGACGCGGCTGCTCGCGCCGATCCTGGCGTTCACGGCGGAGGAGATCTGGGAGCACGTTCCGGGAGCAACGGCTCGTACGGCATCGGTCCATCTCGCGCTCTTTCCGGATGTCGAGCCCACGTGGGATGACGAATCCCTGGCCGAGCGTTGGGAGGAGTTGCTCGTCGCACGCGAGGTCGCGCAGAAATCGCTCGAGGAGAAGCGCGCCGCAAAGGCGATCGGCTCGTCGCTCGAGGCGCACGTGACACTTCGCGTTCCAGCGGCGCAGTATGAATTGCTGTACGGGGCGCGTGACCTGCTGGAGGACGTGTTGATCGTATCCGGTCTGACCGTTGAAGCGACAACAGGCGGAGCAATCGAAGTGGAGGTTCGGAAGTCGGACGGTGCGAAATGCGAACGTTGCTGGCACTACCGCGAAACGGTCGGCGCCGACGCCGCACTGCCGACAATCTGTGCGCCGTGTGTGACGCAGGTCCGGGAGGGCTGGCCGGATCTCGCGGAAGTGTCGTCGTGAGGATTCCGTGAAGCAGCGACTCGTATATGCGACGGTGTCGGCCGCACTCATCGTGCTCGACTACGTGTCGAAGCAATGGGCGTCTGCGCGCCTTCGGACCGGACCGGATATCGACGTCATTCCGGGACTGCTGCGGCTTGTGTATGCCGAGAATCCGGGCATAGCGTTCAGCATGTTCAACTCGGGCGGGCAGACGACGAGGTGGCTGCTCGTATCGTTCTCGGCGGCCACGGCCGTCGGGGTCGCGGTCATGGCGATTCGCGCGATGCCGACCGACTGGAGGTCCCAGTCGATCTGCGCACTGCTCTTCTCGGGCATCGTCGGGAACCTGATCGACCGGGTGCAGACCGGGCGCGTGATCGACTTCATTGACGTGTATGTGGGGACTTCGCATTGGCCGACGTTCAACGTTGCGGATTCGGCGATCTCGGTGGGGGCGGTGCTGCTGGCGCTGGAGTTGTTCCGAAAGCCCGAGCCCGCAGACGTCAAGTCCACAAGCGAATCGACTCAGAACTTATGACCCTCTGCGTCTTTGCGAGTCCTCTGCGTCTCTGCGAGAAATCCGACTCGAGACGGGGTTTCTGGCAGAGACGCGGAGGTTTCGCAGAGACGCAGACTGAAACGCACTTTTTCCAGGAGACACTGACGTGAGACTGGCCCTTGTTTTCCTTCTCGTCCTCCCCCTGCTGCCGATGGGTACGCCCTCGGCGAGCGCCGCAAGTCCCTTCGACGAATACTTCACCGCCAAGACCATGCGTGTGGACTACTTCCACACCGGCAAGGTCGGCCAGGAAATCGTCAGCCTCGATGAAGTGGTCTCGGACGGACCGTGGGCCGGCAGCCGGACGCGGCTCGTTGACGAAACGAACCTCGGCGCCTACCTGTTCTCGGTAGTGGATCCGCAGACGCAGCGGGTGATGTACTCGCGCGGCTTCTCTAACATCTACGGCGAGTGGGAGACGACGCCGGAAGCCAGGACGGCATACCGGACGTTTCACGAATCGCTGCGCTTCCCGTGGCCGAAGAACACCGTTCAGGTCGTCCTCAGGAAGCGTCAGCCCGATGCGACGTTTCGCGAAGTCTGGTCGACGCTCGTCGATCCGAACTCGCGATTCGTGAACCCGGCCGACCGCGCTCCAGCCGGCAAGGTGACGTCACTGATCGACAACGGGCCGCCGGCCGACAAGGTCGACCTGCTGCTCATCGCGGAGGGATATCGTGCCGAAGAGATGCCGAAGTTCCGGGCAGATTCGGCCAAGCTCGTCGCGAAGCTCTTCGCGACCGAGCCGTTCAAGAGCCGGATGAAGGACTTCAACGTTCGCCTGCTCGAGGTGCCGTCGGCGGAGAGCGGCGTCCACCAGCCGCGCACGAAGCAGCCGAGGCGTACTGCCGTCGGTGCCGTCTACAACGTGTTCGACAGCGAACGGTACGTGCTAACGCTCGACAACAAGTCGTTCCGGGATGCGGCGTCTGCTGCGCCGTACGAGTTCGTCGAGATCCTCTGCAACGAGGAGCAATACGGCGGCGGCGGGATCTTCAACGACCAGGCGACGACGTCGGTCGACACGGCATTCGCGGAGTACGTGTTCGTGCACGAGTTCGGCCATCATTTCGCGGCGCTTGCCGACGAGTACTACACGTCGGACGTCGCCTACGAGACCGGGATCGTCGACCGGCCCGAGCCGTGGGAACCGAACATCACGGCGCTCAAGGACCCGGCAACGCTGAAGTGGCGGGATCTCGTCGACGCGGGAACGCCGCTGCCGACGCCCTGGGACAAGGAGCCGTTCGAGAAGCACAGCTACGCTGCGCAGAAGGAGCGGGCCGCGATCCGAGCCTCCGGCGCTCCCGAGTCGACGATGAACGAGCTATTCCAGAAACAGCTTGTCTGGGACACGAAGCACCTGTCGACGATGCAGCACTCGGGCAAGGTCGGCGCTTTCGAGGGCGCGGGGTACGAAGCGAAGGGTCTCTACAGGCCGGAAGCGGACTGCATCATGTTCACGCGAGACGAAGTCGGGTTCTGCCGCGTATGCAAGCGCGCAATCGAGCGCATCATCGACATGTACGCGCGGCCGTAGCGGACTCGGCGCCTCCGTGCCTCCGCGTCTCCGTGTGCGAAGCGTCTGAAGAGCTTCGCACACAGAGTCGCCGGAGGCACGGAGGCACTGGAGCGAGGACTTCAATTCGTGCTCACGTCGTACCAGGAAGCAGAGTCAGCAGGGGCGTCGAGACGCTGGAGGCTCTTGAAGGTGTTCCTGCTGCTCGTCATCGCTGCAACTGTCATCGTGGCAATGATCTGCACCTACCTCGTACAGCCGCTGGTATTCCCGATAACCCGGGCTGAGTCTGGCTCCTCGGTCGATCCTGCCCGGCTCGAGGCCCACGTCCGGGCGCTCTGCGAACGATTCGGTCCGCGCGACGTCGAGCACCCGCAGAATCTAGATCGCTGCGCCGAGTACATTCGCGCGGAGCTCGAGTTGGCGGGAGGTCGCGTTTCTGACCAGCCGTTTGAAAGGGACGGCGTGACATACCGCAACATCGTGGCGAGTTTCGGCCCGGAATCCGGGGAGATTGTCGTCGTCGGCGCACACTACGACACCGCGGGTCCGCGACCCGGTGCCGACGACAACGCAAGCGGGGTTGCCGGTTTGATCGAACTGGCGGGATTGCTGGGAC
The DNA here is from genome assembly GCA_016705245.1 of Blastocatellia bacterium. Classification (GTDB taxonomy): domain Bacteria; phylum Acidobacteriota; class Blastocatellia; order UBA7656; family JADIYM01; genus JADIYM01. Next base: position 4,147 of record JADIYM010000007.1, on the reverse strand, counting down.
GCTCCGAGCTCACATCGCGCGTCGAGCTCGTTGCGTACACCCTCGAAGAGCCACCTGTCTTTCGATCCGGACAGATGGGCAGCGCCGTGCACGCGCGATCACTGGCGGAGAAGGGTACCCAGGTTCGCATAATGATCGGGCTCGAGATGATCGGGTATTTCTCGGATGCTCCAGACAGTCAGCGGTACCCGATCGGAGCACTCGGGGTGTTCTATCCGAGCACGGGCAACTTCATCTCGGTGGTCGGACGGGTTGGAGGGGGCAACCTCGTGCGAACGGTCAAGCGGGCGATGACGTCGTCGTCGCCGCTCCCGGTCTACTCGATCAACGCGCCGTCGTTCGTTCCGGGCATCGATTTCTCGGACCACCTGAACTACTGGAACGAGGGCTTTCCGGCCGTCATGGTCAGCGATACGTCGTTCTACCGGAACCGTATGTACCACACGATTGACGACACGCCGGATACGCTCGACTACAGGCGCATGTCGCACGTCGTTGTTGGAGTGCACGCAGCGGTGGTGGAGTTGGCGAGATAGAAGTCTCCGTGTCTCCGTGCCTCAGTGTCTCTGTGTGCGTAGCGTCTGAAGAGCTTCGCACACAGAGACACTGAGGCACGGAGACACGGAGCCGAGGCTCACTACCCCTTCGCCTTCCTCAGCGTCGCCGAGTTCAGGTCGAGCTCGGCCTCGGGGATCACCTCGACATTCGGGAAGTCCTTCTTCAACGCTTCCAGGAACTTCGACGCATTGCCGACGAGAACGAGCGACGCCCCATCCGCCGCCAGTCGCTTGCCCGCGAACTGCGCGACGTCGGCTCCCGTCACCTTGCTGACGCTTGCGATGTAACTGTTCGCCGTATCCAGGCTGACGCCAAGCAACGCGAAGTCCGAGATCTGGCCGACGAGACCGGCCGTCGTCTCGAGAGCTCTCGCGAAGTTGCCCGACAGCGTCGCCTTCCGCGGAGTCATTTCCTCCTGCGGAATCGGCGTTGACGACAGCCGCCGCAACTCGCTCAGCAGCAATGCTGCGACCTCGGCGCCGGACTCGTTCTTCGTCTGTGTCGACGCCGAGAATGGTCCGACGCCGCGGCGAGCCGCAAGGCTGCTGCCGGCGCCGTAGCTGAGGCCGCGCTTGATGCGGACCTCCTGATTGAGGCGGGCCGAATACCCGCCGCCGAGCACCGTGTTCGTCACGATGCCTGTGTAGTACTCCGGATCCGCACGGCGGATGCCCGGTCGTACGAGCGTGACAGCGGTCTGTCCCGCGTCCGGCTTGTCGACCACCACGACTCGGCCAGCCTTTCCGGCCGACGCTGGCGCTGCGGCCTCGTTCGCAGCCGGCAACGCAGTCTTGGGGCTCTTCCAGTCGCCGAAGAGCTGTTCGGCCATTTCGTAAGCGTCTTTCAGAAGGATGTCGCCGCCGATCACGAGGATGGCGTTGTCCGGCCGGTAATACGTCTGGTGGACACGGACCACGTCGTCGCGCTTGATGCGACCGACGGTCTCCGGCGTTCCCGAGAGCGGATGTCCGTACGGACCGTCGCCGAACACTACGCGCGAGGCAACGAAACGGGCCATCGTTCCGGGCTGGCTGAGGTTGACGCTGAGGTCATCGAGGACTTGCGTGCGGTACCGCTCGATCTCCTCTTCGGCGAAGACCGGGTTACGCACGACATCGGCCATGATCGACATCGCCTTCGACGCCTGTGCCGTCATGACTGCAACGCTGACCGACGATGAATCCCATCCCGCGGCCGAGCCGATCGACCCGCCGAGCGCTTCCATCGCCTCGGCGATCTGCGGCGCGGTACGCTTCTGCGTACCCTTCGTCAGCAGCGACGCCGTGAAGTCGGCCACCCCGCTCTTGTCTGCCGGATCGATCTCGCCGCCGCTGCGAATCGAGAGCTGTGCAGCGACGACAGGAGTACCCGCGCGCGGGACGACGATGACTCGCAGGCCGTTCGCGAGGGTTCTCTCGACCGGTTGCGGAAACTGCACGGAACGCGGAGGGGCCGGTGCCGGCGGCGACGTGAGTCCGCCCGGACCCTGCGCCATCGCAAGAGACGGCTGTCCAAGGAGAGCCAGCGCCACGACTGCCGCGGCCGACTTGAGTGACTTCACAATTGAGATCTTCATTTCGCCGGGGCTCCTTCCGCCGCGGCCGCGGGCTCGGGCAGGTAGGTCAGCACGACACGGTTCGTCGCGCCGAAGTACTTCTTCATCACGCGCTGCACGTCGGCAGCCGTCACGGTCTGGAGTCTGGCCACCTCGGTGTTGATCCGGTTCGGATCGCCGTAGAGAACGGCCGCGCGTCCGAGGGCTTCGGCCTTGCCGTCGTTCGTCTCTAGCTCGAAGAGCTTGGCGGTGACGAGTTGATTCTTTGCCTTCTCGAGCTCCGCCGCCGTCACCGAAGCGTCCTGCATTCGCGCGATCTCGGCCGCGAGCGCCGCCTCGCCGTCCGCCGGGCTCTTTCCGCCGGCCAGAATGGTGTAGACGACGAAGAGGCTCACGTCCTCACGCAGGTCGAGTTGCGCTCCGGCTTCGGACGCAACCTGTTTGGTGTACACGAGCGAGTTGTAGAGCCGCGACGACTCTCCGTTGGCGAGAATCGACTCGGCGACCTGAAGCGCGTACACGTCTTCATCGGTCTGTTTCGGAAGCAGGAAAGTCATTGCCACTGCGGGCAACGGCACGTTCGGCGCGGTAACCGTGTGGCGCTGTTCGGCCGTTCGCGCCGGCTCCTGAATGGTCACGCGCGGCAACGGAGTCGACGGTTTCCGGGACGTCGGCGAAGAACCTGTCGACCCACGCGTCGAGCTGTTTCGGGTCGAAGTCGCCGACCACGACGAGCGTCGCGTTGTCGGGACGATAGTAGTCCGAGTGGAATTTCTTAACGTCGTCGATCGTCGCGGCGTTGAGCTCGTCGATGTTGCCGATGCCGGGGCGCTTGTACGGGTGCTTCGTGAACGACTTCTTCTCGATCTCGAGAAAGAGCCGTCCGTACGGACGCGCGAGGTAGTTCTGTCGGTACTCTTCCTTCACGACGTCGCGCTCCGACAGGAAGTTCTTGTCTACGACGTTGAGCGACGACATGCGTTCGGCCTCGGCCCAGAGCAGCGTCTCGAGGTAGTTCGAGGGCACGACCTCGTAGTAGACCGTCACGTCATCAGCCGTGAAGGCGTTGTTGAAACCGCCCACGTCTTCAGTGAGCCGATCCATCTGTTCGTCCTTCATGTTGCGGGTGCCCTTGAAGAGCATGTGCTCGAACAGATGGGCGAACCCGCTGCGACCGTCGGGGTCGTCCTTGGAACCGACGTGGTACCACACGTTGATACACACGGTCGGGCTCGACCGGTCGACGGCGCTCAGGACGCGCATACCGTTCGCAAGCGTGCGCTCGCGATACTCGAGCCGCGACGACTTGGCTTGCGCGAGTGCCGCTGCGGGCGCGGAGACGAGCAGGCTGGCCAGCACGGCGCCTGCAAGCAGGAATGAGACGAGACTTCGGGGCATGGCTTCGGGACTCCCGTTGACAAGTTGTTTACAGCTGGTGACCTGCACGAAGGTGCTGGCTCTGTTACGCCACACGGCCCGAACCGGTTTCAGTTCGGGACTCGAGCGCACGCAAAAGCGCTCGATTGCCAAGGCAGCCGTTGGCCCGTGCGCGGCATCATGTAACCGACTTCCGTCCGTGGGGCAATCTGCGCCCATGACCTGTATTTCGTGCCCGTGCGGCGCTTCAAGTGCGTCACGGGGCGTACACTCGAAGATCCACTCTGCGTCCCCCGAAGGAGTTTTCCCGAATGAGAACGTCGATGACTCGCGCTGCGGCGAAATTCGCCAGCACTCTGATGGTTGTGACCCTTGCTGCAGGCGCCATTTCGGACCGAGCTGTTGAAGCTCAGGGGCCAATCCCGGACATTCGTGGAGACTATGAGGTCTATGGCACGCAGACAGTGTCGGGCTGCGCGGATGTGGGCGGCGACTTTTCTTCGCCCCTCGCCGGAACGCTGCAGATTTCGGTTCAGGATGGGGACTTCATTGCCGGGACGTTCGGATTTCCCGAGCAGGGAGGCACGTTTTTCAACTTCAATGGAACGGTGAATACCAACGGCGGATTCAGGAGAATTTGGGACTTCCTGCAGGCAC